>JAZTZP010000128.1:0-33522 GCA_045637525.1 Clostridia bacterium | reverse complement strand
GGTATAGTGGGTAAAAACACTTGGATGGCCCTTGAAGCCGCACTTCAACCTAAAGAAACACCAATCGTTATAGTCAAAACTTATATTGCAATAATTGGTGGTTTAACAAGTGAACAAGCACAAGAATTAAAAACTAAATATTCAAATTGTGAAATTAAGGAGGTAATCTAAATGACAATTATGTCAAAACGAGGCAGCCTCGATAATGTAGTAACATATGAACATATTTGCGACACTACCGCAGATATGCAAGATATTGAAAATAAATATATTACATTAGGTTCTACTTGTATTGTTATTAGTGGTGATACAGGTGGTATGGAAATTTATTTAGCCAATAGCAACAAAGAATGGAATCCAATTGGAGCTATCGGTAGCATTAGCGGTGATGTTGAAGCTGCTATTGAAGAAGCAAGAGTTCGTGTATTTGACGAACTTAAAGGCAAACTTTGTCACGATAAGCTTTCGGACAAGTTCCATAAGTTATTTATTGAAATAAAAGACAAGGCTGAACATTGTAACAATGTAGCTACACTTCAGAATATTAAAATCGAAGCAGATGCTCTTAAGGTTCGTTGCTTAAATGAAATTAGTGCTGAAGAAGCAAGAATGATTGCTGAAGCAACACCACCCGTTGAACCCGGTGATGATGACAATAAAGGAAACGAAGACACAACCGTTGTTGTTACTCCGCCACCTGCTCCGGTTAAAAAGCAAAGAACAATCAGCATAAAACAAATCAACACTCAAACAACTTGGCAGATAGAAACTGCTGAAGATGTTAAAAAGTATGTTGCAGAGCTTGAACATAAATTGATGAACTCGCTTGAAGCAGATACTATTATTAACATCGAATTTTAGTAAAGGAGGGCAAAATAAATATGGAAATATCATTTACTATTCAAGGAGATAGCGAAGGATATGTTACCTTTGAGTGTCCTTTTTGTGGTTCCGAATTCAAATTACAAGCCGGCGAATATCAAAGCGATGATGAGCCATTTGAAGATTTGTTTTGCCCATATTGTGGTTTGACAAAAGAAAAAAATGCTTTTCTTTCGTCTGAGGTTATAGAAAAAGCACAAGCGCTGGCATATAACTACGCTATGGAAGAATTAAACAAAGCTTTTGGTAAAATGACCAAGTCTATCAATAGGAGTAAAGGTTTAATCAAGATGACTTATAAACCGCTTAAAAAAGTGGCAACCAAAGAACTAAAAGACAAGGATACAGCAGAAACGGAGTTTGAGTGTAGCTGTTGTAACCGTCATATGAAAGTCCTGTATTGTGCAGGAGCATCAAAAGTATTTTGTCCGTATTGTGGGGTGGATATATGAGCAACTTAACAGAATTGAGGAAATTGAGTTTAGAATTTAGAAGACTTTCAAGCAATTTATTAAATAGTAATATTGATAATGCTGATGTTAATTTATCTCGTTTCTTAAAATATATAAATGAAAATAATACAATATCAGCTATTTTAAACGAAAGAATTTCAGATATTGATTACGACTTTAAACAATGTTTTCTCATTGATACGGGCGATTGGGCTGAGTTCAATTTTCCGGATGATGAAAACCTTCACTTGAAGGCTCAGTATGATTATATGACATTTATAGTTACATCAGAAGAAACCAATGTAAGACATCAAGCGATGTCGTATAGTTGGTCAGACAGAAATATAAACAATCAAATTCAGAAGTTTGCAGACAAAGCATTTAAACCTTTGATTGATTTTATTAACGACCAAATTTCTATGGAAATGATTGTTGTTGAAGATACCGCAAAATCTGCATCAATAGTACAACATTTTGGAGATAACTATGGCACAATAAACACACAGGGTTCGGGCGAAATAAACTCACAAAACACAGTGAATTTAAATTCAGATATTTTGAAGTTATCTGAGAAGATTCTCACATCGTTAAGTGATATGACAGATGTTTCAGAAGATGCAATTGAAGACGTTAAAGATGACTTAGAATCCGTAGCAGAACAAGTAAAATCTCCTATACCTAAAAAGAGTAGATTACAAAAAGCGCTGAATGGAATCAGAAAATTTGTTTTTGATGTTACTAATAAAGCAGCTATTACATTAGTTGCAGGAGCGGTAACTAATGCGGATTGGAATAATTTAATTGAGCAAATAGAACAGTTTATACAAACACTATAAAAGAGGTTAGGATAAATGAATAAAACAGCTATCAAAAACTTTGCAGTATGGGCTCGTAGAAAGCTCATATCTGATATTACATATAAGGCAGGAATGCTTGGCATTACGGATAGTGGTATTGCCGAGCCACTTCCTATTTCTACAAAGGACTTACAGTTCTTTGATATTGGCACAAAGGATTACGCAGAGGTTTCGGGTAATGAAATCGCTCAGCGTAAAGCACTTGTGGATGCAATCAAGAGAAAAGAAAAAACCTCAAAGACATATAAGGAAGCCTTTGAGTATATCGTTGAAGAGGTTGCCTACACTTGGTTTAACCGTCTTATTGCTATACGCTTTATGGAAGTCAATGATTATTTGCCTTCCGGTATTCGTGTGCTTTCTTCTGAAAATCCTGCCAAGAATGAGCCTGACTTTGTAACTACTCCTTTTGATACTGATTTAGAATTTACTCCTTTTGAGCAAGACAAAGTTGTTCAACTCAAGGACGAAAACAAACTTGATGAATTGTTCCGTATGCTTTTTATAAAACAATGTAACAAGCTTCACGAAATTTTACCGGAACTGTTTGAAAAGACAGATGACTACACAGAGCTTCTTCTTACTATCTCCTTTACCGATACTGACGGCGTGGTAAGTCATCTTGTTCACGATATTGAAGAAAAAGACTTTGACATTGAAACCGTTGATGAAAACGGAAAAGTAAATGGTCAAGTTGAAATTATAGGTTGGTTGTATCAATACTATAATACTGAGCAAAATGAAATGGTTTACGATGGTAATTTTTCAAAAAGCAGATTGCCAAAGGAATTGTTACCTGCTGCCACTACCATATACACTCCCGATTGGGCGATTAAATATATGGTCCAAAACTCACTTGGAAAGCTATGGGAAGAACGTTCACCTGAATGCACACTAAAATCCAATTGGGAATATTTCCTTAATGATCTTGAGCAAGATGATGAAACTCAAAAGAAACTTGACAATATAGGATGTATATTCAACAATATTACGCCTGAAGAAATTATGGTGCTAGATCCTTGTATGGGAAGCGGTCATATTCTTGTGTATGCTTTTGAGGTTCTAATGCAGATTTATGAAAGCTATGGTTATACTCAGCGTGATGCTGCAAGGAGCATTTTAATAAATAACATTCACGGACTTGATATTGATACCCGTGCATATCAATTTGCATATTTTGCGGTAATGATGAAAGCTCGTCAGTACAACCGCCGTATTTTAACCGAAGGTATTACACCTAACTTATTTGCAATCAAAGAAAGCAATGAAATAAGTAATGACCTTATTAAATTCATTTCTAATGGTGATGCAAATATTGAAAAGGATTTAACAACTATTTGTGATGAATTACATGATGCAACAGAATATGGTAGCATACTTAATATTACAAATGTAAATTTTGAGCAGTTGTATAAAAGAATCGAAGAAATCAAAGATAGTTTCTACGATGATATTTTTGGTCAGGGTTATCAAATGGAAACAACGGCTATTGTATTACCTCTTATAAAACAAGCCCACACAATGGCACAGAAATATCATGTGGTTGTAACAAATCCTCCTTATTTAGGCAATTCAAGATTTAGCCCTAAACTTGATAAATATATAAAAGATAATTATCAAGAAGTTAAACACGATTTAAGTATGGTTATGTATAAACATGCTTTAGAAAACTTAGTACAACCGTATGGGTTTGTTTCATTTATAACTACTAATTCTTGGATGACTTTATCAAGATTTGAATCTATCAGAAATTATGTGCTTTTGAACCATTCTTTTGATTCTATTGTTGATTTTGGAACCGAATTGTTTGAGGGTAAAGTTGGGCACAACCCGATTGTAGCATGGATTAATAGAGCTAATATTGTTAATAAAAAAATGATAGCAATACGATTGGTTGAATATTGTTATTCACAGAAAGAGCAAAAACAAAAAGAGTTCTTTAACAAAGATAATTATTACTATCCAAATCAAAAAGCGTTTTTATCTTTAGCTGGAAAACCAATAGCATATAGCTTTAGCAATAAAATGCTTAGGATATTTGAAACTTTTCATCCGCTTTCAGAAGTTGCAACAACGCGATTGGGTATGACAACTGCTGATAATAATAAATTTACAAGATTATGGTTTGAAGTTGACTATAACAATTGTTGTTTTGACGCAAAGAACGAGAGGGATTTTTTAAGTACAAATACAAAATGGGTTCCATACAATAAGGGAGGCAAATACAGAAAATGGTATGGCAATCACGATTGTGTTGTTAATTGGCAGAATTCCGGTTTTGAGATTAAAAATTTTGCTGATGAAAAAGGTCATATTCGCTCAACAGTTCCAAATACTGAATATTATTTTTTGGAGTGTGCTACTTGGTCTAAAATATCATCAGGTTCTATTGCATTTAGATATCGCCCATGTGGATCAATTTTTGATGTGGCAGGTGCTTGTTTGTTTGCCCATGACAAAATACCAACGTTAATGGCGTTTCTTAATTCAAACATAGCAATGAAAATTTTATCGGTTTTATCGCCAACATTAAACTATGAGGGAAGTCATATTGCGTCTTTGCCGATTCAGGATGATATTTTTAGAGATGTTGATTTGAAAAAATGGGCAGCAGAAAACATAGCTCTATCAAAAGAAGAATGGGACGAATACGAATTTTCGTGGGAATTTAAACGTCATCCGTTATTAAACAACACAAAAAAACTTTCAGAAGCTTGGGAAAAATGGAAAGAAAAATGCGATGAAAGGTTTGCTGCAATGAAAGCAAACGAAGAAAAAATTAATAAAAGATTAGCGGAAATATATGGGTTAGAAGATGAAATATCATTTGATGTAAGTGATAAGTATATTTCTGTGAGAAGAGCAGACAGGGAAAAAGATATAAAAAGCTTATTATCATATATTATTGGTTGCCTATTGGGAAGATATTCCTTAGATTACGAAGGAATAGCTTATGCAGGCGGCGAATGGAATGATAAAAAATGTATTACAATTATTCCAGATGAGGATAATTGTATTCCAATTACTGACGAAGAATATTTTGAAGATGATGTTGTTGGGAAAATTGAGTATTTCTTAAAAAAGGCATTCGGAGTAGAGCATGTAGAAGAAAATTTGGATTATATCGCATCTTCGCTTGATTGCAAAGGACAAACTAGTAGAGAAATAATAAGAAATTATTTTTTAAACAATTTCATCAAGGAACATGCGAGCTATTGTTCGAATGCAACATCGGGAAAACGCCCAATTTATTGGATGTTCGATAGTGGTAAGCAAAATGGATTTAAGGCAATTTGCTATATGCACAGATGGAATGAAGATACTATCGGTAATATGCGTGTTGAATATCTGCACCGTATGCAACGTGTATATGAAAAAGAGCTTGAACGTATGCAGGACACAATAGATAACAGTAGAGATAATAAAGAAATTTCTGCTGCAACAAAGCGTAAAGAAAAATTACAGAAGCAGCTCAAAGAAACCAAAGAATACGATGCAAAGGTTGCTCACTTGGCTCTTTCACGTATCGGTATTGATTTGGATGACGGTGTTAAGGTGAACTACGAAAAAGTTCAGACAGCTTCTGACGGAACAAAACTTGATATTTTAGCAAAGATTTGAGGATAGAATATGCCAAGAAGAACATCTGTTGTGGTGGATGAAACGCCATATCAATATAAAAATCGAAAACTTCAAATGGGGAAAAGTTATACATCTACGGTATTTGGTAGCCAAACTGTTTTAACCGAGGATATTTTCACTTATATAGACTTCTTTTTTGCAAGTCACAAAAAGGCAATGAAATATCGTAATGCAACTGTTTCAAAACCTAAATACGGCGATGAAAGAAAGTATCACTATTCGTTTTATTGGAAACAGGCAATGACGTTCTACCAGGCTGCACAGATTCTTCCAATAGAATCTGTGCCACTGGCTTCTTATTATTCGATGTTGAATGCGGTAAAGGCTTTTTTGTCGTTTAAATGTGATTATATAGAAGATTTTGTGGAGCATTTTTCAAGGCACGGGTTGTTTGAAAGTATTACTGCATCCGGAAACGATCTTGCAAATATTGCTGTAGGTCGTCAAAACAAAGGCGTGTTTACAATGTTTGGTAAAATGCTCGAATCTGATTTTGACACTATTTGGCCTAGTGGAAAGAACAATACTATTGCATTAAAAAAATTATTATATAATATGGCATTCATACATAGAGCATATATAACAACCTATAACCCCCAACGAGGTGCAAAGGTGCCTGAATTGTTTTTGCCTATTAAAACATCACAATCGCCATGTTACTATAAAGGAAATGATTCAAATCTATATTTGAAATTTGAGCTGGAGAGTTCTTTGTTCGGTGTTTCCCCACTTTCCATTCCTAATGTGTATATATCTAGCATTTCTTCAAAATTTAGAGTTAGTGACAATAATAATTTTGTTCTTCAAAGTGTTAATGGAACTAGAAGAAATAGTTCTGATAGTTTATCGGCAGAGTTTAGAAATGGAAATGATGAGCTAAGAAAAGAATTTCAATATATTAGATCAAGTAAAAGACTTTGGTATTTAAAAAGGTCAAAATTAACCAACCCGGACGTGTTGAATCTGAATAACATGCTAATTATTATGGCTGCAATGCATCGCATAAGCGAAATTGTCAGATATAAACCAGAACAATTAGCTCATTTATTAGACTCTAAAGAAAACTGGTTAATTCACGAATTTCTCACACTCGCGATAGATCAGTTTGTTGATGAATTAGCTGCGGAAATTACAGGGCAGGATGTTATGTGTACTAATATAAAATAGGTAGGAGAATTTATATATGGCAGAGCTTAATTTAAAACAAATACTTGATAAATTAAACAGCGAGTTTACGGGAGACGTGCGTAAACTTGTCTTTTGGTACGATGCAAATGCAGAGTTCAAAGAAGATATAGAAACAATGGAGCTTGATAATGCAAAGATTTTGCAGTTAGAGCCGGATAACCAATTCTATATCAAGCATTTCTTGGAGTGTGTAGATACAACTACTCACTACCTTGTTTATGCTCCTTTTGCTAAGCCTGCCATCAGAGATAATCACCTTGCGGATACTATCCGTTATTCAAAAGAGTTCTTTGCTGATCGCGCCTCTCTCCTAACTCTTGATTTGGGTATTGACGAAAAATACAAGCCTGTTATTCAGCACTATATCAAGTTCTTTGCAAACAAAGACAGAACACAGAAGTTCTATGATTTAGAGATTGAAACATTTAACCGTTCTACAATTGAAGTTGCTTTAATGAGCGTTCTTTGTAAGAGCAAGACTGCATCCTTTGAAGAAGTGTTGCGCTGTATTCTTACGGATGATGGTCTTGAAGATAACAAATACCTTGCTGAATTTGAAAAGTATGATTTGCTGGATGCTTTCTGGCAGCAGGCAGATACAAACTTTGGGTACAATGATTCAAAGCCTACTTTGGAGAAGTTCATTATCACAATGTTTGTAACCTACGCATCCCGTGTTATTCATGCTGATATGCCGCAAGCGTGGAAACCATTTGTATCATACAAGTTCGGTAATATTATGACCTTTACTGATAATCTGATGAACAGTTACCTTTATGGCGGCAGATATGACGAGATTTCTGAAATTGTTTACAATGCAATAAACGGCAAGGAACACCTTGCAAAGTTGGATATTGAAACTCTTGTTGAATGTAATCTCTTCTCCGGCGTGGACGAGCTTATTATCAAGTGGCTTGTAGAGCGTCTTGGAAATGAAGATATTGGTGCAAGACTTGACGGCAAAACCATTCCTGAAATATGCGCAGAACGCCGTAAACAGCATTTTGGTAAAAAGTTCCGTAGCGAGTACTTCATTATAGAGAATGCATTTAATATCATTGCGTATGGCAAATATGAGCCTAAGAGTGGCATTGATAATATTATTAAAGATTATACAGAAAACTCATACAAGATAGATCGCAAATATAGATACTTCTACTTCTTCTACGATAGCCTTGAAGATACAACACAGTTTGAAAATCTCCGTGAGCTTGTTGAAAATATTTATACCAATGAATATCTGAATAAGATTACGGTAAATTGGAATGCAGAGTTCTCCGAAGCAAAAGGCGTTACCAGACTGCCTTTGCAAAAAGACTTCTATTCAAGAAGTGTTAAGCCTTTCAAAGAAAGAACAGCAGTTATTATCTCTGATGCGTTCAGATATGAAGTGGCACATACTCTATATGAAAATATGCAGGCAGATGAAAAGTGTAAGGTTGATATATCCGTTGCATTGGGTGTTCTTCCTTCCTACACAGCCTTGGGTATGGCTGCACTTCTTCCGCATAAGACGATTGAATACACCGAAGATTATAATGTTATTGTTGACGGTAAGCCTACTGCTTCAACAGAACAAAAAGAAAAAATCCTTCAGGCGTACAGTCCTAACAGCAAATGTATTCAGTATGATGTTATAAAGCAGATGAAACAGGCTGAACTGCGTGAGATATTTACCGGGCAGGATGTTGTTTATATCTATCACAACCAAGTTGACGGACGCGGTGATGATCCTGCAACGGAAAATGAAGTATTTAATGCTTGTGAAGAAGCAATAGAAGAAATCCATACACTCATCCGCCGAATTTCATCACAGGCAAACACTCATCACTTTGTTGTTACAGCAGATCACGGTTTTATATATAAGAGAGATAAGCTCAGCGAAAGTGATAAAATTAGCGGCAGTAACTTATCTTCGGGTAAGTATGGTAAGCGCTACGCTGTATCAAGTGCTCCTCTCGCCTCTGACGGAGTATTGTCATTGCCGCTTGATAGTGTAAACAATGACAACCTTTATGTATCATATCCTTTGGGTAGCGATATATTCAAAGTAGCGGGTAGTGGACAAAATTATGTTCATGGTGGTTCTTCACCGCAGGAGCTTCTTATTCCTATCGTTGAAGTAAAGGTTGACCGTGGTAAGAAAGAAACAACAAATGCGCAGATTGCACTCGTAAGTCTTACAAATAAGATAACAAACCTTATCACTACACTCGACTTCATACAGACTGAGCCGGTAAGTGATGTGGTTAAGGAAACAACGTATCGTATCTACTTCATATCGGATGATAATGAAAAGATTTCAAACGAAAACATTTATATTGCCGATAAGAAAGATACAGATACTACAAAGAGAGTTTTTAGAATGAAATTCTCATTTAAGAACAAGCAGTACAACAAATCCCGCAAGTATTATCTTGTGGCATTTGACGACAAAAATGATATTGAAGTATTGAGACAGGAAATCATTATGGATATTGCTTTTGCAGATGATTTTGGGTTTTAAATAGTAAGTGGAGGTTAAAAGATTATGGATGAACTGATAAATAAAAAGCTTCGGACGTGTTTTGACGGGAAAATAGTTCGTAAGGATTTGACAAAATCTATAAAAGAAGGTGCTAATGTTCCTGTTTATGTTTTGGAGTTTTTGCTTGGACAGTATTGTAGTTCGGATGATCCTGAAATTATAGAAGATGGTGTTAATACAGTAAAACGTATTCTTGCGGATAACTATGTCCGCCCGGATGAAGCGCAAAAGATATTGTCTTTGCTTCGCCAACGTGGTTGCTACACCGTTATTGATAAGATAACTGTAAATCTCAATATAAAAAAAGATACATATGAAGCTGAGTTTTCAAATTTGGGTATAAAAAACATTCCTATATCCGAAATGTATCCAAGTGAGTATGACAGACTGCTTTGTGGTGGTATTTGGTGTATCGTGCAACTCGATTATGAATACATAGAAGAAGAAAAAAATGCTTCTCCAATTCATATAAGAAAACTTACCCCGATTCAAATGCCACATGTTGATATTGATGAATTGAAGCAAGGCAGAAAAGCATTCACTCAATCAGAGTGGATGGATATTATGCTTCGTTCAACCGGTATGGAACCAAGTAACCTTACAGAGCGTGAAAAGTGGTTACTTATAGCACGTATGTTACCGTTGGTAGAAAATAATTTCAACTTATGTGAACTTGGTCCGCGCAGCACAGGTAAATCGCATATTTACAAAGAAATATCTCCTAATAGTATCCTTGTATCAGGTGGACAAACAACTGTGGCTAATTTATTCTATAATATGGGTAAGAAAACCGTTGGCCTTGTTGGACTATGGGACTGCGTAGCTTTCGATGAGGTTGCAGGTATTAACTTCAAAGATAAAGACGGAATTCAGATAATGAAGGACTATATGGCATCAGGTTCTTTTGCGCGTGGTAAGGAAGAAAAGGCTGCATCAGCTTCTATGGTATTTGTGGGTAATATAAATCAAAGTGTCGATGTTCTTTTAAAGACTTCTAGTTTATTCGATCCATTTCCTCCTGAAATGGGAACTGATACGGCGTTTCTTGATCGTATGCACTGCTATATACCCGGTTGGGAAATCCCTAAGTTTAGACCACACCATTTTACCGATGACTGTGGTTTTATAACAGACTATCTTGCGGAATTTATTCGTGAACTCCGTAAAGAACAGTATGGCGATGCATTAGATAAATACTTCAAATTAGGAAAGAATCTTAATCAGCGTGATACTATTGCTGTCAGAAAAATTGTAGGCGGATTTATTAAACTTCTATATCCTGATGGAGAGTTCTCCAAGGAACAGCTTGAAGAAATATTGAAGTTTGCATTAGAAATGCGTCGTAGAGTAAAAGAGCAGTTAAAGAAACTTGGCGGTATGGAATTTTACGATGTGAACTTCTCTTATATTGATAATGAGACATTTGAAGAGTTCTATGTTTCCGTACCTGAACAAGGTGGCGGTAAACTAATTCCCGAAGGAATATGTAATCCCGGTCAGGTATATACTGTTTCACAGGGTAAATCAGGAATGCTTGGTGTATTCAGGTTAGAATCACAGATGATGCCCGGAAATGGCAAATTTGAGCGTTCCGGACTTGGTTCTGACTCTAAATGCAAAGAAGCAACTAATACCGCTTTTAACTTTTTAAAAGCAAATGCAAACGGTATAAGTGGTTCGATTAGCACAACCACAAAGGATTATATTATTAATTACCAAGATCTTCAGGGTATAGGTATGACAGATAAACTTGCACTGCCATCATTAATTGCTTTGGTTTCTATTGCTCTTAGTAAGCCTACTATAGGTAGTTTAGTCGTTTTAGGCGAATTTAGCATAGGTGGAACTATCCTTAAATTAGAGGAATTAGCTAATTTACTTCAAGTATGTGTGGATAGCGGTGCTAAGAAGGTATTATTGCCGTTTACTGTTGTACAAGAATTAGGCAGTGTTCCCGGAGATTTGTTTACGGCAATTGATCCGTTGTTTTATACAACACCTCAAGACGCGGTGTTTAAAGCGTTAGGAGTAGAATGATAATTTGAGAAGGGAGCTTTCAGCATGGCAAAAAGAAGAAAGAAAAGTTCAAAATGTCCTGAACCTTTTAATACCCTAATAGACCTTGCTGCAGCTGCTACCCTCAATTATATTGGATATAAACGAAGACAAAAACGCGGTAGTAAAAAGAAAAATAAAATAGATCCTTATGCTGCTGCGGGTATTGCAATGGGTATGGGTAAACTTAATTCTACAGAGGATGTTATTAGATTAGGTGGTTTTCTTGGGGCTATGGGTGCTTTTGACGATGATAACGATACAAATGATTATAGCACTTACACTCCGTCAAGGGCATCATCTTGCAGAGTATATCAAACAAGCACATATAAACCATCCAACAAGAATCGTTATGCTTGGAGAATGAATTGCGAAAATGGTTCTGCTTACGGAATATATCCTGAACATTACGAAACTCGTGATGAGTATAATATTGCGTTAAAAAAAGCAAAGTTTAATGAACCTGATGAGCAGCCGCAAATAGATATTACTACAAATAAACCTCCAAAACCAGAACCAAAACACAAAATCACCTGTTCTGAAATTGTTGTTTGTAAAATATCAAGTCTCGATACCGGAAAAACATATTATTGTAGAACAAATGGTTTTTCCGTTAAAGTTGGAGATGTTGTTATGGTGGAAACTGATAATGATGCCAAACAAAAAGGAGTTGTTATATTAATAGAACAAAGCAACCAGGTGTTATCGGAGGATGAAATCAACAGCTTTCCTGTGATTATTGACATAACAAAAAAATAAAGAAAGAATGAAAGAAAAATGAAAAAAATTATTGATCTTATTCTCTTAGTAATGATGCTGTTATCTTTTTGCACAATTACGGCGGATGCTGCTGATGAAATCAGTTCGTTTGGTGTATCTGTGAGTGGTTTTGGTATTGGTGCAAAAAAATCGGATGTTAATTTTGCGCTTTTTGATGATCGATTAGAGATTGCCCACAAAGTATTTATTGGCAAATTCGGAGAGGATGATACCTTCCTTGAGCAAAAAAGCTATATGGTCAAAGTCGGAGTCAGAATAAAGTCCGATGTGAATGCACGATTCCCCGGGGAATTACCGGTAGAAAATATCCGATTTTCCGGGATTGACGCATCTGTCAAAGTATCCGTTTTGGAAAACCGTAAGGTATTATTGCTGAGCTTTACGATAGAGACGCCCAAACCAGCGGAAACGATTGCAAAAGAAGAAACGGCAGAGGCGGCGAAGCACAAGCATTGCTTCTGCGGTGGAGATGTGATTGCAGGTGCACATACAAAACACTCCGAAGTAACCTTTAAAGAGTGGAATGGTAAAAGCAAAATCACTTATGACAAAGATGGTGTGGCATACGTTTGTCTGACCGATAACGTACAACGTGACACCGCATTGAACGTAGGTGGCGGAAAGACACTTACCATCTGTCTGAACGGACATTACATCCAAATGGTTGGACAAGACCGTGTGATGAGTGTAGGCGTAGGCGGTAAGCTGCGTATCTGCGACTGTACCCGTTCTGCCGATTCCAAAATCAGCGGAGGTCATGCCGAATACGGTGCCGGTATCCACAACAACGGAACCTTGATTATGTATGGCGGAGTTATTACCAAAAACAACGGTGGATACGGCGGTGGAGTGTATAACAATACAAACTTTTATCTCTACGGCGGAGATATTTACGACAACAGAGCCCTTTACGGCGGCGGTGTGTGGAACGATAATGATTCCACCACAACATTTACGATGTACAACGGTACAATTACACTCAACACTGCATCTTGCGGCGGCGCTGTTTATAATAACGATGGTGCAAGCCTCGCATTAAAGGGTGGCAACATTGTCCTGAATGTGGCAGGAACTGCCGGGGGCGCTGTCTGGAACAACGGCGGAACTGTGGAACTGGATGGCGGTATGATTTTGGAAAACACCTCGAAACACGGTGGCGGTATGTGGAATAACGGTGGAACTGTGTTTATCAGGAGCGGGAATATTTCTAAAAATATGGCGACATCTGATCCGTCAGTTCCTGACGGTTATGGTGGCGGTATCTGGAACAACGGCGGTCTTGTGATTATGACAGGCGGAGAAATCACCTTCAATAAAGCAAAAAGCGGCGGTGGTGTGTGGGTCAATGGCGGAAGTGAATTTGTAATGTCCGGCGGTGTGATTGCCGAAAACGAAGCAAACGAAGGCGCAGGTATTTATATTCAGAAATACGACGAAAAAGACCCTGCCGGAACCTTCCGGATGTCGGGGAATGCCGGTATCGTTTTGAATTATGCGTTCGGACCGGGTAGTGGTGCTTATGTAAAAGGTATTCTCAACATTGATGGAGAAGCTGAAGTTATCGGCAACGTTTCTGAAGGTTCCGAAAATATCGACATTTACGTGGCAGATTCCGGCGTAGTAAACCGAAATCTTGCAATGCCGACTCAGTTTATTGATGTAAATTTTGGTGATTATTTCTCAGAGCCTGTAAAATGGGCACTTGAAAATAACATAACTTCGGGAACAACCGACGTCACATTCTCTCCTGACGACAAGTGCACCCGCGGTCAGGTAGTTACATTCCTTTACCGCATGCACGGAAGTCCTGAGACTGATGGTTTCTACTTTGCAGATACATCTCCGTCCGACTACTTCTATGATGCAACACGCTGGGCGTGGGAGCTTAAGATGGAAAGGTCAAACGCCTTTTCTCCAAACGCTTATTGCGCACGTTATTCTGCTATAAAATATATGTGGATAGCGGCAGGCAGTCCGAAAGTTGAAAGAACACTTCCGTTTACAGATGTGCCTGCAGACGCTGATTATGCAATGGCTGTTGCATGGGCGCTTGAAACCGGTATTACAGATGGAACAACACCTGAAACCTTCTCGCCGAATGACTACTGTACAAGAGCTCAGATTATTACCTTTTTATATAGAGCGTTTAACAAGTAATTACAATTGAAAATTGAAAGTGTAAAGTTGAAAATTAACGAAGGCGCTGCTGACAACCTGATTTGAAAAATCGTTTTGTTGCAGCTCCTTTTTTTGTATTTATAAATTTGTGTATAATATTTGAAACTTATATTTATTCTGTTTGGTAGAATTGTGCATATAAAACGAAGAATTATGGAATTGACATCAAAATTTGTATAAGGTATAATATATATGTAACATAAAAAAGTTTATTATCGGAAGGAGTGTATATAAATTATGAAAAAATTTCTTGCGTTTTTGCTCGTATTGACTTCATGTGCATTTTATGTCCCTGCCGGGTTTGCGGAAGGGGAAGATGAATTTGAGGAAGTCGAAGTCGAGGAAACAGAGGAAGCTAACCCGGACAGGGTAGTTGATGAGTATTACATACCGCCGTTAGAGGAAACGGAACAGGAAAAAGATGCGCCGTATGAGCATTTTGAGGATTTTGAAACGCAGGAGGGAATGTGGCCACCGGGCTGGTATTTCAGCAAAAGTGCAGTGTATTACGGAAGCAGAGGCTCTGTTAAAAACGGTAAGCTCAATCTTGTACATGCCGGAAACGGCTATCAGTTCAGATCGAACAGAAAGCTTGACGGAGTGTTTAACAGCGGAACGGTTCTTGTAAGCTTTGATCTTGAAATTGTAAAAAAAGCAGAGAAAGGTGATGCATTCCCGAAGATAGGACAAGAAGCTGAGGATGCCTTAAGCGTAGAAAAGGGTACGACGTGCATGAATTTTAATCTGGATATGTTCAATTTCTTAGAAGAAAATGATGAGGGTGGAAAAACTTCAACACATATACCGATGAAAATAGAAGACGGCGGAAAATATAAAATGGGCTTTGTCATAGACCTTGACAACAAAAAGCAGAGCTTTTATATGGTAGATTGTGACGATTATGAGTATTACGAGCTTACGGACAGAGGATTTTATGACAGAGAAGCTTCCTATATAGATGGTATTCATTTTCTTATGACTTCAAACATTACTTCGGGAGCAACTCCTGAGTATAATATAGACAATCTTCGTATATGTCAGAAAGATGATGTGACATACGGGGAATTTCAGAATATGTTCTTTGAAGAAAATCAGATGAAGACGGACAGACTTGAGGACATAAAATATTTAATTGAAAAAAATGATTTTATGCTCATGGTAGATAGTCCTTATTGTATAACAAAGAGAAAAAGAGTATTAGTTGACGAAAACAACAATAATGTTACACCGGTTATTTTAGGTGATTCCACGATGGTGCCGATAAGATTTATTTCGGAGAAGTTAGGAGCAACGGTTTCGTATAACGATGCTGAGGAAAAGGTAACCATAAACTATAAAGATAAAACAATAGAAATAAAAATAGGTGAAAGCCGGTTTACGTTAAACGGTGAAGTAAAACAGATACCGGCAGCTGCTGTTGTAAGAAACGACAGAACGCTTGTTCCGCTACGTAGTATATCCGAGGCGTTCGACAAGGATGTTTTGTGGGATGATTCGGGACTTATAACCGTATGTGATGACGGAGAACTGGTTGGTGCGAAGATTGATAAAGAAAAGGGACGTATAATAAAAACATTCGGCATATATGTTTCACCAAACGGTGACGACGGAGCGGCAGGTACGAAGGCAAATCCTTTAAAGACCTTAGACGGAGCGAAGGAGTTTGTTAAAAAGCTCAGAACAACGAGCGGTATTCCGGAGGGCGGAATAACAGTGTGGTTCTCAAGCGGTACTTACTTTATTGATTCCGGTATGACATTTACCGGAACGGACAGCGGTTCTGCGGAGTCGCCCGTAAATTACAGAGTTTTAGAGGGGCATGAGGCTGAGATAACCTCAGCCGTGCGCCTTGAAAAAAGCGATTTTAAAAAGGTTACAGATGAGAGTATATTAGCGAGATTATATCCGACAGTCAGAAACAAAGTTCTGGCTGTCGATTTAAAAAAGAAGGGTTTTACGAAGCTTGATTCGCTAAAGCATTACAGAACAAGCTATGTAGAAGACGACGAAATAACCGGATATGCAATGCTTATTACAGACGGATATCGTGAGACTCTTGCACGGTGGCCGAATGGTACATTTGCAAAGACACAGGCTATAAGAAATTCATCTCAATGGCCGGGTGGATGCTTTGAAGTAAGCCTTGACTGTCCGATAGACCGTTGGGTAAATGCAGAGGAACCATGGCTTGCCGGTTCGTTGAAATGGGGCTGGGGATTTGAGAGTGTTCCGGTGGAACTGGACGCAACAGAAAAAACTGTTACCATTTTAAAACGTATATACGCCAACATGGAGTCTAATAAAGATTATTACATCTTAAATCTTATTGAAGAAATAGATATACCGGGTGAATGGTATATAGACAGGAAAAATTTGATACTATACTATTATCCGAGCAAAGATATATCAAAAAGCGATATAAGGCTGACAGGAAAAACGAACGACGATTTGCTTATATTTGACGATGCGTCGTTTATTAATTTTCACGGATTTAGTATGGCCGGAGGCATAGATCATGGTTTGCTGATAAAAAACGGAAGTAATCATATAAACCTTGAGGATTGTAGGTTTGAGCATTTTGCTTTGCAGGCTGCGGTAATAAGCGACGGTGACTACATAACATTTAAAGACTGTGACTTCTTAAAGCTCATGGACGGTGCCGTAACGATAGAAAAATGCGGTAACAGAGAAACTTTAAGAGGCGGTGAAGTAAAGTTTGAAAACTGTTACTTTACCGATTGTAACGGGCTAAATAAAATGGGATACATGATAAGATTCCAGCCGAATTCTGTAGGTGTTAAGGTGATAAACTGTGAATTTGCGGGCGCACCTCATCAGATGCTTTATCCGGACGGAAACAGTCACTGGATAGAAAACTGTGAGATATACGATGGTGTAAAAGATTCTTATGACAGCGGAGCGATATATAAGGGAAGATCATGGGCGGTAAGAGGAACAACCTTAAAAAATAACGTGTTCCACGGCAATTACGGAATTACAGCTTCAAGCTCGGATACATGGTCGATTTACTGGGATGACGGACTCGGCGGTCAGAGTATGATAAGCAATTTGTTCTATGATTCGAAAAAAGGAGACGGAATCAAGGGCGGTTATCAGGATGGCTACATGGATTCCAATGTATTTATAGAAATGCCAAAGGCAGGCTTTAAGAATGTTGTAACACCGCCGGTAATAGGCGGAGTGGAAGATGTTTATAAGCACGCCGATGCACTTATTAATTCTGCAAAGGCTGTACCGTATCAGAATCCGTTCTGGGTGCATAATTTCCCGGAGCTGCAGCAGCGTATGGATAATCCGGATTACAAATATAACAACTGGCATATGGTAAACAACATAACAATCAATTGCCCGGGCGGTTTTATGGATTGTGCGGAAGAGTTTTACGAGAATGATTTCTACAGAGATTATTTGAATAATATAGTAGAAGGAAATCGTGATTTTGTAGACTCGGATATTGTCGGAAGAGACGGCAATTATAATTTTCAGGTTCTCAAAGAGCTTGATATAGAAGGATTTAAGGCTCCGGATATAGATAAGATGGGAGTCAAGCTCAGTGAAAACAGAAAAGAGTATCCGGCACCTGATAAGTTTGAGCTTATATATCCTACTAACGGACAACGTGATCTTCAGATGAAAGGCATGGAGTTTGTCTGGAGACCGACACCGGGTACCGTTCTTAACAAAATAACCATTGCAACTGATGAGGAATTTAAAAATATTGTATATGAAAAAGAAATATATTGCAAAACGGCCGACGTTCCCGAGATAGAATGGGAATATGGAGAAACAACATATTACTGGAAGGTCGAGTCAATAGATCATTCAATAAACTCAGATGGAGCAAGAAGATGCGAAAAAGTATTTTCGTTTACGACAGCAAGAGATGAAGCTCTTGATATGTTAGGCTATGAAAGAGCAGTAACCGTAGCGAAAGACCTGCTTGAAGATGCACCTGTCGGAGAAGAGACAGGAAATGTACCTCAGGAGGTTTGGGATTCTTTGAGTAACTTAATTACCGGAATTGATGCAGAATTAAATTCAGGCAAATTTATAAGCGGCGGAACGCTTGAAGAATACATAGCACAAATCAACGAAGAGATTGCAGTGTTTAAGAAGAAGAGAAAGCCGGGAACCGTAGAGCTTCTTGATTACCTTGATATTAATTCGTCAAGCTGGGCAGGACCTGACCCGAACAATATTATAAGAAAAGATGGAAATCTCATGTTTGCAAGTAATAAGTCGGGTTCAAGTAATGTTTACGGTTACAGAGAAATAATGCCGAACTATCCGATATGGAAGTTTAATGCGATATTTAATCTCAGCGATTTAAGTTCGGGCTGGCAGGCAATTTCCTTAAGAGCTTCGGGTGCAACTTCAACATCATGGTCGGGCGGATATTGTTACATCTGCATAATTAAGCCGGACGTTATTGAGCTTCAGCAGTTTGGCAACAAACGTTTTTACGACACAGTACCGAATACATTTATTGAAAGCGGTAAGGAATATACAATTGAGTATGGCGCATATGACACAGAAGAAGGCGTACAGCTTATCTTTAAGGTTGACGGACAGACAGTCTTTGAGAAACTCGATACAGAGAATTATAACGATGTTGAGGGCTATATCTCATTCGTTGCTCCGCAAAACCAGTTGCTTACGCTTAAGAAATCATATTAAAAGGCGGGGGGGATATCAGTTCTCCCCTGAAAACACAAAATATTTAAAAACAACAACGGAGAGTGATTTAATTGGCACAGGCAAAACTTAAAGAAGAAAAACCTGTAATAAGAAAAGGCAAAGACCTTAAAAGAGCAAATAAAATTCAGCTTTATATAATGTGTGTTATTCCTTTGCTCATAGTATTTATTTTCCATTATCTTCCTATGGGCGGAGCTGTAATTGCTTTTAAGGATTACAAATATGCTGCCGGTATATTCGGAAGTGAATGGGTAGGACTTGATAATTTTAAGATATTGTTTGCATCAGACGGTTTTACAACGGCGGCTGTAAATACAATAGTACTTAATGCAGTTTTCATACTGGTAAGTATGTCGTGTTCGTTGCTTCTTGCGATAGTTCTTTATGAGATAAACGGACGCGGAAGGGTTAAGACATACCAGACGATAATGATTACGCCACACTTTTTGTCATGGGTTGTTATAGGCTATATGGCATACGGATTTTTAAATCCTCAGTACGGAATTATAAATAATGTTATACAAAGCCTTGGCGGTGAAAAGATACAGTGGTATTCAAAGCCGGAGATATGGCCCGCTATTCTTACAATGGCGTTTGTATGGAAGCACATGGGAATGGATATGATACTTTTCTATGCGGCACTTATGGGAATAGACAGCGAGCTTTTTGAAGCGGCGTCGATTGACGGAGCGACTAAGGTTCAGCGTACATGGCATATAACAGTTCCTTTAATAATGTCTACAATAGTTATACTTTTTATATTAAAGCTCGGAAAGATATTCAAAGCGGACTTCGGTCTTTTCTATCAGCTTACGAGAAATGTGTCGAAGCTTTATCCGACAACGGACGTTATGGATACATATATCTTCCGTATGATGCGTGAGGTAGGCGATATGTCAACATCTTCGGCGGCAGGACTTCTGCAATCGGTAGTAGGCTTTACGATGGTTATGATTACAAACAAGTTTGTAAAGCTTATTGATAACGATTACGCATTATTCTAAGGGAGGGCAATTGAAATGACAAAAAAGAAGAAAAAATTTGACGCCGTTCAGTTTATTATGAATTTCATTATGATATGCCTTTGTGTGTGCGTAATTATACCGCTTATAGTTGTTATAAGTATATCATTGTCGGATGAAAAAGATATAATAATAAACGGTTATAATATGATACCGAGAGTATTCAGCGCGAGTGCTTATGAATACGTTTTCAAAAATCCGCAGACAGTTATTGACGCTTATAAGGTAACAATCCTTGTTTCATTCTTATTTATGGCGATTGGCGTGTTCCTTATGGCAATGATTGCATATCCGCTTTCAAGAAAGTTCCTTCGCGGAAGACAGGGAATGGGATTTTACCTTTATTTTACAATGATGTTTAACGGAGGTCTTGTTCCGACATACATTCTTCTCACTCAATATCTTCATATGGGTGACAGCATCTGGATATATATTCTGCCGAATGCTGTGAGTCCTTGGTATGTGTTTATGCTGAGAACTTTCATTTCGCAGATACCGGATGCACTTCCTGAATCTGCATATATCGACGGTGCAAGTGAGTTCAGAATTTTTCTGCAGATAATACTTCCGATGTCAAAATCGTCACTTGCGGCTGTTGCATTGTTTACATTCCTTATAAAATGGAATGACTGGATGACATCAATGCTTTATATAAATGATCAGAAGCTTATAAGCCTTCAGTATCTGCTGCAGAGAATCATGCTTAACGCAAAAATTCTCCAGGATGAGGGCGCAATGAGTTCAGGACTTGTAAACGCTGCCGAAATACCCACCGAAACAACAAGAATGGCTATGGCGGTAATTGCCGCAGGACCGGCGCTTGTAGCGTTCCCGTTCTTCCAGAAGTACTTTGTAAAGGGTGTTGCTGTCGGAGCGGTGAAGGGATAAACTATAATTTAAAGTAGTTTTTAATAAAAAGGAAGGGATGATAAAAATGCAGGAATATAAAGTTACGGGGCATGAGTCTTCTATGCTTCCTGACGGGAAGAAGTGGAAGCTTGTGTGGAGTGATGAGTTTGATGGAACTGAGCTTGATATGACAAAATGGGACTTTCGATATTCGATATGGGGTAACAGACACAGGACGTGGGATGATGAAGGCATAAAGCTTGACGGAAATTCAAATGCGGTTTTCTCGGTTTATGAGAAAAACGGAGAGATATGTTCTTCTCAGCTTCAGACGGGGCATAATTATCTGGATGAACCGCCGGAGAAGGATGTTGTTGATACAGAAATAAACGCCGGCATAACATGGCCGATTGGTAAATTTCAAAAGCATAAGTTTTTACATACATACGGATATTATGAATGCAGGTGTAAGCTGCAGAAAAAGCCGGGATGGTGGAGTGCATTCTGGATGCAGTCGCCTGTTATAGGATGTTGTGACGATCCGGCGATTGCAGGGGTTGAAAATGATATAATGGAAAGCTTTGCTCCCGGAAAAATACAGTCACATCACAATCATTATAACGGTTATGGTCCTGATCATGAATGTGCAAGAGCAGGGCAGGGAATGGATCTTGACCTGGATGTATATCATACGTTCGGAATGATGTGGACAAAGGACGGATACACATTCTACGTTGACGGAAAAGAGGACGGACATATTCCGGGACCGGTTTCGCACAGACCGCAGTTTTTGCTTATTTCAACAGAAGTAAGAGGTTACAGAAGTGCTGAGCAAGGTCCGACAGAAGAGGCGAAATTAGCTGTGGGCGATGAGTTCATAGTAGATTATGTAAGAGTTTTTGATGAAGTTGAGTAAAATTTTTTAAAAAGAAAGGTGAAATTAAAAATGAAAAAAAGAACAATAAGCTTGATACTCGCAGCTACGACTGCTGCATTGGCATTTGCAGGATGCGGAAAAACTGAAAAGGGCGCAACAGATGAGATACCTACTCTTAAGTGGTATGTTCCCGGAAGCCATCAGAACGGCACAGCGGCTGTTATGGAGGAGTTTAATAAAATTAGTGTTGAGAAAATCGGTGCAAAGCTTGACTTAAGCTTTGTAGACAACGGTTCATACAGTGAGCGTATGAAGCTTAATATGGCAAGCGGTGATGATTACGATTTATGTTTTACGGGATATTTAAATAAGTATGATGACGCTGTTAAAAACGGTGGTCTTTACTGCATGGATGAGCTTTTGGAAAAGCATCCGAAATTAAAGGAATCGGTTGAAGATTATGCATGGCAGAGTGCAACTTATAACGGAAAAATTTACGCTGTTCCGAATATGCAGATTCAGGCAAAGGCAAACTGCGTAATGATTCAGAAAAAGTTTGTTGACAAGTATAACTTTGATACGTCAAAGGTTGAGAAGATAACAGATATTGAGCCGCTTCTTAAGCAGATAAAGGAAAATGAGACGGGCGTGTATCCTTACAGACCAAACTATGGTTTGTCAGCTCTTACATCAAAAGACACAAACTCAGCAATAGATTCTAAAGACATTTTAAAGACAGAAAACGGAATTTCTATTGTAAGAGAAAACGGAAAAGTAGTTGCTAAATATGAATACGAAGTAAAAGACCATCTTAAGGGCGCAGAAATAATGCGTGACTGGTTCAACAAGGGTTATATTCGTTCAGACGTAGCATCTGTTATGGAAGATAATCAGGAAAAGCTCGCAGGACTGTATGCATCATGGGTAGAGACATATAAGCCGGGCGTTGAGCAGGAATTTAAGAATAATTCAGGAATTGAAGTAGTTTCACTCCGAATCAGCGAGCCTGCATTTGACAGAACAAGTATAAACTCTACAATGATCGGTATTGGTGTAAATTCAAAGTATCCTGAAAAGGCAATGGCTATGATTGAGCTTGTTAATACAGATGTAGAGGCATATAATCTCCTTTGCTACGGAATAGAGGGTGTACACTATAATAAAATCGGCGAAAACAGAATAGAGCCTGTTGAAGGTTCGGATTATAATCCTAACGCATCATGGAAATTCGGAAATCAGTTTAATGCTTATCTCTTACCGGAACAGGCAGACGATGTATGGGAAGAAACAAAGGCAATGAACAAAGAAGCAGAGGTTAATGAGATATTCGGATTTATATTCGATAACTCGGCTGTAAAGGCAGAAATTGCGGCTTATACGGATGTTATAAGCAGATATCCTGCAAGAACCAACGGTTCAGAAGAGCCAAGCACATATTTTGACCAGTTGAAGAGCGATCTGGATGAGATTGGAATTGAAAAGATAAGACTTGAATATCAGAAGCAGGTTGATGAGTTTTTAGCAAAATAAATTATAGTTTATCTGCCATAAAGTAGTAGGATTTCGATGCCGCTTTGCAAGCCTCCCTTGCCTAAAGGGAGGGGGACCGCTTGCGGTGGTGGGATATCAAATTATCTATGTTTTTACTATATATTGTCAATGCATAATAAATGTTATCCCTCCGTCACAGCTTACGCTGTGCCACCTCCCTTTAGGCAAGGGAGGCTTTAGCAAAGCAACCTTGACAGCCTGTTCAAAAGGCTGCTAAACTATAATTTAATTCATAATTCAAATGAGAGGAGATTATAATGAAGAAAAGTTTAATAGGCGTTTTATTTACGCTGTTATTTAGTTTATTCTCTTTTACATGTGTTAATGCCGGATACGAGTATTATCATGACAGTGTTCCGACAAATCCGAAGAAGACTTACTATTCAGAGTTTTCGGATGTGGAAGTTACAGGAATGAGAAGTGTTTGTGGCGAATATGAGATTTATATAGAAAAGATTCCTGACCAGAACCACAGCTATTCGTTTTTACGGTTTGCACAGATAGCCGTTGAACCGGGCGGAGAAAGTAAACATATTTCAGGATTTTTATATATGGATGGTTCATTCAGAATAAAGAATGATGCGGAGAAGACAACAAATGTTGTTACGATTGAAGAAGAAGCATTGTATACATTTAAGTGGTGTGCTGACTTTTATACAGGAAAAATAACTGTTGATGTATTAAAAGACGGTGAAAATATAGCTACTTATGAGACGGATATTACATATAACAAAGTCCCGATAACGGAATATGATAAAGTTTATCTTACGGGAGTACGAGTGGGAATTGAAAGAGGAACTGTGGCAACAATCGGTAATATAAAGGCATACAGTATGTCAGCGGAAGTTTCGGAAAAGAATTTCGATGATGGCGCTGAGGTGAAAAATGATTTTTCACCGGAGATTGTATTTGACGCAGAAATAGATCCGGAAAGTGTGTCCGGGATAACTTTAACGGATGAAAACGGAAATGAAGTTCCGGTTGAAGCAGAAATAAATCCGGATAATGCGTCAGGTGTTAAATTAATACCGGTGCGTGGTCTTGAATATTCAACCACATATGAGCTTGAAATACCGGGTACCGTAAAGAGTACTGACGGATTTTATGCAAAGCCGGCAGTATATAGCTTTGAAACTGAGGAAAATCCGGCAAAGCGTGAGCTTTACGTTGAGGGCGGAGCGGTTCATTTTTACGAAAACAACCCGTCTCCTTATGACATAACAAGATACATTCTTATAAACACGCTTGATGAAAACGGCGTTATCACAAAGAGTGAGAAAAAGACGGTTACTGCTTTAGCCTGCGATGAAACAACAGCAGAATTCCCGGCAGAGGGAACTGTTACGGCAGAGTTTTATGATGAATTTAAAGGCTTTGATTACAGCGGATACGATGTGATAAATCTTACAAACGGAGTTATTGACCGCGAATTTAGCGAAAGTCATTATCTTTATAAGATAACAATGAATGTCGGTGAGGAAATGCCGGATATTGCAATTGACGGCATGACAAAAGAGGTAAAGGATGATGTTATCATTCTTTCGGACGGCTCATCTTCTTACAGATTTGTTATTTCAAATAAAAATGCAGCTCCGCTATGTTCAGAGCCGGCATTTGAAGGTGATACAAAAGTAAAGATTAATACAGAAGCTGAAGGGAAAACAAAAGTATTGGTACTTCCACCAAAGAGTCTTGGTGCGGACGTGGCATATACAATATCCGAGTTTTTGACAAGTGACAATATTATTTCAGATGTTAAATGCTTTGATACACAGAGCATAGAATATGTATTTTCTGAAGACAACATGAGCGGAAGATACAATTTCTATGTGGTATATGAAGGTTCAGATGAAATTGCAGGTCCGTATTCGGCATACTACGCTTCAAAAAATGATTTAGAGCAGTGTCAGGCGGAATGGACGGCGCTGAAAAATACACCGGGTACGACTGCCGAACAGGTTGATGCTTTTATTATAAAATATGAAAATATATTAAAGCTTGATATTTCTGAATATAAAAATCTCAATAAGAAATCCGTATCGGATTATTTATTGGGAAGTGCCGCCCAGGCAATAACAGATTTTTGCGATGTATTTAAAGAGGCTGTGCTTGTTGTGGGATTTAATGAAGCAGCAGATAAGGCATACTTTGTTTCAACTCACAGCGAACAAGCAGGCGTTAGTGTTACTGAGGAATGGATAAACAGTGCTACCGGTATATTAAACATTTTAAAAGCAGAAAGTCCGGCTGATATTGAAAGGTTTGTTGCATACAGTAATGCAATTATACTTATAAATAAAGCAGAGCCGAGTAACATTCTTTCAACAGTAAACGGAAATTCTGATGTTTTAGAGCTTACACCGGCTCAGATTGCAAAGCTCGGTAAGCCTGAATACAAGGCTTCATTGGTAACGGCGCTCACTCAGAAAGGATTCACAAGTGCAGAACAGATAAGAACTGCTATTGACGGTGCGAAGCCGGCAGATTACGGTTCTGATTCAAAGCCTTCAAGAGTACCTACCGGCGGAGGCGGCGGTGGTGGCGGAGGCAGTGGAAACACCGTAGTGTCATACGTTGATCCGGGCAAGAGCCAAAAGACGGAAAACGAACAAGAAAATATTGAAAACAATACCGATGACGATGTAAATACACCGTCAGAAAACGTCGTATTCTCGGATATTGAGAATGTAAGCTGGGCAAAGGATGCAATCGAATATCTGTATAATGAAAATATCATATCAGGAAGCGGTGACGGAACGTATCGTCCGAATGATAATATAAAAAGAGAAGAATTTATAAAAATTCTTGTTGAAGCAATGGGAATAAAGAATATGCAGGAGAGTGATATATTTGAAGATGCTGCTCTCGGACAATGGTATACACCTTACATCTATGCGGCATATTCAAACGGTATCGTAAGCGGAATAAGCGATACCGAGTTTGGAGTAGGCGTTGATATTTCAAGACAGGATATTGCCGTAATGATAGACAGAGCAATTACTGCAATGAAACTGACAGTAAGCGATATAAGAGAAGCTCAGTCATTTGGCGATGAAGGACAGATTGCATCATACGCAACTGACAGTGTAAACAACCTTTATAAAAAAGGAATTTTCAGCGGAAATGAAAACAATGAATTTTCACCGGCTGAAAAGGCTACAAGAGCAGAGGTGGCACAGGTTGTATACAATCTGATTAACAGGGTAAATGACGGAGAGGAGGAGACAAATTGAAAAAGTTACTTTTGATTTTTGTAAGTTTAAGCTTACTTCTCGGTTCATTACCGACGTTTGCTGCATCGGACGATATACCGGAGGTTGATTATCTTTCAAGACTTGAAGGGTTGGGCATTACCGGAGTATATGATGAACATCTTTCGATTGATAAGCCTGTAAGAAGATCGGAATTTTCCGTAATTATTACAAAGCTTCTTGGGATAATTGATATAGCACAGCCTTCCGGAAGCGTTTACAAGGATGTTTCAAAAGATCATGTATATGCCGGCGAAATTATGCTTGTAAGCGATCTGGGATTTTTCACCGGATACAGTGATGGAAAATTTTATCCTGATGAGTATGTATCACTTGATGAGGTAAAAGAATGTCTTAAAAAAATCCTCGGATATAACGATCTTCCGGCAAAAGAGGCTGACAGAAGAATGTCTCTTGAAATTGTAAAGGGTATTACAAACGATAAATATCCGGTACGAGGAGATATTTTAAGAATTCTTGATAACTGCTTAGAGGCAGAAGTTGTTGAAGTACAGGTTTCGGATGAGTCGGCGGAAATTTACGATACCGAAAAAACTTTTCTTTCCGAATACAGAGATATGTATATTGCAAGAGGTGTTGTAACAGGCAATGATGTAACAACTCTTACGGAGGAAAAATCAACAAAAGAAGGATATATAACAATTGATGGTATAATGTTTGCTGCTGATAGCATTGATAAAGATTATCTCGGTATGTATGTTGAATACTACTATACCGATATCGACGGCGAATATACGGCTCAGTTCTTGTATCCGATAAAGAATAATATTTTAAATCTTACCGATGAGTATATCGTTGACTATGATAAGGGAAATACTGCACTTCGGAGCTATATGTATTATGACTATAACTACAGATTAAAGAGTGTGTCTCTTTCTGAGAATTTATGCGTCATAATCAACGGAATTGCAGAGCCGGAGTACAGTATAAAGGATACACGTCCGGATCTTGGAGACGTAAGACTTATTGATAACAATAACGATGACGTATATGACGTGCTTATTGTATTTAACGCTTCGGAAGAGTACTGCGTTGCTGAGATTGCCTACGAGGATGATGGCTGTAATGTACTTGATATGATTGATAAATCAAGAATATGTAAGCTGGAAAACAAAGGCGACAAAGAGTACTACGCTATATATAAAGATGGAGTCAAGCTTACAGCAGCCGCACTTAAAGAGGGCGACAGCATTATGATAGGAACAAACTCAAAGACCGGTTATAAGGTAATAAAGGCTTCTGATGAAAAAGTAACCGGAAATCTTGAGGGTGTATCTGAAGAAGGTATTGTGATTGACGGAAATGAATATAAGGTAACAACACAATGCATGGAATTTTCAAATGCCGGAAAGATACCGCAGATAGTGCCGGGAAAAACTGTTACTGCATATCTCAATATATATGGAAAGATACAGTATATTGAATATGATGCGGAGACGGATTTTAAATACGGAATATATATAAAGTCTTTTGAGGATACCGATGAAGAGGACAGATATTACGTAAAATTATTCAGTACAGACGGCGAGATTGTAAAGTATATCATGAAGGACAAGGTAACTCTCGGCTATGACGGTTATCCGAACGGCAGAAGAATGGATGTTGAAGATGCCGTAACTATAATAGACAGCAGTAACTCTTTCGATGGCGGAAGAACAACGGAGTCAACAGCTGAACCTTTAAGACAGCTTATAGAATATCGCGTGAGTGATAAAGGAATAATTTCTGCAATAAACATCGTTGCATCAACAGCAGACGTTGAGGATTTTGATGGCAGATATCCACTCAATTTCGGCGGAGTAGTAGAGATGAGGGATGATTATACTTATTATCCGTATGCTCTTCAAAGTGCAGGAAGTATGAGCCTGGGCGGTAAATTTATTGCAACGGGCGATACTTACTTTTTCGATATTTACACAAACGAAGAGGATTTCATTTGCCAAAAAGGTACGGTGAGTGATGATGATGATGCGAGTCTTTATATTTATGATGTGGATGAAAAGCTTACAGCCGGAGTCGTTATAAGATATTTCGATACGGCAACAGATGCTCATGTATTCAATGGAAGTGCCAATTATCCGCTTGTTGTAACAGCAATTGGAAAGGGCGTAAATGAGGATGATGAGGTTGTTGACTATATAAAGGGTGTGGAAAACGGAAATGAAGTTACTCTTTATTATGACCGTGGTGATTACAAGGAGCTCATAACAGATGTTCTTGATACAGTAAAGCCGGGTGATATGCTTTTATATAACTTAAGTAATTCAGGTAAGATTATCGGAATTTCACGTAAGCTTCAGGCTGAAAAAACAGGTCAGTACGGAGGAAGTTCCTTTGCACACAGTGCAACATCCGTACACGATGAGACCAATGAAAGGTACATTTACGGACAGCAGACACAAAGAAAGATGTATTACGGCAAGGTTGTAAAGAACATAAATGGTTATGTTATCATAAGTCTTGGTGATACTATCGGAAATGTAGTAGTAAATCTGACAGGATTTACGGGATATGTAACTACGGTGGAAAAGCATGGAAACAAGGTGTACTGCGACAGCTCAAAGCTTGTTTCGGACATTAAGCCCGGAGATGAAATTGTTACATGCTGCAGGTATAATAACAAAAATGATTCGGTCTATATATTAGACTATCAGGATTAAGTTGTAATTAATATCGGCATAAAATATAAAAATTAAAAAGAGAAAGGAGAGGCGTATGTATGATTTTGCCGGTTATCATGCAGGCGCACAAAGGAAAATGAATAAAAAAAGAATTTTTGCCACAGTACTTGCATCAGGAATGATTGCGGCACAGGGCAGTGCTTTTGCCAAGGTTTTATCCGATCAGGATTTTACCGCAGGCGAGGGCTATGAATCCAAATCGAACAATGCAACTATATGGGGCGGATGGAGTACTATCCAGAAATATAGTTCGAATAAGGTACGCATAGCAGACGGACGTATGGAGATGTTCAGATCGCTTGCGACACCGGGAACAAGTACAACACCTCAGGCAGCAGTTTTTGAAAGAGATATAACAGGTGTAACAGAGGATGATGATCAGCTTGTAATTGAGTTTGACTGGTACAGATTAAGATACGAGATTGCAACCGATGATGAAGCCGGTACAGAAGGTTTTTACATAGTAGAGGATACAGAGCCTGTTATGTTGCCGCCTTTGGGTGATAAGGGAGACCAATGGAATTGCGGTTTTGGCGTATATTATAAGAATACTTCGGACGTAGATATACCGCTGTTCTTCATGTCACCGTTACCGTTTAATTATGATAATGCGTCGGATTGGACTGATAACCAAAGAATGACTTTATCGACAGGAACGGAAGCACCGACCGAGACAGCTCCTACAACATCGCGTCCGAGAATTTATCCGTCGGGAATTCCGGATTTAACGACAGCAGATAATTACAGATACCGACTGGTAATTGAGCTCAATGAAAATGAAGCCGGCAAATATCCATACGAGCTTTACTTAAAAGCCGGAAATGAAGATTGGTTCAATCTGACAGGCCGTTCAGCGTATGATGCTTATGCACTTACATATAATGAGATCCCGACAAAAATCCGTATAGGTGCAAGATTAAAGACAGGTTCAAAGTTTATATATGATTTTGACGGCGACGGAGTTGCCACAACATTCTGTGATAAGAACATAGTAGACAACTATCTTTGCTACACAATAGACACAGACGAGACTGTATCAAAGGTAACTTATCTTGACGGATGCGGTAATCTGACAGATGAAATTACTGCTGGCGAAACATATACAGCAAGCGTTACATATAATAACGAAACAGAAAGCACTCTTCCGCTTACAATGATTACAGGCTTCTATGATGCTGATGACTATTTCTATGATTCAATAGAAGAGGCTGTATCAGTTCCGACAGGATGGGGAGCACTTAAGGGTGCTGCAAATGTATTTAATATCAGCGGCGGCGATTTTGTAAAGGGATTTGCATGGAGCGATCTTGACAATATGATTCCGTATGCAGATTTTGATGCTATACCGGCTGAGGCAGCTCCGGCTGTTGATGAAGAAGTTGCTGAATAAGAAAGGGGATAATGTAAATGAAGAAAATAATTTCGTTAATTATTTCATGCATGATGCTTTGTTCATTTATGGTACCTGCAGTAAATGCGGAGTATGTTGAAGGACAGGTAGAGTTATCGGAAGCGGATAATGCGGCTTTAAAAAGCAAAATAGATGCGGCATTTCCGGGCGATACAATAAATATTTCATACATAGGCGGATCTATAACCTTTGGTGACGGTTCTAAGGGCGGTTATGAAAATTCATGGGCATCTCTTGTAACAGCAAAGTTTACAGAGCTTTGCCCGGATAAGACAGTTACAGGCAATAACGTTGGTATCAGTGATACAATGGCTGAGTTTGGTAAATACCGTTTTAAAAAGCTCATTGCAGACAGAGATCCTGATCTCGTATTCATCGAATTTTCTATTAACGACAGAAACGGCGGGGATGAGCATCTCGAAAAGCAATATGAAGGAATGATTCAGACTCTTCTTGAGCTTGACAAGGTTCCTTACGTTGTATTCGTTTATGCTGGAAGCAGACCAAATGCGTACAGATATGCTAAGGCTGATGATTTGGCAGAATATTACGGCGTTCAGACAATGGATTTATATAGCGGAGTTTATTATGAATTAGTTCCTGAAATGATTGCAAAATATGAAACTCCCGAGGGATACTGGACAAATGCTGAAGGTGTTGATGCATATATCCGTGATTATATGTCAAGGGGTAATGCAACAAGCGGAGAAGTAAAGTATTTATCAGCTGCAGAATATATTGCGGCAGTAACAGATAAAGAAGTTGCAGATGAGAACTATAATAAGGCTCAGGGACATAAGAAGACAGATGTATATGCTAAAAAGAGCGATATGTATGGTTCAGCATTCGACGCATGGTCGGAAGAAGAGGCTGCTGCATGGAACTCAACAGATATTTTCTGGTTTAATACAATTTTATCTGACAACGTTCATCCGAACAATGCAGGTTATTACAGATATGCAAGAGAAATGTTTGAGAAGTTTACAGCAGAGGGCTTTAAAAAGCCGGCTTCGGGTAAGGAATTATATTATTCCGATACAGTTGTGAATGCTGATCTGATACCGGCATCGCTTGCAAAGCTTACAGGCTTTACCGAGAGCGATACAATTTTCTTCGCAGGCGAAGACTATAAGCCGTTTATAGCAGCAGAGCCGGGCGCAACAGCAGAGTTTAATTTCTATGGTGATTCAATAGGTCTTGTAGGACTCAGAAATAAGACAAAGCCAAACGGTGTTGAAGTTGATTTCGTAATTGATGAAGGAACAGACAATGAAGTAACCGGTAAGTTCTCAAACTACTGTGCATCAAATAATTCAAAGCCGTTTATGATGAAGCCGATAGAAACCGGCGAAGAAAAATACAGAGGCAGAGTTGTTTTCACATCGGATAAGCTTTCAAAGGGCTGGCATACAATTAAACTGACAACTCCTGCAGAGTGCAGTGCAGACAATACTTTTATACTCGCATATTTCGCAATGTCACGCACATATGAAACTCCTGAGATAGATGCAATATATGTAAACGGAGAAGAGCTTGAAATGGAAAATGCTCAGGCTGTTTCTGATAACGTTAGCGAAAGCATTGCAATAGAATTTGACGGATATCCGGATTATAATACAGTTAATGAAGAAAGCGTATTCCTTAAGATAAACGGCGTTATAACGGATTATGAAGGAAGCCTTGATGGCAACATCTATACATTAACAAACTTTGGCGAAATAGCTCCGGAAGCAATTTATGAAATTACTGTAACAGACGCTGTAACATATGCAGGTCAGGGTGCACGTACAGGCGTTAGAATAGTTCCGTCAACAGGATATATCCTTTCGGGACTCAGGTTCAAGACAATTAATGACACATATATCACATCAGCGGCTGATATAGCAGGCGGTGTGAAGACTTCTGTAAACGTTATCTCAACAAAGACACAGGATGATATACTTCTTATCACAGTTCAGAAGGACGCTGACGGCAACATAAAGGCAGTTAAGACAGACGGTAAAAAGTCGGCATCTGACGGAGTAACACTTACAGCTGACTTAGTCTTTGAAAGCGTAAGCGCAGGCGACTCTGTTGAAGCATTTATCTGGGTACAAAATACTTTGATGCCACTTACAGATAAGATTATATTCTCAACAGATACTCTCGGTCTTACAGCCGGAGATGAAGAGCTTTTGGCATTTACTGTAAGCGAAGTTAAGAAATCAGAAAAGATTACAACAGTAGAGAGCGTAAGAAGCGATGAAGGTATAATCACAGTATCAGGTACTAGCGAAGGAAATACAGTTTCTGTAAGAATTGTAAATTCAGATGGAGAAAATACATATTTCGGTCAGGCAGAGTGCGTTGATGGTGTGTATTCAATTGATTGCAAGTCTCAGGAAATAACAGACGACAGTTTTATTGTTTACGTTTCTTGTAACTAAGAACTGATAAATTATAGTTTATCTGCGATAAAGCAGTAGGATTTCGGTGTCGCTTTGCAAGCCTCCCTTGCCTAAAGGGAGGGGGACCGCTTGCGGTGGTGGGATATCAAATTATCTATGTTTTTACTATATATTGTCAATGCATAATAAATG
>JAZTZP010000127.1:0-23685 GCA_045637525.1 Clostridia bacterium | reverse complement strand
CCTCAGTCGCTTTCAGCGACAGCTCCCTGAAGGTGAATTGACTTCGTCAAGAGAAGCCACCCTGGGGTGTTACACAAGGGAGCCTATTAGCAAAGCATATCAAAAGCCTATCCTTAATTAGTAAGATAAACTATAATTTATTTTTCTTCAAAAAGCGGCGTTGAGAAATATCTTTCAGCAGTATCGGGCAACACTGTTACTACCGTCTTACCCTTGCCTAATTTTTTTGCAAGCTTTATTGCCGCAGCAACATTTGTTCCGCTTGAAATACCGCACATTATTCCCTCTTTCGAAGCAAGCTCTCTGGCTGTGCGTATTGCCTCATCATCTTTCACTATGCAAATATCGCTGTATATGTTTTGATTTAAAACATCAGGAATAATTCCGTCGCCTATTCCCATCTGTATGTGAGTTCCGATAGAGCCGCCCGACAGTATAGCCGCGTGCTCAGGCTCAACTGCCCATATTATTATATCAGGATTTTTCGCCTTTAAGCATTCACCTATGCCTGTTATTGTACCGCCCGTTCCTATTCCCGAACAGAATCCGTGTATAGGTCCGTCTACCTGACGAAGAATTTCCGCTCCGGTGCATTTTCTTTGTATCTCGGGATTTGCCGGGTTTATAAACTGTTGAGGAACAAAAACGTTCGGATCCTCCGCCTGCATTTTAAGTGCCGTCTGCAAGCATTCCTCTATGCATTCGCCGATGTTTCCTGCGTCATGGATAAGTACAACCTCAGCCCCGTAATGGTTCACAAGCTTCCTGCGCTCCTCGCTTACCGAGTCCGGCATGATAATCTTTGTCTTATATCCCTTAACCGCTCCCACAAGTGCAAGACCTATCCCCTGATTTCCGCTTGTCGGCTCTACTATTATTGTATCTTTATGTAAAAGCCCTTTTTCTTCTGCATCGTTTATCATGTTAAGGGCTGTTCTCGTCTTTATCGATCCGCCAACGTTAAGCCCTTCAAACTTAACTAAAATATCAGCTCCGTCCGGATCTCCAATACGGCTCAGCTTTATCATAGGCGTATCACCAAGCGCCTCCAAAATATTGTTATATATCATTATGGTTATTAACTCCTCTCATTATTCCTACATTAAAACCAATACTATCATTATACTTCAAAACTCACATAAATGCAATAGAATTTCAAATTTTTCTATATTTTTACCAATATAATCAATAATTTTATGCTTAACATATTTTTAATCTCTAAAAATACTGCAACAATTCACATTTCTACAGTTTTTGAATGAATTAATTTTTTATGAACAAAATTATAAATTATAGTTTATCTGCGTGTTTGCAGTCTGCGTTCGATACGCTTTGCTAAAGCCTCCCTTGCCTAAAGCAATACTGTCAACTTAAGAAATTTAAATTTGAAATCGCTTGCGATTTCTACCAAAACCTGTCGCTATGCGACAGATTTCACCCATGCGAAGCGTGGATTTCACTCACACAAAATGTGTGAATTTCACATTTTACCGCAGGTAAAATATTTCACTGCAATACTGTAAACGTTAAGTTGACAGTATTGCTTGCCTAAAGGGAGGTGGCACGGCGCAAGCCGTGACGGAGGGATTGTTCCTTAAATATGTTAATTTTCTTGAAAGACAATCCCTCAGTCGCTTTCAGCGACAGCTCCCTGAAGGTGAATTGACTTTCGTCAAGAGAAGCCACCCTGGGGTGTTACACAAGGGAGCCATTAGCAAAGCATATCAAGAGCCCATCCTCAATTAGCACCGCTAAACTATAATTTATCGTTCTCGCAATTACCTGAACACTATCCTTTCAGTAACCGCCACATAATCACCCCTTTCACATCTTTAATATCATTATGCAATTGTCTACATCAAATCATTTTTATAAGGCTCAAAGTCAAGCTGCGCTTTTCCGCAAGAAATCTTAAACGGCTTATGCTCCCGAGGGAAACGAAGGTCTTTTATCTCGGTATACTCAGTCTTAACCTCATCAAGCTGAGCCTCCCTGTTTTCAGCATTATCAATCACAACAGCCGCCCATGCAGTAATCCACTGACGGGAAACCAGAAGCTTTTCCTCACCGTCATAAAATTTCTGAGCAAGCCTTATATTTTCGCCACTGCGGATAATATCCGCTTCACCATTTACCGGCATAACAGCCAAAGCACAATCGCCATAGTCAAATACATACCAGCCGTTATACATAAAAAGCTCACCGTCAAAGTGTTGAAAATACCACTCATCTGCAAAGTATGACGCACTGTTTGCAAGATGTCCTATCGTTCTTACAATAACTGCAGTGTTGTCCTTCTGATTGCATACTGTAAGAACATCGGGAATATTTTCATCCGAAAACATATGCGTATTAAGATATGCATAATGCTTATTATACGCAATATGTGTGCGGAGCTTTCCCTCACACACAGAAGCAAAGCGTAAAAAGCTTGTTTCATGTTTTTTTGCAAGAACACTCACCGGCATCGACTGCCAGCCAAGCCCCCACCAGTCGTTCTGATAACACCCCGGCATAACAGGGAATTTGCTGACTGTTCCGAGGCGGATATTTTCGCCTTTATACGTTGCCGCATAGGAGTCACCGAAAATCCTCTCAAGATGAAAACTGCTTTCATCCGGAACTGCTGTATAGCGCGGCGCTTTATCATGAAGAATAAGCGTTAAAAGATCATAGCAATCAATTTTTCCGTCCGGATTTTTAAGCGTATCCGGCGAAAGGCTGTCAATTGTTACACCCTGAGTAGCGGTTACGGTTCCCGAAAAGGTGTATGTTCTGATTGACGGAACAAATTCATACTCGCCGTGATATGCCACATAATCAAGTAAGATACTGCGGGCTTTATATAACCGCCTGTAAATTTCGCTATCCTCTTTCATACAACACAGTGCAAGCTCAAGTGCGTCATTTAAAATTACGCAGTAGCACTTGCTTGTATTTTCGCCCCAGCCCCAGCCGTATTCATCGGTGTAGTCAAGCCAGCCGCTCCAGAACTCCTCAGCCTTACGGATAAGCTCATCATCCCCGGTAATAATGCCGATAGCCATAAGCATAGCACCGTCACTTGCAATTTTATTGGGATAATAATAACCGTAGTTATTGCATTCATCCGAAAACCATTCCCCGGCAGTTTTTAAAACCGGAAGAATTATTTCACGCTCTCTTGCTGAGATTTTCTCGGGACAGAACAGCAACGCCATCGCAACAGGCTTCAACACAAAGAATGCACCGTTAGTATCACGAATACAAGGCTCCTCTCTGTACCACCTAAGACACCCGTATGTCGGTGATGCTTTATCAACATCCTGAAGCTTTGCAATTTCAGAGAGTGTAGCTTCGCCGTCTATCTCAATCCCGAAATACTTACAAAGGAAATAATACGTTCCTGTCGTACGTCCGCAACAACAAGACGTAAGAGCTTCTATATCCTTTGTATGAGGCTGACGGTTAACTCTTATAAACCCATTATCAAAATCTTTTTCCTCAAAATATTGTTTTAAATCCTGCATTTTATTTCTCACCCCTTAACCGATCCGAGCATAACGCCTTTTACAAAATACTTTTGTATAAAAGGATATACACATAAAATCGGAAGCATTGCAACAACTATCGTTGCACTCTTAACTGTTTCCGTATTATAGTCGGTTATATCAGCATCAACCATACCGCTTAAAATAAGCTCTGTCTGATTGTCCTGCACAACTCTTCTTAAATACATCTGAAGCACCTGAAAATTATCGCCATCCATATAGAGTAAAGAATCAAACCATGCATTCCAGTGTGCAACCGAAATCCATAATGTCAATACCGCAATAGTAGCTTTAGACAGCGGCATATAAATCCTCGTCCAGACCGTCCATTCATTAGCTCCGTCAATCTTAGCTGATTCGTATAAGCTTTCAGGAATACTCATAAACGCATTTTTCATAATTATAAGATTATAAGCTCCCACAGCAGTCGGCAAAATATAAACCAAAAAATTATTTGTTAGTTTCAAGCCATGTATCACGAGGAATGAAGGGATTGTTCCACCGCTAAACAGCATTGTAAATACAACAACAAATGTCCAGAAATTTCTGTGCGGCATATTTCGTCTCGACAAAGCATATGCAAAAGTTGTCGTCATCAAAAGAGAAAACGCTGTTCCGGTGACTGTTCTTAAAATTGTCACCAAATACGCTGACCATACTTTTTCATCTGCAAACACCATCTGGTATGAGCGTAGTGTTACGTCTGTCGGGAAGAGATGCAATCCGTCTTTAGAGGCTTCTGCCAACGTTGAAAAAGATATTGAAACAGTGTACAAAAAAGGATAAAGGCAAACAAAAGCCAAAGCTCCTAAAAATATGTAATTAAATATATTGAATATTTTTTCTCCTGTTGTTCTTTTAATCATTTTTACTCTCCTCCCCCTTAAAATACTGAATTTTCGCCTTCGGTAAGCTTCTTTACAATTTTATTGACTGTAATAACCATTAACATTCCGACAAAAGATTTAAACAATCCGACAGCCGTACCCAAACTGTAATCCATTGTTTGCAGTTTTCTGTAAACATAAGTATCCAGTATATCAGCCGTTTCATAAACCGCCGGATTATACAGGTTGAATATCTGATCAAATCCACCGTTTAAAATATGCCCCATATTCAAAATCAACACCGTTACAATAGTAGGCAGAATTGCCGGTATGCTTATATGTAAAGTCTGCTTCCATCTTCCTGCGCCGTCTATCGTTGCCGCTTCATATAAGCTTTGGTCAACTGCAGACAATGCCGAAATATAAACAATAGAGCTCCAGCCAACTCCCTGCCACACTGATGTTATCAAAAGGAGAATAATAAACCAAAAACCTTCTCCAAAAAAGCTTACAGGCTTATCAACCCCAAACTTCATCAAAACGTCATTAACCGGACCGCTGTTTGAAAACAGCATCATTACAATTCCGCCCATAACAACCCATGAGAAGAAATGTGGCAAGTAAGAAAAGGTCTGCACTATCTTTTTGTATGCAGCGTTTCTCATTTCATTAAGCATAAGTGCTAAAATTATCGGAAGCGGGAAACCCACAATAAGCTTTAAAAAGCTTATTGTGACCGTATTTTTCAGAACTTTCAGAAAATCATTTCCTGTAAACAATCTTCCGAAATGCTCTAATCCAACCCATTCGCTTTCAAAAACTCCAAGTGCCATTTTATAGTCTTTAAAAGCAATTAATAAACCAAACATTGGCGCGTATGCGAAAATAAGAAGTAATATCAAACCCGGAATCATAAACATTACGACTTCCCAATTTTTTATATACTGACTGAAAAAGCCCGCTTTTTTAGGTGTCATATTACTTTTAGTCTTCATATTGTTTTTCAATTTTTTGCATCTGCCTTTCGTCTAAAATAGTTAATTTATCTTTACCTGCTTGTAAATGCTTTCCAATTCATCAAACAACTTGTTTGCGTCTTCTTCCATGGTCTTTCCGCCCTGCTGATTCCATGCCTCAATAAACTCATCGTACTGTTCTACTGTCTTTACACCTCTTATTATATCTGATACGTAAATCAGCTGTTTACTTCTCAAATCATTTAAATACGTAGATGCCGACGGAACAGTATCAGGCTTTAAGAAAACATCTGTTTTTCCCAAACCTTCGATTATACACTTATCATTAAATTCCTTTTTCTCTTCTGATATAAGTTCGTTTATTTTTTCTTGTTTTACGCTAATCGGCGAGAAAAACGCAAATCCTTCAACACTCGTTGATATTCCGTATTTTGCCGCTTCTTTTGAGTCGTCATAAGGCGGCAGCGCCTTAATTCCGCCGGCATATCCCTTTGCTTCATCAACAAGCTCATAATGCACGCCCTTTTCACCCATTCGGAGTTGTTGCGCAAAATCCTGATTTGTACTTATATACTCAAAAATTTCTAAAATCTTATCAAGCTTTTCAGGCTCATCTTTTAAATGTCTGCCAAATGCATTGACATGACCACCCTTGCCCCATGCAAATGTTCCTCTTTTGCCGTCAGGACCTGCAATCGGTGGAGCGCACTCAAGCTCTGCTTCCGGATTTATCTGCTTAGCTATACCCAAAACAGATGTTTCAACATCTTCTGTTGTCTTATGATTACCACCTTGGTTGATATATCCTATTTTACCGTTTTTAATCTTGTCAAGCCCGGTAGTGTTGAATTTATCTGTAATAAAGTCAGGATCAATTATTCCTTCCTCATACCAGCCACTCAGTATAGTCAGGACTTCCTTTACATTATCCTCTAAACCGCCGTATACAATCTTTCCGTCTTTCTCAATCCAGCTGAAAGGCATTGCACCATAAGCACAGAATATTTCAGAAAATGCCATATACCATGCATTTAAGTCTCCACTCATACCATATGTATCTTTAACTCCGTTTCCGTCCGGATCGTTATGTGTGAATTTATATAATGCATCATGCATTTCGTCTATCGTCTCAGGCACCTTATCAATTCCAACATTCTTAAGCCAGTCAGTTCTCCATATTCCTACCTTGTTATCGGAGCCATTATATCCAATATTAGGTATTCCCCAGTTTTTACCCTCTGCATAGCTGTACAGCCATAGTTCCGGAACCTGTTCGTTGATTTCCGCAACTATATCAGGACACTTCTCAAGAAGCATCTCATACGGAATTTCCAGCAAAAATCCCTGTTTAACGTCTGCCTGCAGCTGAGATGGATCCATATCGTATATAATATCCGGAACATTATCTCCTGAAAGCAAAAGCGGTTTTTTATTTGCATAAGTTTCTGTATCATAATTAATAATTTCAAGATTTACATTAAACTTATCTTCAATAAGCTTTTTTGCATACATTTTGTCTGCTTCCATTCCCGCAGCCCACGGCAGTCCGAGCCATGTAATAGTCATTTTACCGTTTTCGTCAACACTGCTCTTCTTTTTGCCGCAGCCTGCAAGCATTCCCGTTGCCATAACAGCCGCTAAAGACACAGAAATCACTTTTTTATAAGTTTTCATTTTTATTTCCTTCTTTCTTAAATATTTTATTCCTCAATAAAAGGAAGTGTTTTTATATCAAATCCCGTTGCATATAACTTCGGGAATTCAATCGGATAGTCATTGCATGCGATATTTTTAATTCCCTCGCTTGCCGGAGAATACTCGCAAGACAGCTTCATTTCCTCGCTCTTTACCACAACTTCACGAATATACGTTTGCCTTGAGTGATTTGTCGTGATAAATCTGTCAGAAATCTTTGTTTTCTCTTCTTTTTTTACAAATTCATCAAAAGAGCTCACTTCATCAACTGAATTTACGCTTACGGCAAATCCGTTTCGCACATGGAGAAACTCTCTCTTGGCAAAATCTTTCTTTTCGCCAAAATAATTATAAAATGCAATTTCTAATTTATCGTCCCGTTTTCTTATACTCATAGCATATTTTCTGCCTTTATCATCAATTGAAAGCGGATGATATGCGCAAAATACGCCGCCGTCTTTTATATACACACTTTGGGGCTTAGAAAACTCAGCGCTAAATCCCGAAATCTTTTCGTTTCCTACACGAATTTCCTCAACGTCAACACCACTTAGCGGGATAATTACAGAAAGCTTAGCAGATGTAACGCCGTTATTTCCCGAAACCTCCTGCTTTTTGTAATGCTCCTCCAAAAACTTAGGAAGCCCTGCATACACTGCCGGAATTGCCGCAACCTTCGGCTTATATAAAACAACTGCTTTATTCTTTTTGCCGAACGCCATTTTTCTTCCCTGGTCAAAAAACGGCTGTTTTTCCTTTCGCTCATCATTTAATAAATATCTGCACCAGATGTTTCTTGAAACAGATTTGTCGCCGTAATCTGCCTTATATTCTAAAGTAAAACTGCTTGTCTGTACACCGTTATGCCATTCCTTTGTCGCAGTTCCTATTCCATAGCGTTCTGCCTGATATGTATAAAGTCCGCTTACACCTGCCGTATATTCATAAGTATCATTCTCAACGCTCATATCTCTTCTTGCCGCTTCCGGTGTTGCATCGGTTGATGCGGAATACTCGGTTGTTGCTTTAAATTCAAACGGATATTTTTTATCTGTATATAAATCCAAAATTTCTTTACTGATTTCATATTCTTCCGTTAAATAGTAAAGGCTTTCTACATTCCCGGCCATAGGATTTCTATATTCATCAAGAATTGATTTTTTATCTCTGTCAAGCAACGGATATATAAAGCTATTATACGGATTTGATGCATTCACATATGCATAGTGTCTCGAATACGGACCCGAAATACCTTCCGCCGTTCTATGACAATGCGAAATAAAATCAAACCATATTCTTTGCTGGGCATTAAGTGCTATTTCCTTAAATTTCTCATTAAGCGCCGCCCTTGCAAGACTTGCTGTTACAAACAGCTGAAGCGGTGTGTATGTTAAGCTGTTATATTCACTTATTACCCCTCTGCGTTTTAAAAGTGCTTCAAGCTGATTAAATCTTCTTTCTGCCTCAAAAAGCATCTCATTATCGTCAAAAATCTTCGACATTGCCATTACAGCAAAAGTTGACATCATCGGAAAATTATCATTTACGCCTACAAAATCAAGCTCGTCACCCATAAGCTCTTCTTTTACCGATAATAAATATTCTTTAATCTCAGTCTTTGCTGCCTTATCAAGCTTATCCTCATATTCAAGGAATATTTTCGATAAAATCATCGGCGTGAAATGACACATTTTAAATTTTGATATACATATAATCCTGCACGCCGCTTCGCTGTATTCTTTTTTATCGGCATAAAGAAGAATATCACACAATCTCGGTCTTGACGTACTCGTTATGCTTTCTCCATAAAATATAATCTTATCATTTTCAATGGCGAGATTACCGTTATCTATAAATTCAGTTATTTTATTTTTCAATAAGTTTTTGTCTACCGATACTTTCAAACCAATCACCTCCGGTTGTTAATGCTGCAAAAGTTCTGCAAGAAGCATTATAACCATTGCCTGACCGTATGTCATCGGGCAGATTGGTATATCTTTATAGTGCTTCAGAGTATCTCCCATTCCCGTACCGTATGATACATTTAAAACAGTTCCGTCCTCTGCAATATTCTTTATAACTCCGTCAACTGCCTTCATAGCCATTTCACGGTATTTCTCATCGAGTATGCCCGTTCTTATGCCCTTTAAAATTCCATATGCAAATCCCGCAGTTGCCGAAACCTCAAGATATGAATTTTCATCATCAATAAGAGTATGCCAAAGTCCGCTTTCATCCTGGTATTTTCCGAGTGCTTCCACCTGTGCATTAAGAATTGTTATCATGAAGTCGCGGATATTACAGTTTCCGTTTGTCATTTCTATGTAATCAGGAATAAATGCCGTTATCCAGCAATTTCCTCTGCCCCACAGGGCATTTGCGAAATTATGATTGCCGTCAAACGTCCAGCCGTGATACCACAAGCCTGTTTTTGTATCCTGCAGATAATGTGCATGAAGCAGGAACTGATATTCACAAGCTCTTAAATATTCATCCATATCACATACCATTCCCATTTTTGCCATAAACAGAACAGTCATAAACAGTGTGTCGTCCCATAACTGCTGAGAGTTTGGTCCGTCACTCACAATGTGCTGATAACCGCCGAACTTCGTTTTAGGAAGATCTGTCACTATCCACTTCGCCCAGTCGCGGCAAAGCTCTAAATATTCTTCATTCTTCTCATCTTCGCCAATCGACGCCACAGTCAGAAGCGGAGCGGTTGTATTGATATTTCTCGGTGGAAGACCTTTTTTGATATTATTATCAATCCATTCCTTAATCCACTTAAGCTCCTCAGAGTCACCCATCTTTTTAGCGTAGGAATACAGTCCGAATATTCCAACCCCCTGAGCCCACTCCCAGTTCTCTACATCTATAATGCCGATTTTGCAAACCTCGTTAACAGATGTGTTTTTCGTTTTCTTTAAGCTGTCTGATACCTTATGTATTAAACCCAATATTTCACGTTCTTGCACTTACAGCACTCCCTTCTTTTTATTACAACATATCAGGTTAATATTCTACCTACTAACATTATACCACAAATGTTATATAAATTTCTACACAAAAACAAACCAAAATACCCAAAAATTTATCATTTTCCGAACTGATAAAATTATTCATTCAAATTTACAGAAAAATAACATTCATTAATGTGTTTTTTTGTAAACTAAATAAACTGTGTAGTTATCCAAACAAAAAAAATAATAAATTACCGCTTATCACTTAACATTTTTTAACTAATTTAATGAAATTTTTAACATTTCCCGCCCAAGGGGTATACAATTTAGAATTTATATGTTATAATAGTCATACAGCAGAGTCGGTTAGTCATATTACATAGCCGGCAAATACTTTTATAAGGAGATGAATACATATGCCTAATTTACATTTTAATGATTTGCTTAGTGATGGTTCTGATTTTGCCATTGAGCGTATGCATTACAGCAAAAACGTAAATATGAATGACTCTCACTTTCACAGACATTATGAAATATTATATATACAAACCGGAAAACGTAATTTAAAGGTTAACGGTTCTCCGGCATTTTCCTTGTCCTCAAACAGTATAGCACTGCTTCGCCCGAACACAATTCACCAGACGCTTTCCGCAAATGACGGAAATCAGTCGAGAATACTGATTAATATTTCACACAAGCTTATTTCAGAGTTTGTCCGCGACTATTCACAGGATATAATATCCTGCTTTAATGCCCCTGTACTGAATTTAAGCACCTACCACGCAAGTATGCTCGGATACTTTTTTGCCGAGCTTTTGGATAATAAAAAAGATTCTCATTTTTATCATGAAAAAATAAAAATAAATCTGTTAAAAATTCTTTTACTCTTAAGTGAAATCTACTATTCCACTTATGACGAGAACAATATATCGTTAAACCAGTCTGTAAAAGAATATGTCGATTATACAGTTGAATATTTCCAGAAAAATTTCCATTCACAGCTGCCCATGTCTGAGATTGCACAAAAGCTGTTTATAAGCGAAACGTATCTTTCGAGAATTTTCAAGCAAATAATGGGAATGACGCCACATAAATACTTATCAAACGTAAGAATAATAAACGCAAAGCGTCTCTTAGAATCACGCACAATGTCGGTTTCAGATGTAGCCACAGCCTGCGGATTTAACAATCTTGTATCATTTTCAAGAGCTTTCAAGCAACTCCAGGGCTGTTCCCCAAAAGAATACCAGATGAATTTTAAAAAATAATCCACCAAATCACAAAAAAAGATGTCCTGATCCGAACACCGACCGTTCGATTACAGACATCTTTTTATTTTAGCTGTTTTGTTTATTCATACATTCCCATGAATACTTTTTAATTTAATACAAGAATAAATTCCTTTCCTCCGACGTTCCCGGATAATATTCCGAAGAAATCGGTACCGGTTTTTCTATTTCGGTTTTAAAGCGCTTAACCAATCCGTCGTTTGTGCATTCTTCTACGGCTTTTATAACTTCAAGAGCATGATATCCCATCTCAAAGCTAAGTCGAGGCTTTCGTCCCGTCCTTATTGCCCACGCAATATCAGCGGCGCCTATTCCACGGCTGTTTTCATTGTATGGATGCGAAACCGGAAATTCAAACTTTTCGCCTCTTTTTTGTATGTAAATTTTACCGTCAAAATCATTAGGATCTCCTAAATAAAGCACTCCCTCCGTTCCTTTTATCTCAAAACGATTAGCCCATGTAGCATTCTCAGAAGACAGATTAAAAGAACAAAGCAGTCCGCTTTTAAAACGCATCGCCGCACAAATCGTGTTCGGAGTATTTACAAAGAAATTATCATTAAATTTTTCATTTCTCGGATTTAAATACGGTCTGTTTGCACTGCGCGTATAAGAATATCCGCATACCGATTCAACAGCACCGAATATGTTAAAAAGCTCATGTAAATAATAACCGCCCATATCATACGGTATTCCGCCGCCCTCGCACATAACCGAAAACTTTCTGTAAGCGTCATCTTCAGTTGTTTTTATAAGCTGATAACCCCGTGATAAGCTCACTTCCGCCTGAATCGGTTCTCCGATTAAACCTTTTTCAATTATATAACGTGCAGTTTGCTGACTCGCTCCTAAAAAGGTATCAGGCGCTGCCGCAAAAATTACATTCTTTTCTTTGCGTATCTTATTAAGCTCATCTGCCTCCTCCAAAGTAAGGCACATCATCTTTTCGCAGTAACAATGTTTTCCGGCCTCTAAAATTTGTTTATTAACCTCATAATGAGCAGATGCATAAGTAAGATTTAAAACAAGCTCTATCTCGGGATCATTTAATATCTCCTCATTAGTCATCTGCTTAATTCCATACTTTTCCGCCTGTGCTTTTGCCTTTTCTTCAACAATATCAGAACATCCCACAAGCTCTGTTATATAAAACTTTTCTTTCAGATTTGTCATATAAATATCGCTTATCATACCGCACCCTATCACTGCGGTTTTAACCGGCTTATAGTTCATCAATCATCCACTCCAATCTTTTTAAGGAACTCAAAGCTCGACTTCACGCACTCAAATTCATCTCTGCCGTAGCAGTCGTCCTGCTCTATGGCATAACTCTTTACGCCATAGCCCTTTAATTGAGAAATTATAGCCTCCCAGTCAAGGTTTCCTTCACCAACAGGTGCAAATTGGATTGGTCTTGCCTCCCATGTTGAGCCCATATCACCTATGCCGAAATCTTTTGTATGAACATAATCATATCTGTCCTTGTATTTTTCAAAAAATTCGTTTATGTTTTTTCCGCCCGACTGTATCCAGTGAGTATCGGGAATTATCTGTATCACCTCAGGGTCGCTTTCTTCCAAGAATATTTCTATCCCGGTCTTGTCCCCAAAGCGTTTAAACTCAAACGCATGAAAATGATACAATAATTTTATTCCGTTCTTCTTAAGCTCTCCTGTTACCTCGTTTAAGTAATGCGCAAACATTTTATATCCTGCCGCCGTTGACGATAAGCCGTTCGGTATCGACTCAACACGCACATACTTTGTGTCAAACATCTCGCATTGTTCAACTAAAGCGCCTGATTTTTCTTCTAAAAACAATACAGGGCAAAATACAGAATCATTTTTGATCCCATGTTTATCAAAAAGCTTTTTAACTTCTTTTGCATCAAAATGCTGTGGTATAGAATACTGAAGCATTTCAAATCCGATTTCTTTTAATTTTCCTAAAGTAGAATCAAGCGACGCCATGTCTTTTGTGTGTTCTCTCATAGTGAACATCTGTAATGAAATTTTACTCATAATACTTACCTCCGCAAACGATTGTATTTTTTATAATCATTTTATCATATTTTTACGTTTTTTCAATGTAAATTTCAAAAAAACTATTGTATTTTTCAATCAAATATGTTATAATTCAGTAAGAGGTGGTTATTTTGAAATATATTGATTTTAAGATGCTTGAAAACAGTGACGTCAACATCTACGGACTTTTAGGAATGAAACAGTACTGGAAAAACGGCGGCGTTTATACTTACGATGCCTCGCCCCGACCGGACAATGGGTTAATGATGGTACTTTGCGACTGCGTGCATTATTGTTTTTCCGACGGTTTAAAAATTGATGTACCGAAAAACTCAATTATTTACATCCCGAAAGATACATATTATTCCGCCAAGTTTGATGTTTCAGATGAAGACGAGGTTTCGGCATTGCTTATTAATTTCAGACTATGCAACGAAAACTTATCCGAACTCAGAATTGAAAACACCGGAAAGATTTTATATTCCGATAAAACCGGTGAATTTAAAAAGCTTTTTACCGATATAATTAATTGCTACTCAAATACCGTAAAAAATACTCTTGTTTTAAAAAGCAAGTTTTATAATATGCTGAATGTGCTTATATCTTATATGTACAGCGATATATATTATTCAGGTGAAATTGCCTCAATTTATCCGGCTGTAAAATATATCGAAGAAAACCTGAACACCGCATTTTCAATTTCCGAGCTTTCAAAAAAGTGCGCCATGAGCGATGCAACATTCCGGCGTACATTCAGGCAGTTCATAAATTGCTCACCTGTCCAATATATAAACTCGCTCAAAATAAAAAAAGCTCAGCAGATGCTGAAAATCCCGGAAATGTCTGTAAATTCAATATGCGAACAGCTGAATTTTTATGATGTTTCATACTTTTATAAGACATTTAAAAAAGCAACCGGTATGACACCAACGCAATACCGAACAAAAAAAGACAGCTGAGAAAACCCTTTATTGTTTTCTCAGCCGTTTATCCTTTTAATTAAAATTCTGCATTACCAACAGTTCTCGGATATGGTATAACGTCACGGATATTAGACATACCCGTCATATACATTATTGCTCTTTCAAAACCAAGACCGAAGCCGGCGTGCTTTGTTCCGCCGTAACGTCTTAAGTCTAAATACCACCAGTAATCTTCTTCGTTCAGTCCGAGCTCCTTCATTCTTTCAAGTAAAACATCAAGTCTTTCTTCTCTTTGGCTTCCGCCTATTATCTCTCCAATTCCCGGAACTAAGCAGTCCATTGCGGCAACGGTTTTTCCGTCGTCATTAAGACGCATATAGAATGCCTTTATCTCTTTCGGATAGTCTGTTACGAATACAGGGCGCTTAAATATTTCTTCTGTCAGATATCTTTCATGCTCTGTCTGAAGATCGCTTCCCCATTCAACCGGGTATTCAAAATTATCATTGTTCTTCTTTAATATTTCGATAGCTTCTGTATATGTTACTCTTCCGAAATCTGAATTTACAATTCCGTTAAGTCTGTCTAAAAGACCTTTATCAACAAAATCATTAAAGAACTTCATTTCCTCAGGCGCATTTTCTAACACATAGCTGATAACAAACTTCAACATATCCTCAGCAAGCTGCATATCATCATTTAAATCAGCAAACGCAATTTCAGGCTCTATCATCCAGAATTCAGCGGCATGACGTGTTGTATTAGAGTTTTCAGCACGGAAAGTAGGTCCGAAAGTATATACATTCCGAAAAGCCATTGCATATGTTTCAGCATTAAGCTGACCGCTTACTGTAAGGTTTGAACTCTTGCCGAAGAAGTCCTGACCGAAATCAACAGCACCGTTTTCTGTCGGCAGATTATCCATGTCAAGAGTTGTTACCCTGAACATCTCACCAGCACCCTCACAGTCACTTCCGGTTATAATCGGAGTGTGAGTATAAACAAAGTCTCTTTCATTAAAGAACTTATGAATTGCATATGCAACCAGGCTTCTTACTCTGAACACAGCCGAAAACGTATTTGTACGCGGTCTTAAATGAGCAATTGTGCGCAAAAACTCAAAAGAATGTCTTTTCTTCTGAAGCGGATAGTCCGGAGTCGAAGTTCCTTCAATTTCTATTTTCTCGGCTTTTATCTCAAACGGCTGTTTTGCATCCGGAGTTAAAACCAGAGTACCGGTAATATTAAGTGCCGCACCTATATTCATAGACGCTATTTCCTTGTAGTTTTCAAGCTTGTCGCTTTCAAAAACTACCTGTATATTCTTAAAAAACGTACCATCGTTAATTTCGATAAAACCAAAAGCATTCGACGCTCTTATAGTACGTATCCATCCCGATATATCAACGCTTTTATTATCAAAATCAGCCTGTGATTTATATATTTCTCTTACTGTTGTTTTCACTTTTTATTCCTCCTTATATTACAAAAGCTGTATTCCGGCATCAGTGCATGCCTTAACAGTTTCCTTATCCCATATACTTGACTGCACTTCACCTATATGCGCACAGCCTATTATTAACATACAAAGTCTTGACTGCCCGATACCGCCACCCATAGTAAGCGGAAGCTCGTTATTTAAGAGCATTGTATGAAACGGCAGTTTTCTTCTTTCGTCACAACCCGCTAATGTCAGCTGTGCATCTAAAGACTTCGCATCAACTCTTATACCCATAGACGATATTTCAAGCGCTCTGTCTAACGTCTCATGCCATAAGAAAATATCGCCGTTAAGCTGCCAGTCGTCATAGTCAGGAGCTCGTCCGTCATGAGGCTTTCCCGAACGGAGCTTTCCGCCAATCTGCATTATAAATGCAGTCTTATGCTCTTTTACATATGCCTTTTCACGTTCCGAAGCCGTCAATTCCGGGTACATATCCTCAAGCTCCTGAGTTGTTACAAACGATACCTCTCTTTTAAACTCCGTACCGAGCTGAGGGAAACGCACTTTTAATCTGTCATTCGTATTGCAAATCGCATTTACAATCGACGTAACAACAAGCTTCAAATACTCTATATTCCTGTTTTCCGGAGTTATTATCTTCTCCCAGTCCCATTGATCGACATATATCGAATGAACATTATCGAGCTCTTCATCACGTCTTATAGCATTCATATCGGTATAAAGACCGGAACCGAGTTCAAACCCGTAATTTTTAAGCGCAAGACGCTTCCATTTTGCAAGCGAATGAACAATCTGAGCATCACTTCCAACCGCCGGAATATCAAAAGACACCGGACGCTCATAACCGTTAAGATTATCATTAAGACCGGATTCCTCCGTCACAAACAAAGGTGCCGAAACACGCTTAAGATGCAAAGCCGATGAAAACTCAGCCTGAAATGTATCTTTTATATATGCTATGGCACGTTGCATATCATAGTTATTAAGTTTTGGAGTATAACCTTCCGGTATAAAAATCTTATTCATGATATAATCTCCTTGCAAAAAATTTACACCTATATATTATACACCATAAAGGAATATTTTGCAATAGTTTTTTTAAATTTTTTCAAAAAAAAGTCAAGAAATTCAAAATCCGGGCTTTTTCCCGGATTTTTTAGCCAAATTATATTAAATATCAGTTCTTTTATATATAACAATTGCAAGTATCAATGCAAAAACTCCGGAAATGAGTTTTCCAATAATCATACTTGATATATAATTTGCATCAAAAGCAAGCGTAAAAGCCAGATGACCGGCAAAAGTAAATGCTGCCGATACAGCAAATGCTGAATTTAAAACAGCACCTTTTTCATCCATTCTGTTCATCATTTCAAATGATGTGGCGCTCGTTGCAAGTGTTGATACAAACCCCATCGCAGAAACATCGTTTATTTCCAGTTTCTTTCCTATCAGCCTGAGCGGTTTTGATAAAATTTTAGAAATAACATGCATAAGAGGAAATGCACCGGACATCACAATACTTGCGTTAAGACATACCGCCGCGCCCTCCTCAATGGTTGCAAGACCGTGTATTATTTCTTTTCCGCTTAAAAACCGAACGATACCAAGTATTAAACCTATTATTATCACAGTTTTCATAAAGTATCCGAAAACGGCGAATATTTTTATACATTTCTTCGGAGCAAAAACAAGCCCGGCGGCAATCAGTGCAGAAAATATTATTAAAGGCAAAATATTTATTAATAATGCACCGAGCGGAATTTTACACATAATTCCGGCAAAAAAGCATCCAATCGGAATTGTCACAACACCACAAAGCATCCCAAATAAAAGCTGCTTATGCCTTTCGGGCTTTACAACGCCCAACGCAAAAGGAATTGTAAATGATACCGTACACCCCATCATAGCTGACACTATGAGTGCATTATACATCCCTAAATTCTCATCAACAGCAACCTGACGGCATAACGGCGCACCACCCATATCATTTGCAAACAGAGCCGCCGGAATAACCGACGGATCAATATGTAAAACATTATGTACCCATACAAACAGGGGTCTTAACCACTCTGCAACCAATGGTGAAATGATTATCATTCCTATCATAGAAAGAGCCATCGTTCCGAAAAGCATAAATCCTTTTTCAAAATGCTCCCCAAGCCCAAATTTATTTTTTAATATATAATCGATACCTCCAAGGATCGAAAATATCAGCATCACAATCGAAATAACACTCATTTTTTATCCTTCCTTAAAACTCAACAGGAATAAATCCACTTTGCGTAAGAATATAATATTCTTTGAAACCACATCTTATTAACAACTCTTCCGCATCTTTATATCCGCAGTCAAGCTTTTTTCTGTCATGACAGTCTGAACTTATAACCACTCCAAACCCCAACCGTTTTAATTCCCTGAGCAAAAATTCCGACGGATACGGAGTTTTCCGATAACCTCTTGCAATAGCTCCCGTATTGACTTCAAAAAAAGGTATTTTTCCGGCTAAACATTCTGCCGCCTCAACGGCAGCGTATCTATATTCTTTTGATTCTTCATCAAAAAATTTAACATTATCACTATGCTTTGTGAGTAAATCAAAATGACCTATTATATCAAACTTCCCATAATCAGGGAGCTTTGCGAGCGTTTTATAATATTTTTTCGCATACTCCATTCCATTTCCGTCAAAACGTGTCTCAATAAGAGTTTTGACGTCTTCCGCATTGCGGTCCATGGCAAAAATTTCATTATCTTTTTCAAGATAATGTACAGAGCCGATTAAATAATCATACCCACAAAGATCAATTTTCGAAAAAATATCAACCTCAAGACCGTTAAATATCTCCAGTTTATCAGAATACTTTGCCTTTAATTTTTCCACTTCATTTCTGCAAAGCTCTGTATTTTCCACCGAGATATTTCCGTAATCGGAAAAATACATATATGAATGCCCGGAAAATCCGATAGAACTAAACCCCTTGTTAATCGCCTCAACAACAATTTCCTCAGGCGTATCCGCTCCATCGCAGTACACCGTATGCGTATGTAAATTCTGAAGATATTTAAGCATTAAATCCGCCTCCGTTCAGCTTCAGCAATCGGAATACCTGCTCTGAAGCATCTGTCATATTACTGTATGCATTTTCCATATTCATCGCTTCATCTGAAGTGCACACACTTCGCAGTATCGGAAAGAATGCATCTATACCGCACTCATTACAAACCCGTGCTTCTTTTGTAACAACGCCCGAAAAAGCAATGACGGGTTTTGAATATCTTTTAGCAATTGCGGCAACACCGGACGGAGCCTTTCCCATAGCCGTTTGAGCATCAAGTCGTCCCTCTCCGGTTACTACCACATCTGCATCTTTGACATAGCCTTCTAAATGCGTCTCGGTAAGCACTAAATCTATCCCGTTTTTCAAAGTGCCGTTTAAAAAAGTGCGAAAAGCAAATCCCATGCCCCCGGCAGCCCCTGCTCCCGGAAATCCTTCATCAACATTTTCACAAACCGTTTTTGCAAGCTCCGAATAGTTTCTGAGCCATCCATCCATTTCCGAAATCATCTTCTCATCCGCACCCTTTTGAGGCCCGTAAACTGCACTGCAGCCATTTTCACCGCAAAGAGGATTTGTTACATCACAGGCTATGTTGAATTTACATTCACAAAGAAGCGGATTTACATTCCCAGTCTTAATCAAAGAAAGACTTTTCAACCCCTTTGCACCATACGGCACACTGTTTCCGTCCTTGTCAAGCATTTCAAAGCCAAGTGCCTGAAGCATACCTATCCCGCCATCGTTTGTTGCACTTCCGCCAATGCCTATTATAAAATTACGACACCCCTTTTTCATTGCATCAACTATAATTTCTCCCACTCCGTATGTAGTAGTATTCAAAGGATTTCGTTCATCTTCAGAGATAAGCGTTAAACCGGCAGCAGCAGACATTTCAATAATCACAGTATCAGTATCCGGTATAATGCCGTATTCACAGTCAATAGTTCTGCCAAGCGGATCTTTTGCAATTACAACCTGCTTTTCACCGCCCATACCTTCGCACAAAGCATCAACAGTCCCTTCGCCACCGTCCGCTATCGGCCTTATGACTACTTCAGCATCAGAATATACTCTCTTTATGCCTTCTTCTACCGCTTTTCCGGCCTGCATCGAAGTAAGGCTTCCCTTAAATGAATCTATCGCTATTACAGCTTTCATTATATGTTTCATCCTTTCCGGCCTCAATCTCTCCTTTATCAAACCAACTATACCTTACTATTTCAATTTCTCAGTTCCTTAAAGCTGAATTTCAAATTTGTACAGTATTCCTCAAAAGGTTTTACAGAAACATATTTATTGTTTTTCACAATATCCTGCCCGCCATATGAAGTAGTTCTCGGCTCTAATCCCACAACATACTCACTTTCACCGAGCATTTTCCAGATAAGAAAGTCAGGAAGTGTTTTTCTTTCGTATGTAATATAAGCACCAATTTCGCCATTTTCAATTCCTGCAGTTGCAACATCACCAGAATGCTCTACATCAATACACTCCTCTTCTTTACCGTGAATCGGAGCAGATATATCCGCAACGTCCGCCGGAACATTTACCATTTTCGCCCCTTCTCTTACAAGCGGATATCCGAAATTACAGTGATAACAAAGTGCAATGCTTTCATCCTTAAAGCCTTCATTTACTAATGTATCTTCAACAGTAAATTCCTCTGCAAAAAGTTTTGCAATAATAGTTCTTTTCAGTATAAGATTTTCACCAAATACAACGCTCTCACGCATTTCACCGGATACTTTCATTACATAGTCATCACCTATCCAGTCGGCAAAAATACTTACCTTTTGTGCCGGTGTATTGGCAATTCTGCCATGAAGTCCATGCTCATCAACCGGTCTGCCAATATTGCGGAGCCCGCACGTAGTAAGAAGACCGCCATAAAAACCTCTAAGCCAGTTCTTGCCGTCTTTTTCATAATAAGCCGGAGCTGTTATTCCGGTTTTTGATAACCAACTTACTGCATGTTCCTTATAACATGCCTGTGCTATATCCATACATCGATCGGGTAAAATCGTAAAACGAATTTTTCCGGTGTTAACCTCAATCGCACGAACATCTTTTGCTTTTCCATCATTAAATGTAAAGCTTCTTATACCACCTATCTGCTCAACCGAACCCACATACTTTAATAATTCTTGTCTTTTCATTCTCATCCTCCTCATATAAACATCAAAAATTTTTACCAAAAACAAAAAAAACAGTAACTTCCGAAAAAAACGAAAACTACTGTTTTACTGGTACACCATCACGGGCTCGAACCGTGGACACCCTGATTAAGAGTCAGGTGCTCTACCAACTGAGCTAATGGTGCATATGCATTATTATCAGTCAACGAAAAACATTATACCACATATTTTTACTTTTGTCAATAGTTTTTTTGAATTTTTTTCGTTTTTTTGAATTTTTTTCAAAGCTCCGAAAAACGGTGTTAAACTGCGGAAAAAACCGCAGTTTAACAAGCTCTGTTCTATTTAATTTTCTTGCATTCCATATAAAATCTCTTATCCTCGGCTTCGCCCATAGAAAAAGTCTTTCTCGGCAGAACACCGTCATGTATTATTGTTTCAAAAAGCTGTTTTTTCTCCATTTCAGGCAGAATAAAACCAACATTTCCGCCTTTTGATAATTCTCTTACAGTATCTTCACCATGAATATAATCTATTTTATTTCCGTGTTCCCTGATATATTCATCCAAAAACGCCTGTAAAGTTCCAACAGTCAGATTATTTACCGGTTTATTTACTTTTATGCACTGCTCACATCCTTTATATATAAGCTTAATTTCCTGAGCAGGCATTTTGCCGTCTAAACTGTTTGCATAATCATTCAGTTCTTTTATGATACTTTCGTCCGCATCGAAAACTACTCTGTGTATTGGCTCAAACTCAAGTGCATCGTCATGAATATTCATGAGCTCGCAAAGCGCAAACCTTGCCGGATGTGTCTTCTTTTCTTCTTCCGAAAGATTTTTCTTTACATTTTCCCACACAGTTTTAGCAGTTGCAAGAGAATGATTTCCGTCACCTACTGCAAACAATAAAACCCCTTTGTCTGAAACGCCGTATTTTTCGTTGAAATATTCCGGTTTACTCATTTTTAAAATTTCATTGTTTATCCTGTCAGCTTCTGCATCAGGCAATATATAACCGGTAAGATGTCCGGAATCCATCATTAAATCAAAGTCGTATATTTTCTCAAAAGTTTCAAGCTTGGTTCTGAGCGGTTCTATAATGCCCCGGTTTGCGTCATCAATAAGCATTATAATATGCGGAAGCTCTAAAGAAGCATTTTCTCTTACCTTCACCCTCGGTGGTATTCTTTCTATTACAGTACCTTCCGTTGCACGGATATACGATGATGATCCTTTTGAAAAATCGTATTGCTCCAGATCCACCTGTCCCACTATTCCATATCTCGTCCTGCCGTCACGCTGAGTTCTTGCAGTAAGTACATAGCTGTTTTTAAGCTCTTTAAAAACATTTTCAGATATGTAATCATTCATATATTTGTTTATGCTTTCTATTCTTTTTCCGGCATCTTCGCATTCTAAATATATTTCAGGGAAAATAAGCTTTAATGTTGAGCGCTTATCCCCCACCTTATTATACACCTCATCCCAATAATCCTCCTGTGACGTATACTGGTCACACGCAACAACGCTCCAGCTTTCCAGCTCCTCATTTTGCGGTATTAAAATATCTGCCTGACCGAATATTTTCATTTTATAATCACTAACTCCTTCCAGATTAATCATTGTATGTAAAATAACTTACTAACTCATACGTATCCGAACCGTTATGCTTTTTCGGCTTTACTATCGCCTCACCCTTATACTTAAGGGTACAGCGACTGTCCGCCTGCGACACCGAATACGTATACCATTCCTTCTGAGGTCCGTCATGTGTATGTTCATCATCAAAATAAGAATTAAACTGAACTGTATAAGTTCCGTTTCCGTTATCCCTCATATCGGTAGCTATTGAAAAATATGCATGGCTCTCGCCATCAGCCGCCGGTGTTATAAACATTCCGTCTTTATATGTCCATTTTTGCCCGTTTGATGACACGGCACTTTCATGTGATACTGTTCTTCCGAAAAATCTTTTCAGCGTTATATCTGCATTTTCTGCCGAAATACCCATATAATCGCCGTCATACACAGTCTTTTTGCTTGAATTAATTGAGTTATGCGTAAACGCAAACGAAATCAGATCACCGTCACTTACATATTCAACCGGATCAAAAAACTCCAAAAACGCTTCACTGAAATTACTTAAGAAAACGTTTACCTCACGTCTGCGTGCGTTACTCATCGACTGCAAAACATCAACATCTCCGGCTTCATCAGTTTGTTCCGTAGTTTTGGTATTTTCCTCTGATTGCACAGTCGTATCCGGTTCCGTCCCCGGCTCAGACACAAAATCGTCAGTCATAACCGAAACATTATCCTCAGTCATAACTTCTTTTTGCTCCCTTCCGGATTTCACACAAATCCTACCGGCAACACTAGCGATTATTGCAGTACATAAAACTACCGTAACAGCAATTATAATTACGGTTAAATTATTATTTTGCTTCTTAGCCTTGCGCCTTACCCTTATTCGATGCAACCGCGCCCGGCATTCATCACACAACACAGCCCCCTCCGGCACCGCTCTGCCACATCTTCGACAAAACATAACAATCCCCCCTTGCTCTATCATATATAATGATTATACCACCTTTTCAGTTATTTGTCAATACACACCAAACAAAATTCCACTGTTTTTGAATGAGTAAATAAATTATAGTTTATCTGCGATAAACTATAATAGCGATATGTCAGCCTGTGGCTGACGCGATATTTGCCTGCCGGCAAGTGATATGTTGACTAAAGTCAACGCGATATGTTCGCCTCCCGCGAACGTTAATGTACAAAAGC
>JAZTZP010000126.1:0-2554 GCA_045637525.1 Clostridia bacterium | reverse complement strand
ACGGAAAATGGTCTTAAAAAGCACATGGAAACGCACGCAGGGGCAATACTGTAAACTTAACGTTTACTGTATTGCAGTGAAATATTTTACCTGCGGTAAAATGTGAAATTCACACATTTTGTGTGAGTGAAATCCACGCTTTGCGTGGGTGAAATCTGTCGCATAGCGACAAGTTTTGGTAGAAATCGCAAGCGATTTCAGATTTAAATTTCTTCTTAATGGAGGGGACAGGATGTTAGTTTTTGTTTTGGTTTTCGGTGCTGTGATAATAGCTAAGGATATTATACATGCTGTTGAGCGAAGGGATTTGTATGACCGTATTATGAGCGGTGATATAAAGGAATATCGGTCAAAGCCAAAAGCCGAAAATGACAAAATAAGCATGAAGAAGATGCATAATGATTTTGTTAATGACTGGTTTGGGGGGAGTGATAAGCCTTGAAACAATTCAGATTTACACCGGCGCTAAGGGGCGTTATGGCGGCTGTCGGGAGTGCGTTTAATCAGAATAAAGGGGACGATGATACTGCGCTTGGCGTTAGTGATGACGGTGAGCTGCTGTATCGGGAAGATATTATTTCTATGGTGAATGACAGGCTTGAAAAAAGCAGAAATGAGCGTGCGCCGTTTGAGCTGCAATGGACACTTAATGCGAATTTTATGCTCGGTAATCAGTATTGCGAGATTAACCCGTTTACCGGGACGATTGAACAGCTCCGGAATATTTGTCCTTCGGTGGAGCGTCAGGTTTATAATCTTGTTTCGCCGATTATTGAGACTCGTATTGCTAATCTTAAGAAGATTAATTACAGGATGAGAGTGAAATCCCGGACAGATGAGCTGGATGACTACGCAAAGGCTGAGGTTTCGAGTAAAATTCTTCATTACCTGCAGACTGAGAGCGATTTTGAGACAAAGAAAAATTCCATGATTTACTGGAATGAGCTTTGCGGAAACTGCTTCGTTATGGCATGGTGGGACAAGACCAAAGGCGAAAAATATGCAAGCGAGGTTGAGGTTTCGGTCGATGAAGACGGCAGGGAGCATAAAACGGAGATTGAATATTTTTTGGGGGATGTTGATTATGATCTCATTTCACCCTATGAGATTTTCCCGGAGAGCGTTTATAAACAGAGAGTGGACGCTCAGAGATACGTTATAATCGAACAGGTTAAAAGCGTTGAGGATATTTATGACTTATACGGTATTAAGGTAAAGGGTGAATCAATTGAGACCTTTCAGCTTACGCCTATTCCGTCCGGCGGAGGCTTGGGGTATATAAGGACTTCGATGTCTATGGGACACAGGACTGTCGAGGATGCGGCGAAGCTTGTTACATACTTTGAAAAGCCGTCACGAAAGAGGCCGAACGGGCTTATGGCTATCATTGTGAACAATGAACAGCTTGTTTATTACGGTGATTTGCCGTATAAGCGGATACCGGTTGTTCAATGCATTTGCAAAGAGGTTGCCGGACAGTTTTTCGGGCGAAGCGTTATTGAGGATTTAATTCCACGCCAGAGAGCGTATAACGGCTGTATTAACAGGATTCATGAGTATCTGAAAAGGGCTTCGGTACAAGGCTATATTTCGGAGGAGGGGGCTGTTGATTTAGATGTGTTTATGGAGCATCTGTCGGAGCCCGGATTTGTTCTGGAATATCAGAAGGGATTCTCTCCGCCCGTACCTGTTCCGAACGGTGCGTTGCCCGCTGAATTTGAGAATGAGAGGTATCAGTTGGTTCGTGATATGGAATATGTTGCAGGTGTTTCGCAGCTTACTACTGCCGGTGCTGCTCCCACCGGTGTTACGAGCGGCGTTGCTATTGAGGCCATTAAGGCGACTGACGATACCAGGCTTTCCATTACCGGCGACTACGTGAGAAATGCGGTCAGAGACCTCGGTCGGCTGTGTCTCGAAATTTATAAGATGTGTGCAGGTGTCAGGCGTGTTGTTCTGGTTACCGGGACTAATGTGCTTCCCGACAGCATTGTATGGAGCGGTGAGGATATTACAAGCTTTGACATCGAATACACAACTGAAAATGAGCTTCTTTATACTGAGGAAATGCAGAAGCAGAGGTTTTTTGAGCTGTATCAGATGGGTATGTTTGCCGATGAAAACGGACGTATTCCCGAACGAATTAAACAGCTTATGATTGAAACGGCGAAGATTGGAAATTATGATATTGCACTGTCCGTTAACACGCTTCAGACAAATTATGCAAAGCGTGAGAATGTGTTCTTTGAAAAAGGTGTATTACCGGAATTATCTGAGTTGGATGATGACAACATTCACCTTGAAGAACATAAGCGTTACGCTCTTCAGATGGATTTTCAGATTTTGAAGCTTAAAAAGCCTGAATGGGCGGCGGCTTTTGAAAAGCATATTGCGGCTCATGAGGAAAGGAAGGTAAATTATAGTTTAGCGGCCTTTTGAACAGGCTGTCAAGGTTGCTTTGCTAAAGCCTCCCTTGCCTAAAGGGAGGTGGCACAGCGTAAGCTGTGACGGAGGGATATCATTTATTATGCATTGACAATATATAGTAAAAACA
>JAZTZP010000125.1:0-20358 GCA_045637525.1 Clostridia bacterium | reverse complement strand
ATTGTTTAGTTTTGAGGGTACAAGGGAGAGAGAAATCCGGTGACGACAGCAAAGGGGATCCACCTGTTCCCATGCCGAACACAGAAGTTAAGCCCTTTCACGTCGAAGATACTTGGTGGGAGACTGCCCGGGAAAATAGATAGTTGCCGGAACACATGGCCCGTTGGTCAAGAGGTTAAGACACCGCCCTTTCACGGCGGTATCGCGGGTTCGATTCCCGCACGGGTCACCATAATGATGAGTACTTGCGTTTATTCGCAAGTATTCATATATTTGGGCCTTTAGCTCAGTTGGTTAGAGCATCCGGCTCATAACCGGACGGTCCCGGGTTCGAGTCCCTGAGGGCCCACCATTAGAATATTACTCGAACACCTATTATTTTTATAATGGCTTTGCTGTTGTAATATGGTTTGAGTAATCAAAACAGAAAGAAACTGCTTACTTGATTGTAGGCAGTTTCTTGAATTAAATTTGCCGATAAAATATACACGATTTTGTTGACATACACTAAAATATATTATATAATAATTGTGTGGATGATTAGAATTTCAAAAAAGTTCTTGACTTTATGCAACATTTGTGGTATACTATACCAATGTAATCAATTTGATTGATATTGTGCATATTATATAATATGCGTACATTATCGAAAGGATGTTTTTATTATGTTAAGAAAAGATGTTAAATATATGCTTGCAAAAGATTGGGAACCTAGTGTACCATCATCCGCTGTAATTCATAAGCAATCTGAAAAATTCTCAGGGAGATTATCAGGTTCGGTTAGATTGGTTGAAAAACTTACCGTTGGTAGTGAATACAAAAACAAGAAAGCTATAGCTGTTAAATAATCAAAAGGCTTGAGTACTTTATTGGTAATCAAGCCTTTATTTACATTATAAGGAAGAGGATTTTTATGGAATATAATGCTAATAAAATAATTGAAAAACTTGTTAACATATCAGAAATTACAAATAAATGGATGATGTGGTGTGAAAGTAACACGCCAGACAAATCCGTCTTTGTGCCATCGATATTTCAGATGAGGGATGCATATTCTCATATGATTAAATTGTTTGGAAAAGGATATGAAACAGGATATTTAACTTCTGATAAAAACGATTTTAATGCTCTATTTAATGATGATTATAGCATGAAGCAACTTGAAGAAGCTTTTACTCACAGTACAAGAGCTTTCTATGACTGTGCGGATTATATATTACTGGTAATCAAGCAAGAACTAGATGATTGTAAACACGAAAAAAGTCCTCGTTTTATTGATTTGAGAAGCAAATTATTACAAAACGACAAATACATAACAGAGTTGCGTTCTGCCAAATCAGAAGATATCGATGGGAACTATGAAAATATTCAAAAATGGGACTTGTTTCTTCAACTGATAACATCTTCATACAGCTTTGCAGATTATGAATTGGAATTGTTAAAATTACGCACAGAAATTTATACAAAATTAAATCTTATCGAAAATAAAATATCGCCTGAAATTATAAAAAATCACGAACCTCAGTTTTATGAGAAAAAAAGCATTTTAGTAAAGTTGGAAACTTTGCCGGTGGAACTTCAAAAATATATTGAAGATGATGGAGTTGTTTCTAAACAATTACTGGAAAATTCTCAAGATTGGTGTAACGATATAGTAACAGAACTCAAAAACAAGATAAAAGAAGCCGAGGAATATAGTTCATTTTTGGATGGTCTACAAAAAATTATGGCAAATTCAAATAACATCCAAAAAAGAAAATCTTTTATAAAAACTTGTTGGGGATTTTTAAGTGCTGGAATATCATGGGGATTAACAAATTTTCTTTCAAGTAATATGCTCACTCAACAAGTTATTAATCAAGAAGGGACAGTTGAATCTACAACAGTTGATATGTTCAATTTGAAACTTTTTATTCCCTTTATTTTGGGTGCAATGCTTATTTTTGCACTTGGTTTAGGCGCTATAAAATTAATATCTAAAATATTTAAGTATAAATAAACTATATATGTTAAAAGAACCTCAATCACCATTTGGTGGTTAGAGGTTCTTTTTTTGTTATCACTTATTCAATTATGAATTTTTCACTTGTTATTTCTTCAGCTTCACATAATGGTTTGAGTGTTGATAAATCGCTCCATACCATTACTTTGATTTTGTCTATATCGCCCTCAAGGGTGTATGGGGAATTTTGCTCGTTATGCGGAACTCTTTTCATTGTAACGAATTGATTGCCTTTGTAACCGACAATAAGTATGTCATAAGGTGCTACAAAATTATGTAATGTTGTTTCTATAGTGTGAATAGTACCGTTCTTTTTGACGATTGTGGATATAAACTTCTCATTTTCATCCAAAACTTTAAAATATACATAATCACTGTTAGTGTATAACCAGTTGCTACCATCGTCTGTATAATGTTTGGAATTTGTAGCCTGAACAAACACTCTATATTTACCAGGTTCTAAAATTCGTGTTATACCAGATTCAGCATAAAATATATCTTCATGATATTTATATTCCCCAAACTTATCCATTTTGTGAATATATAAATTATAATGAGTTGTTGCGCCAGTTTTTTTCCAGTTGAATATAGTTTCGTTTCCATCAGGATAATACGTATTTATATCAATCAAATGTGGTTTTTGGGGTTTTTTAGCAACAGTGATAGATGTACGTGCATTTGTCCATCCATTAACGTTTCCGGTTTCTAACAAAACCGTATATTCTCCTTCTTCCTTAAACGTATATGAATAATTATATTTCCCTGTAACAAGTTCACTCGTCTCTCTTACACCGTCTTTTTCAACAATAAAATACCAAAACGCTGCATTCTCTACCGTGAAATCAAACTTTACTGGAACTTCAGTTGATACATATAATTCTTCGGTCGTTATTGATATATTACGGGGCCTACTATTTGATACTGTAACTGTAACATATTTATTAGTCCATTTGTCATTCGTTGCCGACTTTATCCACACCTTATACTTGCCTTCGTTTTGAAATGTATATGTATAAGTGTTTTTTCCGGTGACAAGTTCCAGGTGTTCACGAGAGCCATCACGCTCTATATCTATGTACCAATATGCCGCATTTTTGCAGGTGAAATCAAATGTTATTGATTGTCCAGCACATATAAAGTTTCTACTTGCGGTTATAGAAACATCTGTCGGATAATCTGATACTGTTATTTTTGTGCTTGTATTTGTCCATCCATTAACATTTCCGGTTTCCAGAAAAACTATATATTCTCCTTCTTCCTTAAACGTATATGAATAATTATATTTTCCTGTAACAAGTTCACTCGTCTCTCTCACACCGTCTTTTTCAACAATAAAATACCAAAACGCTGCATTTTCTACTGTAAGGTCAAAATATACTGAGTTATTTGTTGATATGTGTGATGTATCAGGCGTAATAGATACATTGTACGGTTTGCTATTGGATACCGTGATTGTAACATATTCATTAGTCCATCCACTATTGTTTGCGGCTTTCATCCATACTTTGTATTTCCCTTCATTATGGAATGTATACGTATATGTGTTTTTTCCTGTGACAAGTTCAACGTGTTCACGAGAATCATTTCGTTCTATATCTATGTACCAATAAGTTGCACCACTTTGTGAAAATTTAAATGTGACAGATTGTCCTGTAGATATAAAGTTGCTACTTGCAGATATTGAAACATTTGTTGGAGGCTCTGTTATTTCCGGTTCTTCGGGAGTTGAATTTGTGCCACACACATATATAAATCCCTGAAAGACATATGGAGAAGCTTTACTAAAATTTGAATCACTTGCACTTCGTGTTGTTTTAAACCAACGACTTCCGCCGTATCCTGATTCAGAAGTGATGATCACATCACCATCAATAACTTCAACTACTGCTACGTGTCCTCCATCGTCGCCTTCTATATCAGGATCGTTCCCTAATATACCCTTTCTCCAACAAGCAACTGCACCTAATGCAGGTTTCTCACCATATGAATAATAGCCATTATCTTTATTATGACTATACCAACGCTCCGCATTGTTTTTTGATAAGTTTGGTCGTGAACCCAAATTTTCATAGGAACGACCCCAAGCGTACCCTGTACAGTTTGGAAGAACCGAACCGCCCGATATATGAATACACTCATTCAATCCACCATAACTAGTATGCATATAATAGGAATTCGTAGTTGATGGAGCTGAAAGTCTTGGCGAATAAGAAGATGCCGACATTAGCGAAATCTCATTTTCACTCCGCATAGAGAAGAACGATACATCGTTTTTTTCAGTTTCTTTGACATTAAAATCATATATTTTTATATCGTAATTATTATCACTGTTTACCAAGTATTTTAAAGTATTGTATTCCGTAAAATATATATAATCAACGTTTTCCTTTGTAACTAAAGCATCGTTATCTTTTGTTAGTAAATGATACGCAAAGATTTTTTGTTCCTTTACATAATATATAACATTATCTCTTAATACAATATTATTGACAGGTTCATCAAAAATCATTTCAATAGACGCAGAGTTATCTTGAATATCGAATTTCAACAGAATACTGTTCTCGTTTGCATAAACAAGCAAATATAAGTAATTATCTTTATGTACCATAGAGATAATATGCTCATCCAGCACTTTTTCCTCTGTCATATCGGACAGATTCAGCTTGTATAATTTATCTTCATCATCCCTATTACTGTAAAATTCTATAATTCCGTTACTATACACATCCGTTCCATTTGAATATGAAATGTCATTGTTTGCATAGACACAAACAGAAAATGCTAAAAGAACTGTAATCATACTTAATATTGAATAGATAAGCTTTTTCATTTTGATAATTCCTCCATATATTAAAAAGTGCGTAACCCCATTACAGAGTTACGCACAAAAAACGCATTCTCTGAGTTGTAGGGTTGTCACACACTTACAATACACAATGGCGTTGACAAAAACGCGAGAATACGTTTTTGTCAAATTAGTGTTGCCAATGCATAATAATCCTATTATATTGTAAGTATGTGACTTTAACATTATAGCACAGAGAAGTCAAGAAGTAAATGCTTTTAAGTAAATTTTGTCATTTTGCTGACAAAAATCTTTACAAAAATAATCAGCACCCAAAATTCAGGTGCTGATATTACACTTATTTGCTTTTTCTTCTGCTGACCTTGCAAGTTCATCTGATGCCAACTGCATAAGCTGCAACTTGTTTTTGTAATCTTTTCCGTCAACAGAAACCGTTTTAAATTCGTCTACATCTTTGAAATGAAAGACAATTTTATTTATACGCCTTAAAAGCTGTTCAAAGCTGTCAGTTCTGCGATTGCTCTCGTCAACCATAAAATTATACGCCTCGTCAGGTGGATATACCGATGTAACAACTACAGTAGTCCATAAATTATATGTGTTTAAAAACCTTGCGTGCGTTTGCGCTCTGCTGTAGTGGTCTAATATGGATAAAAGTGTAGAGAAACGCATATTGCCTTTGAATTCGTCTATAAACAGTATAGACGGTGCACCACTTTCAAGATATAAGTCAAAACCGCCGTTTTCAAAGTCATTGCAAAAGTAAATATCTTCCGGTGAGTATTGCTCGCACAATTTGATATATTCAAAAGATTTTCCAGTTCCGCTAGCACCAAAATGCCATTCGACATGCATATCCTTTATCAACGGCGTATTTTTTATACGTCTTGCAAGATATTCACTCTTAATGAGCTTTTCGTATCGTCTGTATGCAAAATTATGTTCGATTATTTCTGCAGGCTTTAAGCCTTCATCAAGTAACAATCCTATCTGTTCAAAAATACCGCCTTTTGCCTTAACCTCTTGTAGCTCATCCAAGCCGGATGTAAAAAGCACCTTTTCGCCTTTTTCTGCATACTTATTTGTCTTTTCTAAATATGCTTTTAACTGTTTTTTACCACCAAGCTGTGGCTCAGTGTGCGAATTAAACAGTAACTTTGCCACATTTCCCAATGTTGTCAAATTACCATACAGTGCCATGTGCATATGATAAAGTCCGTCTTTACTCTCGCATATAGCGACACCGTATTTTCTGCCTTTGCCACTGTTACGCCAAATGCCAGAAAATACTGTTGCCAAATGTTCGGGATTCTTGTATTCAGCTTCTGTCAATCCGGCTTTCTTCATATTCTCTATATTAACGGTAACAACCCAAGCTCTCGCTTTGGTACTTGTCGAAAATCCCATTTTAACACCCTCTTTTTTTGTTACACTACACATTTTAAAAGTTACAGTTAAAGTGTAACTTTTATACTTACATTCAATCTAATATTATTTGCACTTTTACGAGTTGCACTTGTGAATTGGTAATACTGGCAATTCACAAACCTTTGCTAACGCAAAGGAGTTCCCTTGCGCTCTTCGTTTTTCGTTCCCGAAAAACTCCGATTGCAAGGGAACTTCTAATGTTTATCTACACCACATTTCGTATGTAATGTAGAAGATAATTTCATCACCTGCATCAACAGCATATACTACATTTAATGCATAATTGTCACCATAAAACAAAGATGTAACATCATACAATGCATTAGTGAATCTTACACAACGTCTACGCAATGCAGCTTCTGAAACAGGTTCTTTAACTGCCTTTTCTAAGGCAACTTGAACCACGGGAAGATTTCCCATGTATCCAACTTGTGAACAATCTTCAACTTCGTATGGATCTCGACATCCAATAACACGCATCATGCGATAATTTTTTGACGAAACTTGTGCCACAGCGTTACAGATATGTTCCCAATCAAATACATTGAATTTACGTATATAATTCATATTCTTAATTCCTCCTATTACCCTGAATTTTTGCGTGCCTTCACCCTCAAAGTAGAAATATAATATTGTATAGGAGAAGGCACGCAAAGTGATAGTTTAGTCAACTTTATTAGTCGACTATGTTGACTTTTTGTGCCTTTGCAGACACTTTGACTTCTTTTGTAAGACTGTCGGTATAAAACCTACCTTCAAAACCCTCAAAAGAAACCCAAATAGCCTCTTCGCACATATCAACTTCTTCTGAAGAAAGCACTGCTTTGGTTCCAGGAACTTTTACAGTAACTTTCTCATACTTATTACTAGGACAAACAACGTCATACGCTATCGCATCAATAACATCTGTCTTTTCGCCGTTTACATACTTGTTAACGGTACGGACACCTGTTAAAATTGCTTTAGAGCCATGAAGCACTTGTTCTAAAGTCAAAGTAATATCGCCAATTTTCATTGTCAGCTTACTCCTTTCCGACCACAACTTATACAACTGTATATCACATATAAGTTGCGACCTAAAATATTTATCAAACCTTCGGGTACTTTATACAAACGGAAGTAAGTATAGATTGCCCCAAAGAGTATGAACGAACTTAATGATAAAACATCAAAAATTTAGAGTTAAGAAAATTGAGGAATACTAATATGCTAAAATTTAAAAATTAACTGCTAAATTTTTAAAAATATCGTCTGTCAAAAATGAAATTAGAAGCTAATCACTTTTGTTTTACATATAAATATAACTTTACCTGAAGCAAAATAATTTTTCATATGCGAAAAAACATTCAATCTGAAGAATTTTTTATTGCCTGAGATATACGCTAAAAAATTCTGAGGTTTAAAAAAGTAAACTGAGATATTTTTAATGTTTCTGTCACAAATTTTAAAAGTTATGCGATTTTAGTTTCTCCTTTTGCTTTAGTTTTTTGATTTGCGTTAGCCTGTCGAGCAATTTTGAATTCCTCAAAGGCTTCAGCATTATTTGCTATGTAGTTTTTAATATCTTCTACTAAGATGCCGTCGGCAAAACTCGCAAGAGTATCCTTGTCAAAATTCAAATTGCTCATCGGTTCACCTCCTTTCGTGATTATCATAGCACAGGAGGTTATAATTGTCAGTGTCACTCGTTGCGTGTATAGAAATACACTTTAAACCTTGACAAGTGTAGTGTATCGTGATACACTATTATAAAAACTAAGGAGATGTTTATATGGCTAAAGAGCAAGATATAATTCAAAACTATAAAGAGCAATATTCAGAAAGCTTTACAAGAAATTTAAAGAAATTGATGGCGATAGAAGGCTATACACAGGAGAGTTTGGCTGTAGCTGCTGGTCTTTCTGTAGACACGATAAAGAATTGCACAAGGACAAAACTATCTTTACCCAAATACGAAACATTGGCAGCGTTAGCAAATGTTTTTGGGGTTTCGACTGATTATTTGTGCGGAAATGAATTGAACACCCCTGACAATTTAAGAATAAGCTATTTTAAAGTTATTATTGAAATGATTAAAAAAACAGGTATGCAAGTAGATATTTCTGATGATAAAATCGTATTTCATACCGATAATCAAGTTATTGTTAACAGTTTTAAATACGCTATAGAAGATGAATATGATTTTGACAAGGTTTTATTTATGACATTAGGCGATAAATTACTTTCAACTGTCGAATATGAGGAATTGAGGAAACAATTTTATATATACGGACATAACATTGAAATTGATGAAGATGTTTACAACACAGTTGATGATTATATTAAGGAATTAGAAGAAGCTATCAAATATACAAACATTGAAACCGATGAAGATTGCCAACAAAAAATTAAAGAATGGAAAAACACAAACGGCAACCCGAAACTACATATTTCGGATGTGTATTATGATTTATTTTACAAAAACAAAGGGTGATTGAAATGAAATATGGTGTAATTTATGCTCGCTACAGTAGCCACTCGCAAAACGAACAAACTATTGAAACACAAATTGAACTTTGTCAAAACTACGCAAGAGAGAAAGGAATAACGATAGTTAATACTTACATTGACAAAGCACTTACCGCAACAAAAGACAAGCGAACAAATTTTTTAAAGCTTATTCGTGACAGCAAAAAACAAACTCCAAGATTTGATTGTGTAATCTGTTACAAGTTCGACCGTTATGCAAGAAACGCAGGTGATGATTTTAAGTATAGAGGAATTCTTGCAGAAAACAACGTTGAGGTTTTGTCTGTAATGGAACAACTTCCCGGTGGAGCCTCCGGAACATTCATGCGAAATATTATAGCAGCTTATAACGGTTTCTTCTCTGATAACTTATCAGAAAACATAACCATTGGAATGGCGAAAAATGCGGAGAAACATTATACAACAGGCAGTTTGCCATTAGGATTTAAAGCTAAAAACAAAGAAATTGTTATTGATGAAGAGCAAGCTGAAACTGTTAGATTTATTTTTAAAAGTTATTTAGAAGATAAGACAAATGTAGAAATTGCAAATATATTAAACAGTAAAGGTTGCAAAACAAAACAAGGTGGTAAATTCAACAAAAACTCGTTCCATACAATTCTGAGAAACAAAAGATATATAGGAACATATACATTTAAGGGCGAAGAAACCCCTGATACTATACCACATATATTGGATGACGATACCTTTTATAAGGTGCAAGAAAAACTTGCTAAAAATCAAAAAATCCCCGCCAAATCAAAAGCAGGGGATAAAGTAGAATACCTATTAACAGGCTATTTAAAATGTGGAAAGTGCAAAAAATTAATGACCGCATACGGCGGAACGTCTAAAACAGGTAAAATGCACAGATACTACAGATGTAACGGCGTTAAACAAAAGTTGTGTGACAAGAAGAACGCTAAAAAAGATTGGATTGAAGATTTTGTTGTTGCTCAATGCTGTAGTATATTGACGGACGATAACATTAAGAAGATTGCAGAAGAAGTTATCAATGCAACTAATGCCGGAAACATTGAATTAATAAACTCTTTGAATAAACAACTAAAAAAAGAAGAAAAAATCAAAAACAACCTTTTTGACACTTTAAAGTTGTGTGAAGATGATGATATCCGCAGAGAAATAATTGCAGAAATAAGTCAATCAAACAAAAAAATAGATGATTTTAAAGAAAGACTTGAAAAAGAAAAGAATAATACATTTGATTTGACTGAAGAAGAAATTATGTTTTTCTTAAATGGAATGAGAAACGGTGATGTTAATGATATTCAATACCGCCGACTTCTTATACATGTATTCGTACATGAAATATATTTATATGATGACAAAATAAAAATCTTCTTCAATACAAGCAATATCCCTACAGAGGTTGATGTCAACTTAGTTGATGAACTTGGCGAAACAGAGGGCGTTCAAGAGTGTTCAACTATGACAAAAACAGCTCCACCAGAAAAAAGCACTTCTTTTGAAGTGCTTTTTTCAGTGAAATAAATCCCTTCAGGATTTGTGAAATGCCCTACGGGCGTGAAATATTGCTTCGCAATGTGAAATACGCCTTACGGCGTGTGGATTTATTTCATTTCACAGAAAGCGGTAGCTTTCTATTTCACAATTTTCGAAGAAAATTATTTCACATCAACGAAGTTGATATTTCACTTAAAGGTATTGAATCAATGTGAGTATGTTTTGCAATGTGAGTATGCTTTGCAATGTGAATATGCAGATTTCCTTCCACCAGTACAATAATATCAGTTAAATGCTCACCTTGTCTTAACACATATTCTCCCTTGGTATAGCTATAAAGTCTTGCTCTGAGACAAGAAAGCATAGAATCTATTTCATCAGCACTTGCCCCGGAAAACATTTGTGTTCTTTTCAGTATAGGAATAAATTTTTTCATTTTTTTCACCTTTCGTTGTAAATACAACCGACTTGTTTTAATTATTATATAATGTTATTTCTTGAATTTCAAGGTATTGGAGGATAATAAATTCTTTGTTGCATAAACTAACAAATTTTACACTGAAAAAAGAAGAAAACAGTAATAAATGCTTGAATTATTAACTATATATTGACTTTTTTTTCTTCTTGTGATATACTGTATCCGGGGTGAATGGAAAAAATGAATATGGATTTGGTTGAAAAGATTGTTTTGGAAACGGACAGTATTTTCTTTGATGAAAGACTTCGTGGTGATGTTTCTGTTAAGGGCGAGTCTGATTATGTTACAAGGGCGGATATTGAAATTTCTGAGTATCTGCACAAGAGATTAAAAGAAGAATTTCCCGAAATCGGGTTTATATCTGAAGAAGGCGATACGAATATAGACGAAGCAAAGGATTATTGGATTTTAGATCCGATAGACGGCACTACTAATTTTATACATCGGCTGAGTTTTTGCGGTGTGTCGCTTGCACTCTTTTCAAAAGGCGAGATTATGTCGGGAATAATTTATGTACCGTATACAAAAGAAATGTTCAGAGCAGAAAAAGGCAAAGGTGCATATTTAAACGGTAAGCCTATTAAGTGCAGTAGTAATGCTACACTTTCGGAATGTATAGGTATTTTAGAGTTTAACGCTTATTTTAAAAATGACTGCAGTGCGGCGCTTAAGCATGCGGATAAAATATATAATTCATGTCAGGATATACGAACGTTTGGCTCTGCGGCTGTTGAGCTTGCGTATATTGCCTGCGGAAAGGCGGATGTTTTTCTCGGCAGATATTTAAAGCCGTGGGACTATGCCGCCGGGGTTATAATTGTTGAAGAAGCCGGCGGAAGGGTAACGGACCTTGAACGCGAGCTGCACATTTCAAGACTTAATACACATATTATCGCATCGAATGCGGCTGTGTATGAGAAGTTTCTTAATTTAATAAAATCTGAAGAAGGAGAAAGTAATACACTGCCCGGTAGGTGTATTAATGATGATAGAAAATGTTTAAAAAATTAAATGCACCGCAAGATATGACTGCGGGAACACCATGGAAAAGTATAGTTATGTTTACGCTTCCTATGCTGATAGGAAATATTGCACAGCAGCTTTACAGTACTGTTGACAGTATTGTTGTTGGAAATTATATCGGAGATAACGCGCTTGCGGCGGTTGGAAGTGCGTTGCCTATTCTTAATATGCTGCTTGTTTTGTTTATTGGCATTTCGGCAGGCGCAAGTGTTATGGCATCGCAATATTACGGTGCGAAAAACCGTGAGAGCTTATCGTGGACCATAGGTAACAGTATTACGGTTGCGATAATCGCATGTGCTATAATGATTGTCGGCGCTACTCCGTTTATACGGCCGATACTTGTGGCGCTTAATACTCCGGATTCAATTATTGACGGATGTGTTGATTATCTTACAATTTCGCTGGTGGGTATTGCCGGCATGGCGTTTTATAATATTTTAAGCGGTATAATACGAGGGCTCGGTGACTCTTTCTATCCGCTGATATATCTGCTTGTGGCAACTGTAATTAATATAGTACTTGATGTATTCTTTGTTGCCGTTGTTAAAATGGGAGTTGGCGGTGTTGCGCTTGCTACGGTTATTGCGCAAATTATTTCTTCTGTTTTATGTTTTATAAGACTCGCAAAAATGACAGAGTTTTTCGATTTTAAATTAAAGTATTTAAAACCGTTGAAAGCTTATATAACGACTATCATTCGTCTCGGACTTCCGTCCGGTCTTACACAGGCAATATTTTCATCGGCAATGATTATAGTTCAGTCGCTTACAAATCAGTTCGGAGAACTGTTTATTGCGGCGAACGTAGTTATTATGCGTGTTGACGGGTTTGCCATGCTTCCGAATTTTTCTTTCGGTATGGCGCTTACTACATACGCCGGACAAAATGTTGGTGCAGGACTTTATGACAGAGTTACAAAAGGTGCAAAGCAGGGAACTTTTATAGCGGTTGGGTGTTCTGCGGTTATAACAGGCATAATACTTCTTTTGGGAAAAGGGCTGATGGGAGTATTTACTGATACTCAGGAGCTTATTGACATGAGCTATTATCTTATGATGATTTTAGCGGCAGGATATATAGCGATGGCAGTTACACAGAGTTTGTCGGGTATAATGAGAGGTGCCGGTGATACTATGACACCGATGTGGATTTCTCTTATAACAACAGTTGCTGTTCGTGTTCCGCTTGCGTATGGAATATCATATCTTACAAGAAGTCCGGAGTTTCCTTTCGGATACCGTGAATGCATTCAGATTTCACTTCTTATATCATGGGTTGCCGGTGCGGTACTTACAGCGATTTTCTATGCACGCGGAAAATGGAAGTCTAAGGCGATAAAATAATACTTAGGAGGAAGTAAAAGTGCTTTTGTATATAGTTCGTCATGGTGATCCTATTTATGAAACAGACACACTGACTGAAAGAGGAAAAATTCAGGCAGAGGCTGTGGGAAAGAGGATTGCAGATTCAAAAATAGACAGAATTTTTTCTTCTCCGATGGGAAGAGCAAAAGAGACTGCGGCTCCGGCTTGCAGACTTTTGGGACTTGATTGCAATATTGAGGATTGGGCTCATGAAATTGAGGATGAAAGGCTTACGCCGTTTCCTGACGGAGTGAGAAAGTCAATTACGCTGCTTCAGAATACATATTTTCGGGAAAACGGAAATGTTGATCTCGGTTATGACAAAGCGTTTGAATGTACGGGAATAAATCAGTCGCAGATGCAGTCGGCTGTGAGTTTTATAGAGAAACACGGAAATGAGTTTCTTGAAAGATTGGGATATAAATATGAAAACGGGATTTATCGTATTTTAAGACCAAACGAGGAAAAGGTTGCGCTGTTTTGTCATTCTGCTTTTTCAAAGGCATGGTTATCCGTTCTCCTTCATATTCCTTTGCACATTATGTGGTCATCATTTTCGTATACGCATACCGGTGTTACGGTTGTTGAATTTAAAAACAACGAAAACGGTATAACGGCACCGAAATGCTTGTGTTTTTCGGATATGTCGCACTTGTATTCAGATAAGCTCGACATGGTGTATGACAATGATGTTGAAATATAAATAAAGCAGACTGTTAAAGAAGCTTCTAAAATCAAAAGACCTCATTTTTCTGAGGTCTTTGTTTTAGGCAAAATTTACGCTTTTTTTATCTTTTAGGAAATTGCGTATTTTGCAATTTCCTAAATTACAAAAAAGTTTCTTCTGCCCCCATGAGTGGGGGTGCAGGGGGTTGAAGTTTTTTATTATTAAAGTAAATTTTTTCGTATTTCTTCTCCTGTCATGGATGTTAAGTATGCCGGTGCTATATCAAATACTGTTTTACAGCCCTTTGCACCTTCCTTATTTAAACGGTATGCCGCTCTTGCGTATGCCACGAGTACCGAGGAGGTGAACTCAGGATTTGAATCGAGCTTTAAGCTGTATTCTATGATATGGTTATTTTCAGTATTTGCGCCTGTTTTACCGCATCTGATAACAAATCCGCCGTGAGGGATTCCGCTGTGGTTTGCTTTTAATTCTTCTTCAGAGATAAAGTGAACTGTTGTGTTATAATCGGCGAAATAATTCGGCATCGTTTTGATTTCGTTTTCGATACGGGCTTTATCTGCACCGTCTTCGACTACAACATAGCATTCACGTGTATGCTTCTCACGTGTTGTAAGAGTCGGATTTAAGCCGCTTCTTACTGCGACAAGTGCTTCATCAACGGGGACTGTGTATTGGCGTGCGTCTTTTACACCTTCAATTCTTCGGATTGCATCTGAATGTCCCTGGCTTACACCCTTGCCCCAGAATGTATAGTCATGCCCGTCGGGAAGAATTGCATTGCCGTAAAGACGGTTGAGAGAGAACATACCCGGATCCCAGCCTACTGATATTATACCGATTTTTCCGCTCTCGCTTGCTGTTTTATCAACATTTTCAAAATGCTCAGGTATCTTTGCATGGGTGTCGAAGCTGTCTATTACATTAAAATATTTTACAAATTCAGGAGTTTGTGTCGGGAGGTCGGTAGCACTTCCGCCGCAAAGAATTAAAACGTCTATTTTATCTGTCATTTTTTTTGCTTCGTCTGTTTTATATACGGGTACGCCGTCGGTTAAAATCTTAACTGTGGAGGGATCGCGTCTTGTAAATACTGCTGCAAGCTCCATGTCGGCATTTTGTTTTATTGCATTTTCTACTCCGCGGCCCAGGTTGCCGTATCCTAAAATTCCTATTCTTATTGCCATTTCAGTCACTCCGATTCTATATATTTTCACTATTTATTCTAACACAAATTTTCTTAAAATACAATAGCCGGATAATAATTTTGAGGAAATATTATAAAATGAAGTGATAAAGTTGCCGGATACTATTGCATATTTTCGGATTTTATGTTACAATATATATGTAACCAGAGAATTAATCATTGCGGAGGTGGACAAATTGGCTGTAACGCTTAATCAGGATAAAGAGATTGTTAAGGCAATAAAAGAAGGTTTGAAGAAAAAAGACGGATATTGCCCTTGCAGGATAGAGAAAACCCCTGAGAATAAATGTATGTGTAAAGAGTTCAGGGAGCAGATAAACGATCCGGAGTTTGAGGGCTTTTGTCATTGCTTGCTTTATTATAAAAGTAAAGAATAGAGGAGGTTTGATTATGATTGAATGTATAGATTTAAAATGCGAAAATTTAATAAATCCGATTGGAATTGATGAGGTTAACCCACGGTTTTCATGGAAGCTTACAAGCGATAAAGAAGAAGTATTTCAGACCGGATATGAGATAATTGTTGAAGATATGTGGCATGCTGTTGTTAAGTCTGAGCAGTCCTTATATATAAAATACGACGGGGCGCCGCTTCAGCCTAAAACGAAATACAATTACAAGGTACGTGTAACCGATAATTACGGAGAAACCTCGCCTTTTATAAGCGGAAGCTTTACTACCGGTATGATGGGAGAAAAGATACAGGCAAAATGGATAGGCCGTTTTGACGGCAATAGCGAAAAATATGCGTTTGTAAAAAATATCGTGTGTGGGGAGTTTGACACCGCATATATTTTTGCTTCTGCTTATGGCTTATATGAAATATACATAAACGGAAAAAGAGTGGGCGACAGTTGGTTTTCGCCGGGATTTACGAGCTATAATAACCGCTTGCAGTATCAGATGTATGATGTATCGGAATATCTCACAGGCGGCGAAAATGAGATAAAGGTTTATTTAGGAAACGGTTGGTGTAGCGGCAGGTATCCTTTCCAGACATGGAAGAAGGTATATAAAGAGCTTCCGGCGTTTATGCTGCAGCTTGAGCTTGACGGCGATATAAAATGCGTAACGGACAGCGGATGGCAGAGTATTAACAGCCCGATTATTAAATCTGAATTTTATGACGGAGAAACCTATGATTCGAGGATAGAAAACGATAGCTTCGATAAAGAGGGTGTTGATGTGTTTGACTATGCATCGGATAATCTTGTATGGAACGCAGGAGAGAAGGTCAGGGTTATAGAAGAAATACGCCCCGTAAAGATGTTTAAAACGCCAAAGGGAGAAACTGTTATAGATTTCGGTCAGAATATGGTTGGCTGGGCTGAGTTTTCGGGTACGGGAAAATGCGGAGATGTTTTGAGCTTTACTCATGCTGAGGTGCTCGATAAAGACGGCAATTTCTATACGGAAAATTTAAGAACCGCTAAAAATGAAGTGACATTTATTTTAAACGGCAATGAAAATCAGGCTTATCATCCGCACTTTTCGTTTCAGGGCTTCAGGTATATACGCATTGATGAATGCAGCTTTGATGTCGGTATTGAAAACTTTTCGGGTAAGGTTATAAGCAGTATTAATACAACATCAAAGTTTCATTCGGCAAATGAGCTTTTAAACAAACTGTTTTTGAATGTGCAATGGGGACAAAAGGGCAATTTTGTCGATATTCCGACCGACTGTCCGCAAAGAGACGAACGTGTGGGCTGGACCGGAGATGCGCAGGTGTTTATGTCTACGGCACTCAAAAATGCCGATTGTTTTGCATTCTTTAACAAGTGGTTAAGAGATATGATGGCAGATCAGACAGAGGAAGGTCTCGCGCAAATCTTTATTCCTGCCATGATTGAGGAAAAAACCGCATCGGCATGGGGGGACTGTGCGGCAATTTGCCCATGGGAGCTTTACAAGGCCGGAGCGGATAAGGATTTTCTTGAAGTCGTGTATCCCATGATGAAAAAATGGGTTAATTATATAAAGGCACAGGGAGATAACGAATATTTATGGAATACAGGTTTCCAGTTTGGTGACTGGCTCGGACTTGACGCTGAAGAAGGCAGCTATGAGGGGGCAACGGATAAATTTTACATTGCAACTGCATATTATGCATATTCAACCGCTCTCACGTTAAAGGCCGCAAAAGTACTTGGAAAATATGATGATGCGGAGGTGCTTTTAAATCTTTACAGAAATATAAAAAAAGAATTTTTAAAGGTTTATACTGATTCAGACGGAATGCCGGTATGTAAAACTCAGACGGCATATGCCTTAGGTTTATTTATGGATTTATTCGAAAATAAACCAAAGGCTGCAAAAGAGCTGAGCGATATGATAAAGAATAACGGAAACAAATTAACTACCGGGTTTGTCGGTACTCCGTATTTGTGCTTTGCTCTGTCGGAGAACGGACAGGCGGACACTGCATACAGTATTTTACTTCAGGAAGAATATCCGTCGTGGCTGTATTCCGTAAAACAGGGCGCTACGACTGTATGGGAGCACTGGGACGGCTTAAAGCCGGACGGAACAATGTGGAGCGAGGACATGAATTCGTTTAATCACTATGCTTACGGAAGTATTATGGACTGGGTGTATAGCGTAGTATGCGGAATAAGTACGGACGAGGAGCTTGGCGCCTATAAGCGCTCGGTTATAGCACCTAAGCCTGATAAACGGCTTCAGAGCTGTTTTACGGAGTTTGATACACCGTATGGGAAAATTGCTTCCGGATGGGAGTATACAGACGGGAATAAATTAAAGGTTACGGTGAAAATTCCGTGTAATACTGTATCAAAGATAATATTACCCGACGGAAAAACATATGAAAAGGGTTCCGGGGAATATACCTGGGAAATATAAGATATTAAACCGGAAATAAAAAAGTTTTTTTGTAATTTAGAAAATTGCAAAATACGCAATTTCCTAAAAGATAAAGAAAACACCTTATCAGAGCTTAAGGCAATGGTAAGGTGTTTGGTTTTTTAGTTAACTGTATTAGCGAAACGCTTGATTTTCTTTGTAGTTGTTTTTATAAACTCCTCGTGGCGGATTTCAAATTTTTGCACCATCTTGTATGATGACATCTGCTTGTTTACCGCTTTTACTTCCTTGTCGAGGAGTGCACGGAGTTGTTCTTCGGTATAGTCTTTTCCGAGTGAATTTTCTACGGCTTCTGCGTCCGGGTAAATCTGTGCGGTTATAACTGTTTCATTACCGAGCTCGTCAGCGTGTGCATATACCATACATTCCTGTATGTACGGGCTTCTCTGCAAATATGTTTCAACCTCTTCGGGATAAACGTTTTTGCCGTTTGCCGTTATGATAACATTTTTTAGGCGGCCTGTGATATATATAAATCCTCTGTCGTCGATATATCCCATATCGCCTGTATGAAGCCATCCGTCAATTACTGTGTTTGCAGTTGCTTCTTCATCCTCGTAGTAGCCGACCATAACATTTTCGCCCTTTATAAGGATTTCGCCTATGCCGTCTTCATTAGGATTGTTTATTTTTGTGTCAACCTCAATCGGCGGTAGTCCTGCGGATGCATCGTCAAAATATATATCACGGTTTACTGCTGCAATCGGTGAACATTCTGTCATTCCGTAGCCCTGGATAACGTTGAATCCGAAAGCACGCATTCCCTGTATAATCTTAGGGTCAAGCGCTGCGGCGCCTGATACGAACATATGCATTTTGCCACCTAAGTTTTCATGAATTTCTTTATAAATCACCTTTCTCAAGTCAATTTTAAGCTTAAGCAGGAAATTGGTGATTTTAAGCATGGTTTTAATAAGCTTTGCTTTGCCCTTCTTTTCTATTGCACGCCATATCTGCGAGTAGATTGATTCTACAATCAGCGGAACTGCGAGGAAGAACGTTGGTTTAGCTTCCTTCATGTTTTTTACGATGTATTTGAGTCCCTCACAGTAAGCAATAGAACAGCCGTGGAATATAGGACACAAAAATCCGCAGGTCGCTTCGTATGTATGATGCAACGGAAGTAGCGAGAAGAAACAGTCTTCAGGCCTTATATGTACAAGCGATACCATGTTCATGAGGTTGGTTGCAATGTTGTTATGCGAAAGCATAACGCCTTTGGCAAGACCTGTTGTGCCCGATGTGAAGAGAAGAATATTAACATCCTCCGGCTTCGGGCAGGTATCTTTAAAGCTTGTGTCGCCATTATTTGCCAGCTCGTTTCCTTTTTCTATAAGCTTTCTGATATGATTCGGGGAGCCGTCATCATCCATTGATATGCAGATGTAGTCATTGCTGTCAGTAAATATTTCGGGGTATTTTTTATACACCTTTTCGGAATAAATTACGGCAGATATTTTTGCTCTTTCGATAAGGTATTTCATTTCTTCTTCGGGAAGCTCTTTATCAAGCGGAACGATAGTACCGACGCCGCATACTGTTGCAAGGTATGTAATCGCCCATTCATAACGGTTTTCTCCGACAACTGCAATCTTTTTGCCGCCAAGGCCCATAGACATCAATGCAGTACCTAATGCATAAACGTCTTCCTTTGCCTGCTTGTAGGTTATTTCACGATAAGGTGCACCCGGGGCGTCCTTTACATGAAATGCGGTTTTATTTGCAAATATTTCTGTGCTTGAATCAAACATATCACGAATAGTATGTATTACACGTGTTTTGTATAGAGGTGTTTTATAAAATGATTCATCACGCACTGCTTTTTTATATATTTTGGTTTCCATAATAGTCTCCTTTATTTTTCGACAAATATTATTATGAATATATTTTACCATAAATAACAGAAAAAATCAACTGTTTAATTATATATTTTATATTAAATGTTTTTTGCGATATTTAAGGGGCGACATTCCCGTATGCTTTTTAAAACACGTTGAGAAATAGAAGCTGTCGTTAAAACCACAGCTGTATGCCGTATTTTCCACGCTTATGAAGGTATTATGTATAAGCAGTGTTTTTGCCAGATTCATTCTTAGCTCCGTCATGTATTCAAGCGGTGTTTTTTTAGTTTCTTCTTTGAAACAACGTCTGAAATAGTCTGAATTAAATCCGGTGTGCGCTATTGCTTCTGCCAGATTAAAGTCCGGATTAGAAAGATTATTATATATTGCATTCTTTATTTTGTTTACGAATGGATACTTAATTTCCGTATTTGAAAATTTCTTTATATACTGACAGATTGTTTCCGTTAAGTTGTTTGCAATCTGTGAGTAGTTGGTTTCTTTTTCAGTCATGATTTTATGAAGCATACTCATGAGAACAAAAACACTTCCGTCGTTATCATGAGCAACGAAAGGACCGAAAAAATCCAGGTCTGATGCCTGAACATATATGTCGGTATAAGGAACATCAGAGTTGCCGTC
>JAZTZP010000124.1:0-12784 GCA_045637525.1 Clostridia bacterium | reverse complement strand
TCGTTTTTTCATATAGTTTGTCACTTTCCTTTTTTTATTTTTTGTTTTAAATTATAGTTTATCTGTCTAATGAATAGGCTGTTAAGGTTGCTTTGCTAAAGCCTCCCTTGCCTAAAGGGAGGTGGCACAGCGTAAGCTGTGACGGAGGGATATCATTTATTATGCATTGACAATATATAGTAAAAACATAGATAATTTGATATCCCACCACCGCAAGCGGTCCCCCTCCCTGAAGGTGAATTGACTTCGTCGAGAGAAGCCACCCTGGGGTGTTAGGCAAGGGAGGCTTGCAAAGCGTCACCCAAATCCTATTGCTTTATCGTAAGATAAACTATAATTTACTTCGCCACAATACTAATCGCTGCCGGGATTTCGTGGGACAGCTTTATTCTGAGTCTTCTTAAAGCATTTGTTCCTTCAACCTCTTCATCCAAAAGCTCAGCCTCAAGTCTTGCATCCCATGTAAATTCCGTTACTCTGCCCTGATACTCGCAGGTCAGCTTACCCGGTTCAAGATTTACCTTATATTCAGGATTTTCCATAACCATAACCGGCAGATTGATATAATATTCTTCATCCTCGCCCAAAGTACTTACAGACGGAATCATCGTTATTCCCTCATCTGTCAGCTTATATTCCCATCTCACAGTCTTTCCGCTTGTTGTCTCAAGACCTGAAATAGCATATGTAGCATCGTCAATTTTTTCAAGTGTTGCAAGCTCTTTTCCCGATACCACAAGATTTCCTGCCGCATTATAACCGAATATACATGAAGAAATAACATTTTCTTCACCGGTTATCGCCTTCGAATATCCGATATGCTTTTTAGAATAGCTTGCCGGGCCTGTTGCTTCCGACCATATTACAGTAGGTCCGCCGCCATACCATGAGTTTGCGGCAACTTTCTTATCCGGCAGAGTTGATTCATAGAACGAAGAAATATATATTCCCTTATGCTTTACAGCAAATATTCCGGGATGCTCCCATACCTGATCAACGTCATCGCAGGGAAGCGTTGCCGGTTCTACGAAATCACGTTCAAGCATTGTTTCATAACAGCCTGCAATTCCGCTTGTGCTTCTTGAGTCTCCGTGATAATTATCGTACTTATCATACATATTTTTAAGCTTTGCCCATGCATGCTCATCTGTCGCTACATAATGAGCCATCGTAATTGCACTCTTACCGTTAAGTAAAACTCCGTTTTCATTCGTTTCATACATCATCTTATCAACTCTGTCCCAGAAAGCCCGTGCAAGCGGATATTCATCAACCATCTCTACCCATGCTGAATGACCACCCGGTGTATTTATCGCCGCTTCTTTTCTCGATGTGAAATGATTAGGAGCCGCAGACCCCAATCCCTTTATCGGTGTAACAATAAAGAATTTCTCAAACTCAAGAGCCTTATTTATAATTTCTCTTATATTCTCACATGTCTTCGGGTCTGCTCCGGGCATCTGTGTATATTTATGATAATGTGCGTAATCCGCTACATTCATGTAGAAATAGCTTCCGTCCGCTCCGGCATTTTCTATCGGATATCCGGCAGGCGTAACTCCCACATAATCAGGCCACAATTCCTCTGTATTCCAGCCCTCAATCGCACGCTTGAAATAGTCATGATAGCGTTCTTCTCCGGTCGCTCTGTACATATATAGTGCAACTCTGATACCAAATCCCCATTGGTTTGAAGGACCGCAGCCTCTGAAATTCATATTCTTATCTGCTATCATCTCCAGACCTTCCTGGATAAGATCTCTCACCTCGGGATCGAAATAATTCTTACACATCCAGAAATTCTCGGTTGCCGGACCCATTGAGAAGTTTCCGTAAGTTGTAGGATATGTCTTTCCAGCAAACTCCGTATTCTTTGAATCACAAAACCAACCGTCATCAGTCGATGTATATATTATATTAAGAAGCATAAGCGCAATCCTGTCGGCAACGCCCTTTTCACCGTAATAATAATTAAGCTCACTGTTTGTAGTCAGAAGTCCTGCAAATTTTCCGGTACTTGATCCGTGTGTATCAAAATTGCCTACTTCCCATGTTTCAGTATCAAACGGTGGTTTTCCCTCCCTTGCAAGCTCAAGTGAAACACGGTGTCCGAGATACGGGCCGGGTACGAGTGATATTGTTTCAAGAGCTGTCTCGGCGCTTGATAAAAATCCTGAATATATTCCGAAATTATATGATTCGGCTAACGGATTTTGCAAATTCTCAGGAAGCGTCTCCGGTCTTCCGGAAATATCAATGCTGAAATCTCCGTTATTATCATTATAGATTTTGTGTGCCATTTCATAAGCTCTTGCCTGAAGAGGCCCATGACATTGTACTCCGTCCGATGTATAAACAACGTTTCCTTTTAAATCTCTTGCCATATCGGCTGTCGGGCAAAGCAATCCTGCAACGCCCTCCATCCAGAAATCACCTCTGAAGGTCTCCGGTACCGAAATACTGTAAACCGATTCCGGCTTAAGAGAAGAGTTCTCTAAAGTCTGACCGTAATTTCCTCTTTTCGTATTTGTACTCGAAGCTATAAGAGTTCCCGATTCATCTTTAATACTAAAAGCCTCTGTCCCCGCAATACTTGCATTCTGAAACTTTTTCGGAACCCAGAAATATCCCTCTTTCGGAGTTGTTTCGGTATATTTAAAGCTTACCTCGCCTCTTACGCCCCAGCTTGAAGCGCCGTTTATTCCTATCGCAACTTCATCATTTAATCTTCCGTTTATAATCTGAATTTGCCATATTCCGGGCTTTCCGTCGTTTATATTAACAATTTTCTGCATAGTTCCGTTTTCCTTGTAGTCAAGGCGAACTCTTGCAACAACGTTTCCGTCCGGGTCGGTAACTCTGCCGAAAACTACCGGCGAAACGGGATTTCCGCGTCTGTTTTCCTGATCCGGCTTTGTTGTGGTTCTTGAAAAGTAAATCTCACCCGGTGAACCGTTAAACCTTGCAACTACTCCAAATCCGGCAATTCCGGCATTCGGCGTAATTATCGCTTTCTGATATACGCTGTATAACTTTTCCGGATCGCCATAAGCTTCACCTTCCGGGAACAACTCAGGTTTTACATTAATCTTTGCAACCTTATATACAGCCTCAGCCGCTTCCTCATATGTTACAAGCTCCTTCGGCTTGAAATATTTGCCCTTCCTCGCAAGGAAAATACCGTTTTTCACTACATTTACAACGCTTTGTCTTGCCCATTCGGATATGTCGTTAAAGTCTACAAATCTCTGTTCAAACACTTCCTCATCATGAGGCAGGTCGTTTGATGCAAATTTATAAACACGCTCAATTATTATCGCAAATTCCTCACGGGTTATGTTACTTCCGGGATTAAACCCGCTACCGTTACCCACCATTATTCCGACCTCACCAAGAGCAAGGATTTCCGAATATGCCGGATTAGCACTGTCAATATCAGCATAAGGATTATTAACATTTTCCGCACCATCTTTTGCCGCACCGATAGCTCTTCCAACCATCATTGCCGCATCCTGTCTTGTAATCGGACTATCGGGAGACGGTATGCTGTCAAGATATCCGGCAGATGCCATATAATCTGTATATTTCGTCTCTGAAGCCGCAAAAACACATACAGAACCGAGCATCACAAATGCCAGAAATAAACTTATAATTCTTTTCAATTTCCTTACCTCCTTATCTGTATACAAATATTTCTCTCACAGTTCCGCTTTCCGAACGGGTAAATACTGTATCGCCCACTTCTATCTGACTGAAATCAAATTTTTCGCCACGTTTCATTTTCATATCAAACAAATACGACTGTTCCGTACGGCTTGCACGGTATAGCGATGTAAATTCATCAGTCTGACTGTATGAAAGAATAAGACTTCCGTCGGGATTGATTTTCACCACTCTGCTTAAGCAGCCTACAATAGAATGTTCCATCGTAGAATTGTTAAGCTTTCTGTAATTTACAGTACCATTGCTGTTATACATCGAAGATATTCTGAAAACTATTCTGAATTTTTCAACCAGCCCCGAGCTGTCCATAGCAATATGAAGCAAATCTCCGGGCTCAAGGCTTGCAAAAGATATTCCGGGGAACGCTTTATATCTTGAATCGGTATCGGTACGTTCATCATCCTGACACATGATAGTCGAGCTGCGCATTGCTCCATCGCTGTTATGTATAAAGTTATCAACGACAAATCTTGCTTTTAAAGCCTCTTCTTCCTCATCCCATGCCAGTTCTTTTTTCGTTATAATATGCGTCTGATTCTCTCCGCCGTAAACATTATAACCAAGATCTCTTATCTCAGAATTTTCAATTATTGAATTATCCTGTAAAATAACGCCTATCTCAAACGAATCTGTAACATTATAAATACTTACGCTGTAATTATTGTCATATGCAAAAGCGCCTTTTGCCTCCTGTAAAAGTATATTATACCGATTTAAATCATACGGATTTTTAGGAACTACAAAAGAAATTGTTTTATCTCCGAAATAATACAGATGGTTAAATCCGGCTCTGAACAAAGACGAGGTTGCCGTAAAGTCAAGCGAAAAATTCTCATCATCATAGCCGCAAAATCCCGATTCTTTATATGTAGGATTTACAACAGTTGTAGCAATTCCCGCACTGTCAAGAAGATATTGATTTGCATAGTCCTTTGCAGTATAGATATTGATGATTTCACCGGCAGTATTTACCTTGTACATAACAAGCTGTCTTCTGACTTCTCCGTTTACAAATAAGTCCATATTGCTTCCCGTACTTGCCTTAAAGTTGTTCCGGTCTAATTTCTGTCCGTTTAAACGACAGTTTTCCGAACCATTTAATGTAACTCGCTCTGCCTTTGTGTTTACAACGGTAGCAATAAACTTTTCTACGTCCGTATCATATCCGAAATGGAGTAAATATCCGTATTCAAGCCCGGCATCCGCTCCAAACATCGAATCAGCTGAGAAATATATAAGCTCTCCTTCTTCATTTAGCTGCAGCGTTACTTCCGCCGTAATCGCCGGTTTTTTGAGTATTCCGGCGTCAAGCAGGTTTTCAAGATACAGACTCGTCTCATATCCGACACCGTCTACAAACATTTCTTCTCCGCTGTATCCCGTAACTTTTCCGACAATGCTTTCTCCCGGTAATACCGTAATTGTAATTGTATCGGATTTTTCATTATCCGGCCATACAAGTCCGTCTTCCGTAACTGTCATTTCATCCGCCGCAACTCTTGCAAACGTTCCGATATTAAGCGAGCTTAAGCCGCCTTTTTCCCCGTCTGTAAAAACAGCAACGTCCTTATTATCCAGATTTATTTTTTGCTGGGTTATTCCGTCCGTTAAATTCTGTTCCGATAATGAATTTACTCTTACATAAACCTCAGATGTTATTATAACAGTTTCATATTCATCATTTTCATTTTCAGATGTCAGTCTTATACTTCCAACAACCGGACTAAACAGCTCTTCGCTGTACACGGCATTTTTACCGTTTAAAATAATTCGTGAACTTGGGCTTATCTTCTCTTGTTTTACAGAGTCTTTTTCGTTATAGTAGTTTAATGTAAAACTATCATAAGAAATAATGCTCTCCGCCGGTATTACAACCTCCTCCTGTTCACTCTCTAAAGACTTTATGGATAAAAGTGTTCCGTCCTCTTCATTGACTACGGCTTTTACTCTGTGACCGAGATAACTAATTAAGTCAAGTCCGCCGTCGGTATATCGTGCGCCGTCTATGCTTATACGTCCGTATCCTGCAACGTCTGCGTTTAAAACACTCGCCTCACCTACCGACTGCAAGGTTCCGCGGACTACCGTAAGTCCGTACTTCGATGCAATATACGTTTCTCCGCCGCCGATATAATCAAAGGCTGTGTCATCCTCCATAAGCATATCAGCTTCTTCTGCTTCAAGCATATTAAGAAACATTTTGCCAAGCTTGTTTTTCGTTAAAGCTCCGCCCGTTACACCATCGTATATGCCTGCATTATTGGCAAGCGCCATACAAATCTCGTTGTTTCTTTCTTTACTTAAGGATTTTAAAGCACCGCCATAACCGAGCATTGATATCATAATGCCTGCGGCATCGGTAGTATTTGCGGCATTTTCCGGACGGAATGTCATGTCGGCATAGCCCGACATAATTCCGTTCTGATACACAGTATTTATAATTGCAAAATCCTTATGCTTTTCAGGTACATCGAAAAACACAGCCTCGCCTTTTTCGATAATCTGAAGCCCCATAAGATTTATTGCAATCTGGGCAAGCTCTTTTCTTGTAACTGCGGTAGAGTCGTCCGAAAAATCAATACTTATGCCAAGCTTTGCGAGCAATTCAAAATCCGGCTCCTCAGCATTTGAAACGCCAAACAATCCAAATATAAAGGATATTATTAATGTTAAACTGATTAATTTTTTTCGCATAATCATATCCCTCCTGTAATATTACAAATCATCTTAACAGCCTGTGCTCTTGTTGCGTTGCTCTTCGGTGAGAAAATGCCGTCACCCATGCCTTCTATATTTTTTGAAGCATAAAGTGCATTCACTGCGTCCTTCGCATAATCGCTTATTTCCCCCTCGTCAGCAAACTCTCCGCTTCTTACTTCTTCAAGAACGATACCTTTATACTGTGCAATTCTGTACAGCATTACCGCCATGTCTTCTCTTGTTATATTCTGACCTGTTCCGAACATTTCGCCCTGACCTTTTATCAGTCCAAGACTGTAAAGCGTTTTTAAAGCATCATAATACCATGAATTTTTATCTACATCATTAAATTCAGGCTCTGTTTCAACGCCCTCCAGTTCAAACGCCGCCGCCGCAATTACTGCAAACTGCTCTCTTGTAACATTATCATTAGGCGCAAATCTTCCGTCGCCTACTCCGTTTATCCAGCCTTTTTCCGCAAAATATGTAATTTCCGGTATTGCCCATTCGGCATCACCTAAATCTTTAAATGCATGCTCCTCTTTGTCTGTCACGGTCGGAACGGGATCGTTTACTGTGGAAACCTTTATTCCCTCAAACGATGAACTACCGCCACCGCCTCCTCCTCCGCCGCCGCCACCGCCGCCGCCGGGGTTGCTGCTCTCGGGTTTTGCAGTATATTTTTCGCCTTTTGTAATTGCTTCAGAAAATGCAATTTCAAGTGCTCTTAAGCTTTCATATTCTTTTCCCGTAAGAAGTCCTGTTGTATATTCTCTCCTTGCGTTATACGGCGCAATTACTCTGTCAAATCTTTCAAAATCGAGTGTAAGCACGCTGTTATCCTCGGTATATACGCCGTTTCCGTCTCTTAAAAAGCTTTCTACCTTACTCTGATGAAGAGTTGAGAGCTTTATAAGAAATGTTCCTGCATTAAAAGCCTCTGAAACCTCCGCCTCAGTCTCATACGCTCTTTTTGCCATATAGCTGTAAACCTTTTGTTTCTTTTCGGAAGATAAGTCATTCAAAAACCATCCGTATTCCTTACCCTCTTTGTCTATTCCTAAAATTTCGGAATAATTGTTTACCAAAAATTCCATAACGCCGGCATCCTTAAGGGAAATTGCCGCCGAAACAAGCGAAACGTCAAAAGCATTTAAGAAAGCTTCCTGAGTCAGTTCTCCGTTTCCTAAAATCTCTTTCATCTTATTTACTATGGCACTACGGTTATTTATTTTGTGATACAACGCATCAAATTCTAAAGATAATACATCTTTATATGTTTCAAACGCCGCGCCTTCGTTTAATATCTTATTCATTGCCTCCTGCTTTTCGGCATATGTATAAAGCGTAAACACATACGGATCAGCAAAATTATTTATAACCGTTCCGTCTTTTAATTCAACACTTCCTATTGCGGTATAGGTCCTTGTTGTTTCACCTCCGCTGTTTATAGTGTATGTGAGATCCCCCTCGCCCGGTCTTGCCTCACCGATATAAACGATTATACCGTTTTCATTTATTATATAACCGGACATCCATTTTGCAGTCTTTTCAGAATACTTCTCTTCATCAAAAACTATTGTTATATCCTCTTTTTCCGCAGATGAAATACACTTCACACCCGCCACAGGCTCCGAAGCCTTTGCACACACTCCTGTCATTAAAAGAGTAACCACCGCAACAACATACAGTATTATTTTCTTCATATTATTTGTTGCTCCTTTCTTTCTCATCAGTTTTATACTTCATAGGCGAACACCCGTATTCCTTTTTAAAACGCCTTATAAAAAAGTTAATGTCGTTATATCCGACAGCCTCTGCAATGTCTTTTACAAACAAATCAGTTTCTAAAAGAAGTCTTGCGGCTTCCTTCATTTTCAGCTGTATGATATACTGCGAAATCGGGATCCCGATTTCTTTTTTAAAAATATATCCGAGATAGGTTGTCGTTACCTTAAACTCGTTTGCCACACTTTCCACGTTTATATTACTCTTTTTGTAATTAGACAGTATATAATGCGCTATATATTCAGCAAACATATGCACATTGTTTGAACCGCTAATATTTCTGAGATGAATTATACTGTTTACTTTCTCAAATACATACTTCTTCAGGCTTTCAAAATCACCTGTCCGAAATACTGCTTCTATAATCTCTTCCTTATCCTCGCCACCGATTACTTTCGGATGAACGGTTTCAAATATAACGTCTATAACCTTTGAATAATATTCTCTTATTGCATTCATATCGGAAGTTCTGTAATTATCCTCAATTTCTATAATCGAGTTCATAAGTGCAGTATCATTGTCATTCACGCTGTTTATTATACGGTCTTTAAATTCCTTTGAATGCATAAGTTTTTTTATTTCAAAATACCGTTCCCTCTCAACAGCCTCGGTCCTGATCAGTTCAGACAGCTCGTTAATCGACTTTCTGCTTATCGGCTTTAAAAGATATGCCATTACATCATACTGTACTGCCAGTTTTGCATACTCAAACTCGCCGTATGCGCTGAGCAAAATAACCTTCGTATTAGGCAGATTTTTATATATATACTCTGCAAGATGCAATCCGTTCATCTCAGGCATTTTTATATCCGATATGACTAAATCAATCTGATGCTCTTTTAAAAGTTCCATAGCCTCAATACCATTAGCAGCACAAGCTACAACGCTTGCTCCGAGTTCTTCCCATTTTATCAACTCTTTGAGCCCGCGTCTTACAACTGAATCGTCATCGACTAACATAACTCCTAACACCGCAGCACCTCCCTTTAATTAACTTCAAACTCCCATTTATTGCCTACTATCCTATTATACTATAATTTTACCACACACAAGTATTTGCCGTCAATATGCTTTTTCTCTATTTTAATAGCATTTTTTTGTAATATTTTTTTAATATTATAATTTACAAAGTAAAAATTTATATTCAGTTATATAAATTATAGTTTATAGGCGTGTTTACAGTCTGCGTTCGGTACGCTTTGCAAGCCTCCCTTGCCTAAAGGGAGGGGGACCGCTTGCGGTGGAGGGATTGTTCCTCAAATATGTTGATTTATTGAAAGACAATCCCTCAGTCGCTTTCAGCGACAGCTCCCTGGAGGTGAATTGACTTTCGTCAAGAGAAGCCACCCTGGGGTGTTACACAAGGGAGCCTATTTGCAAAGCGTACCGAAATCCTACTGCAAACACGCCTATAAACTATAATTTGTAATTTTATTCATAAAAAATCAACTCATTAAAAACCCGTGTTTTTGTTTATATTGCATATTGTAATTTAAAAAGCAATGTGATATAATCATAAGTGCGATATATTTAAATAACTCAAATTCAACAGCAGTGTTTTTATTTTCCGATAAAAATGCATGCTCTATTTTAATATGCTGTTAAGTTTGAATTATATTAAAATATATCGCAATCCGAGCTATGCATTTTTTGTGCGTAGCTTCGGCTACGCATTTTTTAATTAAGGAGGAAAACACAAATGCAAAAAACAGAAACAAACATTAAATCATTACTTAATATTTTAAATGACGTACTTGATTTGCAAAGATTAATCGCAAAAACATATGCCGCATCCGCTGCACTTTATGAATCATTCGACTCAAACAGAGATTTTTCCGCAAGAGTCGGAGATAAAGTATTAGCGGATGCGGTCGAGGTAATATGTGATTACAGCCGGGAAGCAAATCAAACAATGACAGAAATTCATGATGACCTTAATAAATTACATGATTACTATTTTTCCAAAAATTAAATAAAAATATCAATAAAGCTATTTCAGGATGTATATTTTACCGTCTATTCATTGTAGGCGTAGCCAAAATGGGACGAAAATCTTAACTCCACACTAAATTATAGTTTATCTGCGTGTTTGCAGTCTGCATTCGGTACGCTTTGCCGAAGCCTCCCTTGCCTAAAGGGAGGTGGCACAGCGTAGCTGTGACGGAGGGATATTGATTTTTCTATGTCTTTACATTAACAAAAATATAAATTATAGTTTAGCGGCGTGTTTACAGTCTGCGTTCGATACGCTTTGCTAAAGCCTCCCTTGCCTAAAGGGAGGTGGCACAGCGTAGCTGTGACGGAGGGATATATAGTAAAAACATAGAAAAATTAATATCCCTCCACCGCAAGCGGTCCCCCTCCCTTTAGGCAAGCAATACTGTCAACTTAACGTTTACAGTATTGCAGTGAAATCTTTTGCCTGACAGCAAAAGGTGAAATCTGTCCTTTCGGACAGGTGAAATCCACATAAATGTGGGTGAAATTTGTAGCTTACGCTACAAGTTAATGAAGAAATCGCAAGCGATTTCAAATTTAAATTTCTTAAGTTGACAGTATTGCTTTAGGCAAGGGAGGCTTGCAAAGCGGTATCGAAATCCTACTAATTTATGCAGATAAACTATAATTTATTATATCACATACTGCTATAACTGTCAAGTTATAGCAGTATAATTTATTTAATTATTTACAATACAGCAAAAATATGATAAAATAGAATAAAAAAACACCAACAAAACGGAGGATTAAATTATGTCAGAATTACTTGAAATCGCAATGATTGTAAGCTTTGGCTTTTCATGGCCGCTTAATGTTATGAAATCATACAAAGCACGCACAACAAAAGGAAAAAGCCTTTCATTCTTATGCCTTATCTTCTTCGGCTACATAGCCGGCATAGCTTCAAAATTTACAAACGAAGCTTATATGTCGCAAATAGGCGAAAAATGGTATGTCTTATTCTTCTATGTACTCAACCTTATCATGGTAGGCACCGATTTATGCCTGTACGCAAGAAACAGAAAGCTTGACAAGGAGAATGGCGTATTATGAATCTTATAAAAGATATATGCTATTCACCTGTATATCATGTCGGAACACGCACCACTCATCCTCCGATGCTCTTTATAGTATCGGATAATGACATGGAATGCCGCTACGAGCAAACCATGATGATGATTGCAACACTTAAACATTTTGAATATGATATGAGTAAAATAGATTTAAAGGTAATGCATGGTGGTCACTGTGAGTATGTTTCTGCAACAGATGATAACAATGAACCAGTTTTCGGAAAAATGGTTTATGATTATTTAAACAAATAATGTAAAACATCAGTATTTTTTTATGAATTTCAAAGAAAATACCTAAAAACGCTTGAAAAATTTGATTTACTGTGGTATACTTATTATCAGAAGAATTTTTTTAGCGAGGTGTAATGATTTGTCGGATAATTCTATTGAAATGATTAAAACATTCTTTTATAATTTCGGACAGGCTCTGATAATTATATGGAACTATATATGCGTATTCTTCAGCTTCATAGGCGAGGCTTTATCGGACTGGTTTTATAAAACCTTCCCCGTACTTCCGCCTGTTTCAAAATTCCTCGGAATAAAAAAGCTGAGCCTCACTATGCTTATAATAATTCTTTTATATATGATTATCGCAAACATCCTTGCCTTTCATATGTATACCTCCGACAAACAAAAAGCAAAAAAGCATCAGGAGCGAATAAGCGAAGCAAAGCTTTTAAAAATCGCATTCACAGGCGGTGCACTCGGAAGCTACATAGGCATGCATTTTTCAAAACACAAAACGCGCAAAAAAAAATTCACCGTCAGTGTGACGGTGTTTCTGATAATTCAATCGCTTGTTTACAGTGCATTGATAGGTTTCTTCGGCTTCTGGATTTACCTGTCGTAATCCTTAACCAACAGTGCACGAATATATCCCTTCGACGTATCGGTAGATTCTATGTAAAAGCCGCGACCGTAATAAAATCTTATAAGCGGAGCAGCCTTAGCCCCGGTGTGGAGTGAAATTCTTTTCACTCCGCCTTTTTTCATTATACGGTCTACCATACTCATTATAGATTTTCCAATCCCCATATTCCGGCAATCCTCTTTAACTGCAAAACGTGACAGATATGCCGTTTCACCGGTCACATCAAGTCTTACAACACCAACCGGAATACCATCAGACAAAGCAATAAGCACAAGCTTTGTGTCAATATCACGCTTTATATCATCATAAGTCTCAGCAAGTGCGTCCAGTTTATCCGAACCAACCATAACCGCATACTCACGAAAAGCCTCTTTAGTTATTTCCATTATACTCTCTATATCCTCATACCGAGCCGCCCGAACCTGAAATAAAGACTGATATTCCTGCATGATGCTTTTTCCTTTCCGATGATAAATTATAGTTTATCTTACGATAAACTATAATTTATAGTGAAATTTTTTGCCACAGGCAAAAAGTGAAATCCAACCATATGGTTGGGTGAAATTCGCATAAATGCGAGTGAAATTTGCGGCGAATTCGCCGCAAGTTATGGAAAGAAAATCGACAA
>JAZTZP010000123.1:0-7517 GCA_045637525.1 Clostridia bacterium | reverse complement strand
CTTGCCTAAAGGGAGGGGGACCGCTTGCGGTGGAGGGATTGTTTCTTAAATATGTTGATTTTCTTGAAAGACAATCCCTCAGTCGCTTTCAGCGACAGCTCCCTGAAGGTGAATTGACTTCGTCAAGAGAAGCCACCCTGGGGTGTTACACAAGGGAGCCTATTAGCAAAGCATATCAAAAGCCTATCCTTAATTAGTAAGATAAACTATAATTTAATTCAAAAGAAAGAAGGTTAAATGCTATGAGATTTTATGAAAACTTAGAACACATCAGTGAAAACCGTATGCCTCAGCGTGCTTACTATATCCCTGAGAATTGCGGTGCGTTCATTTCTCTTAACGGCGAATGGAACTTTAAGTATTACAGTGCAGATTTTAATGAAGAAAAAGAAATAACAAAATGGGATAAAATCCCCGTTCCATCCTGCTGGCAGCTTTTCGGCTATGAAGATCCGAACTATACAAACGTGCGTTATCCGTATCCGGTAGACGCTCCGTTCGTGCCGACCGAAAACCCGCTCGGAATATATAAGCGTGAATTTGAAATTACAAACGAAAAAAACAGACACTACATCGTTTTTGAAGGTGTTTCTTCAAATGTGGAGCTTTACATAAACGATAAATATGTCGGCTACAGCCAGGGCAGTCATCTTCAGGCTGAATTTGATATTACAGATTACGTTTGTGCCGGTGCTAATACCGTTACCGCAAAGGTAAGAAAATGGTGTTCGGGAAGCTATTTAGAGGACCAGGACTTTTTCAGATTCAACGGAATTTTCCGCGACGTATATATCCTGTCACGTCCTGAAGGCCATATAAAGGATATCAATATTGTTACAAATAACAACGTTATATCCATAAACTTTGAAGGCAGTGCAAAGATTTCTCTTTACGACGGTGAAAAACTTATAGGCGAAACAAACGCTCAAAAAACAGCAGAATTTACCGTAGAAAATCATATTGAATGGAATGCGGAAAAGCCGTATCTTTACGAGCTTGTATTCGAATACGAAGGCGAAATTATACGCCGTAAAATCGGATTTGTTTCATATTCTGTAAGCGATAAAGGTGAATTTTTAGTAAACGGTGTTTCGGTTAAGTTAAAAGGCATAAACCATCACGACACACATCCGACAAACGGCTGGTGCATGACTGACGAAGAAATGATGTACGACCTGACACAGATGAAAAAGCTTAACATAAACACAATAAGAACATCTCACTATCCGCCGTCACCGAAATTTGTGGATATGTGCGACGAACTCGGATTTTATGTAATGCTTGAAACCGATATTGAAACACATGGTTTTGTACAGATGACACCGCACAATCCGGGATATAACTGTATCGAAAGCCCGGACTGGATAGGAAATCAGCCTGAGTGGAGAGAAGCTTATGTTGAAAGAATGGTAAGAGCATACAACCGTGACAAGAACCACACCTGTATTTTCAGCTGGTCAACAGGAAACGAGAGCGGTCATTGCGACAATCATTATGAAATGATTAAATATCTTCGTGCGACTGATACAAGACGTCTTATTCACTGCGAGGATGCTTCACGCAAGACCGATGAAATAAAATATTGCAAGGAACAAATTGAAGCCGGAAACATGGATCATAGTGCACTTGAATGTCACACGCATCCGGATAATGCTTCGAGAATAGACGATATATTAAAGAATTATGATTTCTATAATCGTCCCGATATCCATTCAAGAATGTATCCGCCGGTAAGCTATTTAGAAGAATATGCACTTGACGAAAGTCGTCCGCTTCCGTTCTTCCTCTGTGAATACGCTCACGCAATGGGTAACGGCCCGGGCGATACCATGGACTACTGGAATGTTATATACAAATACCCCAAGCTTATCGGTGGCTGTATATGGGAGTGGGCAGACCATACCGTTATAGTAGACGGCGTTGCAAAATACGGTGGTGATTTTAAAGAGCTTACCCACGACGGAAACTTCTGTGCCGACGGACTTGTATTCCATGACAGAAGCTTCAAAGCCGGCTCATTAAACGCAAAAGCCACATATCAGTATATCCGCTGTGAAATTCAAAACGGAAAGCTTGCCGTTACAAACCTTTATGATTTTACAAACCTTAACGAATATACTTTCAGATATGAAACAGTAGTTGACGGTAAAGTAATTGCTTCAAAATCGTTAAATATCGAAGCAGCACCGAAAGAGACTGTTTATTTAGACTATACAACAGCCCCAAGCTGTATTCTCGGAGCATATGTAAACTGTTATCTTTATGACAGCACCGGCTATGAAGTTGCTATGGTTCAATTGGATCTGGAAGCAAAAACAGCCGTAACCGAAAAGACAAATACCGATGTGTGCATTACCGGAACAGATAACGACTTTATCGTTTCAGGCTATGACTTTACCTATACATTCTCAAAGAACTACGGCACACTTACAAGTATCGTTAAAAACGGTAAAGAACAGCTTTCAGAGCGTCTTAAGCTCACGGTAATGAGAGCACCGACCGATAACGAAAGAAATATAAAAAATAAGTGGTACAAGTTCACCAACAGCTGGGAAGCAGAAAATTTCGACTGTCTCTTCGACAAAATATATTCTGTTTCGCTTAGCGGTAACACAATCTCGGTAACAGGCTCACTTTCAGCCATAAGCCGTAAGCCTTTCTTTAAGTATACAACTGCTTATACCTTCTACGGTGACGGTTCCGTTAAAGTAGCTCTTTCGGGCGACATAAGAGAAAACGACTGTATATGGCTGCCGAGACTTGGTTTTGAGTTCAGAACGCCTTACGAAAACGACAGCTTCACATACTACGGTCGCGGCGACAGCGAAAACTACTCCGATATGCATTATCATACAAAGGTAGGCTTCTATGAAAGCAATGCAGATAAGGAATACGTAAATTACATAGTTCCCCAAGAGCATGGAAACCATACGGCAACAAAGGTGCTTGATATGAAGAACGGACTTAAATTCAAGTCAGATACAGGCTTTGAATTTAACGTATCACATTACAGCGCACAAGCACTCACAGCCGCCGCCCATACCGATGAACTTGTAAAGGATAAAGATACTGTTATAAGAATAGATTACAAAAATTCCGGCATAGGTTCAAATTCCTGCGGCCCTCAGCTTTTAGAAAAATATCAGCTGAACGAAAAGAAAATAGAAAATTTTGAGTTCTATATCGAGCTTTAATTTTACAGATAAAAAAACTGCGGTAAATGTATATAAAACACATCTTACCACAGTTTTTTAATTTATGTACATATTTTTCATAAATTAAAACGCAACTCTCTTTTCAAAATGTTGCTACTCATTTTTTCAAAAGGCAGTCGTTTCGACTGCCTTTTGAAATGGGAACGTTCTTAACTGAATATTTTTTGAGGTCAAGATGTTAGTATCAATTTTAGTTTCCGAAATCGCCAAAGTTTTATTATCATACCATCTCCCCAAAAACATACTCCCCAAAAACCTCCGTAATCTGTACGTCAACAAACTTTTCCGTTATATCGGCATCGGATTTCACTCTAACCGTAATGTAATTATCTGTTTTTCCCTCAAATATGCCCTTTTGAGGCTCGGTTTCCATTAAAACGGTATACACCTTGCCGAGCTGTGATTTAAAAAACTCATCACGGGAAATGGCTGTTATCTTTTCAATCGCCTTACTTCTTTTGTGTTTAACATCTCCCGTTATCTGCACCATTTCAGCCGCCGGAGTCCCCTTTCTCGGCGAATATTCAAATATATGTGCATCAGCAAAACCGATTTCTTTAACAAATCCGGCAGTTTTTGCAAACTCCTCATCCGTTTCGCCCGGAAATCCAACCATAATATCCGTTGTTATCGCCGCATCCTCAAAATGCTCCCTTATAGAGTCGACAATCCTTTTATAGCCTGCCGTTGTGTATTTTCTGTTCATCCGCTCAAGAGTTTCATCACATCCCGACTGAAGTGACAGATGAAAATGACGGCAAAGCTTATTGCAGTCTTTTATTTTTGCAATAAACCTTTCATTAAGAGTCATCGGCTCAATAGAGCCTAAACGAATACGCTCAATTTTGTCAATCTTATTAACATCTTTGATAAGCTCCGCCAGGGTATACCCCTCACCGTCAAAATACGAAGCGATATGTATTCCGGTGAGTATAACCTCACGAAAGCCGTTATCTGAAAGAAGCCTGATTTCCGCAAGAATATCCTCACGACTGCGACTGCGTACAGGGCCTCTTGCATATGGAATTATGCAATAACTGCAAAACTGATTACACCCCTCCTGAATCTTTATATAAGCACGTGTCCTGTCGGAATAATTCGTTATGGAAAGCTTCTCAAAATTCTTGTCCGACATAATATCATCAACACATTCCGAAACCTTACCCGGAATCAGTGAATTTACCAGACTCACAATCCTTGACCTGTTGTTTGTCCCGATAATTAAGTTCACGCCCTCAATTTTACGCACCTCCTCCGGTGCTGTCTGCGCATAGCAACCCGTTACTGCAACTATCGCATCCGGGTTTTTCTTTTTCGCCTGACGTATAACCTTTCTTGATTTTCTGTCGCTCATTCCGGTAACGGTGCATGTGTTTATTACATAAACATCGCACACGTCGTCAAAATCCGACACAGTATATCCATCCTTTTCAAACAGCTCGCTCATAGCTTCCGTTTCGTATTGATTTACCTTGCACCCTAAGGTATAAAATGCTATCTTTTTCACAACATTATCTCCTTGTCTTTTACCGTAAAATATTAATTTCGACTGCACCCTGCAGACACCTTTTTTTCACCGATAGGCATAAATCACTATTTGTTGGTAAATAGTAATAAATGCACTTAGTACTATTATATAAAATTTTTTAAAAAAAATCAATAGGTATTGACTAAATAAAAAAAAAGTTGTATTATATGCTTGTAGATTAAACTACAATAAAATACATTGATGTGGAGGATGACCTTATGAGAACTTTTAATTTACTTTTAAGCTCGATCAACGATGTAAAGGATTTTGTTAACATTGTAAGCAGATACGATTTCGATGTAGATCTTACATCAGGACGCTATGTTGTTGATGCTAAGTCAATTATGGGGATTTTCAGCCTTGACTTATCAAAGCCTATAAAGGTTGAGGTTCAGAGTGACGATTGCGATGAATTTATCGACTCGTTAAAGAGATTTATCGTTGATTAATTTTCGGTGGTATTATGGCTTTGCACTATGCAAAGCCGTAATCTGAAAACCCACACAAACGTGTGAATTTAACAGACAGGACCTTTGCGCCTGTCTTTTTTTAAAACAGGAAAAGGAGTTATTTAAAATGGCTATTTCAAAGAAAAAATACGGAGAATTAAACGGACGTGACGTTTTTGAATATACGCTTGACAACAAAACAGGCGTACGTGCCGTAATACTTAATTTCGGCGGTGTTATAAAGAATATATTTATTGAGGATAAAGACGGAAACGAAAGAGACGTTGTTTTAGGTCATGATAATATGGAGCAGTATAAAACAAACAGCGGATATATGGGCGCATTAATCGGACGTCATGCAAACAGACTTCACAAAGGCGAATTTGAAATAAACGGCTGTAAATACAGCGCAGGTATAAACGACGGCAAAAACAGCCTTCACGGCGGAATTGTCGGCTTTGATAAAAAGATATGGGACGCAGTTGAAAAAGAAGATGCAGACGGCTGTTCGCTTATACTCTCAACAGTAAGCCCCGACGGCGAAGAGGGTTTTCCGGGAAATGCGTCAGTTTGCGTTACATATACGCTTACAAAGTCAAACGAACTGAAAATAAACTATCGTGCCGTCTCGGATAAGGATACTGTATTTAATATGACAAACCACGCATATTTCAATCTTAACGGCCACGATTCAGGTGATATCTGCGATCATGTGCTTCAGCTCAACAGTAACTTCTATACGCCGAACACAGATGAATGTATGCCAAACGGTGAGATATTATCTGTTATGGGAACACCGTTCGATTTCCGCATTCCAAAGCCCATCGGCAGTGACATAAACGCCGACTTTGAGCAAATAGAAATGTTCGGCGGCTATGACCACAACTTTACACTTGCAGGAAGCGGTATGAGAACTGCGGCCGTTCTTTCAAGTGAGAAAAGCGGAATTACACTAAAAGTAGCAACAGATAAACCCGGCATTCAGATTTATACAGGCAACTCCATAAATGAAAGTCTTTCATACAAAGACGGAGTAAGATATAAAGTTCATCAGGCCGTATGTCTTGAAACACAGTATTTCCCGAACTCAATGGCATGCAGTCATTTCCCGTCACCGATCCTTCGTGCAAACGAAGTGTATGATTTTACAACAGTATTTGCTTTCAGCGTAAAATAATCAACCAAAAACGGGCTGTTCAAACAGCCCATTTTTATATTAACGGTAAATGCTTATACAACAGTTAAAAACTGTTGTCGGGTAAAAATAGAAAAGAACGTATTATATAAGTAATTGGCATTTATTCTATTATTACAAATAATGATACTTTCTTAAATCTTTTTATTTTTACAATAATAATTATATCATAAATTTTATCAAAACGCAATACATAATGCATAACATTTATATTGCAATGCAAATGTTATATTTAATTTTTGTTGCATTTTGACATATAATAGTATTGCAAAAATAAATTTACTAAGATATAAGGTGATAAAAATGAGAAAATTTAAAATACCATCAATCCCCCAGACAACTAATAAATGTATAAGATTTCCGAATGACATTATTGAAGATGTTGAAACTGCTATTACAGGAACAAATTGCACATTTTCAGCTTTTGTAGTTGAAGCAGTAAGAGTAGCTCTTGAAAATTTAGAGGAAGATGATGAGTAAAAAGATTATCTGTCCGATATATTAATCAGCCAAAAGTGGACGTGGATGAGAATGTAGATTTTGGCGTTAAATTTGAAAAATTTCATGCCAAAACAGCCCTGTCCCTTTTGATGACTTGAGGAAAATCATCTATTTCAGCTCCCCATAACAAATCTTCCATTTCTGTATTCCTCCGTTTAATTTATTTATGTATTTACTATGAATATATTGTACCATATAATAAGTATTTATATCAATATGTAAGCAAGTACCCTTATACATAATTTTGTATTTTTAAATAAATTATAGTTTATCTGCGTGTTTGCAGTAGGATTTCGGTACGCTTTGCTTGCCTCCCTTGCCTAAAGGGAGGGGGACCGCTTGCGGTGGAGGGATATTGATTTTTCTATATCTTTACTACATATTTTCAATACATAGATATGTAATACCCCTCCGTGACGGCTTACGCCGTGCCACCTCCCTTTAGGCAAGCAATACTGTCAACTTAAGAAATTTAAATTTGAAAACGGTTGCGATTTCTTCATTAACTTGTAGCGTAAGCTACAAATTTCACCCACATTTATGTGGATTTCACCTGTCCGAAAGGACAGATTTCACCTTTTGCTGTTAGGCAAAAGATTTCACTGCAATACTGTAAACGTTAAGTTGAC
>JAZTZP010000122.1:0-23005 GCA_045637525.1 Clostridia bacterium | reverse complement strand
AACTGCATATTCAATGGCTTCTTTTATTTGTTCTTTTGTGAGCTTTTTTTCATTTCTTTTTCCGCCGGTATTCACTTTTAACATATCTTTATCACGCTCTGTTCTTATTATACCACCATTCTTATCCTTTGTCAACTCCCTGTTCGAATCATTTAACACCCCGTTCCGTGCATAAGAAAACAATCTCCGTATATGCTCCTTACCCTCAGTAATATCAATAAACCGTAATAAAGCGTCATCATCAGCATAAAGCTCCGATATATACCGAGCCGTTATCTCCTCCACCGGTCAGTTATCAGTAAACAGTAGTCAGTAATCAGTTATTACTGTTCACTGCTCACTGTTCACTTCCATTATAACAGCTTTTACTCGCAGTTATTGCAAACTTTTAAAAAACTTAATTTTAAGCAAAAAAAGTCTCTCTCACGGTATAAAAAACCATGAGAAAGACTGTATTTATCGGTATTTTCCGAAATAGCCGGTGTTCCTGCCTTTTTGCCTTTATTTAATTTCATTTCCGCCTATTATTGTTTTGAGAAGATTATTATCCTTATCAACAACTATAAAATCGGCGTCAAAGCCTTCTTTAATTTTTCCTTTATTTATTCCCATGAGCTCCGACGGGGCTGTTGACGCCATATAGAAAGCATCTTCCCGTGCAATTCCAAACTCTATCGCTTTTCTAACGCATTTAAAGAGATTAGACGTACTTCCGGCAATTGCACCATCGGGAGTTTTAGCTATTCCGTTTTCAACAGTCATCTGCTGACCGCCCAGCTCATACTCACCGTCCGGCATTCCGGCAGCACGCATAGAATCACTTATCAGAATCATTTTCTTTCCGAAAATTCTGTAAAGCGCCGTTATAACGCTTTTATGAATATGTATTCCGTCGCATATTACCTGAACATATGCATCGTTATCAATCGCCGCACCTATTACACCGGGGTTTCTGTGATGCAAAGGTGGCATTGCGTTAAATGTATGTGTAAGGCAATTCGCACCTGCCTGTATTGCTGCCGAGGCTGTCTCATAGTCCGCACCGGTATGACCTATGCATACAACACCGTCACATTCCTTTATAAATTCAGTTGCTCCGTCAAGTTCCGGAGCGATTGTTACAAGCTTTGCATTGTCCCATTTTCTGTATTCTTCCAAGTCTGGGTTTCGTATAAACTCACCGTTTTGCGCTCCTTTAAATTCCGGAGCTATGTACGGACCCTCAAGGTGAAAGCCTAAAACATTTGCACCCTTAATTTTATTTATGTCTGTATTCACAACTCGTTTTATGCTCTCATAATCCATAGTCATGGTAGTGGGAAACCACGATGTAATGCCGTTTAAAGCCTGATATTCCGACATCTCGTTAAGATATATACCATCCATGGTATCATATCCCATACAGCCATGACAGTGAATATCAACAAGACCGGGGAAAACTGCATTCCCGCCCAAATCCAAGCCGTCTTTATCTGTTTTTCCGATTTTTACAAACCTGCCGTCATCAACCACAATATCGGTAATAACGCCGTTTATATCAGCATTCTTAAATATAGTCACAGCTTATGCCTCCTTGCCGAAAGCCTCTTCATCGCAAATAAGCACAACATCCGGATGAACCTTAAGCATTGTTGCCGGTGTGCTTGTTGTAATATCCTCGTTAAGAAGCTCCGCAACTGCTGCACGCTTACTTTCCCCGTTTGCCATAATGATTATCTTTTTTGATTTTAATATTGTAGCAATTCCCATTGTAAGAGCCTTAGTCGGCACATCCTCTTTCTTCTCAAAAAATCTTGAATTTGCGTCTATTGTATTTTGTGTAAGTCCGGTAAGATGAGTTTTGGTATTAAGGTTTTCGTCCGGCTCATTAAATCCGATATGACCGTTTTGTCCTATTCCTAAAATCTGCAGATCTATACCGCCGGCTTCTTCTATTAAGGCTTCGTATGCCTCACACTCTTTTTCCGGGTCGTCCGTCTCGCCGTTTGGTATAAAGGTTTTACTTTTATCTACATTTATATGTGAAAAAAGCTGCTCATTCATAAAATAATAATAGCTTTGTGAATTATCCTTTGAAATCGGATAGTATTCGTCAAGATTAAATGTTGTTACTTCAGAAAAATCAATATCTCCCTTTTCATATAATTTACAAAGTCTCTGATACAAACCGATAGGTGTAGAGCCTGTTGCAAGTCCCAAAACACTGTCCGGCTTTAAAACAATCTGGCTTCTTACAAGGTCTGTCGCTTTGTCTGACATTTCTTCATAATTTTTACATACAATAACACGCATAGTAATAATCTCCTCGGATAGTATATTTTTCAGCTTCTGCCTTTTTCATTATATCATACCGAAAATATAATGTCAATATAAAAACAGATAAAAATGCTTTGATTTTGGGTACATGATTTGTTTTTAATATCAGCGAAAAACAGACACGACGTCCCTAAAGTGCACAACCACCTTCAGGGACGATTAATATTTTATTTATTCAGGTTAAATTGAAATCCCTTATCGTTAAATATTGCCGTAAATCTGCTATCGCCATATACGATATTGCCTGCCGGTGCATGCATTTTACATCCGGCTTTTTCTGCAAAAGCTCTTATTATCTGTCTGTTAACTGACGGCAGTACTGCAAGCATATTGTTTCCTTTTACCGCAGTCCTGATGCCACTTTCAGGCAAGACTTCAAGCTTTGGAATATCTTTATATTGTATTGCAGTTTCGACGTATCTTTCAAGAACTTCCACTCCGTCCTCCGGTATGATTTCAAGATAAGGGAAATTATCATAAAGCCCTGTTTCTTTTATTTTCATTCCCGTAAGCCTTGTAGTATCGCCCTTGATGTGTCCCGGAGCATAATTCCATATAAAATGCGTATTTTTAGAAAAATTCAGCTTTGAAAACTCTTCATGGCTCATCAAAAATGCATTTAAGAATATAACAAGCTTATACTTGGCTAAATCCATTTCACAAAGCTCTTTTTGTCTGCACATATCATAAGGCGCACCGGTCATTGCAGTTTCGCATATCGTATCCTGCAAAGCTCTTACATGAAAACCATGGTCCTGAGTTGTCATTATCTGATTTTCTTCATCAACAACCACTAAGATTTCCGATACGCTTTCACGCTTCATTTTTGAAAGCGTGTGCCGCATATCATTTATCTTTGTCATTTCCTTTAAAATATCCTCATCATCAAACCAGCCGCCGCCTAAGTCCATATACCAGCAAACTGCGCCTGCCATTTCGCACCTTGCAAACTCACGCCACAGTACCCAGCGTGTTTCATCCATATTATTTGCATGACCAATCGGAGCAATTTCAGGTCCTGTCGTAAACTTGCCCATTGCCGGCATATGCGTTCTTGTATCGATTTCTTCAATCCACACCTTGTTTTTTCTCTTTAAAGACATCGGCGGACAATGTGAACCGCAAGGCTCTCCGTATTCACAACGGTAATAGAATTTCGGAGCTGTCATATAATCCACATACTCGCTGTTTAAAAGCTCTTCAATATCCGTATGACCATGATAATCAGCACCGTCATGAACTATGTATCCATGGAACAGTCCGACAAGCTTACCGCCCGACTTTTCCTTTGCCTCTTTGCATAAAGTGTTTACAAGTTCTAAGCTCAGAGCTTTTCTGTATTCATTGTAATCACGGTAAATAATATTCTCTTCACCCATATGGAAGAATGAATCAAGATCGGGAGCTTTTTTATATCTTTCGGCATTTTTTGGTATTACAATATTTTCGGGAGTTATATTTTCTATTCCCCATGCAGCTGACAATTTCCCGGCTGACTCATATTTCTTTATACAAAAATCATAAAACGCTTTTTTATTTACCTTACTGTGATCGGCACTCCCACCCCAGAAATGTGTCTCTCCGCACCTTCCGTACTCGACATGATATCCGAGCATTCTTTCTCCGTATCTCTCTTCAAGATGTTCTATCATAAGACCGAGTGCTACTTTCGCATCATTAAGCCACTTCTTTGAAGCAAAGCTCTGAAATGCGAATACACTTCCTTGCTTTGACTCACCACGGCCGTCCTGTATCGGAGTCCCCACTGCCGCCGAAATTTCATCACTGTTTTTAAAATCAGCAGTTTCATATAAGCAAAGCTCATCGGGATTTGCTTTTTGCCAGCCCCATGGAGCATTAAGCGTAAGCCTCGGAATATAATGCAAATCAGGAAACTCAGCAAATAACGCATCCAACACCTTATCCGCTGTATTGAAATTGTATGTCTCAACATCAGTCCACCCCACCGGCAGTCTGGAGCAAAGAACTCCTATTCCGCATTCGCCAATCATCTGACGGCAGTATTTCATATTAACTTCCATATCTTCATAAAGCAGTACCTCACCCTTGTCATCTACAACATGCGGATCCGCCGCCCAACCTAATCTTGACCAGTATATTAATTCATTGTCCAGTAATTTTAATGCTTCTTTTGATTTCATAGTTATATTTCCATCTCCTAAATAAACATATTTTAATTCACGATTCCCATCTCATTAAACGGAATATACTCAAATTCAGGTAAATAATCATATATTGCGCTATCTGTCGGTATTCCAAAATCAGTATTGTCAAAATCATTAAAACAATTATAATAATCACTTTCCACAATAGAAATGTTGTTCTTAACCGTTCCGTATTTTACAATATATTCATTCAATTCTGAATCAGGAGTTCCGCATAAAATGTTATTTGTAACTACATTATATTTAGGAGTTCCCGGCTTATCCTCCATAATATTATAAAGCAAAGGGAATTCTTCTTTCCATATGTCATTCTGATAACAGTGTCCTGCAGTAGCCGCAAATGTTTTTAAAAGAACACTTGAATCAAGCATACCTCTTGAATTTCCGGTAACAGACTTTCCACAGTTTATCATAACATTATTATTAAAAACATTTCCTCTTCCTCCGCCGATAAAGCCGGCAGAATCACAGTTATAAAAAACATTCCCATACACCTCTGCAGAAGAGAAGCAATCATCAAAATAAATTGAATGTACCGGATAATCACCGGGAACATTTTGTTTTATGTTTTCAAAATAATTATATCTTATAATATTTCCCTGATATGCCCAGTTTCTTCCGGAATATACTGCTCCTGAATCGCTTGTATCTGTACACACATTTATTATTTCATTCAATTCCATAACGTGTTTTTGTCCTTTAAAAGCAATAGCAAGGTGTGTAGAATCGCTTATCTCATTATGAGCAGCAAGATTCCCCACTCCGGCCAGGGTAATAGCCGCAGAATATGTTTTTCTTTCTTCAGCATACTGCATAATCCTGTTATTGGTTACAGAGTTATTACCACTCTTTAATCTTTCCTTAATACCTCCGGAAACCACTATACCTTTTGCACTTACATTATGAATATAGTTTCCGTCAAAACTGCAATTTTCAGTATTATCTGTATTAATACATGTATTTAAAACATTAAAAAATTCGCAGTTACTGACACTTATATTGGTAGATGAGTTAATGTCAAACGCCTTCCCACCTATATTTGAAAAAACAAATCCTTCAAATGAGATATTATCAGCATTAACAATATTAAACATACTATCCTCATCAGCTTCGCAAGCTGTGAAGCTGAATACTGAGTTGTCTTTCACATCTTCGGGAGGATATATGTATAACCTTCCTGTGTTTCTGTCAAGAAACCACTCTCCGGGCATGTCTATCTCTTCAAGTAAATTTACAAAATATACTCTTCCACCTTTTTTAGGAGAATAGAAATCTTCAGGAATATTTATATTGTAGCCGTAGTTTTCATCAAAGCTCCCATTAGTTGCGCCAAACGCCCAATTATTACTGATATATCCATACTGCCACACACTTTCATTATCCTGCCAGAATTCAGCTCTCCCAAATCCGTCACCGCTTATTAAAAATGACTTGCTTGAATCATCTGATTCTGTCGCTTTAACACCTGTAATATCTAAAAATCCGTTATTAGGATATCTTGCAAGTGTCATTTTTTTATTATCACAACACAAAGTCGGTTCGGGTACAACCCCTATATCTACTCCAAAAAGTTGACTAAGCTTTCCAAACTTTGTTATACCCAAGTCTGACAAATTAACACACATTACCTTTTCTTTAGCTGTATTATCTATTATTTTTTCTTTTACTGTTTCATCTTCAATAGCAGAAAATGCAGAATAAGGAATACCTTTTGTATTAGTAAATGTTACCTTTTCAAGATTATACGCCGCATATGTTGTATCATTATCCTTAGCGTTAAAATCTATCTGAGAATCAAATCTATATTCGCCTTCTCTGAAATATACAATGCATTCTCCCTCGCATTCTCTTGCAGCTTTTTGGGCAGCATCTAAAGTTAAAAACGGCTCAGCTATAGTTCCGGGATTACTGTCATTTCCATCAGTTGAAACATAAAATGCATTACCCGTTTCAGCTTCTTTTTCTGTAATTATATTGGTAAGCGGACGCATCTTGCCAAAAGAATCCCAAAGAAAAATCTTTATATTGAATTCCCCTGCTTCTATATTACCAAAATTAAGTATTTGGGTCACATCCCCCGTTTTTTCAATCGCCTTACTTACCACTTTAGAGAGCTTCTCATTTTGATATACAGCTCCCACAACTACGGGTTTTATATTTTCCTCTTTATTGAGATTTCGGCAAGCGGCAGAAATTGTTGCTTTAACACCGTCTGTATCATCAAGCTTTAATGAATAAAGATGAAAATCATATGCATACTCAACTATATGTTCTCCCGGTTTGATTTCTCTCTCAAAAACACTGTATTCACCATTATCCACACTGTATGCCCGACCATCGGAAGGGAAAATTTTTATTTTCCCTTCCTCAATTCTTGCCTCACCGCCGATTCCGGATTTTATGAGATTTGTGTATTCTCCGTTCACTTTTTCCGAAAAATCAGAACCGTTTAAAAAGACAATATTCTCTACATTCTCAATATTTTCAACATCGGCAGGTTCATAAATGTATAAAGAATTGGAGGTGATATTTCCAAACGCTCCGTCTTTTACGGTCAAAATGCTGTCACCCGTTATATTAAATCTCCCTTCCACATCCACATTCTCACCAAAGCAGACATTCCCGGAAAAATCCATTGTTACATCTTCAGCCTTTAACTGAATATCGGAAAAGGTAACATCTCCATGCCATTTTAGTGAATCGGCAATATCAAGAATTCCACCCGTAATTTCAATTTTCTTATCCGGGCAGCTTATATTATTAAAAATCTCTACCGCTCCCACCAAAACTACCTTTGAACCGTCTTGTGAATACTCTATCGCCTTTTCCAAAGTTCTTAAAGGATTCTTATAGCTTCCTGAATTATTGTCATCTCCTGTTTCTGAAACGTACAAGACATCATCTGTCACCTTTTCCTGTGAAAAATCCGAAAAATTACCACCTATCTTTATTTTCAGATTATTTTCCTCATCAATCTGCGTTTTGAAAGTGTAATTTTTGTTTTCATCACTAACCCCCTGGTCAAGATAGACGATTTCATCATCATTATTAAGTATTAATGCATTAACATTCTCCAGCCGTTTACTGCTTTTTCCGGTTATCTCAACGATACCACCTTCTTCTATGCTCACAAAGAACTCTGCATTTACACTTTGTGTAAGCACAAAAAACAAGGTTAAAAGCATTATACATTTTTTTATTTTTTTCATAATACCCACCTCTATCGAACTACCATTGTCAATGTAGCACTTTCTCTTACCGCATAAGTGAATATTCTGTCTCCCACCTTTAATTCACTTATATCTGCAATTGAAAATTCTCCATCCTCAATCAGAGCTACGGTGCCCGGCAAATTAAAAGAATAATTTCTTTGTCTGTCTGTAAACATATCTATTCGAATCATTCTTTCTTCCGCATCAACAGCCCCCAATGCACCGATTGCAACATAAGGATATGCCGCACTGCCGTCTCCCTCCTGCCTCCATGTATCCACGGTTTCCGCTGGATTAAACCATTCTTCGGCATTCTCTACATATTCATCATCCACAACAAAATTATATAATCTGTCCTCTTCAAGTGCAAATTTTTCAAAATACTTTTCTTCTATAAATACACTTCCTTTACTAAAACTGTATCTTCCACCCCCCATATTCTTTGCTCTGTATCCGTTTAACTGATACACTATCTCATCATCCTCATTAATTGTCAATGATATTGATGTAATGTAAAGCGGAACACCAACACCTGATGGTTTATTCTGCGACTCACTTTCTGAAGTTTCACGGCACATAAGAACCTTCGGTATATAGAATTGATTACAATTATAAAATTCCAACAAGAATTTTTCTCCCGTATATAGATTCGTATTACCCTTAAATGCTATAAATTCTTCTTCATCATTTAAATCCTTCGGAATTTTGAAAACTGTTGTGTTGTCACGAATTTTATAATCTATAAACCACGATGCACCTTTCGACTGCGGAATATGTGATGCTAATTTATAGTCAAGCGTTGTCTCATGTGAAAAATCAAGAGACACCTCACCTCTTATAGTGTTTATCTCTGCTATATACTCACCTCTTTGCTTATAACTTATAAGCGTATCTGCAATTTCTCCCGAATTAAGATATGTATATGCTTCGTCTTCAGAATATCTTGTACCGTCCACAAACACTGTTTCATTCAGGTTAATCATAACCCACTCATCCTCTTCTGTGAACATTTTCAATATAACCTTCTCATTATCTTCATCTTTTAAAATCTTTTTAAAATATGCATAAGATACTGCACTTGAAGGCTTGCATCCCGCAATACAGTTATCATATGTAAGATAATATATTCCTTCCATACCGGCACGCAGTTCTTCTGCATCGCTTCCCGATTCTACACATTCAAGATATTTTTCTGAAACCATGTATTCTGTATCATTTATTATAACTTCATTTTCTGTAATCTCGTTAATTTTCCCTTCAACAGAAGTATTTGAAATCATAATTTCAGCATAAGTTTTTGTTTCGTTCATATACATACTTACAACCGAGTTCATTGAAGCACCGCTTAAATCCTCTGCTACAACTCCATCTGTTTCAATATACATTACTGTATCCTCGGGTATTTCAATGCTCGTATTACCGTCAAATTTTGCACTGTATTTAAAACTCATAGTTCTTTTTTCAGCATTAGCTCCAAGCAGTACATAATCGCTGTATTTTTTTATAACTAATACATCAAATCCACCGGATTTTTCTGATTTTGAAAGAAGTAACGTTCCTTGCCCTTCTGCAAGTTCATTTATAAACTCATAATCACTCAGCGCATTACCGTTGTATAAAATCTTACAAGTATCTTCAATTCCTACTTTTTTTACACTTTTTCCTTCAGAGTACTCAAGACTTCCGGCCTTTACTCCTAAAACATCTCTTAGATTCACTTCTATGTATTCAGCTGAATCGTTTTCGCTGATATACAAAAGGTTGTACCTTTGTGAGTAATCATCATATTTAGCATACGCCTCAACTCTTTTTCCGAATAAGCTTCTCGGAACGCTTATATCCCCGTAATAAATCGATTTAGAGTTTATCTGTATTGTTCCTTCATAAACCTTTGAGGAATAAATGTTTAACCCCTCAAAACCATTTAAAAGACCATCAAGTTTAATAATATCAAGTCTTTCTTCCAAAACGCTTGAATCCGCTTTTACATGATATTCCCCTAAGCTCTCAGAAACCATTATATCAGCATCAAGTGAATTATATAATAAAACTGCAAACTGATTTCTTAATATTTCCTCTTCAGGATTATATGTTAAACCCTTAAAAAGATTCAATTCAGCAATATAGTGATTAATCCACTCCTTTTTTGAGGAATACTTCGGGATACATATATCGTATCCCAAAGCACTCAATATTGTTTCTGTAGCTACTTCGAAGGTGACGGTGTCTGTATCGGTGTAATTTTTAAACATATTCCCACCCGTATACATAACCATCATTGCCTTTGAAAAATCACTGTACAAAAGCTTTTCACTGCCGTTAAATTCTCCCGACTCATTCTTTTCCATAAAACCAAGAGCACAAATAATATCAATCTGCTTCTGATATTTGTCAACTGCACCTTCTCCGGTATCAGTTTTTTGACTGTCTCTAAACTCACCCACATCAAATTGATATATGCTGTCCATAATATTACTGATATCATCAAGATAGTCCTTGTCCAGAAGATAACTTTTTTCATTTTCTGCATATACAACCTGAGACAACATTGAAAAAACTAACAATAATACAAAAAATTTTCTCATATAATGCATTTTAAACCTCCTTCTCATTTAGTTCGCATCATTTTACATATCTTCTGGTCATAATCGAGCCGACATTAAATACATATCCTTCTGTAATTTCATCCACTTCAATTTTGACTTGATGCTCTTTGCCGTCATCCGGCAATTCTATCCATTCTGTCGGATAATTCATATTCGTATTGGAATTTTTCGTTCCTATTTTTCCTGCTTCAACACCATCAATCAAAACTGTAGCACTGTTTCCCACTTTTGATGATATAATCTGAAGCTCTATACCTGCTGCATCGGTAGTAAATTCAATACTTGCATTTCCGGAATCGTTCTGCATTATACCACTCTTGAAATACGGGAAATGTTTATCAGCAATAATAAGATTTCCGTCGGTTGAAACAAAACCCTTTTCACGCTTATTCCAATCGCCTTTAAAGGTTAACCTCGGGTCATTAATTTCAATAAACTCATATTCCGTTACTGTTTTATTTTCAACACAATGAACACCTACATTTTTAGGCTTTCTTATAAATCCGTCAAAATCCTCGCCAACAGCTTCCCGAATGGCTTCACCATACTTGACATATCCACCGTGAATATCAAAGCTATTTTCGCCTGTTTGCTTCCAATTATATTCTATATAATAATCTGTCATAGTATAATTAGGATTAGCTTTTTTATGGTTTTCATAATCCCTAAAGGTATATTCTTGAATATTAACTGTTTTTATTCCGTAGTGTTCAGCCACTTCACTCTTCCATTCAACACCGTTTTGCCAGTTTTCGAGCGTATTTTGCAATACTTCCGTCGGAGTTGGAGCAAATAAGAACACAACTGCTGGCTGTTTTTTCTCTGCCTGACACATTCTTACCATCTGCTCCATATACATCTTTGCTTTTGTTTCGTCGGCTAAATTTCTGTCATTAGCAGCAAATTCTATAAACACTAAATCAGGCTCAAAGCTTAAAATGTCTCTTGTAAATCTCGGAGCACCGTAAGAAGAACCTGTTCCCCCAAGACCTTTATTTATATATGTAATCTTTTTTCCCGGAAGTTTTTCTTCTAATGCATCAATAGTCATTTCCTGCCATTCTTTTCCTAACTCTGTCAATGAACCGCCTATAAATGCAACTTTAAATTCATCGGATGATAAATCAATATATTCCACTTCTGCATTATCTTCGGCAGGAGTATTATTTTCTTCAACATAAATTCCGGAAAGTATTACTGATATTATCTTTGCCAGCTGAGCGTTTGTGATGTTGGTATGAGGTGAAAATTCATTTTCGGATACCCCTACCATAATTCCGGCAGAAATCATATTTTTCACATGCTTAACTGCCCAGTCACCGATTAAAGCTTTATCTGAATAATGATCAAGACTTACATCACTCTCTCCCATTCCGAGCATAATTGACAAAATCTTACAAATTTCCTCACGACTTACATTGTCATCAGGTCTGAAATTAACATCCTTACTTATTATTTCCTTGTCTACAAACGTCTGCAAAGCTCCTGAATAATCAGCATCTGCACTTACATCTGAAAATTCATTTTTATATTCTGTTTCGGTGTACTTCATAGTCTTAAAAAGATATTTTATAATTTCAGACCTTGTAACCGTCTTGTCAGGATAGAATTTTTTTTCAGAATCTACAGCCATAATATCATTTTCCAGAACATTTTTTACATATTCTTTTGCCCAATGTACCTGAGCATCAGCTGCATACCCTTTTTCATTTGCCAAATCAGTCTGTATGATTTTTTCAGTAGTCTTATTTATAACTTCATTCATAATGCTGTGTGAGATTGACATTCCGCCCCCTGAGGATGAGCCACCGCCACCGCCTCCGCCTGAGGATGACGAGCTTGCCACTCTAATTGTTTTCTCTTTACATTCACCCTCATACGGTGCTTGTTTACTTACAGGATAAACTCTGAATGTTACATTCCCACCGGCTTTCGCCTCATATGATATTTCATTTGAAACGACCCTGCCGTTTATAATCCACTCATATCTTGATTCGCCCTCAGGTGCGCCGTATTCATGATAATATTTGTATTTTCCTGTCAATACGGTACCGTTTTTAGATATTGATATATCTTTCACTTCCGGCAATACCGGGCCTTTTAATGCTTCACTTTTCACTGCACTTCCCTTTGTCGGTTCATTTTCCGAAACAGGAATCACTTCAAATACAATATATTTTCCGGTATCTTCATCGGTAACTGTATATGTTAAAGCATCTGCACCTTCAATCTCATCAAATTCTCCGTTTTGTGAATCTCCTCTTAACCATTTATATTCTGATACACCCATGCTGTCACCGTTTAAATCATAAAATTCAAAGCTTCCTGTTAAAACATCTCCTGAAAAAACTCCTTTTGAATCTTCCTTGGTTATCTTAACATTTTTCGCCTGTGGCTTTATTGTAAAGCATACAACATTACTTTCAGCTTCACTGCCGGTTAATCCCTCTGATACCGGTGTTATTTTGCATTTTATAAATTTATCTTTATATTCAGCAGTAACAGTATAATTTAAAAGGCCTTCTGTTCCTTCAATTTCTTTGTAAACTCCTGTTTCACTTTCGCTGTAATACCATTTTATAACCGATTCATCATCCTTCCCGTTTGCCTGATAAAAGGAATAATCAAGAACCAATTCTGCACCTTCTGAAACTATTCCGCTTAAATGAACATCATCTACTCTTGGTACAGCATTGCTATCTGCTAAAATATTTATTTTAAAGCCTTTATCAAACCTCTTCTGAACGGCTCCTCTATACGACGGAATACAGCTTGCAATAAGCATAACTTCGCCTTCAACTGCCTTATCTGTTACAATTAAAGAATCACCGTCGATAACTAATCCTTCACCGCCTGAAATACTCCACGTAACATCTTCATTGTAAAGCCCTGCTATATTACCAAACTGATTAACCACAGTATTTTCCAGAGGTATTATAGTTTCTTTTCCGAATTCAGGAACCTCCACACTTGTAGGAACTGATGCTTTAATATCGCCAATCATCAGCTCGCCTACATATAAATCATCAACTAAATATTCATATCCGTCTTTTCCCGCAGGATTACATCCAATTGACGGATATACCTCAATATCCTTTGATGTCTCAACTGCTTGAGTTATATTTGTCCATGCATCTTTTGTAATAAGCTTTACTTCACTCTCGTAATAAGGTCTTGTTAAATTTGTTTCTTCTGCACCTTTCCACCAATGAGCAAATGCATTAAAGCTTGACCAGTTTGAGTTTCCGGAAATCTTTGAATATCCGCTGAAAATATACGTTTTATTTTTTTCAAGATTTATTTTCTGTCCCCAACCCGATTCATTTTCAGTCTTTCCGCTAACCAGCATTCCGAAAATTCCTGTATGTGCATCTTCTGCAAGAGAAATTTCAATATCATCAACTTTATTTGTAATCTCCCATGGAGAAACTGCATCCTCCTCAAATCCCGGATTTGTAAGCATATTTGTATCTTTAACACCCGATATTATAGGTCCGAAGCTTTCAGACATAACCTCTTCACTTACAAGTCCTGACTTTTTAGTTTTTGACTTTACCGAAAATTTAATAAATTTCCCTTCATCTTCACTTTTTACAGTATATCCACGATCATTTTCTCCCGTAATTTCTTCAAAATAATCGCCTGCTCCTACATACCATTTATATTCCGAATTGCCTTCCGGCTCATTTGTGTTATGGTAATAGTCATACCCTGCAAACAAGGTTTCACCAACATAATTTAATCCCGAAATATTTGCATTATTCACAACCGGAGGAAGCGGAACTTCACTTGCATAATACTGGAAATTCATATCACTCGTAACAGGCGTTACAATATCCTTTAATGCTGTCTTTTGAGGTGAAATAACAGCCTCATCTATCTCAATTCTGTACTCTCCGCCGTCATCTAAATCAACCGATGGTGTGATTCTGAAAATTCTTTCATCGTCTAAATATTCCCCTTCATACAGAACTTCACTGTCATCTGCTTTGTTTATCAGCTTAACACCGCTTTTTAAGCTGTCTTTATCCATATCCACACCAAACTGTACATCAAAATATTCATCTTTAATAAACAAAGCGTCATTTACTCTGTTTAAAAGCTCAATTTCATATTCCGGCTGACAGATTACTACATCATCAATATCATAATAAAAATCCTCCGTAAGCGCCGCTCTTATGTCAAACACAACGTTCAATGTTGAAATTTTATTGCTGTTATCATCAAGTAGTGACCATTGTGTTACTTCCTGCTCATCCGATTCATAATCAATATTTCCGCCCTTTATGTTATATGTTACAGATTCCGGCTTTCCGTTTACATCTGTTGTTATTGTAGCTTTAACAGTATACCACGTATCTGCCGAAAGCTTGCTCTTTGCAACCATCGCATTTCTTGCCGAAGTATAATTATATCTTCCGTAATGTGAAGCAGGCAGATAATTCAAATCAGTTGTTGCACCCGAATTCTTTTCGGTTCTTACAAATCCCGTACCACTTATCCATGTCCAAAAACTCTTTAATCCTGATGTTTTATTAAAATTTGTCGGTATATTTATTGTAAATGGTATCCTTAAATCAGTAGACGGAATACCATTAAATCTCACTCTTGCTGCAAAAACCGTTTTTGCACCCGGCACAAAGGAATACGGTTCATCAAGCACCATAGACGCATTAGGTGTTTTATCCATTGTACCGTCAGCGGTTGAAACGGTTGTTCCTGATGCAATCTTCATTCTTGCATAGCCATTTCCGTCTTCATCTGTTTCGTGCGTCATTTCAGACCCGGTTACCAAACCGCCCGAAAAGCTCCATCCCTCTAAATCTCCGTTTTCAAAATCTGTAACAAAAGATGCCGGAGAACTACTTTCTGCTGCTAAACTCGAAGGTAACATACCTAAGCTTAAGCTTGCCGCAATAACGGCACTTAAAAATCTATTTTTCATAACCTTCTCCTTATGTCTAATATCAATAAGCCTTCAATATCTTCAAAGCGGCAGAGCAGATGTAAATATCTACTCTGCCGCTTCAATAAAGTTAATCCGTTATTTAATCCAATATATCTGAAGCACAATATGGTTTTAAATTAATATCCCATAAAAACGCCTTAACAATATAATCCTTTCCGTCTTCAGGAACTGTTATTGATTCTTCCATAACACCTTCAAAAGTATCATATGCTGTAACAGTCACATCTTCTTTAACAACCTTTACAAGTTTAAATAAATCGCCTTGTTTTTCATATAATGCAAGAATCTTTTGCATTGTAGTGTTATATCCTTCATGAGAATATGTAAAGCTTGCATAAACATCTCCCGCCAAAGTATCAAGCGACTTTCCATCTGCATCTGTAATGCAGACACTGCCTTCCACAGTATTTCCAAGAGTTCTTATGCTCATATCTTTAAAATCAAATGTTAAATCTTCTTCTAAATCCTCAAGTACCAGGAATGAGAAGCTAAGGCGTGAAATTTCATTTTTTTCAACTAAACTCCACTGATTCACCACTTCATTTTTTGTTTCATACTGAACTCCGTCACCGTCAATAATATATCTTGCTGCACAGATATATCCATTTGCATCAGTTGTAAGAATTGTTTTAATATCATACCATTCATTTGGTTGGAAGCCTGTTTGCACAATTGAAGCAGGGCTGCCCTGCGGCTTTCCTGTTCCATACCCTGCACCAACATTAACATCGGCATTACCTGGTGCATTCCAAAGAGAACCGTTTTCTCTCTGATTCCACAAAAGATCAAGATTCCAGTTATTATAAAGGCTGTTCTGAGTTGCATTTAACATAAACATCTTTCTAACACTGCTTAAGGTATCACTTGTTCTCATTTTTGCAGAAATAACAACCTCTGCATTTTCCTTTAACTTATATGCCTCTTCTAAATCAACATATGCATGTGCACTTGAAGATACATGTCTTGAACCTGTTGGCTTTGCCATTGCAGGAATTGTTATTCTTGCATAATCTTCTGTATCTTCCATTGCAGAGCCTGCTGTATCTGTTCCCTCACTAAAGCTCCAGTTATTGAGTTTAACATATTCAGGAATTACATAAAATTTAAATTCACTTTCAGGTAATGCTATACCGTCAACCTTAATTTTACTTAAATCCAAAGCATATTCGCCTTTAACTGTTTGTGCTTCGCTAAGTGTTACGGTAAGTTGATTATTTTGAGCTGTTGCTGTTACCGGTACCTCAACGCCCTCCGCATTATATACCTTTACTAAGTTTTCACTTGTAAATTTGCCGCTTGCATTAACCTTAATAACCTCTGCTTTATCCACAAACACACTTGACTCAAGCCCTGCTCTGAAATGTTCCGGGCTGTAAATACAAATGTCATCAATGTCATAAACAAAGTCATTAGTTAGTGCCGCTCTTACGTTAAACACGAAATTCAGGTTTGAAATTTTACCGTTATCTTCGAGTATTGACCATTGTGTAACTTCCTGAGCACTTGAAGTATAATTAACATCTCCGCCTTTTATATTGTAAACAACAGTTGCAGGTATGCCTTTGTCATCTGTTGTTATTGCAGCTTTAACTGTATACCACGTATCCGCTGAAAGCTTACTGCTTGCAACCATTGCATTTCTTAGAGGAGCATTCTTATATTTACCATAATGCCCTGTCGGTAAATAATTTAACCCTGTTGTACCCGCTTCATTTTTTTCAATCCTGTAAAATCCTCCGTTAGTCCACATCCAAAAGCTCTTTAATGCAGAATGTGAGTTATAATTTGCCGGAATATTCATTGCCAAAGGAATTCTTAAATCTGTAGTTGGTATTTCACTGAATCTTACTTTTGCAGACATTACAGTTGTTTCATTTGGAGCTAAATAATACTCTTTATCAAGTGCCAATGATGCATAAGGTGAATTACTTATATCATAATCTGTAGGTTTTATTTCTTTTGCAATTTTTATACTTGCATATCCGTTTCCGTCTGCGTCTGTTTTATATATCATTTCAGATCCTGTAACCTGACCTGCGTTAAATTCCCAGTTGTCAATATCGTCTTCAAAATCGCCAAGGCTTACAAAGCTTTCTGCTACCGCAAACGAAAACTCAGTTGTATTAATTTCAACCCCTGCAATTGTAATATCCGCTGTCATTGTATATTTGCCAACCGGCAATGCCGTCTCCGGTACAATTTTAACGCACTTTGACTCTGCATCATATGTAACAGCCGAAATTTCCTGTTCTACATTTTCTTTATTATAAATTTTAACTTTTCTAATCAGATTTTCAGCATCATCAGGCTCTGCCAACAAATTAATATTAAGTTCTTCTGCTTTATCAAAGAAAGAACAGTCTTTTAATGACGCTTCATAATTTTCAGGGTTATAGATATAAACATCATCAATGTCATAGTAGAAATCGTTTGCTAACGCCGCTCTTATATCAAATACAACATTTAAGCTTGAAATTTTATCAGCATTTGCATCTATCAAAGACCATTGCTCAACTGTAAGCTCGTCTGTTTCATAATCCACGTCGCCGCCTTTTATATTGTAAACAACAGTTGCAGGCTTTCCGTTTACATCTGTTGTTATTGTAGCTTTAACGGTATACCACGTATCCGCTGAAAGCTTACTGCTTGCAACCATCGCATTTCTTGCCGAAGTATAATTATATTTTCCGTAATGCCCGGTCGGCAGATAATTCAAATCAGTTGTTGCACCCGAATTCTTTTCGGTTCTTACAAATCCCGTACCACTAATAAATGTCCAAAAACTCTTTAATCCTGATGTTTTATTAAAGTTTGTCGGTATATTTATTGTAAATGGTATTCTTAAATCAGTAGACGGAATTTCACTGAATCTTACTTTTGCTGTCATGACCGTTGTTGCACTCGGCTCTAAATAATACGGTTCATCAAGCACCATAGACGCATTAGGAGTGTTATCCATTGTTCCGTCGGCGGTTGCAACAGTTGTTCCTGCCGCAATCTTCATGCTTGCATATCCGTTTCCATCTTCTGTTTTATAGGTCATTTGAGAGCCTGTAACCAGACCCTCTGTAAATGTCCAGTTCTGTGATTCACTGCTGTCAAAATCCCAACCCATGTAACTTCCGTAGGTTATTTCGGTTGTTGTATCATCTGTGGCTGCGTCTCCCGCAGTTTCCTCTGCCATAGCCGGTATACTACTCAGCAGCATTGCCAACGCTAAAGTACTTCCCAACATTTTTTTTAGAATTTCTTTTTTCATTTCATTCTCTACCTTTCTGTTTTATATTTTAATAAATTGTAAGTTCTGAAGAAATATAGTCAATCAACTCACGGTCAACATCACTATCCATCAAATTTTCCGTATCACTTATCGTTATAAGTCCCAAATCATCCCAGAAAACCTGTTTTCCCAAAAGCTCAGATACCTTTCTTAAGGGAACATAGAGTCTTGAGTTCATAAGTAGCGGTTTAATTTCCATGTCTATTTCCGTGCCATCTTTTTTAGCCATGGTTGTATTACTGTTTATTATCAGACTTTTCCCGTCAAGAATTATGGTTGCATCCTCTGTTTCATCATCATAATCCACCTCAGCTCCAAAACCTTCTGAAACAAATCTTATTGGTATATATGTAGAATCATCTATAATCACCGGAACAACCTCATCGTTCGCTTCATCAATATGCTTTTCTTCTCCTTTAACAAATGCATAAGGTGAATTTATATGCAAACTTACTGCATCTGAAATTCTATCCATCGCTCTCTCGGAATACCTTCCCATTCTTGTAAATGGTACCGGTTCAAAACCTTCTATCTTTTTAAAGACCTCAGCATCAGGCTTTAAAAGATAATTTCTGTTTGCCAAGTCATAAAATCCGGGGTCAAAATCTGTTTTCCAATTGTTTTCTGATGTATTCTCTCCCTGGGCACCTGCAATTGCCGGGCTCTTATATGAAAGATTTCTTACCCATACGTTATTTACATTGATTTTAGGGAACATATCCGTTTCAGCATTGTAAACCTCCGGAAACTCCTTCTGCCAATATTCGTTTTTATACGGAATACCCTTCAATGAATCTAAAAGATACTGCGCTACATCCGGACCACTCCCCTGCCCCACTCCATTCATCAATCTTGGACTGTTTGTTATTGCATTTTTTTGTACATTTATGAAGATATTATTTGCAGCATAATTGTCTTTTCCTGCAAAAAATATTGCTGTACCTGTAAGATTTTCAAACACATTTCCAACAACTATTCCACCCGAAAAACCGTCATCAAGATAAACTCCGTGAACACCAAATGAACCTGTTGTTTCGGATTCTATATCATGGAAATAATTATACATTATCCTGTTTCCTCTTAAAAGATATGCACGTCCGCCGTAAATTACACCGGCATCATCTGTGTTTTTACATACATCATAAAATTCATTATATGCAATTGTGTTATTGACTCCGCCCGGTGTCATTGCGAGGTGCTCTGCCCCGTGTATTTCATTATGCACAACTCTGTTTCCAACACCGCTTACACTTATTGCGGAATTATATGTTTTTTGAAGTCTTGCGTAATTTTCAAATTCGCAATTCTCTATAAAGTTATTTGCCCTTTCAAGAGTTTCATTATTTCCACCGGAAATTGAAACTCCTCCGTTTACATCATGTATATAATAGTTTTTAATTCCACTTTCCGTACAATCTCCAATACTTCCGGCTCTTGCCTGATTATAACGTATAACACCGGTATCAAATACAGCCTTTTTTGAACCACCGGAAATTTTAAAAGATAAATTATTGCTTGTCATATCTATGTTTTTAAATGTTACATATGAAGCTCCGTTTATATCAAACATAACATCATTAAGAGATGTCAAAACAACGTTATAATTATTAGACTGCGGCGGATAAATATACAGCCTGTTTTTTGCTTTATCTATATAATATTCTCCCTCAATATCCAGTTCTTCCAAAAGATTATATATATAAAACGGTTTCTCTTTTGAAACACTGTAAAGACTCGGCCATTCTGATTCTATTACTCCGTTTTCAACACTTTTTAATGGCACTGTCTGGTCTGCCCAATCATTAAAAAATTTACCATACAGAAGTGCATCCTCAGCATTTCCCCAGCGAGCCGATCTTTCTTCATCCTTTTTCTCAGGCTTTATTTTAAACGGTCTGAATTTTTCTTCATATGTCATATCCTCAGTTGCATTACGAGGCACAGAACCTTTGTCTATAATATCAGTTATTATCATATCTCTGTCATTAGGATACCTTGCTACCGTATATGATACTCCGTCTACAAAAACCTCCGGTGCATAATCGGTAGGTGCCTTTCCTGTCAGCTCTTCCATATACGAAGTGTATGTATAACTTCCGTTCTTGGTTGTATCAACATATTTAATATTATATTTATCAAGGTCTACATACACAATTTTTGAAATGGCTTCTGAATTGCCTATTTTATCTTTTTCCGCCTGATCGGTAATCTTCGAAAAATCTTTTGGAGCTAAGTTTACACCTCCCATAAATTCAACTTCTTCTCCGGGATATGCTCTCCATACAATCGGTGCATTTTCCGTTCCTGAATCCTCCGCAGTCAAAGTAAAACCCTTAGTCCTTTGATATTGCCCGCCTCTGATATAAACTACTGCACCGTCATTTCCTATTGTACCTTGTTTTTTAAGATTTCTTATATAATCTCTTGCTTTTTCAAGAGTTGCAAACGGGCTTTCCTTTGTACCTTCACCACCGTCATTTCCATCCGTTGCAACATAAATAGCAGTAATATCATCTCCACGTACGGCATTCACAGATCCCGAAAAAACACTTAGCATACTTAAGCTCAATAAAATTGCTACTGTTTTTTTCACTTTATCATCCCTTTCTGTTAGTCTTATTTTGTCTTTTCCCATTCAGCTACTTGTCTTTTTACCTCTTCCACCACAACCTCTGCACCTGCTTTTTTCATTTCCTCGATATATGAATCAAGATACATTGACGGGTCTGCCGAGCCGTTTGTAAGCATATCATATTTTGATTGAACAGTTGATATTTGCCCTAATTCAACTCGCACAGGTGTGGAATCAAAAACGAATCCGTTGATAGGAGATTTCAATGCCTCTTCGTTAAATTTCGCTGTCTGCTCCCATACATCCTCAGGCTGTCCGGGGGTTCTGAGTGAATTAAAAACGTTACCCATTTTCCAAGCCGCATTTATTGGATAGCCTGAATTTTCAACCGGAACTGCGCATCCGTTTTCATCAAGTGTATAATGAGTTCCTTCTATTCCATAGCAAAGAATATTTAAAAGCTCCGGATTTGTATTAACCTCTTCAATAATCTTAAAAGCAAGTTCCGGATGCTTCGAGCTTTTACTTATCGCCGTATTTGCCGCTGTTCCACCGCCACCCGATAAAATCGGGGTACTGATTAACGCACAAATTACTTCTCTGCCTCCGTGTGTAATTGCAAATTCTTCTGCACCGCCCGGCTTATATGTGCCTCTCCATGCCGCGTACCTTCCGGCATTAACCTCTTGAGTATCACTTAGAACGCTTGCCACATCCTGACGGATATAGCCCTTCTGATACCAGTCCCAGAGAATCTCTGCATTTGCAAATGCACCTTCAAGCTCATATTTCGGCTTAATCTCATAGTTGCCATCATTATCCCATACAATCACACCATGTCCATTCGGTACATCTGCGAAGTTTTCCTTGGGTCCGTTTTTCGAACCATAGTTAGTACCACCTGTTCTGAAGGGATACAAATCCGGCTTATTTTCCTTTACCCATTTGAGGAATGGCTCTATATCTTCAAGACACTTTATATCTTCAACCTTCAATCCAAATTCATCAGCAAGCTTTTTATCTACAAAAAGACCGCTCGCAACTGGTATTACCTGCTGATTTGCAATTCCGTAATATCTTCCGTCTATCTTTGTAAGGTCTAATATGTATTGCGGAATTGTTGCCTTTATTTTTTCAGAATTTTCAATAAACTCGGTCATATCATAAAAGCCGCCTTTTCTTACGCCATCCGGAAATTTATTAACATAGCCGGTGAAGCATATATCAAATTCCTCGCTGCTCGCCATCTTCATGTTCATCTTCTCAGTGAATGCACCTGTATCTATAAATTGCAGGTCAAGCTTTGCACCGCATTTTTCCTCCAAAATCGCATTAGCCTTTTCCAAAACCAATGCTGTGTCTGCCTGCTTATCACCCGGCACAAGCCAACTGAGTGTAGGTACTCCGTCCGAGCTCTCTGCAGTTTCCTTATCCTTGCCGCAGCCTGCCATAGGAATCACCATAGCAAGCGCAAGCATCGCCGCAATCGTCTTTTTTAAATTTTTCATGTTTTATTCCTCCTTTTATTTTTCAGACAATCCGAAAGATTATAGTTTATAGGCTGTTCGCCTCTAAACTATAATAGTGAAATATTTTGCTTTTATCAAAATGTGAAATTCACACTTCGTGTGAGTGAAATCCATGCAAAGCATGGGTGAAATCTGTCGCTATGCGACAGGTTTCGATAGAAATTGCAAGCAATTTCTGAATTTAAAATCAGAAAATCCCTTGTCGATTTTCTTTCCATAACTTGCGACTTAAAAGTCGCAAATTTCACTCGCATTTATGCGAATTTCACCCAACCATAATGGTTGGATTTCACTTTTTGCCTATGGCAAAAAATTTCACTGTAAATTATAGTTTA
>JAZTZP010000121.1:0-30634 GCA_045637525.1 Clostridia bacterium | reverse complement strand
GAAACCTGTCGCATAGCGACAGATTTCACCCATGCTTTGCATGGATTTCACTCACACGAAGTGTGAATTTCACATTTTGCTGAAAGCAAAATATTTCACTATTATAGTTTAGAGGCGAACAGCCTATAAACTATAATTTATCAGAGTTTTGCAGTAATTATGAAAGGAGATAATGAATATAAAATGAATACAAATAAAGTTTCACTTACAATTTCGGCTGTAAGGCCGGAGCAGTATCCGAAGGGCGGATTGCCGGAGTTTGCGTTTGCCGGACGTTCAAATGTCGGAAAGTCGTCTATGATAAATAAGCTTTTGAACAGAAAGTCTTTAGCACGTGTGAGCGGTACACCGGGAAAGACCATAACTATTAATTTTTATAATATTGATGATACAATTCATCTGGTTGACCTGCCGGGCTACGGATATGCTAAACGTTCTAAAGAGGATATTAAAAAATGGGGAAATATGATGGAGGATTATTTAAGAGACCGTGAAGAGCTTGTACAAACTATTCTTCTGGTTGATGCACGTCATAATCCCACTGAAGATGATATTTTAATGGCTGACTGGATACGCCATTATCATGAGCGGGTTATTGTTATTGCGACAAAGATGGATAAGCTTAAAAAGCGTGAGATTGAGCCGAATCTTGAGAGAATATGGAATACGCTGTCTCTCGGCGAAGAAGATATTCTTGTTCCGTTTACGATAAATGACGATGAAGGTAAATTTACCGTATGGGATATGATAGAAATGATGCTTCTTCCTCCGGAGGAGGAATAGATAAATTATAGTTTATCTTACGATAAACTATAATTTATAAGAAAGGATGGTAAGCGATGATTGCTGTAATTGATTACGGTGCCGGGAATTTACATAGTGTTGTTAATGCGCTTGATTTTATTGGTGCGAAAAGTATTGTGACTGCTGACAGAGAAATAATTTTAAATGCCGATAAGGTTATACTTCCCGGCGTTGGGGCATTTGGTGATGCTATGGATAATATAAATAATGCAGGACTTGTTCCTGTTATAAAAGAAGTTATAGAAAATAATACACCTTTTCTCGGAATATGCTTAGGTCTTCAGCTTTTATTTGAGAGAAGCTGTGAGAGCGTTGGAAAGACTGGGCTTTCGATATTTGAGGGAAGCATTAAAAATATACCAAAGACAGACGGGCTTAAAATACCGCATATGGGCTGGAACAGTATTGAATATAATAAGGAGAGCAGACTTTTTCATGGCATTGGCGAGGAGCCTTTTGTATATTTTGTTCATTCATATTATATGGTGCCCGAAGATGAAAGCATAGTTAGCGCATACACCGAATACGGAGTAAGGCTTGGAATAGCTGTTGAAAAGAATAATGTGTTTGCAACTCAGTTCCATCCGGAAAAGAGCGGAGAATGCGGACTTAAGATTCTTAAAAACTTTGCGGAGGAGGTTTAGAGTATGTATGCAAAAAGAATAATACCCTGTCTGGATGTAAAAGACGGCCGGGTGGTGAAGGGTGTGAATTTTGTAAATCTCATTGATGCCGGCGACCCTGTTGAATGTGCAAAGGTTTATGACAAGGCAGGAGCTGACGAGCTTGTTTTTCTGGATATAACGGCATCCTCCGACGGACGTGATACTGTGGTAAACATGGTTGAGCGTGTTGCACGGTGTGTTTTTATACCGTTTACTGTTGGCGGCGGAATACGCACAGTCGAGGATTTCAGGAAAATACTTAATGCCGGAGCGGATAAGGTTTCGGTAAACTCTGCGGCGATAAAGAGGCCGGAGCTTATAGAAGAAGCCGCGCTTAAATTCGGAAGTCAGTGCGTGGTATGCGCGATAGACGCTAAACGAAACGATAAGGGCAGCTGGGATGTGTACTTAAACGGAGGACGTGTTAACACCGGAATTGATGCGGTTGAATGGGCGAAAGAGGCGTGCAGAAGAGGTGCGGGTGAGATACTTCTTACAAGTATGGACTGTGACGGAACAAAGGCCGGCTATGACACACTTCTTACAAAGACTGTTTCGGACAGTGTTGGTGTGCCGGTAATAGCATCGGGCGGAGCCGGAAAGCTTGAGCATTTTAAGGATGCATTTATTGAGGGTAATGCAGACGCTGTTTTAGCGGCGAGCCTTTTTCACTTCCGTGAGATAGAAATAAAGGATTTGAAGGCATATCTGAAATCAGAAGGCATTAATACGAGATAATGATTATAAGTCTACAAAAACAAGGGCTGATATGCAAAAAAGTTTGTTTGTTTTTTTTCGTGGTATTATATTGACATTTAATTGAAAATATGGTATTATACTATTTAAAAGTACATTTGTTTTCTGAAAAAATACAAGCAGGTGAGAACATGGACAATATTATTATTGATGCAAGAGTTGTGCCGGATGTCTTTTTGAAAGTGTTGAGAGCTAAGAAAAATCTTGAGCTTGGCAGATGTAAGACAGTAAATGAAGCCATTGCTGAGGCAAATATAAGCAGGAGCGCTTTTTATAAGTATAAGGATTTTGTTTTTTCGTATGACGAAAATAAATATGAACGGATTTATACTTTGTTTTTTACTCTTGAAGATATTTCGGGTATTTTATCGCAGATACTTGCGGTGCTTGCGGAGCACGGGTGTAACGTGCTTACGATTAATCAGAACATACCTATTCACGGTGTGGCGAACATAACAATATCTTTCAGACATATCGGAACAAACAACATTAACTCGATAGTAGGAAGGATGAAAGATATAGAGGGAATTACCAATGTAAAAATTCTTGGTATAGGATGAGAAAGAAAGGAAGCAGAAAATGGCAAATGCAGCAATTTTAGGATACGGCACTGTCGGAAGCGGTGTTTATGAAATCCTTAAAAATAACAGTAAGCTTATAAAATCAAATGCACTCGGAGAGGATATAACCGTTACAAAGGTTCTTGATATACGTGATTTTCCCGACCATGAGGAGAAGGAGATTTTTACAAAGGATTTTGAAGATATATTAAATGATGATTCAATAACGGTAGTTGCTGAGGTGATGGGCGGACTTCATCCGGCGTATGAGTTTACAAAGGCACTTTTAGAAGCCGGAAAAAGCGTTGTTACATCAAACAAGGAGCTTGTTGCGACATACGGAACGGAGCTTATGGATATAGCTGTTTCACGTGGAGAAAACTATATGTTTGAGGCAAGCGTTGGCGGTGGAATACCTATTATCCGTCCTATGCATCAATGCCTTACGGCAAATAATGTAGAAAGAATTGCCGGAATTTTAAACGGTACTACAAACTATATTTTAAATCAGATGATAAAGGAAGGCAAAACCTTTGAGGCGGCACTCGCAGAGGCTCAGGAGAAGGGCTATGCTGAAAAGAACCCTGCCGCTGATATAGAAGGTCACGATGCCTGCAGAAAAATTGCGATTTTAGCGTCGCTTGCGTGCGGTAAGTTTGTTGACTACAAGGACATTTTAACAGAAGGTATTACAAATATAACACTTGAGGATGTAAATTATGCATCACGTCTTGACAGCGTTATAAAGCTTATCGGTCTTGCTGAGTTTGACGATGACGGAAAGCTTTATGCAAGCGTTGCACCGATGCTTATACAGAGTAATCATCCGCTTGCCGGCGTTGACGGAGTGTTTAACGCAATAACGGTTATTGGCGACAGCGTTGGTGAGTTGATGTTTTACGGTCGTGGTGCCGGAAAGCTTCCTACGGCCAGTGCTGTGGTTGCTGATATGGTAGACTGTGTGCGTCACCCGGACAGAAGTAAGCGGCTTAAATGGGAGGCGACGCCGGCGTCACTTGTAAAGGATATAGCAGAGCGAAGGATAAGTTGTTTTGTAAGAACAACCGAGTCACTTTCACGAGTTCGTGAGATTTTTGAGGTTAAGACAGTTGTTGAAGGTGTGGTTGATGGAGAAATCGGATTTATTACAGAAGTAATGAAAGAGTCGGAGGCTTATGAGGCTATGACTAAGCTCGGCAATGTTGTATCATTCCTCCGCATACTTGCGTAGTATGGTATGGGTGAAAGTTCCGGCAACAAGCGCAAATATGGGTTCGGGGTTTGATGTGCTGGGGTTGGGACTTAGTTTATACAGTACCTTGCAGATGCGTGAGGTTCGGAGCGGACTTATAATTTCCGATAATGACGAAACCGGGTTTGTGCCAAAAGATGAAAGAAATCTTGTGTACCGGGCGGCAAAGCGTGTGTTTGACACCGTAGGATATAAACCTTCGGGGCTTTTAATACGTCAGCATACCGATATACCGATGACAAGAGGTCTGGGCAGCAGCAGTGCTTGCATAATAGGCGGAATGATTGCCGCAAATGTGTTATCAGGGCGAAAGCTCAGCTATGGCGAGATACTTAATCTTGCGGCAGATTTAGAGGGGCATCCTGATAATGTTGCACCGGCACTTTACGGTGGATTATGTGTCTCAGCGGTCGATAACGGCATAGTATATACAAATAGTGCGAAGATTGACAGTCGGATAAAAGCTGCTGTGTTTATTCCGGAGTATCCTGTGTCTACACGAAAATCGAGAGGCTCAATTCCTGAGGCGTATTCAAGACAGGACGCAGTATTTAATATATCACGTGCGGCACTTATGTATGCCGCGTTGTCTTCCGGGAATACCGGACTTTTAAAAACTGCCTGCGATGATAAAATGCATCAGCCGTACAGAAAAGACCATATCGAGGGGTATGATTTTATATTTGATACGGCGTATGCACTTGGAGCAAAGGCAGTATATTTAAGCGGCTCGGGTCCTACGATAGTAGCTATTATTGACGGCGGATATTCGGAATTTGAGCAAAAAGCACAGAGTCTTATTGATGAAAACGGATATAAGATCAGATGCAGGGTTTTAGGTATAGACAATGTTGGGACGATAGTAAGGGTTTGATAACAGCCTGATAAACGGCAGGGGATTTTTCCTGTCGCTTATATAAATTATTTGAAAGGAAAGAATGAAATGGGATTAGTAGTTCAAAAATACGGCGGTTCTTCTGTAAGAGACGCTGAAAGAGTAATGAATGTTGCAAGACGTATTACTGATACTTACAGCAAGGGAAACAATGTTGTAGTAGTAGTATCCGCTCAGGGCGACACGACAGACGACCTTATTGCAAAGGCGGCGGAGATAAACGATAAGCCGTCAAAAAGAGAAATGGATGTATTGCTTTCAACAGGTGAGCAGATCACAATTTCACTTCTTGCAATGGCGATAGAAAAGCTTGGTTTCCCTGTTATATCAATGACAGGATGGCAGGCAGGCTTTAAAACTGATTCAAAACACGGTATGGCAAGAATACACCGCATAGAGGGTGACAGAATCAGAAATGAGCTTGATAAAAACAGAATAGTAATAGTTGCAGGCTTCCAGGGCCTTAATAAATACGATGACATAACGACACTCGGTCGTGGCGGTTCTGATACATCGGCTGTTGCACTTGCTTGTGCACTTCATGCTGACGTATGCGAGATTTATACAGACGTTGACGGCGTATATACCGCAGACCCGAGAATAGTTAAAGAAGCATATAAGTTAGACGATATTTCATACGATGAAATGCTTGAGCTTGCATCGCTCGGTGCAAACGTATTGCACAACAGAAGCGTTGAGCTTGCAAAGAAATACGGAATGAAATTAGCAGTTAAATCAAGTCTTAATAATAATGAGGGAACATTTGTCAAGGAGGTAAATAAAGTGGAAAAGATGTTAGTCAGAGGCGTTACAAGAGATAACGATTGTGCGAGAGTTTCGTTGTGTGGTGTGGATGATACACCGGGTATTGCGTTTAAGGTATTTTCAAAGCTTGCGGCAGCAGGTATTTGTGTTGACCTTATAATCCAGTCTATCGGAACAGAGGGTAAGAAGGACATAAGCTTTACGGTAACAGAAGGCGATCTTGAAAAGGCTGTTAAGCTCTTTGAGGATTCGGACAGCATCAGCTTTGACGAGGTTAAGTCAAGAAAAGACGTTTCTAAGGTATCAATCGTTGGTGCGGGTATGGTAAATAACGCAGGCGTTGCATCAACTATGTTTGAGGCGCTCTATAACGCTCATATCAACATACACATGATTGCAACATCTGAAATAAAGATTTCTGTGCTCGTTGATCAGAAGGACGCTGAAAATGCTGTAACTGCAATACACAATAAGTTTATGCTTTAATAGAGGGTAAGAAGCTTGGAAGATATTATTTTTGGAAGAAAACCTGTTCTTGAAGCGATAAGCTCGGGAAAGGAAATAGAAAAAATTCTTATAAAAAAAGGTTCACGGGAGGGAAGTCTTATTCCTCTCGTGAAAAAAGCTTCTGCACGCGGTATTCCGGTGCAGGAGGTTGATAAAAATAAGCTCGATTTTGTATCAGGCGGCGAAAATCATCAGGGAATTGCGGCGTATGTTACCGATTTTTCTTATGCGAGTGTTGCCGATATTTTAAAGCGGGCAGAGGACAGGGGCGAAAAGCCTTTTGTTGTAATATGCGATAAAATTACAGACCCGCATAATTTAGGCGCAATAATAAGGACGGCTGACTGTGCCGGTGTTCATGGCGTTATAATTCCAAAACGCAACAGTGCACTTGTAAATTCCGTTGTTTCCAAAACCTCGGCGGGGGCTGTAATGCACGTGCCTGTGGCTAAGGTTACAAATATTTCTTCGGTTATTGAAGAATTAAAGGAGCAGGGAATGTGGTTTGTCGGTGCGGATATGGACGGCTCGTCTATGTATGACATTGATTTTAAAGGCTCTATCGGTATTGTTGTCGGAAATGAGGGCGAGGGAATCAGTCGGCTCGTTCGTGAGAAATGTGATTTTATTGCGTCAATTCCCATGTATGGAAATATTAATTCACTAAATGCATCTGTTGCCGCAGGCGTGATGATGTATGAGGCTGTGAGACAGAGAAGATAATTTTTGAAAGGAATAATAACAATGAAGGCTGTTATAACTGTTGTTGGTCAGGATAAGGTTGGTATTATCGCTAAGGTGAGCGGACTGTTGTTTGAGAATAACATAAATATTTTGGATATTACTCAGACTATCATGCAGAATATGTTCTGTATGATAATGCTTGTAAGGTTTGAAGATTCGACTGTCGATATAAAGGGTATCAGTGAAAAGCTTAGCGTTATTGAAAAGGAAATGGGCTTATCCATTCACGTGCAGAGAGAAGAAATTTTCGGCTCTATGCATAGAATTTAACAGCTCGGAAAGGAAGAAGCGTTATGATAAATCCTTTTGAGATAATGGAAACTATTAATATGATAGACCGGGAAAATCTCGATATCAGAACTATCACTATGGGAATATCCTTAAAAAGCTGTGCCGGCCCGGACATTGATGTTGTATGCCGTAAGGTTTATGATAAAATAACGTCTTACGCAAAGAATCTTGTTAAAACCGGTGAGGATATTGAGGCTCAGTTCGGTATTCCGATAATAAATAAAAGAATTTCTGTAACCCCGATAGCAACATTGGTAGACGCTTTGGAAAATCCACAGATTGAAGACTGTGTAAAGCTTGCGAAAACGCTTGACCGCGCGGCTAAAGCTACGGGTGTAAACTTTATAGGCGGTTATTCCGCTCTTGTACATAAGGACTATACAGACGGTGAACGTTTACTTATTGAGTCGATCCCTTATGCACTGTCAAAAACAGACCTCGTATGCTCAAGCGTGAATATTGGCTCTACACGTGCAGGTATAAACATGGACGCTGTCGCACAGATGGGACGTATAGTCAAAAAAGCGGCGGAGCTTACGGCGGATACTTTCGGTTTTGCGTGTGCAAAGCTTGTTGTGTTTGCGAATGCTGTTGAGGATAATCCGTTTATGGCAGGAGCGTTCCTCGGCGAGGGTGAAGGCGAATGCGTTATAAATGTTGGCGTGAGCGGACCGGGGGTTGTAAAATGTGCTCTTGAAAAGGTGCATGGCGAGGATTTCGGCGTTGTTGCCGAAACTATAAAGAAAACAGCGTTTAAGATAACGAGAATGGGACAGCTTGTGGCTCAGGAGGCTTCAAGAAGATTAGGTGTTCCTTTCGGTATAGTTGATTTATCGCTTGCTCCGACTCCGGCGGTAGGCGACAGCGTTGCATATATACTCGAAGAAATGGGCCTTGAAAAATGCGGTACTCACGGTACTACGGCGGCACTTGCACTTTTAAATGACGCAGTAAAAAAAGGCGGCGTTATGGCTTCCGGGTATGTAGGCGGTTTGTCGGGTGCGTTCATACCGGTTAGTGAGGATGCCGGAATGATAGATGCGGCAAAGATTGGTGCTTTAACTCTTGAAAAACTGGAGGCAATGACCTGTGTATGCTCGGTAGGTCTTGATATGATAGTTATTCCGGGGGATACACCGGCGGAGACTATTTCTGCAATTATTGCTGACGAAGCAGCAATAGGTATGGTGAACTCAAAAACAACGGCTGTACGTGTTATACCGGCTCCGGGCAAGGATGTCGGTGATGTGGTAGAGTTTGGAGGACTTCTTGGAACCGGTCCGGTTATGCCTGTGAATAAATATGGCAGTGTGGATTTCATAAACCGCGGCGGAAGAATTCCGGCACCATTGCAGAGTCTTAAAAATTAAGGATATTTGTAATAAGTAGTTGGGTGGAAATCCTGTATAGAATTTTTGAGGTGGTTTTAAGCCACCTCTTTTTTGGTTTTTTTGAGGGAAATTACAAATTATAGTTTATCGGGGAAATGAAATTTCCCTGCGACCCATTTTTGTTTGTAATTTTTATATTTTCTATATATTATAGCGATTACTTATCGAGTTGCGCAAGCACGTGCAGCTTTTACGTCAAAAGCGGCGGAGCAGTAGACAGCAACCAAAACAAAGTTTTGGGCTGTCCTTGCACAGGTGTTACCAACGAAATCAAAGATTTCGGGTAACGCCGCGAAACCCCAAAGGGAGTACCCTTTACCCACAAGGGGCACAGGTGGAAACCCCTTAGCAAAGCACGCCTTTTTTGCTGAATGATACATCTACTAACAAGCCGGTTAAGAACGGCAAACGGCGCGTCTGATGCGAAGGGAAAGGCCGCACCGTTTGCCTTAACTTGGATTTTAGATTGTCCTGTTTTTTTCTACTCTTCACCGAGACAACTTTCTGTTTTACAATGACGCTTATTGAGGAAGCGACGAAAGGAAGTTACAAATTTTTGTAATTTAAATTATAGGCTGTTTCACAGATTACGAATTTTGATTAACAGAAGTCATAGAAAATATGCTTTGCCGGATCTTAGTTGAGGCAAGCGGATAAGTGCGCTGACGAAGTCACTAGCACCCGCTTGCCGTTTACCGCCGGTTTGCTGCTATGTTGTTCCGACTCAATAAAAAAACTTGCGCGCTTTGCTCTTTGCCGCGCGGCTGAGCGCACGGAGGGGATCCAAGGGGGCGAGTCAAGCCCCTTTGGGGTTTTGGTGCCGCTTTTGACGTAAAAGCGGCGTGTACTTACGCAACTCGATAAGTAATCACTATAATATTGAGAAAGCACTAAAATTACAAACAAAAATAGGTCGCAGGGAAATTTCATTTTCCCGATAAACTATCATTTAATGGTAAATTATAGTTTGCAGGAGAAATTTCATTTTCTCAATAAACTGTAACCTATATTTCAAAAGAAAAACTTCTCACGAAATCACAAAAAAATCACCAAAAAAAATTTTTTAAAAGTCAATTTTTTAAAAAAATTGACACTCCCACTCTTTTTGTAATAAAAATTTAACAAAAAATCGCAAAATGTTTCACGTGAAACATTTACAAATTAAAATTTTATGTTATAATATATAGTAGAGGTGTTTATATGGGAAAAATAATTGCAATAACAAATCAGAAGGGCGGCGTCGGTAAAACTACTACTGCCGTAAATCTCGCCGCGGCTCTCGGATATAAAAACAAAAAAACATTACTTATAGACTCTGACCCTCAATGCAATTCTACAAGCGGAGTAGGAATAGAAAAAACAGACTATTCACTTTCGATATATGACTGTCTCGGCGACAGCGAAATCATAAACAACGCAATAATAAAAACAAGATTTAAAAACCTGCATCTTTTGCCTTCGTCAAGAGATTTATCAGGAGCTGAAATAGAGCTTGCATACGAGGAAAACAGAGAATACAGACTTAAAAATGCAATAGATAAGGTAAAGGACGAATATGATTACATAATAATTGATTCACCGCCTGCACTCGGAATGCTCACAATAAATATAATGACCTGTGCAAATTCTGTCCTTATACCAATTCAATGTGAGTATTACGCATTAGAAGGCGTAAGTCAGCTTATACAGTCTCTGAAAGCTATAAAAAAAGGACTGAACAAGAAGCTTGAAATTGAAGGTGTTCTTCCGACAATGTATGACGGACGTACAAACCTGTCTATCCAGGTACTTGAAGAAGTAAAAAAATATTTTCCGGACAAGGTATATAAAAGCATAATACCCCGAAATGTGAGATTATCAGAATCTCCAAGCTTCGGCGAGCCGGTAATTTATTATGATATTACCTCAAAAGGAGCAGAGGCATACCTGCTTCTTGCACGAGAAGTTATAAGCAAAGAAAAATAAGATAAATAAGAAAGGAAGGATAAAATGGCGAAAAAAGGATTAGGAAAAGGTTTTGATGCATTTTTCGACTCCGAAATACAAAGCAATATAGACAGCGACCAAAATATAAAGGAACTAAAGCTCACAGCAATAGAACCAAATAAAAAGCAGCCGAGAAAATCCTTTGATGAGGATAAAATCGAAGTTCTTGCACAGTCTATTTCAGAGCATGGTCTTATACAGCCTATAATCGTTACGGATAACGGAAACGGGTTTTACAGTATAGTAGCAGGCGAACGCCGCTGGCGTGCAGCTAAAAAAGCAGGTCTTAAGACCGTTCCTGTAATAATAAAGGAATACTCAACTGAAGAAGCAGCACAAATTGCACTAATAGAAAATCTTCAAAGAGAAGACCTTAATCCGATTGAAGAAGCATACGGATATAAGTCGCTTATGGACGAGTTTAAAATGACACAGGAAGACATAAGTAAAAAAATCGGTAAAAGCAGAAGTGCAATAGCAAATTCACTCCGCTTACTTAATCTTGATGATGATTTGAAATCTTATGTAATATCGGGAGAAATAACAGAAGGTCACGCAAGAGCTGTTCTTTCACTTACGGAAAAGAACTTAAGAAAAGCATTGATTTCAAAGATAATTTCCGAAAATCTTAATGTAAGACAAGCAGAAGCACTTGCAAAACAGCTTGTAAAAAAGACTCCGAAAAAGAAGTCCGAACCGGCAAGTGCGTTACAGATAGAGCTTGAATCCTTAAGCTCAAGACTTTCATCTGCATTCGGCACAAAGGTAAGCATTCATAATGGTGCAAAAAAAGGGAAAATAGAAATAGAATATTATAATAATGAAGATTTAGACAGAATTTTAAACATTCTTAACATAAACTAAGTAAGGACTGATAAACATGACATTTCTACAATTCTGCATGGTCGCAGGTATAATAGTTTTTATATTTATATGCTTTATAATGTGTCTTGTGTGTCTCGGAAAAATCAGTAAGCTTTCAAAAGATGTAAAAAATGATGAACTTTCCGAAGAAATTCAAAGCTATTATGAAGCTATAAAGAAAATGGCTGAAAAGGGTAGCTTTGGCGCTGCACCACCTGTGGTTGAAGCGGTTAAAATACCGCAGGGAACTCTGTGTAAAATCGGAGTAGTACATTTCAATGCGTTTCCGGATGTTACGGGTGCAATAAGTTTTGCAACAGCAATTCTTGACTCAAATAACAACGGAATAATACTCACTTCTCTTTACGGACGTGACACAAGCAACACATATTTAAGAGTAGTTGAAGAAGGCAATTGCAATATAACGCTTCTGTCTGAAGAGCAGGAAGCATTAGAAAAAGCAATAGCCGTAAAAACCCTATAATACTGACAGTGAAACAGTATAAATACTATATATTGTGTTTTAAAATACAATAAACACAATATATCGACAAAATTCTACTTTTCATATTTTCAGAACAAGGAGATGAAATAAAAAAAATGAATGAAAACAACACACCAAACAAAGAGCAACACAGCCATTCTATATATATGTATACAGCACTTATTTTCATAGTTGCAATACTTATGATAGTTCTGGCATTTTTCGGACAGAGTAATCTTAACAAAAATCAGATTGCAGAGCCGACCGGTAACTCAATATCAGAAAAAAGTGCGGCACTTAGCGAAGAAAATCTTGTTTTAAGGGAAAGAAATGCGACTTTACAGGACAAGCTCGAAAAAACAGCGGAAGAACTCATAATCCAAACTGAACTTAAAGAAACAAGAGAAATCATAATTTCAGCTGTAATATCAGCAAAAAACGGCGATTACATAAAGGCGTCGCAAATTCTTGATACGATCAATAAAGACTTGCTTGGAAGCGAGGATTTAGAGATATATAATGCAATAAAAGAAAAAGCCCGGGAGTATGAAGCACCGCTTGAAACTGACGGACAAAAACAGGCAAAGCCTCAAAAATAAACGAATAGGAGAAATAAACTATGTTAGACATCAAAATTTTAAGAACAGAACCTGAAAAAATAAAAGAAGCGCTTAAAAAGCGTTCAAATTCGCTTGATATAACACCGGCGATAGAGCTTGATGAAAAAAGACGTGAAATTCTTTCAGAAGTTGAGCAAAAGAAAGCGAAACAAAATGAAATAAACAAAAAGATACCCGCTATGAAAAAAGCAGGTGAGAACACGGATCAGATTTTTGCTGAAATGCGTGAGCTTGGTGCAGAGATAAAAGAAATGGACGAGCAGGTAAGACAAATAGACGAAGAATTAAAAGGATATATGCTCTCAATTCCTAATATTCCAAACGATAGTGTACCGGTAGGCGCAGACGACAGTGAAAACGTTGAAGTAAGAAAGAATGGTACACCGCGTGAGTTTGGTTTTGAGCCAAAAGCTCACTGGGATATAGGCACAGATCTTGACATATTCGATTTTGAAAGAGCTGCCAAGATTACCGGAACAAGATTTACAGTATATAAAGGCCTCGGCGCAAGACTTGAGCGTGCAGTAATTCAGTATTTCTTAAACACAAACACAGAGGAAAGCGGCTATACAGAAATATTCCCGCCGTATATGGTAAACAGAGCGTCAATGACAGGAACAGGACAGCTTCCTAAATTTGAGGAAGATGCATTTAAAGTAGCAAACAACGGCTATTTCCTTATTCCTACAGCTGAGGTTCCTGTAACAAACCTCCACAGAGACGAAATTTTAGACGGAACAACTCTTCCTATAAAATATACCGCATATTCAGCATGCTTCAGAGCAGAAGCCGGTTCAGCAGGCCGCGATCAGAGAGGTCTTATAAGACAGCATCAGTTTAATAAAGTAGAGCTTGTTAAATTTGCTCATCCTGACAACAGCTATGAAGAACTCGAAAAGCTTACAAACGACGCAGAAAAATTGTTGCAAGGTCTCGGACTTCCATATAGAGTTGTTTGTCTCTCAACAGGCGATTTAGGCTTCTCATCTGCAAAAACATACGACCTTGAGGTATGGATGCCGTCATACGGAAGATATGTTGAAATTTCTTCATGCTCAAACTTTGAAGATTATCAGGCACGCCGTGCAAACATACGCTTTAAGATGAACCCGAAAGACAAGGCTCAGTTTGTTCATACATTAAACGGATCAGGTCTTGCAGTAGGCAGAACAGTTGCCGCAATACTCGAAAATTATCAGAACGAAGACGGAAGCGTAACTATTCCTGAAGCACTTCGTGTATATATGGGAACAGATAAAATATACGTAAAATAAAGCTGAAAATGTTTACAAATTTACGTGCAAAACTAAAATGTAAATTGGTTGTAAAATTATTGTAATAGAAATTATGTAAACTAATTTTAGTATTTAAAAAAAGTTGTCCACACCCATAAATTATGGATATACATTCAAAGAATGCCTTATTTTATGTGTTTTTTTGAAAGTTATCCACGTTGTCAACACAGTTATCCACACCTTGAGACATTAAAATACCTGTTTCAAGGTGTGCCGTTTTTGGCTATTTAATATGTTTACATATATTTTCCGCATTTTTTTACCCGTTTATCCACATTTCGATAGCAATAAATGTGGATAACTTCAAAATATAAGCATTTTTTGGCATAAATACGTGATTTATAAATTTACAAAAAGTTATCCACATATGTGTATAACTTTTTAACTATACGGAAATAATAAAGGATTGGTTTTTTTGTTGACAAAAAGAACAGAGTGTATATTACAAAATGTAACAAAAAGGACTGTTGCCGACATAGGCACCGACCACGCATACATTCCGATTGAACTCATTGAGCGCAGAATGTGTGATAAAGTAATAGCTTCAGATATATGCGACGGACCTGTTAAAATTGCAAGAGGACACATAGAAAAGGCAGGTCTTTCGGATAAAATTGAAGTTCGTAAAAATGATGGACTTAAAGGAATTGAAATCGGCGAATGCGAACAGGCGGTTATAGCCGGCATGGGCGGAGCAGTTATTATAGAAATTTTAAATAAAAACCGTGATGAAAATCTCGATTTTATTCTGCAACCCATGAACTGTCAGTATGAGCTCAGAAAATATCTTATAAATAACGGATATATAATATATAAAGAAGATATTGCTGTTGAGGGATTTAAGGTCTATAATATAATATGCTGTAAAAAAGGTATAACAGACGCTACAAAAATGCGTGAGATAGACTTTCATCTTCCGCCGTGTCTTTATAATCATATATATTTTAAAAATCTTAAAGAAAAGAAACACAGAGAATTTACGAAAATCTTAAACGGAAACAAAAAAAGTATTATTCCTGATCCGGAAATTATATCAAAATATGAAAATTTATTAAAAGAATTGGAGGCACTTGATGAAGGTATATGAAATTATAAATAAAATAGAAGCTTTCTGCCCAAAATCTCTTTCTTATGAATGGGATAATCCCGGACTTCAGACAGGGGATACTAAATGTGAAGTTAAAAAAGTTTATCTTACTCTTGATGTAACAAATGATACCGTAGACGAAGCTCTAAAAAATGAATGTGATATGATAATATCACATCATCCTTTGCTCTTTTCAGGTGTTAAGAAAATAGATTATTCACTCCCGTCGGGACAACTTTTAAAAAAACTCATTAAAAACGACATTACCGTATATACAGCCCATACAAATATGGACAGAGCGGAGTATGGTCTTAATTTTGAGCTTGCAAAAAAATGCGGTATTAAAAATCCTTCTTTTATCAATGAAGAAAATTTAGGGATGATGGGAGAAACGGACAAAATAAAATTATCTGAATATGCAAAATCAATATCAGAAAAGCTTCAAACACCCGTAAAAATATACGGTGATACTGATAAAATCATAACAAAATCAGCCGTATGTTCAGGAGCAGGTGCCGATATTGAATTTGAAGCAATAAAATCAGGTGCTGATGTTCTTGTAACAGGAGATGTAAAGTATCATATTGCACTCGATTGTATTCAATCCGGATTTGCATTAATAGATGCAGGACATTTCGGAACAGAGTGGTTTGTAACTGATATTTTTGAAAATATTTTAAAAGACTGTGAAATTGAGATTTTTAAATCTACAATTAAAGAAAATGTAAATTATTTCTCAATTAAATAAAAGAAAGGAATTTAAACAGATGATAACAGAAAAATTTAACTTATGGGAAAACACACCCGGAAAATGTGATGAAATACCTACACTTACAGCATATATTCCTGAAAATAAAACATCAGACGGAGCAGTTGTTATACTTCCCGGAGGAGGTTATCATATAAGAGCTCCTCATGAGGGCGAGGGATATGCAAAGTTCCTGTCAGATAATGGAATAACAGCCTTTGTATGCGATTACAGAGTACATCCTCATCATTTTCCTATTCCTCTTCTTGATTCAAGACGTGCTGTAAGAACAGTAAGATACTATGCTGAAAAATATGGCATAGACAAAAATAAAATAGCAATCATGGGTTCATCAGCCGGCGGACACCTTGCGGCATTTACATCTACATATTTCGAGCCGATTGAATTTGAAGGTATTGACGATATAGATAAGGAAGAATTTATACCAAACGCACAAATTCTTTGTTATCCGGTTATAAAATTATCCCCTACAAACCCTGATGCACATAACGGTTCATGTTTTGGTTTGTTGGGCGAAAATGTAACTGATGAAATTTCAGCTAAATATGATCCTGAACTGAATGCAAGCGAAAAATCTCCGAAATGCTTTATGTGGCATACTTTTGAAGACGGTGCAGTACCTGTTGTAAACAGCCTTGATTATGCAAAGGCTTTAAAGAAAAATAACGTGCCGACAGAATTACATATTTTCCCTGACGGCAATCATGGACTTGGTCTTGCAGATACCGATAAAGAAGATAAAGTAAAAGTTCATGTAAGTCAATGGAGTAAGCTTTTAATTAATTGGCTTAAATATAATAAATTTTAAAATTCTTTTTTTAAAAAAACCGGTGGTCAGGGGATTTCTGATTTAAAAATCTTTTTTATAACATAGGAAATTGCGCGCAAACGTGCGCAATTTTGCTTGTTCAAAAAAAGATTTCCTTTTTGCCCCCATGAGTGGGGGTGTAGGGGGTTGAAGTTTTTAATCAAAAACTTTTTTATCTTTTAGGAAATTGCGTACTTTTGCAATTTTCTAAATTACAAAAAAGTTTCTTCTGCCCCCATGAGTGGGGGTGGAGGGGGTTGAAGTTTTTAATCAAAAACTTTTTTATTAACGCAATGTAAATTTTTTTATGCTATAAATTTATATGTATTGACTATTTTTAATAAATATGATAAAATATAATTGATAAAATAATCGGAGGAAGGTTTATTTATGGAAAAATACGGTGTTGTGCCACCTAAATTTACTAAAGACTGGTGGGTATATTTCTGGGACTATTATAAAATTCATACAATATCTGCCGCAGTGGCTATAATCCTTATATTTACAACTGTTTCACAATGTGTTACTGCACCTAAATATGATATTAGTGTACTTTATGTAAATCCGGCAGAGATAAATGAAGAAACAGATTTAAAATTTAACGAAGTATTAAAGCCTGTTCTTTCCGACATACATAACAATAATGAAATTCTTTCATTTATACAAACCTTACCAATATCCTCATTAGAAGCAAAAGATGAACAATCCTATGCAATGATTACAAAGCTTACATTAGAGCTTCAGACAGGCGAAAACTGGCTTTTTATTACAAATGAAGAAATTGCAAAAGCGCTTATATCTCAGGATTCATATTCCGGCTGTTTTATGACGATTGAAGATATCGGTATAAATATAGATGAGGAATACATCTTACGCTCTGATAATTCAAACGCATATGGTATAAAACTTACAGACAACGAGCTTTTAAAATCAACAGGTCTTGAAACGGATGGTATGTATCTTTTAGTAAGACATTTGTATGAAAGAGAAGCAAAAGACGAGAAAAATGTCTTAAAGCATAACAATGCACTAAACGCTGCAAAGCTCATAGCCGGACAGCAATAAGAGAGGAGTCGGCTGATATGGCTGCAAACAGGGTTAACATTGATTTTGATGAATATGAAAAATTCAGTGAATATAAAAAAACACGTTCACCAAAGCTTCGGGACGAGCTTATACATTCATATATATACATTGCGGAAATACTTTCAAGAAAATTTATAAACCGCGGACTTGAATACGAAGATATTTATCAGGTAGCGTGTTTAGGTGTAGTATATGCAGTTGAAAGATTTGATCCCGACAGAGGTATTAAATTTGCTACATTTGCAACTCCTACCGTTATGGGTGAAATACGCAAGCATTTCAGGGATAAAGGTAATTTTATTAAAATTCCGCGTAAACTTTATGAAGTTTTTTATAAGGCCGAAAAGATAAGAAGAAGTTTTTCTGATGGTAAAGCTTCAATAGAAGAAATTGCACGTATTTTAGATATGCCTGTTTCGGTTGTACAAAAAGCTTATGAAATAGGAGATTCATCATTTATATTATCGTTAGAGCATGAAGCATATGCAGACGGAAGTCTTAATCTTTCAAATTTAATAGGTAAAGAAGATAATAAATTCATGATGATAGAAGACAGAGATTTTTTAAATTACTGTCTTTCATGTCTTAACGAAAAAGAAAAAGAATTTATAAAATTAAGATATTACAACGAAATGCGTCAATCAGAAATCGCTAAAAAATGGAATGTTTCTCAGATGTATGTATCAAGATTTGAAAAAAATCTTTTAAAAACTATAAGAGATTTATATTTCAGAGACTAAAAAAAACCGCTTTTTTAGCGGTTTTTTTAATAAAATCTTTTAATTTATGCCCTTTTTAATTCGTATATCTCTTCCCTCAAATTTAAGTATCAGAAAATCTTCATATATTCTTGAGATAAATCTGTTTGTATAAGAATTTTCAAGTTCTTTAGGTGTTAAATTTGTATTTATTATAATTTTTTTATAATTTGAAATACGCTCATCAAAAAAATCATAAAGATACGACGGTGTACTTTTTGTTATATATTCACTACCAAGATCATCTACTATTAAAAGATCGCAGTTATACACTCTTTGTATCATTTCATTATCTTTATTTATATCACCTTTTCCGAAACGGTTTCTTTCAAATAAATCAAATATTTTAAGTGCTCTTGTATAAAGAACTGTCCTTCCCTGTTTCATCAGCTCATTTGCTATACAGCTTGATAAAAACGTCTTTCCCAGTCCCGGTTTTCCGTAAAACAAAAGACTTTTTTCAAAACTATCAAAATTATCAACAAAATCACGACTTATCTTATAAATCTTCTGTATTCGGTCATAGTCCGATATTTCGTCATGAACGGAGTCTTTTTCATAATAAGAAAAATCAAAACGGTCGAAAGTCTGTTTTCTTTGCTTTTCTCCCATATTTGAATTATTAAATTCTTCATCTAAAAGCCTCTGCACAAAGCATTTACATTTTTCATTTTCAATAAATCCTGTATCCATACAAACAGGACACGAATACTTAACCTTATCAAAATCCTTTTCTATGCCGTTCTCTGATATAAATTTATTTCTTTCATTAATAAGACCGGAAATTTGTTCTTTCATTTTAAAACTTATTTCTTTTGACTTAAGCGGATTTTTCATTATATCATTCATGCCGTCCATACCGCATTTTTTTATTTTTTTGTCAATCTCAAAAAGAAGAGGATATTTTTTGTAAACAGCGTCAACACGCTCTTTTTTATCCTTTTCTGCATTTTTTCTTTTTTCTTCATAATCATTAAGTATCTTTTCAATTATATCAGACATACTTACACCTACTTTTTTCAAATATAATCACACTTTACTGAACAAAAGTATTTCATCTTTCTTCTTTAAAATTTCATCAAATCGTTTTATATATTCTGCAGGATCTTTAAAATTAAAAATTCTTTCTATTCTGTCGCCGTTTACTATTTTAGAGCTTCCTCCGCCACCAAGAGCTATTATTGTCTGAACTTCTTCCATTATATTAACATTATAAAAGCTCATACAATTTTTCTTTGCATAACCTACATTTTCGAGATTTCCCGACATATTTTTCTGACGATACATATAATAAGGAGAATATCCATTTTCATTCATTCTCTTATCTGCAAACCCGAGCATTTTTATCATATCATCATATTCTGTAAGATTAATACCTGATCTTTTTAAGGTAGCCGCACGTTTTACACACATACAATGAACAGTTATATTCTCAGGGTTAAGTTTTATACATTCATCTATGCTTTTATAAAACATTTCAGGAGTCTCACCCGGAAGTCCGGCAATTAAATCCATATTTATAACGTCAAATCCTACATCTTTCGCATCACCGAATGCACTGTAAATCATATCCGTTGTATGCGCTCTTCCTATTTTAACAAGTGTTTCATCATTCATAGTTTGCGGATTTATACTTATTCTGTTTACTCCGAAATCCCTTGAAATATAAAGCTTTTCTTTAGTTATTGTATCAGGACGCCCGGCTTCTAATGTAAATTCTCTTAATCTGTCGGTTATTATATATTTATTAAGAGCATTATATATTTTTTCAAGCTGGGACGCACTAAGAGTTGTTGGTGTACCGCCGCCTATATAGATATTTTCTACGGTGCTTCCCATTTCTTTTAATATTTCCGCTGTTTTTTCAATTTCCTTTAAAAGATAATTTACAAAATCATCAATATATCTTCCGCTGACTCTTATATCTGTTGAAACAAAAGAACAATAAAGACACCGTGTCGGACAAAAAGGAATACCTATGTAAAGACTTACTGCGTCTTTTTTATTATTTTTTAAAATTTCCTTTTCATTTTCAGCAACTTTAAAAGATAATTTAAGCTTTTCATCGCTTATATTATAAACGTCTTTTAAATAATTATAAGCTTTTTCATTTGAAAAACCGCGCTCATACAGCTCACGCACCATTTTTGCCGGCCTGATACCACACATAGCTCCCCATGGAAGAGGAATATTTCTTATTTTCGACGCAGCTCTTACAAATGATTTTATTATAGCACACTCACATATATTTTTTACACTTTTATAATCATAAAAATCACATTTATAAAAATATTCGTCTGTATAAGGAATGCCATCATATATAATTACTGTATAAATATTAATATTACAACCGTCTTTTGAAAAATCACTGTATATAACGCCTTCTTCATTTTCAGAAAAAAACATATTAACAAACAGCTTTAATTTCTCTGAGCTTTCATATCCTGTCTGAATTATATTCATGTTCACATGCCTTTTTTAATAAATAAATTAAAATTCTTTTCATATCCTATTGAAGTAGCTTTTCCATGTCCCGGATAAACTTTTATTTCATCATCAAGCTCATAAAGTTTTTTAACTAATGAATCCTCAAGAGTTAAATGCTCTCCGGTCGGCAGATCCCATCTTCCTACACTTCTTAAGAATAAAGTATCACCTGAAAAAAGATTGTCTTCAAAAAGATAACATACAGAACAAGAAGTATGACCGGGAGTATAAATACATCTTACATTTATTCCGTTTATATCCTTTTCTTCATTATCTTTTAATATTATATCAACATTTTTTTCAAGTTTATATCCTAAACCTACTTCTGAAAGATTTATTTTTGAATCTTTTAAATTTATGGCGCAGTTTTCGCCACCTATAACCTTCGCACCATATTTTTCAAGATTATCCATTGTACTTATATGGTCGTAATGACAATGAGTTAAAATTATGAAATTTAGCTTTAAATTATTTTCATTTAAATATTCATCTATTAAATCCACATCGCATCCGGGGTCTATAACTACCGCAAATTCTGAGTTATCATTGTGTATTATATAAGTATTTTCATCATTAAAATAGTTGCATATTGTTTTAATAATCATGTTAAACTTCCTTTAATTATAGAGTCTTACAGGTAATACCATAAATATATAATCGCCTTCATCACTTAGCGATTTAATAAAGCAACCGCTGTTTGGTGATGAAAGTTCCATCATAATACTATCCTCTTCACAGGAGTTAAGAGCATCAAGAAGGAAACGGCAATTAAATCCTATTATAAGGTTTTCACCGTCAAGCTTTACATTTATAATATCGTTTACCTTTCCTTTTCCCGTCATTGAAGATATTTCTATCTTATCAAATCCTATGTTTAATTTTACCGGAACTCTGTTATTCATAACAGCAGTATCATCATTTATAAGTAAAAGTGCACGTTCTAAGCTATCTTTTAAGACGTTTGTTTCTATCTGTATTTTTATTGTATTTGAAGTAGCAAGGATAGGCTCATACTTAATAAACTCACCGTCTAAAAGTCTTGTGAAAAACTTAAACTCAGCAAATTCAAACAAAGCATATCTGTCAGAAACAATAACCTTTATTTGTTCTTCATCGTCTTTTAATACTTTAAAAATCTCACGAAGTGATGAACCGGGTATTATAAATTTAGAATCCGGCGTATTCTGATTAAGGTTTTTATTTACATATGCAAGTCTGTGTCCGTCAGATGCAACTGCGCTTAACTTATCTTCTTTTATGTCAAATAAAACTCCCGTAAGAGCAGGTCTTTTTCCTTCATTCATTGAAACAAATGATATAGTCTTCTTTATAATATTTTTAAAATCGCCGTGAGTAAGGAAAAAACTAAAAATCTCATTTATTTCAGGTGGCGAAGGATATTCCCCGGCAACTATACCTTGAATATTAAATTCACTTATACCGCACTTTATTTTAGTTACGTTATTTTCTTCATTTACCGTAACATCTACTTGTCCGTTTGGAAGCTTTCTCACAATTTCACCAAACATCTTAGATGCTAAAGCAATAGTTCCGCCTTCAGTTACATCTATGCGACTTCCGTATTCAACGCATATATCCATATTATTTCCTGTAAATACAACACCTTCTTTTGCTGTTGCATCTATTTTTATACATTCAAGTATAGGTATTGTACTCTTTGGAGCTATTGCTCTTTGTACTGTATTGATTATTTCAACCAATTCAGATTTCTGACATGAGAATTTCATATTTTTATTTTCCTTTCTTAATTAAAATAATATTTACTGATACTGTAATTTTTTCCTTCGTACGTGTGTACGCGGTATAAATAAATTATATATAATATAGTAATAGTAGTAGTAGTGATGTGGATTAAGTGGATAAGTTTAAAAAACAGCATTTTTAAAGGAAAAAATATCCACATTTATATATGTTTTAATAGTGGATAAATATATATTAATTAAACACTTTATAAACACATCTTTTTTTGTTTTTAATTATCAACATCATTTCCACATAAAACTGACACTTTTATAAACACTTTAATTATTAAGGTCTTGTCTTATATAATTAATATCAGAGCGTATCTTCTGGTCTGTTTCAATCAGTGAGCTTATCTTATCTACGTTATGCATTATTGTTGTTCTGTCACGATTAAAATAGCTTGTCATTTCAACAAAGTTAATTGTTGTAAGCTCCTTACAAAGATACATTGCTATCTGACGCGGTATTGCTATATTCTTTTTCTTTGTATCTGCCATCATTACGTCTTTTTTTATACTGAAATAAGAGCAGACTTTTTCTATAATTTTATCAGGTGTAAGACGTATTGATTCTGCATCAGGTATTATATCCTTAAGAGAATTTTTCGCAAATTCCAATGTTATGGGTGTATTTTTAAGCTCGCTGTGAGTTATAAGTCTGATTAGTGCACCTTCTAATTCTCTTACATTTGATTTAATTCTTTCAGCTATAAATGAAAGAATTTCAAGGTCTATTTCATGGCCCATTATCAAAGCTTTTTTCTGAAGAATTGCAATTCTTGTTTCGTAACTCGGCGTTGTTATATCTACTAAATAACCCTGCGCAAATCTTGTACGTAAACGAAGCTCCAATGTAACAAGCTCCTGAGGTGTTCTGTCGCTTGTTATTACTATTTGCTTATTTTTTGATGAAAGCTCTTCAAATGTATGGAAAAATTCTTCTTGTGTCTGTTCTTTGTGAGCTAAGAACTGTATATCGTCTATTAAAAGCACGTCTGCATTTCTGTATATTTTTCTGAATTCTGCGGTTTTATTTTCTCTTAATGACTGAATAAAATCATTAGTGAATTTTTCGCTTGAAACATATATAATGTTTGAGTGTTCATTTTCCTTTAAAATGTAATTTCCAACGGCACACATAAGATGTGTTTTTCCAAGTCCTGAATTTCCGTAAAGAAACATTGTATTTGTTTTTCCCGGGTTTTGTGCAACATTAAGCGCTGTTGCATGAGCAAGTTCGTTTGATGTACCTATTACAAAATTATCAAATGTATATTTATTATTAAGTCTTTTAAAATTATCATCATCCGGTTCTTCTTCCTCTTTTAATGCTTCTTTTAAAGCTTCAGGGTTTGTATTTACGGATATATCTATTTTAAGAGTTGTTCCGGCAGCATGAGTTGCGGCGTCTTCTATTATTTTAGTGTATCTTTTTTCTATCATGCTTTTATTAAGACTCATTGATACCACAAGATTTAATATATTATTTTCTATTGATATAGGTGTTATGTTTTTTATATATACGTCATATCCGACTTGTGTTACGTTTTTTTGTATTTCGGTAAGCGCTTTTTGCCATATTGTGTCGGCGTTCATAATTTTACTCCTTTATAATATTAATTTTTTTGTGAAATACTATTATACCATATTTTTTAATTTTTTTCAATATAAAAACAAAAAAATTAAAATAAAATTTAAAGTATTATACTGTTTTCTGTTATAATAACATCCATTTTTATATCATGTTCATCTGAGGGGATATTGTCGAGTAATTGAAAATCGTAGCAAAGACCGATTTTAATTCCTTTTGAATTAATAAGAAATTTATCATAATATCCCATACCAAAGCCTATCCTGTTTTTTGACCTGTCAAATGCTATTCCGGGAATAATTATAACTTCCGGAAAGTCATAACCTTTATGTATTATTTTTTCAGGCTCATTAATATTATAGGCACCTTTTTTAAAATTTAAATCATTAATTAATGAAAGAGAAATAGTTTTTGAAATTGTGTCGGTTACAGGAACACATATTTTTTTGTCTTTTTTTAAGAGTAAGTTTATAATTTCTTTTGTATCGGGTTCATTAAATGCACTTATATATGTGCATATATTTTCAAAGCTAAGCTTGTCCAGATATGAAAAAAGGTTGTTTTGTATTTTTTCACTTTTTAAGAAAACCTCCTCATGTGTAAGAGATTTTCTTAAAAGCTTCATTTGTTTTCTTATTTTATCCTTAATAAAGCATCAATTCCTTTACTTTATCTGATGTTTCTTTATCTTTTAAAATACTTACTATTTCAAATCCGAACTCTGCCGCAGCACCCGGTCCTTTTCCAGTTATAAAAATTCCGTCCGTGGCAGTTTTATCTTCTGAAATTTCAGCACCGTAAAGAAAATCTGAAAATCCCGGATAACATACAGCTTTTTTATCTTTTAGAAGATTCTTTTTTCCAAGTATAGACGGTGCGGCACATATCGCCGCTATATAAATGTTGTTTTCAACACAATAGTCAATCAGATTATGAACTTTTTCTGATGAGTCAAGATTTTTATAACCTGATCCGCCCGGAAGTATAATCATCTCGATATCTGAAACATTAATTTCATTTATTTCAATGTCGCATATTATCGGGATTGAATGAGCACCAACCTGTATTTTTGATTTTACACCTACTGTCTTTACTTCTATACCGCTTCTTCTTAAAATATCAACAGGTAAAAGTGCCTCTGCTTCTTCAAATCCGTCAGCTATTAATACATATACCATAAGAATTTAAAACCTCTCTTTATTTATATTAATTAAAAAATAAATTTTTTAAATTAAATAACATTATTCACATTATATTTTATCACTTTTTCAAACTTATGTCTATATATAAAATAGACAAAAATAAAAAAGTTTTATTAATTCATCCACATTCTTTTATGCAAAAGTTTCATTTTTTTAAGTAAAATTTAAAAAAAATTGTTTATAGATATACTTGAAAAAACCGGAAAAAGGGTTTATAATATTTTAGGAAATATTACAGAAGGAGAATTTTTAAAAATGAATGAATTTAAGCCTATGCTTTTAACATCGCTTAAAGGTTATAGTAAAGAAAAATTTATAAAAGATGTTGTTGCCGGAATAATAGTTGCAATAATCGCACTTCCCTTATCAATTGCTCTGGCACTTGCATCGGGTGTTGGTCCTGAAGAAGGTATCTATACTGCAATAATTGCGGGATTTATAATATCTCTTCTCGGCGGAAGTACAGTACAGATATCAGGTCCGACGGCGGCATTTGCCACTATTGTTGCCGGGATTGTTGCAAAAAACGGTATGGAAGGACTTATGACTGCGACCGTTATGGCAGGTATTATACTTATTATAATGGGAATTTTTAAATTTGGAAGCCTTATAAAGTTTATACCTTATACAATAACAACAGGCTTTACTGCTGGTATTGCCGTAACAATTATTGCGGGTCAGTTAAAGGATTTTTTCGGACTTACATATCCCGACGGCTTAAAGCCCATAGAAACAATGGAAAAACTCGGTGCGTTTTTCGAAAATTTTTCTACCGTTAATATTGAGGCATTAATTGTAGGCGGTGTATGCCTTTTAATACTTATTTTATGGCCAAAAGTAAGTAAAAAAATCCCCGGTTCTTTAATTGCGGTAATTGCCGGAATATTAATGGTAAAGCTTTTAAAAATGAATGTTAATACAATAGGCGATTTATATAATGTAAGCAGTAAATTGCCGTCGTTTCAGTTTAAAATGTTTGATTTAGGACTTGCAAAAAGCGTATTGCCCGATGCGTTTACAATAGCAATTCTTGCAGCCATAGAATCACTTCTTTCATGTGTTGTTGCAGATGGTATGACAAATACAAAACATCGTTCAAATATGGAAATAATTGCTCAGGGTGCCGGAAACATTGGTTCGGCATTATTTGGCGGAATACCGGCAACCGGTGCTATTGCAAGAACTGCCGCAAATATTAAAAACGGCGGTGTAACACCTGTTTCGGGTATAGTTCATGCTGTGGTGCTTCTTCTTATACTTGTTGTACTTATGCCGTATGCTGCACTTATTCCAATGCCGGCAATTGCAGCTATTTTGTTTATGGTTGCATATAATATGAGCCATTGGAGGACGTTTGTAAATCTTATAAAAACAGCATCAAAGAGCGATATATCAGTGCTTGTTATAACATTCTTGCTCACAGTTATATTTGACCTTGTCGTTGCGATTGAAGTAGGAATTGTTCTTTCATGTCTTTTATTTATGAAGCGTATGTATGATGAAACAGATGTTTTATCATGGAAATATGTCCCGGAGGCTGAAGATGATACTGAGAAATTATGCGATTTACCTAAGGGAATAAGAGTTTATGAAATAACAGGTCCGCTGTTTTTCGGCGTTGCCGACAGAATAACAGATATTGTATTTAAAGAATATACAAAATGTCTTATAATAAGAATGAGAAGCGTTCCCGCAATAGATGCAACCGCAATGAACGCACTTATTGATTTATATAAAAGATGTAAAAAGAAAAATATAACTATTATTTTATCACATGTAAACAGTCAGCCTATGCAAATAATAAAAAAATCCGAGATATATGATAAAATAGGCGAAGATAATTTCTGTTCACATATAGACGATGCTATTTTAAGAGCAAAAAGTCTGATTAATGAATAATAAAGCTTTTTTGTGGAGTAGTTTAAATATAAAGGAACTACTCCATTTTTATATGATTATCAGGTAATTTTATTTTACAATTGCCTGTACACGATTATATATTAATATATGCCGTTTCGTTCGGAGTTAAATTTTACAAAAAGAAAATAAAAATATATAACTTAATTATTAAAAATATTTAAATTATATAAAAGATATTGACAAATATAGTTAGTTATGTTAAACTAACTATACGAGTTAGCAGATACTAACTGTTTATATAAGTGTTGGTAAATGTTAATTTTTTCTTTAAAAAAAGCGTTTAAATGGGTGATAAATATGAATTTAGCCGAAGCTATTGAAGGAACAGAATATATAATAAAACAGATAGAAACTGATGATGAAGAGTTGGATGCATTTTTGTTTTCGCTCGGCTGTTACAGTGGTGAGTCAATTACTGTTATATCTCATTTAAAGAGCAATTGTATTGTTTCAATTAAGGATGCAAGATATAGTATAGATAATCAGTTGGCAGAAGCTATTATAATTTAAATCATAGCTTCTGTAAAATTATTATTTTTTTTACATACGGTTAGTGTAGTCTAACTAAAATGTAAGTTGATCCACAAGGAGGAATATATTATGAGAATAGCTTTAACAGGTAATCCTAATTCCGGTAAAACCACAATGTATAACGCGATTACCGGACAAAATGAAAAGGTTGGAAACTGGGCGGGCGTTACTGTCGATAAAAGAGAGCATCCGATAAAAAAAGCATATTACAGCGGAGATTATAAACTTATAGCAGTGGATCTTCCGGGTGCTTATTCCATGTCGCCGTTTACATCCGAGGAAAGTGTTACAAGTGATTATATAAAAAATGAAAAGCCAGATGTTATTATAAATATTGTGGACGCTACAAACTTAAGCCGGAGTTTATTCTTTACAACTCAGATTTTAGAGCTTGGTATTCCTGTAATTGTTGCTCTTAACAAGAGTGATATTAATCGTAAAAAAGAAACAAATATAGATATAAAAGCGTTGTCTTTAAATCTTAATTGTACAGTTATAGAAACTGTTTCCACATCAGCAGACGGTTTAAGGTCTGTTATTGATGCGGCGGTTAAACAGGCAGGAAAAAGTCAGAAAGCAGTTTATGTTCAGGACGATATTGATCTTACAGATAAAGAAGCGGTTATTGCCGCTGACCGTAAGCGATTTGAATTTGTAAATAAAGTAGTAAAAGAAGTAGAAAATCGCAAGGTTATTACTAAAGAAAAGAATTTTGGTGATAAAATTGATGCTGTTATAATAAATAAATGGGCAGGTATTCCGATTTTTGCGGTTGTAATGTTTCTTGTGTTCCAGATTTCACAGGTTTGGGTTGGTAAGCCGATAGCTGAACTGTTAGTCAGTTGGCTTGAAATCTTTCAGGCGTGGATAGGTGGTTTATTTGAAAATGCAAACCCGCTTTTGTCTGCGCTTCTTATTGATGGTGTTATTGGCGGAGTTATTGCTGTTGTGGGATTTTTACCGCTTGTTATGGTAATGTATTTTCTTATAGCACTGTTAGAGGACTGCGGATATATGTCACGTGTTGCTGTTGTGCTTGATCCTATATTTAAAAAAGTAGGTCTTTCAGGTAAGTCGGTTATTCCGTTTGTTATAACAATCGGCTGTGCTGTTCCGGGTATTATGGCAAGCCGTACAATCCGTAATGAGCGTGAGCGAAGAGCTACGGCGATGCTTTCACCTTTCATGCCGTGCGGTGCTAAAATTCCTGTAATTGCTCTTTTTGCCGGTGTATTTTTTGATGACGCCGGTTGGGTAAGTACCCTGATGTATCTTTCAGGTATTGTTTTAATTTTTCTTGCTGCTTTACTTGTAAACAAGATTACGGCGTATAAAGCAAAAAAGTCTTTCTTTATTATTGAGTTGCCTGAATATAGGGTTCCGGGATTTTTGAGAGCGTTTAAGTCAATGTGCAGTCGTGGATGGGAATACATAGTTAAAGCTGCAACGATTATTCTTCTTTGTAACACAGCAGTTCACATTATGCAATCCTTTACATGGAGCTTTGAGGTTGCGGAGTCAGCGGATGCATCAATCCTTGCATCAATTGCCGGACCGGTTGCTTATTTACTTATTCCTGTTGTTGGCGTTCTGAGCTGGCAACTTGCGGCGGCGGCAGTTACGGGATTTATTGCAAAAGAAAATGTTGTTGGTACTTTAGCTGTTTGTTTCGTTGGTCTTGAAAATCTTATTGATACAGAAGAATTTGCACTTATGGAAGGTGCAGGAACAGAAGCTGCGGCAGTATTTGCAATTACAAAGGTTGCGGCTTTGGCTTACCTGATGTTTAACCTTTATACACCGCCGTGTTTTGCGGCAATAGGTGCCATGAACGCAGAAATGAAGAGTGCAAAATGGCTCTGGGGCGGAATAGGATTACAGCTAAGTGTTGGTTATACAGTAGCTTATATTGTTTATACAATCGGTACTCTTATAACCGCACCGGATAAACTAAATGTCGGCGCTGCTGTATGCGGAGGAGTAGCCGTAGCTGTTATGGCTTCAGTTATTATAAAGCTTATTCATAATGCCGATAAAAAACTTAAAGAGGAGTATGCACTTAACTCTGCAAAGAAAAGTGCAAGGGTATAAGATATGATAGATATAATTCTGATAATTATTATTTTGGGTATTATAGGAGCTTCTCTAATGTATGTCTATAAAGCGAAAAAGCAAGGACAAAAATGCATCGGTTGCCCTGCCGGAAAACAGTGTGGCGGTAAATGCGGATGTTCTAAAAATTCAGAAAACTAAAAAACAAGGGATGCGGCTTTTGAAAATGCTGCATCCTTTGTTTTTTATGTCAAAGAGATTTTATTTTAGGATAAATTTAGTCGACTTTTTATAAAAAAATATCCTAAGAGCAAGATTATAAGTAAATTAATTGATTTTGAATTAATTAATTTTTATAAACAAAATTACAAATTATAGTTTATCTGCATGAATTTAAATTTTAAATAACTATAAAAAGCAATTAGCACTCGGTTTACATAAGCCTCCCTTGCCTAAAGGGAGGGGGACCGCTTGCGGTGGAGGGATATTGATTTTTCTATGTCTTTACGTTAACAAAAATACAAATTATAGTTTATGGGGAAATGAAATTTCCCTCCGAGCCATTTTCCGATTTGTAAATTTAAGATTATCTATATATTATAGCAATTACTTATCGAGTTGCGCAAGCACGTGCAGCTTTTACGTCAAAAGCTGCGCAAAACCCCAAAGGGGATTTTCCCCTTTGGAAACCCCTTAGCAAA
>JAZTZP010000120.1:0-8903 GCA_045637525.1 Clostridia bacterium | reverse complement strand
GGTTAAGCTTAAATTGGATGAGCTTGAAAAAGCATCGGGGTATATTAAATGGGTTGAGGTTTGTAAATTATAGTTTATCTGCGTGTTTCAGTCTGCATTCGGTACGCTTTGCCAAAGCCTCCCTTGCCTAAAGGGAGGTGGGACGGCGTAAGCCGTGACGGGGGGATATTACATATCTATGTATTGAAAATATGTAGTAAAGATATAGAAAAATCAATATCCCTCCACCGCAAGCGGTCCCCCTCCCTTTAGGCAAGGGAGGCAGGCAAAGCGACACCGAAATCCTACTGTTTTATCGTAAGATAAACTATAATTTATCGAAAGGAGTAATGGTTATAAAAATGGAAAGAAAAAGTGGTGTGCTTATGCATGTCAGTTCTCTTTATGGGGACTTTGGAATTGGGAGTTTCGGGAAGAATTCGAAGGAGTTTATAGATTTTTTGAAGGAGTGCGGGTTTTCTTATTGGCAGGTGCTTCCGTTTTGTATGGCGGATGATTGTAATTCGCCTTATCAGTCATACAGCGCTTTTGGCGGAAATCCGTATTTTATAGACCTTCAGATTTTGAAAGAAAAAGGCCTGATAACAGATGAGGAGCTTAATTCACAGCGGCAGGAAACACCGTATAGCTGTGAATATGCACGTTTGTTTCATACACGTTTTGAAATTTTGAGAAGAGCATCGGAAAGAGCCATAAATAAAGACGAGATTGAGGATTTTGTAAATAAAAATAAGCATATATCGGATTTTTGTGAGTTTATGGGAAGAAAAGCGGCAAACAATAATAAGCCGTGGTATGAATGGGAAAATGATGACTGCGACGGCGGTGTGCTCTTTATGTGGAAGTTTATTCAGTATGAATTTTTCCGGCAGTGGGCTGAGGTTAAGGAATATGCAAACAAAAACGGTATAAAGATAATTGGTGACATACCTATTTATGTGGCACTTGACAGCGCTGATGTTTGGGGAAATCCGGAATGCTTCATGCTTGACAAGGAGAATAAGCCGTCATGTGTTGCGGGAGTACCGCCGGATTATTTTTGTGCGGACGGACAGCTTTGGGGAAATCCTCTTTATAATTGGGATGAAATGCGGAGTAATGGCTTTAAATGGTGGTGTGAGCGTATAGAACATATGTTTACTATGTTTGACGGCGTTCGTTTAGACCATTTCAGAGGCTTTGAGTCGTATTGGTCAGTTCCCGGAAGTGCCGCTACCGCAAGGGAAGGCAAGTGGGAAAAAGGGCCCGGCATGGAGCTGATTTCAAAGTTTAAGGAAATTGCAGGTGAGAGGCTTATCATTGCCGAGGATTTGGGCGATATAGATGATGCTGTAAGAAAGCTTGTAACAGACAGCGGTTTTCCGGGCATGAATGTTTTTCAGTTTGGATTTTTTGGCGATACAAAGAGCAATCATATGCCGCATAATTACAAGAAAAATTCAGTTTCTTATACAGGTACGCATGATAATAACACGCTTCTCGGCTATATCTGGGAGCTTGATGACAATACACGCCGCGAAATGCTTTCTTACTGCGGTTATGAAAATGAAAACTGGGAACAGGGATATAACAATATCTTAAAGACCATGTATGCATCACACAGCGACCTTGTAATACTCCCTATTCAGGATTTATTAGGCTATGGAAGTGATACGAGAATAAATATCCCCGGAAAGGCGGACGGAAACTGGCAGTTTCGAATTACAAAGGATCAGCTTTGTTCAATAGATAAGCAGAAGTTTATAAAATATAATAAGATGTATGGAAGAGATTAAGTTAAAACCCGGAGCGTGAGTTTTGCGCTTCGGGTTTTTTTGGGGTTTTATTGTTTTATAAACATTTGTGTCCAGTAATTTCCGCTTTTAACATATCCTACTCCGATTTTTGTGTATGAAGAATTTAAAATATTTGCACGGTGCCCTGATGAGTTCATCCATGCATTAACGACCGCCTGCGGAGTGGACTGGCCTTTTGCTATATTTTCGGCGGCTGCCGTATATGGTATTCCGAAATTTTTAATCATATTAAAAGGTGAGCCGTAAACCGGGCTTGTATGGGAAAAATAATTATTATCCTTCATATCCTGTGATTTGTATCTTGCAACACGGCTGAGTTCCCAGTCTTCGGTAAGCTTATTAAGACCGTTTTTTACTCTTATTTCATTTACAAGTCTTACAACCTCGCTTTCATAGTTTAAAACGCCCGAATCTGTTGACGGTATATTTATAATCTGTCCCGGATAAATGAGTTCCGGATTTGAAATCTGAGGATTTGCACTTATTAATTCGCTTAGTCCCACTTCATATTTAACGGCAATTTTCCACATACTGTCGCCTGATGTAACAGTGTGGCTTTTTGCCGGCTCAGCTCCGGCTGAGAGTGTTATAAATGGTTGAACTGCAATTAATGCAGATATTATAAGCTTTTTCATTTTGTATGACCTCCTGAAAATTTTTTGTCATAAAACGACTTCAATATTATAACATATTGGTTTACATAATTCAAGACGTAATTTTTGGAAGTGGGGTTTTTATGTTATGAAATGATGAAATGTTATATATCCCGGCGAAATATGGAATAAATTTGCACGGTTTTTGAATGAGTAAATAAATTGTTAACAAGAATATAAATTATAATTTGTAATCATTTTATATGATTTTTTATCAGATGTTAAATTTTATGATGGTGATTGATTTTTTGCTAATTCAGTTGTGGCATAATTTGTATCCTGACTGAATTAGTTGAGCTTTATGGAAAAAAGATATAAAACAGCAACATTTACATAATTGGGAAAGTAAAATGTAAAAATTGTAATAAATTATCTATCTTAAGAAAATAACCGTTGACAAATCTCGATTGTGGTGGTATAATATAGGAAACCTCTAAAAATCCCTCGCACGAATATTGACGGCTGATTATTCCGTCATTCGTCACAAAATTTCTTCACATAGGGACACTATGTGCGCAAAATTTTGTTTAGACTAACGAAAAATTATCTCGTCAATATTCGCACGTTGAATTATTAGAGATTCCCTATAATAGTACCAATATTATGAAAAAATACAACTTTATCGAAAGGAAAGATTTAATAATGAAAATTCTTGTAGTTGGCGGTGGCGGAAGAGAGCATACTATTGTCTGGAAGATAGCTCAGTCACCTTTAGCGGATAAAATATACTGCGCACCGGGAAATGGTGGTATTGCGGAGCTTGCTGAATGCGTGCCGATAAAGGCAACGGATATTGACGGGATTGTTGAGTTTGCGAAAAAGGAAAATATAGACCTTGTAATGGTTGCACCTGATGATCCGTTGGTTATGGGAATGGTTGATGCACTGACTGCTGCAGGAATTCGTGCTTTTGGACCTTGCGCAAATGCGGCTATACTTGAGGGCAGTAAGGTATTCAGCAAGGAGCTTATGAAAAAATATAACATACCGACAGCAAAGTATGAAGTGTTTACAGACAGTGCAGCGGCGATTGAGTATGTTAAGGGCGGTTCGTTCCCGACTGTTATAAAGGCTGAAGGTCTTGCACTCGGAAAGGGCGTTATAATTGCAAATGATTTTGACCAGGCAAAAGCGGCAATAGAGGACATGATGGATAAAAAGATGTTTGGCGAAAGCGGCAGCCGTGTTGTTATAGAAGAATTTCTTACAGGACCTGAGGTTTCCGTGCTTGCGTTTACAGACGGAAATGTTGTTGTGCCTATGGTTTCTGCGCAGGATCATAAGAGAGCATATGATAATGACGAAGGTTTAAACACCGGCGGAATGGGTACATTCTCACCCAGCCGTCTTTATGACGATGCAAAGGCTGAGGAATGTATGAAAAACATTTTTATTCCTACAATTGAGGCTATGAAAAAAGAGGGAAGACCTTTTAAAGGCGTTTTGTATTTCGGACTTATGATGACGGCAAACGGCGTTAAGGTTATAGAATACAACGCACGATTCGGAGACCCCGAAACACAGGTAGTACTTCCGAGGTTAAAAACTGACCTCGTTGAAATAATGAATGCTGTAATAGACGAAAAGCTTGACAGCATAAACATCGAGTGGGAGGATAATGCGGCTGTTTGCGTAATACTTGCATCGGGTGGTTATCCCGTAAAATACACCTCCGGCTATGAGATAACCGGACTTGAGAGCCTTGAAAAAGAGGAGGACATTACGGTTTTCCATGCCGGTACAAAAAAAGAGGGAGACAAGCTTCTTACGGCAGGCGGCAGAGTGCTTGGAATAACGGCTGTTGCAAAAGATCTGGACGGCGCTATAAAAAGAGCGTATGAGGGTGTTCAGAAAGTAACATTTAAAGATGCTCATTACCGCCGTGATATCGGAATAAAGAAGTATACTTTATAAGATGGATAAAAGAATTATAGATAAAACGGGAATGTTTTTTTCGGGACTTGTTTCGCGTATGGAGGAAAATAAAGAGTACTTCCGCGAGATAAAAATAAGCATGAAGTCCGGGACAAAAACTTTCCCGGCACGTGTTTTTTATGAGGGTGACAGCCTTATATTCAGCTTTAACGCTGTTAAAAAAGAGGTGTCGCCGGGTAATTTGTGGGATATAGTTTCGGACGAGCTTAAGAACTATGACGAGGCTGTTACGGAGTATATTGAGCGAGGGGCTTGCATTACGGTTACTTCTGACCGCAAACAGGTGAAGCTCAGTCATGCCGACAGAGCCGAGGAGGAAAAAGCGTCTTCGGCGGCTGTTAATTCAACACGGTCGTATGTGGTAAATCCGGCTCTGGCGAAAGAACTTCTTGCAGAGATTGGCATACTTGCCGATAACGGAAAAATTAAAAACGACAAGATAAGAAAATATAATCAGATAGATTATTTTGTAGAGCTTTTAGCGGATATGATAAAGGATTTTCCGGAGGAAAAAGAGCTTGTTATAATAGACTGCGCCTGCGGAAAGAGCTATTTGTCGTTTGTTCTTAATTTTTATCTGCGTGAGATAAAAAAGAGAAGATGCCGGTTTATATGCGTTGATTATTCCGAAACAGTAATAAATGCATCAAAGAAAATGGCAGACAGGCTTGGATATAAAAATATGGAGTTTATAAAAGAGGACTTAACAACGTACCGGCCGGAGAAAAAGCCTGACATAGTAATATCACTTCATGCTTGTGATACGGCAACGGATATGGCTTTGGGGCTCGGAATACGGTCGCAGTCGAAGGCGATAGTTTGCGTTCCTTGCTGTCATAAGGATATTTTAAAGCAATATTCATATGAGCCGTTTCGTGCGATAACAAAGCATGGTATTTTAAAGGCACGTCTTGCAGATACTTTAACTGACGGCTTAAGGGGAGTGTATTTAGAGAGCAGAGGCTATAATGTGTCGATGATAGAATATATTTCACCACTTGAAACGCCTAAAAATATAATGCTCAGGTGCACCTACACCGGAAAGAAAAATGGTCCTGCAAGAGAAGAATATGAAAACCTTAAGAAGATGCTTGGTGTAAATCCGGCAATTGAAAGGTTTTCGGATATAAAGGAATGAATGTTATGAATCTGGAAGAAAAGACTACCGGCACAAGAGAAATATTTAGCGGCAGGATTATAAAAGTCAGGGAAGACGACGTTGTTTTGCCTGACGGTACGCCGGCGAAACGTGAGATTGTGGAGCATAACGGCGGCGTCGCTGTTGCGGCAATAGATGAAGACGGGAAAATGCTGATGGTAAAACAGTTTCGGAAGCCTTTCGAACGTGTAACTCTTGAAATTCCTGCCGGTAAGCTTGAAAAAGGTGAAGACCCTATGGAGTGCGGAATGCGTGAGCTTCGTGAGGAAACGGGATATATAGCCGACAAGCTGACACATCTCGGAACGATTTATCCGACTCCGGCATACTGCGAAGAAAAGATAAATATATATTTTGCCGATAATTTGAAAAAATCAGCACAAAGTCTTGATGACGATGAGTTTTTGGAGGTGTACCGATATTCGGTTGATGAGCTCTATGAAATGGTGCTGAGTGGCGAGATATGTGATGCAAAAACCGTATGCGCAATACTCAGAGTTAAAATATCATATTCAGAAGGAAGACTAAGCGATGGAAAGAAATAAATTATCCATATCAATAAACGGAAGACAATATACAATAGTTTCGGAGTCGTCTCCGGAATATATGAAAAAGCTTGCTGAACATTTGAATGAAAAGGTGAGCTATATAAAGAAAAACGGTAGTAATGTTCTCGGCGAGAGACCGCTCGTTATAGCGGCACTTAATGTATGTGACGAGTATTACAGCGCACTGGAGGCGGCGAAGCTTTTAGAGGAGAATATTAAAAAGGTGAATGCCAAGTGCGAAGAGCTTATTACTGAAAATATGCGCTGGCAGGATATGTTTGATAAAAATGAGTTTGAGCTTGAGATGAAGACCATGCAAAATAAGATTGACGAGGATTCAAGAATTATAGAGCAGCAAAGAGACGAGATAAGGCATTTAAAATCCAATATTGAGTCTTTGAAGCTGAAGTATCAGAAAGATATCGAAAATCTGAAGTCTTGATAAAGAGGAGTTTTTCATTAAAATGAAGGATATAGAGCTGCTTGCCCCTGCCGGTGGTATGGAGGCTTTGAGAATGGCCGTTATAAGCGGAGCGGATGCTGTGTATATTGGCGGCGAACGTTTCAGCGCAAGAAGCGGAGCGGAGAATTTCAGTTCTGCTGATATGAAGGAGTGCATAGATTTTTGCCATATGTATGGTGTAGATGTGCATGTTGCTGTCAATACTGTTATTAAAGAGCATGAGTTTGATGAGCTGGCGGAGTATGCAGTATTCCTTTCAGATGTCGGAGCGGATGCTGTTATTGTACAGGATCACGGTGCGGCAGAGGTTTTTAAACAGGTTGCACCGGAGCTTTCACTTCACGCAAGCACTCAGATGACCGTTACAAGCCTTTCAGGAGTGAAACAGCTTGAAGAAATGGGATTTTCAAGAGTGGTTTTAGCTCGTGAGCTCAGCCGGAAAAGCATAGAGCATATATGCAAAAACGCAAAAGCTGAAATTGAGGTTTTTGCACACGGTGCGCTATGTATGTGTTATTCCGGACAATGCCTTATGAGCAGTATTATAGGCGGACGGAGCGGAAATCGGGGAAGATGTGCTCAGCCATGCAGGTTGCCTTACTCGACAGACGGTAAAAAGCCGGGGTATATCTTAAGCCCTAAGGATTTAAGCCTGATTGATGAGCTGGACACGCTGTGCCGTATTGGGGTAAGCTCATTAAAGATAGAGGGACGTCTTAAAAGACCCGGATATGTTGGAGCGGTTACAAGCGTTTTCCGACGTGCGCTCGATATGGGCTATGCCGGGAAAAGGGATATGGACGAGCTTATGAACGCCTTTAACAGGGGCGGTTTTACAAAGGGCTATTTTACGGAGAATACGGGTGCTTCGATGATGAGCGGCAAAAAGCCGGGAAATGCCGCAGACGGCATATACAGCGAAGACGTTTTGAAAATGATGAAGGGCGAGAAAAAACGTACCGTACCTATAAAAATTTCTGCAAATCTTGGTATAGGAAAGCCATTAATTGTAAAAATTACAGATTATAACGGTAATTCGGTTACAGCAAGCTCGGAGGAATGTGCGGAGTATGCCGTAAACAAACCGGTTACGGAGGAGGCGCTTAAAACACGTCTCACAAAAACAGGTGCGACCTGTTATGAATGCACAGATACGGAAATCCGTACAGACGGCGTGAGCATACTCGGTGCGGCTGTTATAAACGAAGTGAGACGACGTGCGATAGATGAGCTTACAAAAAAGAGGATTGCACGGAAAGAAAGAAAAACGGCGGAATATATACCCGTTGCACATTTTGGGGGGCAAACGAAGACAGAGCTTACTGTTGAAGTACAGACTGCACATCAGGCTGAGGTGGCGGCGGAGCTTGGTATAAGACGTATATATGTTTCGCATGATGAACTGAAGAAGATAAACAGGCATGAAGGTGTTGTTTATGCTGAGAAGCTTACACCTGTTCCGGAGGAGCAAAGGACTGCTGTTTCGGATAGTGTTCTTGTTTCAAATACAGGTACATGGTATGATAATAAGGGGAAGAGGTTATTCGGTGATTACAGGCTTAACATTACAAACTCACATTCTGTAAGAGTTGTTTCGGAAATGGAAAGCGTTTGTATTTCTCCGGAGCTTAATCTGAAGGAAATAAAGGCGCTTGCCGATAAGAAAAGCACCGCAATTGAGGTGATAGGATATGGCAGGCTTACGCTTATGACAATGAAAAACTGTCCGATGCGTGCGGCGGGGAATTGCCGCAAAAATGGTGGCAACGGGATTATAACAGACCGGCTCGGGCAGGAGTTTTTAATAAGATGCGGTGAGGGCTGTGTGGCGGAGCTTCTTAACTCGAAGCCTGTTTATATGGCTGATAAGGTTAAGGATATTACAGATGCCGGTGTTGATTTTATAAGGCTTGTATTTACAGACGAAACACCGGATAGATGCCGGGAAATTATAAACGGGTATAAAAAGGCACTCGGTGGAGAAAAGGCAGATAAGCCGGAAGATAATACATTCACGCGAGGTCATTTTTATCGGGGAGTGATGTAAATTATAGTTTATCTGCGATAAACTATAATTTACAGTGAAATTTTTTGCCACAGGCAAAAAGTGAAATCCAAGCATATGGTTGGGTGAAATTCGCATAAATGCGAGTGAAATTTACGCCGAATTCGCCGCAACTTATTAAAAGAAAATTGAGAAACGATTTTCTGAAATTTCCCCTGTTGCCTTAGCCAGATTCATCATTTGAAATGCTGTTTCGATATGACAGGTAATCCAGAAATTAGAAAGATTTTCTGTACAATCTTTTTTCATCCAATGCGTTGGGATTACTCCTGTTTCGGGGTCTT
>JAZTZP010000119.1:0-72884 GCA_045637525.1 Clostridia bacterium | reverse complement strand
CATAACCTGCGACTTAAAAGTCGCAGATTTCACCCGCACTTGTGCGGATTTCACCCAGTCGCATGACTGGATTTCACTTTTTGCCTATGGCAAAAAATTTCACTGTAAATTATAGTTTATCGCAGATAAACTATAATTTATAAGAATAACAGAAAAGACAGGTAAACAATATGTCAAACAGAAAAATAAGCTATGTAGAGCCGGGGTCTTTGGCTGATGATGCCGGGATATGTGTCGGTGACAGCGTTATAAAGATTAATGGTCATGAATTTTATGACATTCTTGAATACAGGTTTTTATCTTCTGAGCCTGAGGTTGAGCTTGAGATTGAAAAAGCGGACGGCGAAACGGAGCGGATAACCATTGTGACGGATTATGAGGATTTGGGAATAGAGTTTGAGGAAGCGCTTATAGATACGGCAAAAAGCTGTTCAAACAAATGCATTTTCTGTTTTATCGATCAGCTTCCGAAGGGTATGCGTGAGACTGTGTATTTCAAAGATGACGACACTCGCCTGTCGTTTTTGCAGGGGAACTATGTTACACTTACAAACGTAACGGACGAGCAGTTAAAAAGGCTCATAGATATGCGTGTATCGCCTATAAACATATCTGTTCATACAACAAACCCAAAGCTTCGTGAGAAAATGCTTTCAAACAGGTTTGCAGGCAATATTTATGAGAGAATGAAGCTTTTAGCCGAAAACGAAATATTTATGAACTGTCAGATAGTTTTATGTAAAGGAATTAACGACCATGAAGAGCTTGTGCGGTCGCTTAAGGACATGGCGGCGCTTGCTCCTTATGTTGAGAGTATTTCTGTTGTGCCGGTGGGTCTTACACGATACCGTGACGGACTGTTTGGGCTTGAGGCTTATGACAAAGACAGTTCAAAAGCGGTTGTTGAAATGGTAACACAGCTTCAAAATGAATTTTTAAACACTTCAGGCTCAAGGCTTGTTTATCTGTCGGACGAGTTTTATATTATGGCAGGAATGCAGATTCCGGAGGCATCGGAATATGAGGGATTTCCGCAAATAGAGAACGGTGTAGGTCTTATTGCGAGCATGGAAGAAGAATTTTCAGACGGAATTGAAAGAATACCAAAAGGGCGGTATGACCGGACTGTGAGTATTGCGACGGGTGAAGCTTCTTATGAGTTTATAAATTCGTTGTCAAAAAGGCTTGAAAATAAAGCAGACGGCCTGAAGATATATGTTTATCCGATAAAGAATGAATTTTTCGGAGGATATGTAACCGTTTCGGGACTTGTATGCGGTGGCGACATAATAAAGCAGTTAAAAGACAAGGAGATTGGAGAATGCCTGTATATTCCCGATGTAATGCTTCGTGATGACGATGAGCTGTTTTTGGACGACATAACGGTAGATGATATCCGTCGTGAGCTTAAGACAGAGGTTTTGAGCGTAGTAAATGATGGATATGACTTTATCGAGAAGATACTTAATACCGAACTTGAATTTTAGAAAGGGGTTATTTAAATGAAACCTGTAGTAGCGATAGTGGGAAGGCCTAATGTAGGCAAATCCACTTTGTTCAATAAAATATCGGGAAGGAGAATCAGCATTGTAGAGGATACGCCCGGAGTTACAAGAGACCGTATTTTTACGGATGTTTCATGGCTTGACAAGCATTTTGTACTTATAGATACGGGAGGAATAGAGCCTGCAGGAAAGGATGTTATACTTTCTCAGATGCGTGAACAGGCACAGCTTGCTATTGATATGGCAGATGTTGTTGTGCTTATGACAAATGTGCGTGACGGCGTTACCGCAAATGACCTTGATATTGCAAGCATGCTTTTAAAGGCAAAGAAAAAAATCGTTCTTGCAGTTAATAAGGTTGATAATATAGGTGATCCGCCGTTTGAGTTTTATGAGTTTTACAATTTAGGATTAGGTGATCCCATAGCAATATCTTCAACTCATGGTCTTGGAGTTGGCGATCTGCTTGATGAGGTTACAAGCCTCTTTCCTGAAAATGCGGATTTATCCGAGCCGGATGAGGAGATAAATGTTGCGGTAATCGGTAAGCCGAACGCCGGAAAATCTTCGCTCATAAATAAAATCCTTGGCGAAAACAGAGTTATAGTAAGCGATATTGCCGGAACAACACGTGACGCTATTGACTCACACTTTGAAAAAGACGGCAGAAAATATCTGTTTATAGATACTGCCGGAATGCGTAAGCGTAAGAAGATAGATGAGAATGTTGAGCATTACAGTATAGTGAGAGCGCTTGCGGCGGTTGACAGAAGTCATGTATGCGTTATAATGATTGACGCAACCGAGGGAATAACCGAACAGGACACAAAGATAGCCGGATATGCACATGAACAGGGAAAAGCGTGCATTATAGCCGTAAATAAATGGGACGCTTTAGAAAAAGAAACAAACACAATGAAGAATTTCAAGCTTCGTGTTAAAGAAGAATTTGCGTTTATGTCGTATGCTTCGATAATCTTTATATCCGCAAAAACCGGACAGCGTGTTGATACTCTTTTTGAAGAGATAAATAAGGTGTATGAGCAATATACACGCCGTATAAAAACCGGAATGTTAAATGACGTACTTAACGAGGCAATGGCAAAGCATCAGCCACCGTCGGATAAGGGAAGAAGACTTAAGGTTTACTATGGAACACAGGCATCGGCAGAACCGCCATGCTTTGTGCTTTTCGTAAATTCAAGGGAGCTTTTTCATTACTCATATTTAAGATTTTTTGAAAACGAAATCCGTGATGCATTCGGATTTGAAGGTACGCCGATTAAGTTTATACTTCGTGAAAAAGGCGAAAAGGACGTTTAATAAAGAAAGGAATGATTAAAATGGCATTGGCTTTTGCCGGTATAACGGCTCTTGTTGCTTATCTTATAGGGAGTATAAACAGCTCAGTTATAATTTCAAAGCTTATTTATAAAAAAGATATTCGTGAGGAGGGCTCGGGGAATGCCGGGGCTACTAATATGCTTCGTACTCACGGTAAGCTTATGGGCGTGCTTACGCTTGTTATTGATACTTTAAAAGGCGTGATTTGTGTTGCGCTTGCAATGTTTATCAGCGGATTTATTACCGCCTCAATTCCGGCAGAGGAGACATATCTTATTCCGTCATATAAGCTGATTGGCGGACTGTTTGCTGTTATCGGACATAACTTTCCTGTTTTCTTCGGATTTAAGGGCGGAAAAGGCGTTGCGACAAGCCTTGGTGTTATTCTTACGCTTAATTGGCAGGTCGGAGTTATAGTTTTGGTTCTCGCTGTTTTAATAATGGCAGTTACAAGATATGTTTCGCTTGGTTCAATACTTGCCGCTGTTATTTACATAGCGGTAGACGTTTCGTATATGATTTTTGCCGACAGAAGCATTTTTCTTCCGGAGCTTTTATTCGGATTTATTATGGCGGCACTTCTTATTTACAGACATCGTGCAAACATAGAACGTCTTAAAAATGGTACGGAAAGCAAACTCGGACAGAAGAAAAAGGAGGACAAGGCTAATTGAAAACAACAGTAATAGGCTCGGGAAGCTGGGGGACAAGCATAGCAATTCTTATGGCGAAAAAAGGATATACGGTATATCTTTGGTCGTGGCAGCAGGAGGAGACGGACAGACTGAGTAATGATCGTGAGAATAAGGAGTTTTTGCCGGGAAAACCTTTCCCGGATAATATAATCTGTTCTCACGATATGAAAGAATGCATAGAGGGTGCAGAGCTTGTGGTGTGTGCAGTTCCGAGCCCGGCAACACGCACCGTTGCTTCGCTTATGTCGCCCTTTGTAAAAGACGGACAGAAAATAGTTAATATTTCAAAAGGTCTTGAAAATTCAACACTTTTGAGGCTTTCTGAGGTGTATGAAGATGAAATACCGCAGGCGGATATTGCTGTAATGAGCGGTCCGTCTCATGCGGAAGAGGTATCGGCAGGACTTCCGACAACAAACGTTGTTGCGGCAAAAAGCGAGGAGACTGCAAAGTTTATACAGGACATATTTATGACAGAGGAGTTTCGTGTTTATACCGGCGAGGATATTGTAGGGGTAGAGCTCGGCGGAGCGCTTAAAAATGTAATCGCACTTTGTGCCGGAATATCGGATGGATTGGGCTTTGGCGACAACACAAAAGCAGCGCTTATGACAAGAGGCATTGCCGAAATTGCAAGACTCGGAGAAGCTATGGGAGCAGAAAAGGAAACATTTTTAGGTCTTTCAGGTGTTGGCGACTTAATAGTAACCTGCACAAGTATGCATTCAAGAAACAGACGTTGCGGAATACTTATCGGGAAAGGAATGTCTTTAGATGCGGCAATAAAGCAGATTCACATGGTAGTAGAAGGCGTAAACACAGCGACGGCTGCATATGAACTCGGGAAAAAACATAAAGTATCAATGCCGATAACAGAAGCGGCGTATGATATATTATTTAACGGAGTATCACCGCTTCAGGCTACAAAGGAACTGATGACGAGAGAGAAGACTTCTGAATAATGTAAGGGTTAATTAAAAAAGGGAATTTAAGTTTGTTTTTTTGCTTAAATTCCCTTATATATTAAAAATCATGACAGTTACCTGAATCAATGCTATACTTTTCAAAAACCAATATTATTTCTTCAACAATTTCAAAATCTTCGATACGGCTATTTACAAAATCCGATATATGATTTTTCAATAATTCAAGTTTGATTTTCATTTTTTTCATCTCCATTTCAATTTGTATATTACACATTCTGATTCGCAGTACAAGACACAGTATTTCTTTTATCTTTTATTGCAAATTAAAAAGGTGTGCAACTATCGAAGCTGCACACCGAAAAACGCAAACCCCGATTTACTGCTACATAAAATCAAAATAGAGCGAGATATATTTATTCACTTACCGCTACATATCTTTACCTAGGGAATTTGCATTTTTGCCAATTCTATATATAAAGATATGCAAACAAAAGGGTATAATATTCCCTTAATAAAAAATAAGTGATTTTTTAATTTTATTTTTGATTTTACGTAGCATTATAATTATAACATCAAGCGCAGATAAATACAATAACAAAACAGAATTTTCGGCAAATTGACGATAAAGTTTTTTGATTTAAGATATTTTGTCCGGTTTTTGAAAAATAAATTATAGTTTATCGGGGAGTTTGCAGTAGGATTTCGGTACGCTTTGCAAGCCTCCCTTGCCTAAAGGGAGGGGGACCGCTTGCGGTGGTGGGATTGTTCCTTAAATATGTTAATTTTCTTAGAAAACAATCCCTCAGTCGCTTTCAGCGACAGCTCCCTTTACACAAGGGAGCCTATTTGCAAAGCAACCTTGACAGCCTGTTCAAAAGGCCGCTAAACTATAATTTATCTTTTTATTTCCGGGATATTGACAAAACGGTAAAAAATATATATACTATAATTATAAGATATATAATCTTTTATTGTAAAATCTGAATTCCGGAGGTAATTTTGTCATGAAAAAAATTATATTATTATTTTTACTGTGTTTTTCAGCAATTACAGTTAATGCTGAGAAAATAGATGAGACTCAGATTATGTTTTCACAGCAGATTGGGAATTTGTATGGAATACAAACGCATTCCGGTGAAAAATATGTTACAGATGGTGAGTACAATATTTTAGGCGGGCCTTATGAATTGGTAGCAGATAACTCCGGGTATTGTTCTGTAACGGATTCCGATGGAAGTAAAATTTTATTTGATCTTGATGGAAGTATCATTGCAACGGCACCGGAAAATTATGATATAAATACGCCGTATCACGGAATATATACAATAAGAGAACGCGAAGAAGATGATACGGCGGAGCTTATTATATATGATTATGAAACAAATAAGGAGCTTTTAAGAACAACGGGCGGTTTTCTTTATTATCTTGAACAGCAGTCCGATAAGATGTTTATAAAATCGAACGGGAAATATGCGATAATAGATAATAAATGTAATTTTATAACCGATTATATTTATGATGATGTTAAAAAACGTTTCAATCCGGATTACGAACCATTTCCGAAAGCGTATGCAATAGTTGTTCAGGACGGTGAGGAAAAATATATCGACCGGGATTTGAATGAGATTAACCTTGATGATTATAACGGTGAACCGTTTATCACAAACTGCCGTCATATGAATGAAGAATACTATGAGCTTGAAAACGGAACTAAGTATGCTTTATATGATATGGCAGAGGATAAAATAATAATACCGTATCAGTCAGAATATAAATTCATGGCAATTAATGATAAATATATCATAGTAGAAAGAGGTGATGAGAGCGCAGTGCTGGATTATTCCGGAAACGTTGTTGTTCCTTATTCAAACAGCAGACTTTCATTTACGGATGACGGACTTGTTTCATATTATCATTATGACGGCGATACCGCTCATGAGGGTGTATTAAATCCCGAAGACGGTAGAACTGCTGAAACGCCGCTTGAAGCTATGGGATATTTCTATAAGGTTTTAGGAGAAACGGATAAGGATAATATTGCGTTTGGAACTATCATATCGGAGAATAAGGCGGCAGATATACGGGAAGAGGATTTGAAAAAATTCCTTGATGTATACTGGAATTTTAATTATGAGCGTGTTATTGCACCGATTGATCCGGACAGACCGAACGATACGTATATAAAGCTGTGGAATAAGGATAAAACGAAAGCTTATATAATTTATCAGGATTCGGGTGTAATTACGGGAGCTTTCGGACAAACGTCCGAGTCTCACGGCCAAATAAAGACAAATTATGTTTGGTATTTACCTGTTGTGGGTAATGGCAGAAATGCGCTTTATACGGCTTTTGAAAACATAAGGCATACTTATTTTGATGAAAATTACGAAGGATATGTTGAGGCAAAAAGAGATATTACTGAGGCTGACCGTATAGAAATACCGGCGGATAATGTTTTGCCGATAGCCGGCTGCAGTGATTGGGCAGAGCCGGAAATTCAAAAGGCGGCTGCCTGCAATCTGCTCATATATGAGCTGACGGATAAGTATACCGAAAACATAACAAGACTTGATTTCTGTAAGCTTGCATACAGAATGATTATAACCGAGTTTTCTCCGCTTGCCGATTCGAGAATGGATTTATGGCATGTTGCATCGGCAATTAAAGAGGAAAAAAATCTGACAGAAAAATATAATTCTGTTTCTTTTTCTGACTGTGAGCGTGATGAGGTTGCATTTCTTACTGCTGCAGATATAATCAAAGGAATGGGTGACGGAACGTTTGCGCCGGATGAAAATATCACACGCGAACAGGCGGCGGCAATACTTTACAGAATGGCAGAGTTTTTAGGTAATAAAACCCTTATAAAACCGGAATATGACAAAATATATGATGATGAAAACGACATTTCCGACTGGGCGCTTACATCTGTTGCAAGTATGAAAGCAATGGGAATTATGAAAGGCGTGTCCGAAACGGAATTTGCACCAAAAGAAGCATATACCATTGAACAGGCGATTGCAACAATGCTCAGACTGTATGAATGTAATTAGGAGGCAGACGAAAATGAAAAAAACAATTAGCATAATACTTACGTTTCTTCTTGTTTTCAATATAAGCAGTATTGTATTTGCTGCTGAAAAATCCGTAGAAACAATTACCCTTTGCGAGTTTTTGGACGGTGTGAAAAGAGAAGATGCAAAGCGTGTACAGATATATACGGGAGCAAAGAATTATGATGTTGACATAGACAGATTTTTTGCAATTGCAAATAATTGTATGATGACTGTTTCGCCCGAACCGCAGACAATTCCGGTTGGCGGACTCTATATAGGAGTAATAACAGAAGATGTCGGATTAAGTGCATACATAAGCAAGGATGGCGGAGTTGACAGGGCTGTTCCGGCAGCGGGCAGACCGCTTAAGGCGATTTATACTCTTAACAACGTTTCTTATGTTGACAGGCTGATGGCATTGATACCGGATGAGGACGATTCACCGAAACCGGAAGTGCCAAAGAATATATATTCAACAGATATAAAGGCGTGCATTAACGGTGTGTGGGTTGATTCTTATAATATCGGCGGCAGGACGGTTGTTGTGGTTGAGGATATAACTAAGCAGTATATATACTCGGATGCAATCAGAACACTTGTTATAGATGATCTGGCGCCTGCGCAGCTGGTAAGTGGCAGTAATTCAAATGACATGGAGCCGGGTGTTCCTGTCGGCAAAATATATGAAACGGACATAAAGACATATTTTCGGGGAAAAGAGCTGACCTGCTATTCTTTAAACGGCAAAATGGCAATTGAAATAGAAGAGCTTGGTAAAGATAACGAATTTTCAGACATAGGCGGCAAATATACCTGGAATGCGGATGAACGCACGCTCAGTCTTGAATGCATGTATCGTTACCCTTATTCAATGCGTAATATGCTTGAGGATAACCACCTGAATATAATATTAACTGAAGCTGACGAAGTGCTTGAAGCCGGGCTTATGCCGGCACCTCTGGAAGGCGGTTATATACTGTGTGAAACGGATATACCGGATAATACTGCAATACCTGTTTTATATAATGACGACATAATCGGCTACAGATGTAAATTCCCGGTAATGAGATTTGAAGATAATGGCTATTCGCTTATAAGTGTTCAGGATATTTTAGAGTATTACGATGTTGATAAAATTGAAGCGATTGTATCAGGTACCGAGCCTGTTCAGATAACTGCTGAGGATTGGCTCAGATATTTTGAAATGTATACGTTAAGTACGGTCGTAGACAGTTTTGAGACAGACGAATATATGTTTTTATATATGTGGTTTTCAGGTTCTCACGGTGGAACGGCAGGGCTTATTAAGCTAAGCAAGAAAGATGGAACAAGGATTGATTATGATGATAACTTTGAATCCGTAAGTCTTTACGGACAAAAGCGTTTTGAAAATGTTGTAATTGATAAGGAAAACGAAAAGGTTTATCTGCATTATGACGTTGACTATGTAATTGACTTAAAAACCGATACCGTTTTGCCGGTTGAAAATTAATAGTTTATATCTTTTGTCGTTTCTGTATCAAACGTCAATTATATTTACGAGGAGAGATAATAAATGAAAAAAAGATTTTTTACGGAAGCAGCGTATTTTATTGGTATAATTGTACTGGCAATCGGGACGGCGTTTATGGAGCGTGCGGATTTTGGAATGTCAATGATAGTTGCGCCGGCGTATATACTGCATCTTAAGATTTCGGAATATTTTAAGTTTTTCAGTTTCGGAATGGCTGAATATGTTGTTCAGGCAATTCTGATTATCATGCTTTTATTAATTCAGCGAAAAGGAAAACTGTCTTATCTGTTTTCGTTCGTAACGGCAGTGTTTTACGGATTTATTTTAGACGGTGCGGTTTTCATGATATCAATGATTCCATATGATGCATTTGCATTCCGGGTGGGATATTATGCAGCAGGTATGCTGATGTGTGCAACAGGAGTATCGCTTTTATTTAATACATATATTTCGCCTGAGGCATATGAACTTTTCGTAAAAGAAATATCAGCAAAACTGAACATATCAATCAGCAGAGTCAAGACTGTTTATGACTGCTCAAGCTGCGTTGCGGCTGTTATTATGTCTTTTGCATTTTTCGGTTTCGGACGGTTTGAAGGCATCAGCTGGGGAACATTTATATGCGCAGTGTTAAACGGCTGGTTAATCGGAAGAGCGGCATCTGTTTTTAAACATTTCTTTGAATTTCGTGACGGTCTGCCTTTCCGGAAATATTTTGAGTAAAATAAAGGAGCTGATAATTATATGATGAAAGGACTGTATATTCATATCCCGTTTTGCGTAAGGAAGTGTCTTTATTGTGATTTCACTTCTTTTGCCGGGTGTGAGGGAGAGATAAGTGAATATTTAGGGGCGCTTAAGCGTGAGGCTTTTAAGTATGCGGGGGAGTGTGTTGATACTGTATTTATCGGTGGCGGTACTCCGTCGCTTCTGTCGGTTTCGGATATTCATTTTCTCGGCAGTATTATATGTGATAATTTTTCTTTAGCCGAAAACGCTGAATTTACGGCTGAGGTTAATCCGGAGTCGGTGACTGAGGAAAAGATAAAGGCGTTTTCGGATATTGGTGTGAACCGTATAAGCATGGGAGTTCAGAGCTTTAATGATAATGAGCTTAAAAAGCTTGGCCGTATTCATAATTCGGATACGGCTGTTTCTGCTGCAGGAATTATAAAAAAATATATAAGTAATTTTAACCTTGATATAATGACGGGTATTCCTTATCAGACGAAAGAGAGCTTAGATGCGACTTTAAAGGCTGCGGTGGGATTAGAACCGAAGCACATATCGGCGTACAGCCTTATTATAGAGGAAGGAACTCCGTTTTTTAAGCTTTACGGCGAGGGAAAATATGTTGAAGATGAAGATAAGGACCGGGAGATGTATGCTTTTACCTGTGAGTTTTTAAAAAAACACGGATATGAGCGGTATGAAATATCAAATTTTGCACTTCCCGGAGCTAAGTGCCGTCATAACCTTAAATACTGGGACTGCGAGGAATATATCGGTCTCGGTGCGGCGGCACACTCTTACATGAACAAAAAGCGGTATTTTAATACGGAAAATGTTTCTGATTATATAAACGGAAAAGGATGCCCCAAAGATACAGAGGAGCTGTCAGACAATGACAGAATATCGGAATTTATTATAATGGGTCTTAGAAAGGCAAGCGGAATAAAGCTTGAAAGATTTTCAGAGCTTTTCGGAGAGGACATATATAATATGTATGGAAAAGAAATAAAAACACATATTAAAAACGGATTTTTAGAAGAGAAAAACGGGTTTTTATATCTTACACCTATAGGAATAGACATATCAAACGCAATTTTATGTGATTTTGCTTGATACACAGTTTTTGAAATTAGTGTTTGCGAAGTTTAAGGTAGTTTAGCACTATACAAATATAAAAATAGCTGTTAAGGGTACTTTTTAATAAATTTTAGCGAATTTCATCCCCTTAACTTGCATTTTTTATTTCATAGGATTTTCAAGCATATCCTCGATATTACAACCGAGAACACGGGAGAGTTTATAAAGGGTTTGAGCTTGTGCTTTATCAATGTCATTTACCTTTTGCTCATACATTTGGATTGAACGGAGCTTAACGCCTGACATTTCTGCAAGCTCAGATTGTGAGATTCCTCTGCTTTCACGGATGCGTTTTAGCTTTGTTTCAAGCTCTGCTTTATTATAAAAGCTCTCCATACTGTCTATAAAATGTGTTATATCCATTTCGTGATAAACAGGATGCATGGCAATAATTTCAGATAGCGGTACACGCTCAAAAATATCTTTAAAGCGGTGTCCCGATGCCCAATGATATTCAGCAAGTACCCAGCCTGCCCAATATTCGGGCGAAGCTCCTTCGCTGTTTGTTGCAGTGGGTGTTTTTTTGTCCTTATACGCTTTTTTTATAATTTCACGGGCAAGCTCAACACCCGACATTCCTGAAATTACAGCAGGATTTCCGCTTTCAAATTTTTGAGCATATCCCGTTGTAACAAAGAGCGAAGCAAACCAATCCGCTTTAAAATCACAGTCGTTCACGGCATAGTCAAGCATATCGGCAAGACATTCTTTTGCATCATTCAAATATAATTCGCTGTATGCGTGGGTCATCGTTTTTCAACTCCTCTCTCAGAATATCCATTACAAAAATGTCATCTCGGTATGAACTACTCTTTTTTATTTCCTGACGGTATGTTTTTCTTGCACTTGTATCTCTGTCAAGGAATTTGGGATAATATATATTTTTCTCAACAGGAGATGCGTCTATAAATTTAATTTGTTCAAATGCTTTTTGCGATACCAAAACAGTCTGCACTCCTAGCTTGCCGAGCTTTAATGCCAGATTTAAGCTACGAAGAGGAAGTCCGTTTGACACAAAGCTTTCCGCATACTGAAAATATGAATCATCGGCACGATAACCCACAATCACATCATAGCTTGAAGTATCAACAGAATAATGTTCTATAATATATTCTCTTGCATCAACAGCAATTTCAGAACTCAGCTTGAATGTACGATATTTAAGGAGCAGAGCAATCCAATTTAAAACAGTATGATTTCCGTCCATCAAATTTAAAATGCTAAGTCCATAAGTATTTAATTCATAACGGTTTATAAATCCGTCTGTATTCTGCTTGCAAGCCCATTCCTTTGCCATTTCCTCGGAGCGTGTGCAATAAAAGCCTTTTCCGTAATCATTATGCTCATTTCCTATATTTATATCCGGCACTTCTATAATGTGGTCTGTTCCGTGAAGTAAATTAATTGTATTCATAAATACCTCCTGTATCATTGCAATGTTACAATGTCATTATATCATCACAATGATAGTTTGTCAATGCTTTTAGCAAAAAAACGAAAAGTTTTTTTATTCACTTTAGGTTTTGATAAGAAATATGCTTTAACCGAAATCAGAGAATATCTTTCCGACATACTTTATGCAAAAAAAGCAGGATGATATTTTCTATAAAACAATAATTGATAAAATTGTTGTTTTTGACAGAGAGCATTTAGATGTTTATTTAAATTTTCTCTCACACAGATGGAAAATAGTATTAAATTCAGTATTAGGAGCTGATGACCTGTGTGGGAGCAATAAGCCCACGATTTACCTACATAGTATATGCCATCTTCGACATGCCACGGAATAATACTGTTATTTACAGCTTAGTCCTTTTTCTCAATTAATTACTATTGTCAAATAAAAAGCCATGGCGTTATTATGTAATAGACATACAGAACGCAATTTTATGTGAATTTGTTTGACAAATTGTTAAAAAATTATTAATTGTTTTTAAAACTCTTGGCAGAAACTATAATTTAAGTTATAATATTGGTAAGTTATAAAAATGGAGGTATTTATAATGGCGAAAACATTCGGAGAAAGGATTCAAGAATTATTACAAAAAAGAGGCATGACACAAAAAGAACTTGCGGCTGTTATAGGAGTAACCGAAGCGTCAATGTCTCGATATGTAAAGAATGACAGAGTTCCCAAAGGTGAAGTTGTTGCTAATATCGCTACTGCGTTGCAAACAACATCGGATTATCTTTTAGACAAAGAACAAGCAGCAGATATTACTAATGATTTTCCAAAAATTCAAAGACTTATTGCTCGTAATGCATCATTGATGACGGATGAGCAAAAAAGAGAATTGATAAATGCATTATTTGATACAGGTAAATAACAGGAGGTCATGATTTGAGATTAACAAACGACAGATATGAAGTAATTAAGAAGAGTGTAGTCAAGATGTTTATTAACAATGACATACGACAAATTCCTATTGACTGTTTTGAGATATGTCAAAAAATGTGTGTGAAATTAAAAAAATACTCACAATTAACATCGGATGCATTTTTAAAAGCAACTGAGATAAGCGAAGATGGTTTTTGCGTGTTAATAGAAGAAGGGCCTGAACCGTTCGTATCTCTTCAATGGTACATATTTTATGACGACACGAAATCTCGGGAACGAATACGCTTTACCATAATGCACGAAATTGGTCATATCGTATTAGGACATACAGAACATAGTCAGTTAGCTGAAAGCGAGGCTAATTTCTTTGCAAAATATTCTCTTGCCCCGCCGCCACTTGTACATAAGGTTAAACCCGAAGACTATATGGATATTTCAAACGCTTTTGATTTGAGTCAGGAATGTGCTTATTATGCAATGAGTTTTTACAACAAATGGTTGCAGTATGGGCATTCTGAATATTTGAATTATGAAATCGAGCTTTTATCACTTTTTGATGAGGCAGTATAAATAAAAGGAGTTGATGCGTATGATTGCAAATAAAAAACACATTAGAAAAGTTGCTACCAACAACTTAACAATGTGTTTCTCACAGGTATGCTAAAAGCAAACCTCTTTGCTATGGTTATATTTTAGCACACCTGTGAATTAAATTCAATAGTTTTTTTAAAAAAATTTACATTTAATTTATAGGAGGATTTTGTATAATATGACAAAAGAACAATTTAATAAGAATTATGATGTATTTCACTCGTATTTGGTAGAAAATGCTGATTATGAAGGCTATATTGAGTTGCCAAAAATTAAAACAAGCAACTTAATTCCCGAAAAATTAGTACCTTTTTCAAAGGCTATGTCAAAATCATGGGGTGACTTCGATTGTTGGGTTATGTTCTATGAACATGATGTTAAATTTGAACGTTTGTGGAACAAACCGAAACAATACCTTGAAAAACTTAAAAAGTTTAAAGGTGTTATTTCTCCTGATTTCAGCTTATATCGAAATATGCCATTAGTAATGCAACAGTGGAATACATACAGAAGTCGTGCATTGGCAGTGTGGTTTCAGAATAACGGAATAGAAGTTATTCCTAATGTAAGATTCAATGATGAGCGTACACACGATTTTTGCTTTGCCGGAATCGAAAAGTTTAAAACTGTTTCAGTTGGTACTCATGGTTGTATCAAAAGTAGAACTGATAAGGATTATTTCAAAAAAGGGCTTGCTGAATTGGTTAAGAGATTATTACCGAAAATCATCATTGTATATGGTGCAACACCTGATGATATCTTTAAAGATTATAAAGATGCAGGAATAGAAATCATTCCCTTTGAAAGTGAATTTTCAAAGTCCGGAAAGCAGGTGGTTGCTTAATGGGGGCAGGAGCAGGTGGTAATTTTGGAAATACAAAAGGCGGGCGTTCTAATGCTCAAATTCATCAAGGTCGTCAAGATAAGCATATAAAAGGTACAAATAACTATAATCAACAGAGAGCAAATGGTAAGAACCCCAGCATTCTAACCTCTAACCCAAACAAACTTTTAAGGGAAGGGGTCGGGAAAGGTAGAGCAACAACTCCTACAAAAGAAACAGTTGATTATGGAAGAGTAATTGGAAAATATTACGATAGAGAAAGCGGTAAATATTACAACACTACAAGAGCTACTATACATTATGATAGCAAAGGAAATGCACATATTGTACCAGCAAGACCAAAAAATTTTAAATAATATGGAGGTATCGTAATGAACAATGAAAAATATCTTAAATTATTGTCTTCATTAGATTATGGGTTTGATAACGACAAACAACTTATAATTGTATGGAATAACAATTTAAAAGTAAAGTGCAATTCAATAACAGGTACGTATGAAACAGATACAGAACCAGAAGATGATGATTATATTGGGGAATATGCCGCAGCAGTAGGCGATGTAGAAATTCTGCAACAAGGAACTGACAGCAGCGTAGAAATATATAACGATTGCATTGAGATTTCCTTAAAGTGTATTCCTGAAAAGGTTCTGTTAGAAGATGGTACAGTATTGTGGGAAAATAATAAATAAGTCAAAATAACGCACAGAATAAAACTCTACGTCCCCATTTGTCGGAATCCTATATTTGAGAAAAAATAAGTACGAGGGAGTTTAATTATGAAATATGACAATAATTTTTACGATGAACGTGACTTGATAGATTGCTTAAACAGAGGTTGTGAAGTTGAGTTTTTATACAATGATAAAAAATACTCTATAACTCATGTAGAAGAAGGCATAAGCATAATAGAATTCTATAATGAAGATAGTGAAAAAATTTATTCTACTGCTGAACAAGCTCTTGAATATGAAATTGAGGGTAAAATATTGAAAGATATTATTCACGAAATGAAAATAACAGATAGGTCTTTTTGAATGAGATTAAAAATGAATAATAATTGGCATTTGACAAATCAAATGAATTATCTATATCAAAAGAATTTAATTAAAGGTACATTTAAACTTATCGTGAAGGCTGGGAGCATGAATATTGTGCTTTTTGTTCTGAAAAAAATGATAATTCCAACATTAGCATACTCAACAGAAGATAGATATCATTGGATTTGTCCCGAGTGTTTTGATGACTTTAAAACTATGTTTGAATGGAGAATTATTGAGGACAATTAAAAAAGCAAAAAAGGATTAAACTGTTATTTACAGCTTAGTCCTTTTTCTTAATTACTATTTTTAAATAAAAAGCCGTGACATTATTATGTAATAGACATACGGGACGCAATTTTATGTGATTTTGTTTGACAAATTGTTAAAAAATTATTAATTGTTTATAAAACGCTTGACAAAAGAGAAAAATAGTGGTATCTTAGTAATGTAATTATTAGCACTCACCACGAGCGAGTGCTAACAAAAGAGGTTTTCGATATGGATTTAAATGAAAGAAAGAGAAAAATACTCCATGCGATAATCAACGAATATATTGATACGGCAGAGCCTGTCGGTTCAAGAGCTATTTCAAAAAGCAATGAGCTTGGATTGTCAAGCGCCACAATACGCAATGAAATGGCAGATCTTGAAGAGATGGGTTATCTTGTTCAGCCACATACTTCATCGGGGCGTGTTCCGTCGGACGAGGGTTACAGACTGTATGTTAATTCTCTTATGACGAGGTATCGCTTAGGCATGGAGGCGATAGAAAAGCTTCAGATTGAGATGGAAAGCAGAGTAAATCAGCTCGACCGTCTTATAAAGCAGGCAGGCTACATAGCGGCTCAGCTTACCAACTACACAACGGTTGTTTCGGTGCCGGAGCAAAGCAAGATAAGTATTAATAAAATTGATCTTGTGGGGCTTGGAAACGGCAGGGCAATACTTATAGTAGTAACGCAGACGGGGCTTGTAAGAAACAGGATGCTGTCGCTTGATATAACGCCGGAGGAATGTGAAAGGGTATCACATATACTTCGTTCAAAGCTGTGCGGATTGTCGGCAGAGCAGATAAGCTTTTCTAAAATTCAGGAGCTTGAACAGGAGATGCGGCACATTGTTAATATACCGCCGCAGATGCTTGTTGGTATAATGAACTTTGTATATGAAACCATCACAGAGCTTGACGATACGGAGATTTATGTTGATAACGCAAGGTCTATTCTGAATTATCCCGAATACAATGACATTGAAAAAGCGAAGGGAATATTCGGATTTTTAGATAAAAAGGAAAATTTAAAAAAGCTTCTTGACGGTGTACCGGAGGAGGGAATAGGCGTTAAAATCGGCGCTGATAACCAGGCAGATGAACTTAAAGACTGCAGTCTTGTAACCGTTAATTATACACTTGACGACAAGGTTGTCGGGAAACTCGGTGTTATAGGTCCAAAACGAATGGATTATGCAAAAGTGTTTGCGGGGCTTGACCTTATATCCACTCACTTAGACCGGATCTTAAGGCTATACCGTGAATAAGCCCGGCACAGGAAAGGAATGATATAAATGGAAGAAGAATTGAAAGATAATATAGTGGAAGAAGAACAGGAAGTTCCGGAAAATACGGAAGCAGAGCCTGAGGCGGAGTTACCGGCTGAAAAAACAGCGGAAGCTGTGCTTACCGAAAAGGTTCAGGAATGGGAAGACAAATATCTGCGTCTTTATGCTGAGTTTGACAACTTTAAAAAGCGGTCGCAAAGAGAAAAGGATGCAAGATACGCAGATGCAGTAATCGACACCGTTGCGGCGCTTTTAGAGGTTGCGGATAACTTAGAGCGTGCACTTTTAACGGAGGTTGAAAGCGAGGATGCCAAAAAGCTTTACGAGGGAATTGCTATGGTTGACAAGCAAATGAAGGACACCTTTGAAAAGCTTGATATAAAGGAAATAAAAGCAAAGGGCGAGCAATTCGATCCTAATCTTCATAATGCGGTAATGCATATCGAAGATGAAACAATTGACGATAATACCATTGTGGAAGAGTTTATGAAGGGCTATATATACAAAGGCTCAAGAGTAGTAAGACATTCAATGGTAAAGGTTGCAAATTAAAAGGAGGAAAATAATTATGGCAAAGGTAATAGGAATTGACTTAGGAACAACTAATTCATGTGTGGCAGTTATGGAGGGTGGTAATCCGTCGGTTATCACTAACTCGGAGGGTGCAAGAACGACTCCGTCGGTAGTTGCATTTCAAAAGGACGGCGAAAGAATTGTAGGTCAGGTTGCAAAGAGACAGGCAGTTACAAACGCAGACAAAACCGTTATCTCAATAAAGAGAGAAATGGGAACAAACTACAAGGTAAACATAGATGATAAGGCATATACACCGCAGGAAATCTCGGCTATGATACTTTCAAAGCTAAAGCAGGATGCAGAGAGCTATCTCGGTGAGACTGTAACACAGGCAGTTATTACAGTTCCGGCATATTTTAATGACTCGCAGAGACAGGCTACAAAAGACGCAGGAAAAATTGCAGGTCTTGAAGTTTTAAGAATTATAAACGAGCCGACCGCTGCAGCGCTTGCATACGGCACAGGTGATAAGGATCAGACGATTTTAGTATACGACCTCGGCGGCGGAACGTTTGACGTATCTATTCTTGATATTGCTGACGGCGTATTTGAGGTTTTAGCAACAAACGGAGATACACGCCTCGGCGGAGACGATTTCGACCAGCGTATAATGGACTATTTGGTTGCTGAATTTAAGAAGGCAGAGGGCATAGACCTTTCAACAGACAAGATGGCTATGCAAAGACTTAAGGAAGCTGCTGAAAAGTCAAAGATTGAGCTTTCGGCAACAATTTCTTCAAATGTAAACCTTCCGTTTATAACAGCAGACCAGACAGGTCCGAAGCATCTTGACATAACACTTACAAAAGCTAAGTTTGACGAGATTACAGCAGATCTCGTAGATAAGACTATTATCTGCATCAGAAATGCAATGAACGATGCAGGTCTTACACCGTCTCAGATTGATCAGGTTCTTTTAGTCGGCGGTTCTTCAAGAATACCGGCAGTTCAGGAAGCTGTTAAGAGAGAAATGGGCAAAGAGCCTAATAAGGGAATTAATCCGGACGAGTGCGTTGCTGTTGGTGCTGCACGTCAGGCGGCAGTTCTCGGCGGCGAGGAAACAGGCGTACTTCTTCTTGACGTAACTCCGCTTTCACTCGGTATCGAGACAATGGGTGGCGTGTTCACAAAGCTTATTGAAAGAAATACTACAATACCGGTAACAAAGTCACAGGTATTCTCAACAGCTGCTGACGGACAAACAAGCGTTGAAGTTCACGTGCTTCAGGGTGAACGTGAGATGGCACAGTATAATAAGACTCTCGGAAGATTCCATCTTACCGGCATTGCTCCTGCACCGAGAGGCGTACCGCAGATTGAAGTTTCATTTGATATAGATGCAAACGGTATCGTTAATGTTTCAGCTAAAGACTTAGGCACAGGCAACGAGCAGAAGATTACTATTACAGCATCTTCAAATCTTTCGGATGAAGATATTGACCGTGCAGTAAAAGAAGCTGAAAAGTATGCTGAAGAAGATAAAAAGCGTAAAGAAGAGGTTGAAATCAGAAATAACGCTGAAAGCCTTGTTTACGGAGCTGAAAAGACATTAAAAGACCTTGACGACAAGATGGATCAGGCAGATAAAGATACAGTAAATGCAGAGATTGAGAAGTTAAAGGCAGCACTTGCCGGAACAGATGCAGAAGCTATAAAGGCGGCTTCAGACGCATTTGCTCAGAACACACAGGCAGTATTTGCAAAGCTTTATCAGCAGGCAAATCCGCAGGGAGCACCGGGTGCAGATCCGACAGGCGGAGCAGGCTATCAGCAGGCACCGGAGCAGGATGGCACAAACAACTACTATGAAGCTGATTACAGAGAAGTAGATAACGAAAACTAATGGGAATTATAGTTATAGGGTGGAAATCTACCCTATAACTATAATTTTTCAGCAAATAAGATATAGTTTTTTGTATTATTTGCAGATTTTTGAGAAATTTGAAAAAAAATTATTTACATATCAAAGGATATGTAATATAATAGACTTGTCAGATTAACGAAAGGCTATGATAATATGGCAGATAAAAGAGATTATTATGAAGTGCTTGGAGTAAGCAAGGGCGCGACGGACGATGAACTCAAAAAAGCGTTCAGACGTGAAGCGAAAAAATATCATCCCGATCTGCATCCGGGCGATAAAGAGGCAGAAGAAAAATTCAAAGAAGTGAATGAAGCTTATGCAGTTTTGAGTGACAGCGACAAACGTCAGAAATACGATGCATACGGTCACGCCGGTGTGGATCCGAACTTCGGAGCGGGCGGCGGCTTCGGCGGTGGCTTCGGTGGCTTTGATTTCAGCGATATTTTAGGTGATTTGTTCGGCGGCGGATTTGGCGGCTTCGGCGGTTCGAGAAGAAACGGACCGAGACGGGGAAGTGATGTCCGTCAGATGGTAGACATAGATTTTGAAGAAGCTGTATTTGGCTGTAAGAAGAAAATAAGCGTTACAAAGCAGGATACGTGTGAAACATGTAAGGGAACGGGTGCAAAACCCGGTACATCGGCTGTAACGTGTTCTAAGTGTTCCGGTACCGGCCAGGTGCGTACACAGGTGCGTACACCATTCGGTTACATGACAAACATGGGTACGTGTCCGGATTGCCGGGGAACGGGTAAGATAATAAAAGAGCCTTGCAAGGATTGTCGCGGAACGGGTAAGGTGCGTAAGACCGGGGCTGTTGAGGTTACCATTCCGGCAGGTGTTGATAACGGCGTAACAATGCAGGTATCAGGAAAGGGTGAGCCGGGTGAAAAAGGCGGACCACCTGGAGATTTGCTTGTAACGATGAGAGTTCGTCCTCATAAGCTGTTTAAGCGTGAGGGAGTAAATCTGTATCTTGATATGCCCATATCTTTTGTTCAGGCGGCACTTGGTGCAACAGTTAAGGTGCCGACATTGGACGGAACCGTTGAATATGACATTCCTGAGGGAACGCAGAGCGAAACCGTATTCAGGCTCAGAGGCAAGGGAGTCCCTGAAATTCACGGCAGAGGCAGAGGCGATTTGTTTGTAAAGATTAAGGTTGAGGTACCGAAAAATCTTACTCAGAAGCAAAAGGAAATCCTTATGGAATTTGACGAGGATAAAAATTATAAGCAAAGAAAATCATTTATGGACAAAGCAAAAGAGTTTTTAAATGATTTACACAATTCATAAAATATAATGAAAGGAATTTTTGCCATGACACCAAATATTTATAAGCTGTCGGAAATGACAGCGGAGCAAAAGGAATTTGTGATGCGTCGTGCGGAACTTGATATTACGGAGCAAATGAAAATTGCAAAGGAAGTTTCAGACGACATCAGAAAAAGAGGCGATGAGGCTGTTTTGGAATATACGAAGAAGTTTGACCGTGTAGAGCTTACAGCCGATACAATGAAGGTTACGCCCGAAGAGATTGAAGCGGGCTACGAAAACTGTGACGCCGAGACAAGAGCGGCTATTGAGTACGCATACAAAAATATTTATGATTTCCATGAAAAACAGCTTCCGGAGGAAATGTGGTTTACAATGGTTGATGACGGACTTATGGTAGGTGAAAAGACAACTCCTATCGTTGACGTATGCCTTTATGTACCTCACGGAAAGGGAAGCTTCCCATCGGTTTTATGTATGCTCGGTATTCCGGCTGTGGTGGCGAAGGTCCCGAAGATTGTTGTTGTGACACCGCCGAATGAACAGGGAAATGTAGACGACGCAATCCTTGCGGCGGCGAAGATTATAGGAATAACGGAGATTTATAAAGTAGGCGGAATACAGGCGGTTGCGGCTGTTGCTTACGGAACAGAGACTATTCCTAAGTGTCATAAGATAATAGGCCCCGGAAACAGCTATGCAACAGCTGCGAAGAGAGTTTTAGCGAATTACATAGATGCAGGTCTTCCGGCAGGCCCGAGTGAAATAATAGTTCTTGCAGATGAAAAGGCTGATCCGGAAAAGGTTGCCCTTGACTGGATGATAGAGGCAGAGCACGGCCCGGACAGTGCGGCACTTCTTGTTACAAACTCGGCAGAGCTTGTTGAAAAAGCTGTGGAGATTGTAAACAGACAGTTAGAAAAGATTTCGGATAAACGCCGCGAATTTGTAACGACAAATCTCACAACCTACGGCGGTGCGGTTATAACAAATTCTCTTGAGGAGTCGATAGAGTTCGTAAATGAATACGCTCCGGAGCATATGGAGGTTATGACAGAAAAGCCGTTTGATGTGTTGCCGCTTATTAAGAACGCAGGAGAAATTCTTCTCGGCGAATATACCCCGGTAACACTTTGTAACTTTGTTTTAGGCCCTAATGCAATTCTTCCGACAGGCGGTTTTGCAAAGACCTATTCAAGCGTATCGGTAAACGACTTTCTTAAGCGCTCATCTGTGGGTTATGCATCTAAGGCCGGCTTTGAAAAGGTTCGCGGTTATGCGGCGAAGTTTGCTGAATTTGAAGGTTTTGATACACACGGATTAGCAGTAAAGGAAAGAAAATGAAAGATATAAAAGTAACGAGAAAAACAACCGAATCGCAAATGACGGTAGAGCTGGGTTTCGGAAAAATCCGTCCCGATTACAGAAAATATATCAGCACCACAATACCGTTTTTAAATCATATGATTGAGCATATAGCATGGCGGAGCGGTATGAATATAACAACAGATGTAAAGCTTGATGAGTTTGTGCTCACTCACTTAATCTGTGAGGATTTAGGTATGGCTCTCGGACGTGCGGTTTTAAAGTATGTTACGGACAACCGTGATGCGGGTGTACCGGGCTTCGGTGACGGTATCGGCATTATAGATGAGGCAAAGGCGGAAAGTGCAATAAGCTTTGAAAGCCGTCCGTACTTCTGTATAGACTATCACGACACAAAGCCGGCTGATGAAACAGAGGGAATGTATAAAGAAGATTTAGAAACCTTCCTTCTCGGCTTTTCGCAGGGGGCAAGCTGTACGCTTCATGTTGATGTGTACAGAGGTGAAAACGGCCACCATATATGGGAGGCAGTATTCAGAAGCTTAGGCACCTGCCTCGGAAATGCACTTCGTCCTGATGAGAATCGTAAGGGCATGACAAGCGGTGTTGCAGGCAATATAGAATGGGAAATTAAGTAATTTTTCCGAAAAAAAATAAAAGTTTTTTAAAAAAACCATTGAAATAAAAAAATTTTTGTGGTATAATAAATAAGTTATGATTAAAAAGTGTTACTAAACACAAAAGAAAGAGGAGGATTTCACAAGATGGCTGTTAAAACAGAACAAGTAGAAAAAAATCTTGTAAAAGTAGTATTTGAGGTATCGGCAGAGGAATTTGAAAAGGCAATAAATAAGGTTTACTTGAAGAATAAGTCAAAGTACAGCGTACCGGGCTTCAGAAAGGGAAAGGTACCCCGTCCTGTTATTGAGAAGATGTATACAGCGGCAGTATTCTATGACGATGCTATAAATCTCGTATTACCTGAAGCGTATGATGCAGCAGTTAAGGAAGCAGGTCTTGATGTTGTTGCAAAGCCTGAGATTGATATTGAGGGCGAAATAGAAAAGGGCAAGGATGTGGTATTTACTGCTCTTGTTACAACAAAACCTGAAGTAAAACTCGGCGAATATAAAGGTATAGAAGTTGAAAAGATAGAGTATAATGTAACAGAGGAAGATATTAACAATGCTATCGACGCAGAGCGTAAAAAGAACGCTCGTGTTATAACAATCGAGGACAGAGCAGTTGAGAATGGCGACCTTACAAAGATTGACTTTGAAGGCTTTGTAGACGGCGTTGCATTTGAAGGCGGCAAGGGCGAGGACTATGACCTTGAAATCGGTTCAGGTGCTTTCATTCCGGGCTTTGAGGAGCAGTTAATCGGCGCAAAGCTTGGTGAGGAAACAGAAGTAAACGTTACTTTCCCTGAAGAATATCATGCAAGTGAGCTTGCAGGTAAGCCGGCAGTATTTAAGGTAACTGTTAAGGAAATCAAGATGAGCGAGCTTCCTGAGCTTGATGATGATTTCGCTTCAGAGGTAAGTGAATTTGACACACTCGCTGAGTACAAGGAAGATGTAAAGGCTAAGCTTACAAAGTCAAACGAGGAAAGAGCAAAGGACGAAACAGAAAATGCTATCATGAAGAAGGTAGTAGATGCTGCTGAGGTTGAGCTTCCGGAAGCTATGATTGAGGCTCAGATAGACAGACTTGTTTCTGATTTCGCTCAGAGACTTCAGTATCAGGGTATGAGTCTTGATATGTATATGCAGTACCTCGGTACTACTATGGAGCAGTTGCGTGAAAACTTTAAGGAGCAGGCTGTAATTCAGCTTAACAGTTCATTGGTTGTTGAAGCAGTTATGAAGGACGCAGGCATTGAGATTGGTCCTGAAGAGCTTGAGCTTAACCTTGTTGATATGTCCAAGAAATATAATATGGAGCTTGATAAGCTCAAAGAGTATATTGGCGAAGATGAGATGGAAAACATTAAGAAGGACATGGCTATGAAGAAGACTGTTGAAATGATAGTTAATAATGCCGTTGTAAAATAATTATGTTTTGATATCGGAGGAGTGTTTCGCTTCTCCGATAAAATTTCTCTTGATTTTTGCCTTTAAGGAAAGGAATGATTTTTATGAGTTTGGTACCTATGGTAGTAGAACAGTCAGATCGCGGAGAGCGTTCTTATGACATTTATTCAAGACTTTTAAAGGACAGAATAATATTTTTGTCGGATGAAGTTAATGATGTGACGGCAAGTCTTGTTGTTGCACAGTTGCTGTTTCTGGAGGCAGAAGACCCTGATAAGGATATTCAGCTTTATATCAACAGTCCGGGTGGCTCAATAACTGCCGGAATGGCAATATATGACACTATGCAGTACATTAAGTGTGATGTATCTACAATTTGCATAGGTATGGCGGCAAGCATGGGTGCATTTCTGCTTACAGCGGGAGCTCCGGGAAAAAGATACGCATTGCCGAACAGTGAAATTATGATACATCAGCCTTTAGGCGGTATGCAGGGACAGGCAACCGACATTAAGATTCATGCGGACAGAATTATTAAAATGCGTGAAAAGTTAAATAAGATAATGAGCGAAAGATCAGGACAGCCTATTGAAAAGGTTATGGCGGACACAGAAAGAGATAACTTCATGTCTGCTGATGAGGCAAAAGCTTACGGTCTTATAGACGAGGTTATCATTTCCCGTAAAAAATAGGAGAGATTGGTTTAATGAGTGATAAGAAAATAAAAAGATGTTCTTTTTGCGGAAAGTCGAGCAACGAGGTGAAAGGGCTTATAGCCGGACCGGAGGGAGTATATATCTGCCATAACTGTGTAAAGATTTGCGGCGATATTATTTCAGACAGATACGAGGCTCATGAGTATGACTCAGGTTCCTTGCCCAAACCGGCTGAGATAAAGGAATTTCTGGATCAGTACGTAATTGGTCAGGAACGAGCGAAAAAAATCCTGTCGGTTGCGGTATATAACCACTACAAGCGTATTGAACATGATAATTCAAGTGATGATGTTGAGCTCCAAAAGAGCAATATTCTTATGATAGGCCCGACAGGCTCGGGTAAAACGTTTTTGGTACAAAACCTTGCAAAGGTGCTTGATGTACCGTTTGCAATTGCTGATGCTACATCTCTTACAGAGGCAGGATATGTGGGTGAGGACGTTGAAAACATCCTTTTAAAGCTTATCCAGGCTGCCGATTATAACATAGAAGCGGCACAGAGAGGTATTATCTATATAGATGAAATTGATAAGGTTGCACGAAAATCCGAAAATCCGTCAATCACACGTGATGTAAGCGGAGAGGGTGTTCAGCAGGCGCTTCTTAAAATTCTTGAAGGAACAGAAGCATCTGTTCCGCCTCAGGGTGGAAGAAAGCATCCGCATCAGGAGCTTTTGCATATAGACACCACAAACATTTTGTTTATATGCGGTGGTGCATTTGACGGTATCGAAAAGATTATCGGCAAGAGAATAGGTAAAGGCGGCTTAGGCTTCGGTGCTGAGGTAGAAAGCAAAAAAGACCTGAATATCGGTGAATTTTTGGATAAGATTATTCCTCAGGACTTGTTGAAGTTCGGACTTATCCCTGAATTTATCGGAAGATTGCCTATTTTTGCAAAGCTTGATAAGCTCGACCGTGAAACCCTTATCACAATACTTACTGAGCCGAAAAATGCTCTTATTAAACAGTATACGAAGCTTCTGGAGCTTGACGGCGTAGAGCTTGATATAGAAAAGGATGCGATTGAGGCGATTGCCGACAAGGCAATTGAGCGTAACACCGGTGCAAGAGGTCTTCGTGCAATAGTTGAGGATGCAATGATGGATATAATGTTCGATTGTCCATCGGATAATACCATTAAAAAGGTTGTAATAACAAAGGAATGCATCACAGACGGAGCAGAGCCGCGCATTGTCAGAAGACGCAAAAAGATTGCGTCGGGACAGGGTGTTGCACAGATAGAGAATGTGTAAGCCTTTATTTAACAGACGTCATCGGGGTAATGCGAAAAGGGTTTTTCGTTTTGCCCCGCTTTTTTCTTAAATGCGAAAGGAGAAATAACATATATGTTAGTATCTGAAAACTTATCGGTAAAGAATAATCATCTCATGATTGGCTCGCACGATGCTGTGGAGCTTGCAAACAAATATGGTACGCCTCTTTATGTATTAGACGAGGATCTGATGCGTAAAAACTGCCGTACATATAAAAATGCTCTTGAAAAGTATTATGATGGAAACGGCATGGTTCTTTTTGCAAGCAAGGCGTTTTGTTCACTGTATACCTGCAAGCTTATTGCGGAGGAGGGCTTAGGTCTTGATGTTGTATCGGGCGGTGAGCTCTATACTGCGGTTAAAGCAGGCTTTCCTATGGAAAATGTGTTTTTCCACGGAAATAACAAAACAAGAGCAGAGCTTGAGCTTGCGGTGAAAAACGGTGTGGGGCACATAGTTTGCGATAATATATACGAGCTTGAAATGCTTGACGCTTTAGCGGAAGAAAACGGTGTTGTTCAGAAAATAATGTTTCGTATAAAGCCGGGTGTTGATGCTCATACTCATGACTTTGTGAAAACAGGTCAGATAGATTCAAAATTCGGATTTGCGCTGGAAAACGGTGAGGCTTTTGAGATTATCGAAAAGGCACTGAAAATGAACAATGTAGAGGTGGACGGCGTTCACTGTCATATCGGTTCACAGATTTTTGATATAGAGCCTTTCTGCGAAACGGCAAGAGTGATGATGGACTTTGTTTCAGAGATAAAGGACAAGCTTTCGCTTGAGATAAATATGCTTAACTTAGGCGGAGGATTCGGCATTAAATATACAGATGAGGACGACCCCGTACCTTATGACAGATATATAAAAGAGGTTTCGGCGACTGTTAAAGAAATAGCGGCGGAAAAGGGAATTAAGGTTCCGAAAATTCTGATTGAGCCGGGACGTTCTGTTGTTGCTCCGGCGGGTGTGACGCTTTATACGGTAGGCGGAGTGAAGGACATAAAGGGTGTAAGAAAATACGTGTCGGTAGACGGCGGTATGGTGGATAATCCGCGTTATATCATGTACGGCGCAAAGTATACGGCGGTAGTTGCAAACAACGCAGATGCAGAAAACGTCGAAAAGGTAACGATTGCCGGAAAATGCTGTGAATCGGGCGATTTGCTTATAGAAAATATAATGATGCCTGAGATAAAAACCGGCGATACTTTGGCGGTACTTGCGACGGGTGCGTATAATTATTCAATGTCAAGTAATTATAACAGAATTCCGAGACCGCCGGTAATAGCTTTGTCCGGGACGGAGTCGAAGGTGATAATAAAGCGTGAGACTTATGATGATGTGATTGCAAATGATGTTTTGTAATTTTATATAGTTTCAGCAAATTTTTAAAATACGGATTGCAGAAAAATGATTTTTGGCAATCCGTATTTTTTATGTTATCAAAGATGATGAAAGATATATAGCTTGCAAAAAAAACACTTGATTTTCATGGTTGATGGCGCTGCGTTTTTAGGTGTTTTTGTAAATTTGTCTGTATTCAGCTATTGTATGTCCCGTATATTGCTTGAATTTTTTTGAGAAATAGCTGTAGCTTGTATATCCCACCATACCGCATATGGTGTTTGATGAATTTTGAGTTGATATTAATAAATTGCATGCTTGTTTTATTCTTACTTTATTAAGGTAATTCAAAAAGGAAATATTAAATTCCTTTTTAAATGTACGTGTAAACTGAGATATACTCATATATACAAGCTCTGAAAGGAATGCAAGAGATATATTTTCACTGTAATGCTCGTCTATATATTGTTTGGCTTTATGTATTGATGATATGTTTGTTTTAATAGTCTTAAAATATAGCGAAGCGTTGTTTATAATGCTTAAGGTTTCATCATATGAGTAATTCAGGGTAAATGCTGATTTAGTCTTGGGATATATATTTGATTTATTTAAATTCTCAAGACCTATCTGATTTGTAAGCTCTATATTCAGAAAACTGCTTAAGTCAGGAAGTATATCTTCTGTGCAAATGCTGAGCATATCATCAAAGGTAGTGATTGCTGAAGCTCCATTCCCGGAAACAATGTAGCTTAATATTTTCTGAAATCCGTAATTGTTTGAGCTTGTAGAAGAACATAGATTTCTGAGAGATTTATATATTGCAAGAAGGTCTAATGATATAACAATATTCAGATTTTCAAAGCAGTCCGTTGTATAAGTATTTTTAAATTCGTTTATGTTGGTTTGAAATTCCTGAAATGATGTTGTTTTAGATAATAGCAATATTTCAATTTTATCAAATGATTGATATAGCGGGAAGATGTATAGATTATTGCATACCATCAGTCGGTTTAATGCAACAAACAGATTCTCTTTGCCGTGTGTCCAGGTGTCGGTAAGATATTCTACTAAATCTATGATTGTTACAGATATTATTCCACATGGGAATTGGAGTGTATCGGTATGATAATTATATTCTTCAAAGGATTTTGAAATATCAGCTAAGAGATTAGTCTGTTTTTTATTTACATAGTCGGAAATAAGCTTCTGGAGCTTATTCGGACACTGAGAAGTATTAAGGTAATATATAGTATTTGACTTATATATGTTATCAATTTTTTCTTTCATTTTTGTGCATGCGTCTGATAAGTTTTTAAAATTTAACGGTTTGAGGAGATAACCTAAAACATTATAATTCATAGCTTCTTGTGCATACTCAAAATTTGAATATGCCGAGATTATAAATACGACTATATTAGGGTAATTCTGATAAACGTGCTGTGCCAGCTCAAGGCCGCTTATTACCGGCATCTGAATATCGGTAAAGATACCGTCTACCGGATGGGAATCAATATAATTAAGAGCCAGCTCGGCATCATTAAAGGTTGCAACGAGCTCTAACCCATATGAATTCCAGTCAATTGTCTGAGGAATGTTATTAAGAATTATATCTTCGTCATCTATCATAATTATTTTATACATTTTGCACCTCGTTTCCGATTTATTCGATTATCGGCATTGTAAGAATGATTGTTGTTCCGATGTCTGATGAGGAAATGTTTAACCCGTAGTTATTTCCGAAAATCAGTCGTATTCGTTTCGCTGTGTTTTCGATTCCGAGTGATTTATCAAGAACGAAAACATCATTGTTTATTTTTTCGTTAAGTTCTTTTAGCTTGCTGTCTGAAATACCTATTCCGTTATCCTCTATTTTTAGTAAAAGAGCATTGTCTTTTACTTCAGAATATATATGTATAGTTCCTTTCATACGCTTTGGCAAAATTCCGTGAATTATGGAATTTTCAACCAGGGGCTGCAGAGACAGTTTAATAAGCTTTAATTTTTTTGTGTTTTCGCTGATGTGATATTCTATCGTAAATCTGTTAATATATTTTGCGCTTTGAATGTCTATATACTTTTGAAGATAGTACAGCTCAGTTTCAAGAGGCACAAGATATTCCGATGCGTTTGATGAATATCTTAATATCTCAGACAGATTTGTTATAATGTCCGATATCTGAGTTTCTTTTTTAAATGTAAACAATACAATTGAGTTGATTGAATTGAGTGTATTGTATAAAAAGTGTGGATTTATTTGTATTTGCAGCATAGAAGACTGTGCGGTTTTAAGTGCGTTAAGACGTTGTGTAAGCTCTTCCCGTAAATCTGAGTTTTGAGAAGTAATTGTCAGTATACTGTTTGTAATAAGCTGTATTTCGTTTTGTGCAGTATTGTCGTTTGAAGGTATATATGGATGAAGTATATCTATCAGGGACAGTATGTGCTTATACAGTGCCATTGTAAGTGTAATTGAAATACAGATATTAAGAGTAAGCACAAGAAAAATCAGCAGAACAAGTGTGTATATGTAAGAATTTCTTGTTCTGGCATAATCGGGATAGTAATTTTTAAATACGTATTTCAGATTCATTTCGTTTGAATCTATGTAGCTTGTGATGTGATTGGTTTTGTCAATTCCGGAGCGTGCGTTCAGCAAAGCTGTTCCGTCTGAAAAAGTTATATATTCTTTATCTGTTGAATAAAGAATTCTGTTATCATAATCTAAAATAAACATATGATTTAAGTTCGTATTAATGTTTGTAAGGTGCTTTTTTATCTGTTCAATATTAATATTGAATATTATTTTTGATGAATCTATCTGATATATTACAGAAAGCATATCATAGGCGGTACCATTAAATTGTGTAGTTCTGAAAAAAGGATAGTTGTTTGTATTATAATCTGTTATGGCAGAGCTGTCGTGAAAATGCGGCAGATAGTTACTGCTGGGAAATCCGGAGGAGAATACGTAATTTGAATTACTGCTGTATATGTATATCGATGAAATTATTTTATTATCTATCATAAAGCTTTTAATATAATCTGATATATTATTAGAACTTTCAATAACAGTTTCATGGCTTATATCGGATGATGACATCATCAGCTTAAAATCAGTTGAGTACAGGTCAGAAGAGTTTATGTTAATAAAGAAGTTTTCAATCTCAGAAAACTGACGGTCAAGAAATTCAGTTAATAGTGTAGTTGATTTTGAGTCTGAATTTACGATACTCATTATCCTGTTACTACGATAATTGTTGAATATAACAAATGAAAAAACAGACATAGGAAAAACAAGAATACAAAAAACCACAATAAAGTTTCTTATAAGAAAGCTTTGCCAACGATAATTTTTCAATATATTGGTAAGAGTTTTTATTTTCATAGTCAGTCCCTCCTTGTTACACTAATACAAGTATATATTATCACAAAATTCAGAATAAATCAAGTCAAAAAACATGGTAAAAATAAAGATGAGCAGAATGAACATATAAAATGAGCAGAATGGGTATATCACAAAGCAATAAAATGATGTATAATTAATAATGGATAGTGAAGTAGTGCCTGACACTAATATTAACGGAAAGAGGTGATACTGTTTTGAGTGAGATGAAAACAGTAAAAAAACAAACAACACGGAGGATAAATAAGGGAAGACTTAAATATCAGTCGGAACTGTGGGGAATGGCGTCCCTGCCCGTATTATGGTTTATAATATTCTGCTATATACCTATGTTTGGTGTGTTGATAGCATTTAAAGATTATAATTACAGAAAAGGAATATTCGGTTCTGAATGGGTAGGGTTAAAGAATTTTGAATTTTTCTTAAGGTCTAATGATGCGCTTGTAGTTACAAGAAATACTATTCTTTTAAATATCCTGTTTACAATCACTTGTACATTTTGTGCATTGTTGCTTGCAGTTTTACTTTATAACCTTAAGAGCCGTCGCAGTACTAAGATTTTTCAGACTGTGTATATAACTCCTAATTTCGTTTCATACGTTGTAGTGGCATATATAGTATATGCAATATTAAATCCGCAGTACGGTGCTGCTAATCAGTTTATAAGAGCATTAGGCGGGACGGGAATTGACTGGTATGCTGAGCCTCGATACTGGCCTGCAATACTTTCGATAGTCAGTGTATGGAAAGGTATCGGAATGAGCAGTGTAATATATTATTCAGCTCTTATGGGGATTGATGAATCACTCTTTGATGCTGCAAAGGTAGACGGCGCAAATAAATTCAGAATGACAGTAAATGTTATGTTGCCGAGTATACTTCCGATAATAGTTATATATCTTATTTTAAGTGTAGGAAGTATTTTCAGAGGTGATTTCGGATTGTTCTATCTCGTGACACAGGATTCGCCGCTTTTATATGATGTTACCGATGTAGTAGATACATATGTGTACAGAACGCTTATAGAATCAAATAATACATCGCTTTCAGCGTCAATCGGTCTGCTTCAGTCTGTTGTCGGATGCATATTGGTATTGCTGACAAACTGGATTGCTAACAGAGTTGATAAAGATCTCGGATTGATATAAGGGGGGGATAGGATGAAAAGAAACAAAATTTTAGGACAAATAATACTGACTGTGATTCTTGCAGGATTAGCTTGCTGTATAATCATACCGTTTTTGTTAATTCTTTCGGTATCGTTTTCAAATGAAGAAGATATTATTTTAAACGGTTATAAGCTGATACCTGAAAATTTCGATCTTTCAGGATATAAATATGTACTTCAAAATCCTGCTGAGATTTTACAGGCTTATAAAATAACTATAATATTTTCCGTAACAGGTACAATTGCTACAGTGTTTTTTACAGCATTGATAGCATATCCGATATCAAGAAAGGATATGGCGGGAAGAAGTATTATAAATACCATGCTTCTTATAACCATGCTTTTCAGCGGAGGTCTTGTACCGACTTACATATTAAATACACGCTATTTGCATCTTAATAATACAATATGGATTTATATAATACCAACCCTTCTTTCGGCATGGAACATATTTATGATGAGAACATTTTTCTCGCAGCTTCCGGACGGTATTGTAGAAGCTGCAATGATTGACGGTGCGAGTCAGTTGAGAATATTTTTTACGATTATTTTACCTCTTTCAAAGCCGGTTCTTGCAACGATAGCTGTTATGAAGTTTGTCGGTGAATGGAATTCGTGGTACGCATCTTTATTATATATAGATGATTATTCGTTGGTGAGTCTGCAGTATTTCCTTCAAAGGATGATGAAGAATATTGCATTGATAAAGGAGATGCAGAAGGAAGGAATTGATATGTCAGCGACAATGACCATTCCTGCTGAAACTGCACGTATGGCAATGGCAATTCTTGTTGCCGGCCCTGTATTGTTTGTATTCCCGTTCTTCCAAAAGTATTTTGTAAAAGGCTTAACAGTCGGCGGAGTAAAGGGATGATTGGTGGTGAAGCGGATTATGTATATTTATAAAAACAGCTTTACAGGCGGTAATTTTCAAAAGTACAAGGATCACTATGCAATAAAAAAATATGTTGATTATATAAATGAGTGCTGTGATCAATTCAGGGGTACGCCTATTGAAGCATTAACATTTTCGAAATTCAGTATGTTTGACAAAATTGGTGACAGAAGAGTTTATGAACAGGATTATTTTACACACCGCAAACGTGCTTCGGGGTTCATGCTTCGTGCATGGTTATACCGTGAAGAAGATGATATAAAAGAGCTTGAAGATATTCTCTGGGCTATATGTGATGAATATTCATGGGCGTCGCCTGCTCATCTTCCGAACATCACCACTGATGAAAACGTAGTAGCAAATCAAGTGGATTTGTTTGCTTCAGAAACAGCACATATGCTGGCAGAAACGCTTTCGATGTGCGGAGATTATATTCATCCTGCAGTAAAAAGAAGATGTGTAGATGAGATTTTTAAACGAGTGATTGAACCATTTGAAACAAAAGATGCGCAAAAGTATCATATAGGATGGGAATTTACAGGCGGAAACTGGTCGGCTGTGTGTGGCGGCGCAGTAGGAATGACAGCAATATACGTTATTGAAGATGAAGAACGTTTAAAGAAAATAATTGATCGTGTAAGAGCAAGCTGCAACAGATTCATTGATACCTGTGAGGATGATGGTGTTTGCGCAGAGGGGCTTACATACTGGATGTATGCAATGAGGCTTTATGTACCGTTTGATGAGTTAATGAAAGAACGGTTTGGCGAAAGTATAGTAGCAGATAAAGAAAAGTTCAGGAGGGTTGCGGAATTTCCGTCAATCGTATGTATGAAAAACCGTATATGTGTAAACTTTTCGGATATGCCTTCTTATAAGGTGGGGCTTCTGTTTGGAATATTGGCAAAGCTCAATGAATGTTACGGTGTTCCTATTCCTGAAGAATCATATTATTTTAACAGTATGGTTGGGTACTCCCCCTGCGGAGCGATAAGAGAGATTGAGTGGTTCAATCCTGAACTTTTGCATAACAGTTCAAGAAAAGATAATGTATTTTTGCCGATTGGTCAATGGTTGGTTAAGCATAACGAAAATATGAGCATGGTGATTAAAGGTGGATATAACGACGAGCCTCATAATCATAACGACATTGGTTCGTATATGTTCATAAAGGATGGCTGCGTAATTGCAGATGATTTAGGAGCGCAAAAGTATACTAAGGCATATTTTGATGAAAACAGATACAATCATCTTAACACCCGTTCAAAAGGACATTCTGTGCCGATAGTAAACGGATGTGAACAGCTTTACGGGCGTGAGTATGCAGCTGATAAGTTTGAGCAGACGGAAAAAGGCGTGAAAATATCGTTTGCTGGTGCATATGATTCAAATTCAGGTTTGAAAAGTCTTGTTCGTGAAGCATCACTTGATGAAAACGGAATGACAGTAAAAGATAGTTTTGTATTTGGCAAAAATCAAAACAGTGTTACAGAGCGTATATTAACAAAGCTTGATGCAAAAGTTACAGATGAAAAAACGGTATCATTGTTAAAAGACGGTGATACGATAGGGACTTTGGAGCTTTTGAGTGACGGTAAAATAAAGCTTTTAAATGATAGTTATTTGATGCATGGAGTAGATGGAGTTCAGGAGGTTACTGTAATAGAGATTGAAATTAGTACAGAAGCTGACAGCATTGAAATTACTTACTGTATAAAATAAAAGTAAAAAACTGCGTGATGCAGATAAAAATAAGAAGGAGAATGAAAAATTATGAAAAAGAAGTTGAGTATGCTTTTAGCATTAGCTATGGCAATAACAATGACAGGTTGCGGTGGAGGAGGAAGTGAAGAAAAAGCTTCTGACGATGTAACGCTTATATACTGTGTTGCCGGAAATCAGCAGGCAGATGAGGTTGAAGTTGAGAATGCGGTTAATGAAATCATTCAGCCGCTTATTGGTGCAAAGATTGATTTGCAGTTCATTGACTGGGCGGCTTATAAGGAAAAGATGAACATGAAGCTTACGGCAGGAGAATATTTTGATATTGCTTACGGTGGATTTGACAGAACGACAGCAACAAAGAATGGTGCTTTGATGGAGCTTGATGATTTGCTTGAACAATACGGCAAAGAGTTAAAGGAAGATTTACCTCAGTATATGTGGGATGCTGCTACAACTAACGGGAAAATATACTGTATTCCAAACTATCAGTGTATGTCATACCCAAAAGGTGTTGCTGTAAGAAAGGATTTGCTGGAAAAATATAATTTTGATATAACTACTGTTAAGAAGCTTGGTGACCTTGAGCCAATCTGGCAACAGATAAGAGATAACGAGCCTGCACTTATTCCTTACAGAATGCAGAATCTTGAAACCTTTACGGTAGACGCACTTGGAGAGGATTTTGCATATACCGGCAAAAACTCATCATTGCTATACATAAACTGGGATGACTGCAAGGTATATACACCGCTTGATAGCGATGTTATGTATAAAAAGGCAAAGGTTGCTTATGACTGGATGCAAAAAGGTTACTTCAGAAAAGACATTGCCACTGTTTCGGATGACAGCTCAGACTATGCTTCCGGCAGATATGCAACCTTCTCACTGGGATATAAACCGGGCAATGAAGCTGAAATTAAAAATGCAACCGGCTATGATTATGTAATACAGCTTATTGGTGGAGGTATGATAGATGACGGTCAGCCTACTGCTACAACAACAGTTATGAGTGCTGATACAAAATATCCTGAAAAAGCAATGCAGTTTCTGAATCTGTTAAATACCAACAAGGATGTATATAATTTAATCTGCTTCGGTATTGAGGATAAGCACTATAAGTGGGTAGACGATACTCATATACAGGTTGATAATCAAAGCGGTTATTGCCCGAACGCATCATGGGAATTTGGAAATCAGTTCAACGCTTATCCGCAGGTTGGACAGGATGCAGATGTCTGGGAAAAGACTATTAAACAAAATGAAGCGGCTCGTGTAACGCCGATTATGGGAATAAAGTTTGAAACAGACGAAATACTCACGCAGTTAACACAGTGTTCAAAAATTCAGAAGGAGTATTGTATTGCAAGAATGGAAAAGGGTGTGACTGACCCGGATTCTTATTGGGAACAATATCTTGCAGAGCTTAAAAAAGCGGGCATTGAGGATGTAAAAGCTGAGTATCAGAGAACAATTGATGAACATTTGGCAAAGAAGCAATAAAACGAAAGGCGGTGGTTTATCGCTATGAAAAAGCTTTTAAATCTAATTTTATCATTCAGCATTGTTGTATCGGGGCTTTCGCCTGTAGCTTATGCTGAAATGACAGAATATACGGGACAATGGCTTTGCGGAAACGGAGCTTTATCGGATTACATAATAACAGATGAAGATACTGTGACTTTAAGCATTCCCAATTCCGCAGATGACGGCAAAGGCAGCGGAAAGGTTAAATGGAAAGCGGATAACAGAACTGAAATTGATTACGTGCTTGACACTCCTGTTGAAAACGGAACAATAAATATCAGCTATGAATTTAAGGCAAACGGAGCGTTGGGAGCTGTACCGCGTGCGTCTGAAATACGTTTTACGGCATCAGAAAATGAAGATGCTGACTATATAATGTCTGTTGTGAATGCGGTGTCACAGCCGTATATCTATCAGGGACCGTCAGGGATTGATAAATTCTCCTCCGGTTTATTATCAGCAGGTACATCCGATGATGATGAATGGCATACGGCAGAATATATATTTTATGCAGAAGATTCTGTACTTAATGCAACAAGAGTACTTATAGACGGAGAGGATGTAAACGGTGAATTTTTATATAATAAAAATTCGGATATTACATCAATAAAGGCTGTTGAGTTCTGGTTTTTCGGTAACACAACCAACACGGCTGATTATGAAATGAAAATCAGAAACATGAAAGTCACAAGCGGTGTTGAAGACATTACCGTAACGTCGGATATTGAAAACGGTGCAACTGACGTACAGCAAAAGAATTTTACTTTGAATTTCTCTCATGCAGTAACAGGCAGTGTGTATGATGCTTTAACAGTTCTTGATGCTGACGGTGAAGAAGTATTAAAGGATAAGTATTCCGTAAGCTTTGCTGATGATGCAATGAGTATAACAGTCAGTATTAGTGCATCGGAGGAAGACAGTAACAAATCTTATACAATAAAGCTTGCAAAGGATGTTCTGACAGGACAGAAAACAGAAAAACTTATTGAAGATTATTTACTGAGTTTTACTTTCGGTGAAATTGCTCCGATTCCTGAATTGATTATTACAAGTGACATAACAGATGGTGCGGTAAATGTGATACCGTCGAATATGAAATTCAACATAGAATTGGAAAACGGAGAAGCGTTTCTGCTCAATGAAAACAGCTTTGACGAAACAGCAGTGAAGGTCTATGGTGAAGATAATAACGAGGTGTCGGGCATTAATGCGGTACTAAGCGGTAAAACGCTTGTTGTAAAAGCCGATGAGTGTGAACCGAATACAAAGTATACATTAACAATAGGTAAAAATTTTGTTAAGGGGATGAACGGTGAGAGCTTGGCTGATGATTATACAGTAAGCTTCACTACTTCAATTAAAACCTCCGTTGCAGGTGTGTGGAAAAACACATATGACAAGCATCCGTCCGATTTTAATGATGACGGATCGGTTATTACAATCAATGTATCAAATGACGGAACGGCAGGCGCTCAGCCAACAAGAGATGCCTATACATACACATTTGCAGAGCCTGTTACGGGAACGAACGTACCGATAAAGGTAAGCTTTAAATTTAAAGCAAATGAGGCTCTTACTGCAAGTGAATCGCATATAAGATTTTATCCTTATGATAACGGTGACCGTGGCGGCGGAAATATATGTCTTGACTTTTCATATACAAAGCCACAGTTCAGATGGGATAATGTAAAGTTCAATCTTCCTGACGGCGTAACCTCACTTACGGCTGATGAATGGCATGAGGCTGAATATCTGCTTATAGTTGACAGCGAAAACGGTCTTAGCATGATTAACGGTGTTATTGACGGTACTGTAACCGAAATGGATTACAAAAAGTCTGCTGTAAAGCAGTTGGGTTGTGTTGATTTCTGGTTCTATATGAACTCTGTAAATACAGGAGATTATGAATTACAGCTAAAGGATTTTCAGGTTTTACAGGGCGCTGATATTATAACAGTTATATCAAGCATCGAAGACGGAAGTACAGATGTTGAAGCAAAGGATATGAAGATAACCTTTTCACAGCCTGTTACATTTGTTGGTGATATAAAAGAAGCAATAAGTATTGTAAATGAAAATAACGAAATTATAAACTCAGAAAAATATACTGTTGTTATGAATGACGATAATACCGTTGCTTCCATAACCATGAACACAGATGACCTTGACAGTAAGAAAACATATAAAATTCATCTTGATAAGACACAGATATACGGTAAGCGTTATGAAGTGATTGAAAAAGAAATGTTCATAAGCTTTACGTTACCTGAAATCTTACCAAAGGCTACACTGGGATTTTCTCCTGAGATTCCGTATGGAAGCACTAATATAACACCTTCCGAAATGAAATTTAATATTGTTCCTTTACCGAATGACAGAATTTCTGATGTTTCGGACTATGAAATTATGGCGGCATCGAATACGGATATGAGTAAAGTGGTTAAGTTATATAATTCGGATGAAAGTGAAGCGGTGCAGGTTATTTGCACGGCGCAGATGCTTGATAGCGGAAAAGCTTTCTCGGTAACCTTACAGAACTATGAGAGATATACCGAATACAAAATTAAATTCTTAAAAGAGTTCATTGTTGGTGAAAACGGTGAGCTTATGAAGGAGGATTATATATACTCCTTTACAACAGGCGAAACCGAAAAGCCGCCGTATATTGAACATGATACTGAATTTAATATTTCATGGCATGGTCAGACGACCTATACCACAGATGAAAAAACAGGCATTACTACATTTAATTATAAAAATTCAGCGGCAAACGGTAATTCGGGTCAGAGAACAGAAATGGGCTGGTATCTTGATACTCCTATAACAAATTCAGAAGGCCCTGTTGTTGTAAGTTATGAGTTTCAGGCTAACGAAGCTCTTACAAAATCAACAGGAGGTGAGGCGTTTAGTGCTTATGTTTCAGACAGTAATGCAAAGGGGTCGCTTACGCATAGAAATGTGGCAAAAAAAGGTGATATAACTGACTGGTCAAGATATATTGAACCTTATACAGGCGATGCACATTCAACGGGTATAACAGATGCCGATAAATGGCATAAGGTACAGTATATAATGAATGTGGATAACGGAAAAGTCACTAACAGCTATGTTCAGGTTGATGATTATGAGCCTGTTAACATATCATCAATAAAATCATCTGTAAATAATATCGGCCTGTTGCAGTTCAGATTTTATTCTTATCCGAATGCTGACGGGGTTTATGAGGATTATGTTCTTCGTGTAAAGAATGTATCAATCAGGTCTATGGGAGCGTTAAAGGGAAGCGTGACCGTAAACAGTCCGACAAGTCTTGGACTTAGATTTTCATATGATGTTCCGGTTATGTTCGGAAATGATATAGTAATTTCTGAGCTGAGAGACGGTGAATATCAGGAAATTAAGCAAAGCTACACGGTGCATGAAATGGATTCTTCTGACATGAAGCAGATAAATGTTACAATAGGCGACGGAGGCTTATGCTATAATACCGATTACAGAGTAACCGTACTGCGTGACGGTATGGTTGCGGATGAGTATGTAAAGCTCAAGCAAACGGATATTGATTTTAAAACAAAGGAATATCCCGACAATACAGAAGCACAGCTTGGCGAAATTACAAAAACAGAAACGGATTTAAGCTTTGACTGCACGATTAAGAACATATCATCGTCGGATACAATGAACGGTGCATATGTGTTAATAGGAGCGTACAGCGAAAGTGGAGAGCTGCTTGGCAATTACAGCAAGGTTATTCCGATATTAAATCCTGATGAGGCGTATACAATATCTGATATTACGCTAAATACACCTGAGGCTTCAAAGATAAAGGTATTCATCTTTGAGGATGACAAAAGCTTTAAATTGTATCATTATCCGCAAGAATTTGCGGTTAAAAATTAAAGAAAGAGAGGTATTTCAAAATGAAAACCAAAAAATTATTAAGCCTTGTTACGGCTTTGTCAATGGCGGTAAGTACGTTTGTAAGCGTTAATACTGCATCAGCGGCAGAAGTAACAGAAGATATTTTAAAGTGGGGCGAGATTAAGGAGTATGTCAAAACCACAAATCCGGAAAAGCTTGGAGGAACTATTTACACCGACAAAGAAGGAAAATATTATTATGTTGACAATGGAGATACTCCGGAAGTTGTAGAAACAGAGACCGATGATTATATGCTTTTAAAAGGAAAGCCGGATAAGGGTTCTGTTCAGCATTTATTTAATATTTCATCTGAAGAACAAGTATCAGCAGGAAATTTACATGTTGAGTATGAATTTAATATTCCTTCAATTACTTCAACTAGTGCAACAAATTCAATAGGAGATTATTCTGAATTAAATAGGTTGGATTTCAATGTGGGTAACATAATTGCTAGATATAGAACATCAAAATTTGAATTTACGTCAAATACAATAACATGTTCAAAATCTGATAATACAACTACATCGGCAAAGGATGTATGGTATAAAGTTACAGCGGATGTTGATTATACTGCAAAAACAGCTTCCATGAAGATATATGATTCGACTTCAGGTTCACTTTTAGGATACGGAAATTTTACCTTAACTAACGAAGTAACTCATATGAAGAATATAAAAATACGTTTTACAGGTTCGGAAGTAAAAATCCGTAACATAAAAGCATCAGTTAACAAAACTGTTAAAACAGCAGTAACAGAGTGCAGTGTAAAAGACGGTGACACAAACGTTGATACAAGTGCAATTATGCTTACATTTAACGGTACTGTTGCAAAGGCTGAGCTTGATGCACTAACTGCAACAGATGATGCAGGCAATACATATAGCACATACTCAGCAGTAAACGGTAATAAGGCTCAGGTAACAATTCTTGGTGCAAAGAAGAATACAAATTACACACTTTCGCTTCCTGTAAGTGATACAGCAGAGGCGTTTAGTGTTTCATTCAAGAGCGGTTCTCCTGTTTATACCTATAAGTGGAGTTCAATCGGCTCCAATATTGACAGAATGAGTGTTAAAAGTAATTGGGGCGGAACATATTCGGAAGCAAACGGCGAAATTGTTATGCTTAAGAAAAATGTTTTGAATTATTCACTTGAAACCTGCGCATATGATGATGACATAGTAATAGTTGAATATGATGAATATATTCCAAGTTATTTTAACGGCACAGAAAATGCAATAGACACCAATCAATGGAATACTGCAGAAAGCCTGGATTTTGATAACGGTGCATCTTTATCTGTTTATGTAGCGAATACCATACTTATAAAAGAGCCTGATGCATGGCATCATGTAGTATGGACATATAACTTCAACACACAAAAGGGTTCACTTGTTATTGATGATACAGCCTATACGCCAAGTACAAGCGGTACTTTATCGGAAGCAACGTATGTGAAAAACATCCGATTTAATGCAGGTGGTAATGGCACAGAAACTGAATATAAGGAAAGACACATTAAAAACATCACAGCAAAGCGTGTTGACGGTGCATGGAAAAATAGCTGGAAGTTTGGAAATTCAACACTTACAACAGATGAAAACGGAATAGTTACAATCAAAGATGAAAATAAGGCAAAGGAAGCAGACACGAATAAAAACGTATGGTCATATTCACTTGCCAATGCGATTACTGACGGTCAGGTAAAAGTAAGTTATGACTTTATGGCAAATGAAGCACTTGCAAATTCAACTCTTCCTGAAGTTCGTTTCTATTCGGGAGCTGATATGAATACAGCGGGTAGCTTCATGGTTTCATATCCGTATAATGCACCTGAAATTCGTTGGGCAGGCGGATTCAAATTCAATAAACCTGAAGCTCTTGAGGCAAATGAATGGCATACAGCAGAATATGTATTTGATATTGATTCAACAAACGGAGGCGTATTAAAGTATGTAACGGTTGACGGAGAGGTAACGCTTGCAAACTATGAAAAGGCTAATATGAAATCTTTAGGCTGTATTGAATTCTGGTCATATCCTGATGAAACAGTAGGAGCATATGAGCTGAAAATCAAGAATTTAAGCTTTGAACCAAACTACACAGGCGACGACATTACAGTTACTGCAAACATAGAAAATGAAGAAGAAGATGTTTCACCAAAATCAATAGAATTGTATTTCTCTTCTCCGATTACAGAGGAAAGCACAGAAAATATTTTTGTGTACGATGAGGACGGTGAAGAAGTAACTGATTATACAGTAACTCTTAATGACACAAACACAACAGCTAAAATTGTAATGAATAAGTATACAAACGGTGCAATGTATGTTGTGGTTATAGAGGAACTGGACGGTTATCTTGGCGGAGGATTAAAAGAAGAATATGAATTAGCATTCTTTGCGGAAGAAAACACAGTTCACACAGGTGAATGGATAAGATCTTATAAAAAGCATGACAGTACACTTACAACGGCTGACGGAGTAACAACTATAGCTGTTACAAACTCAGGCGAAGAGGGAACTCAGCAGACAAGAGATGCATGGGCATATTCACTTTCATCACCGATTACAGGTACAAATGTTCCTGTTGTTGTAAGCTATAAGTTTAAGGCAAATGAAGCTCTTACAAAGTCAGCAGGCTCAAATATCCGTTTCTATCCTTATGAGCACGGCGATAAGGGAGGACAGTGTGTATGTGTTGACTTCCCGTTCACAACACCTCAGTTCAGATGGGATAATATAAAGTTTAATCTTAAAAACGGAGTGACATCGCTTGCGGCGGATGAATGGCATGATGTAAAATATGTATTTGATGTTGATGAAACAGCCGGTACTACATTAAAATATGTTGTTCTTGATGATGTTATAACATATACAAATTACGTAAGACCAAATGAAAAACAGCTTCAAAGTATAGACTTCTGGTTCTATGGAACAGCAAGCACAACTGATAATTTTGAACTGCAGATTAAGGATATGTCGGTTGTTACAGGTGAAGTTAAAGAACCTGAAATCTTTAAGATAGTATCAGCTTCAACTGAAGAAACAGAAACTAATGTGAACGTAAACGTTCAGATGTCAAACACAACGACAAGCTCTGTAACAGGTAAGCTTATTGCAGCAGCATATGCTGGCGACGGAAGCTTGTTAGGTGTAGGGTTTACAGATGTAACTGTAGTATCAGGTGATACAAACGCACAAAAGACAGTAACATTTAAAAAGCCCGGTGAAGCTTATACTATAAAAGTATTTGTCTGGGATAGTCTTGAATCAATGAATTCTTTGTGTGACAGTTATCCTGTAAATTAAAAAAATCACGAGGGGCGTCGGCAAAGCAATACTGTCAACTTAACGTTGACAGTATTGCAGTGAAATATTTTACCTGCGGTAAAATGTGAAATTCACACATTTTGTGTGAGTGAAATCCACGCTTTGCGTGGGTGAAATCTGTCGCATAGCGACAGGTTTTGGTAGAAATCGCAAGCGATTTCAGATTTAAATTTCTTGAATTGACAGTATTGCGTCGGCAAAGCCCGGCGCTCCTCAAAATAAAACAATGTTTAAGCATAAGGAGACGGTTATGAAAAAGCTATTTAAAAACTTAGTGGTTATGGCAATAGGAACAGTTGTTTTTGCGGTGAATGTTTATGCTGCAGAGCTGAGCTTTGACGGAATAAACGCAGATCCAACTCAGTCACAACTGCATTTTATCGGAGATATACAAACAAACAAGGCAGGAAGAACTGCTACAATGTTTCTTTTAAAACCGAATACAGTTTTAGATAATACTGACGGTGTTTTAAATAATAATATACTGTTTGTTGATTCTGCTTCGGTAGAATTTGAGGGCGCATATGAATTTGAATTTGATTTTAAGCCTGATACCGGTGTTATAAATGGCGGAAAATGTCCTGTGTATATAGTATGTGATGATTCGGTTTATAAATATGAGTATGAATATAAATCATGGGATGAAATAAAAGGTCTTTTTGCAAGAATCAGAAGCACGGGAATTTCATATTCTGAGCTTGTAAAATATTTTGATGCTTTAGGACTTGAAAATACTTCATTTACAGACAGCAAGTACACAGATGTTATTGTAAAACGAATTAATGCGTTGTCATCAATTACCGATGATAAGGCAGGGATTGATATGCTTTTGGATTGTTTTAATAATTCAAAAATGGAATTTGAACTTTTAAAGAGTATAGGAACTCTTAATAACTGGACAGACGTTGATGCTGTCATTTTAAAAATAAGCAAGCTTACCGGAGTGAGCTTTTCATACGGTAGTTCAAACAAGGAAAGAGTGCTTAAGGATTTAATTAAGATTGCAGCGGGGGGAAAGATTTTTTATAATGTCGATGAATTAAAGTCAACATTTGATACTTTAGTAAAAAATAATTCTCAGAGCATTAATCCCGGTACAAAGCCCGGTGGTGCCGGCGGCGGTACGGGTGGTTCCGGTGGCGGAGGAGCAACCGGTGGCGGTAATGTTACAAAGGTAACAAATATAAATACCGAGAACAGCGAAATAGTAGTAAAAGCTGAAATTTTTGACGATATTGAAGATGTAGAATGGGCAAGGGAAGCGATTGAAAATTTATCGAAAAGCGGTATAATAAGCGGTACGGGCGATAAGAAATTTGAGCCTATGAGAAATATAACAAGAGAAGAATTTGTAAAGCTTGCAGTTATTACATTCGGAGTATATGATGCAGGCTTAAAAGCGGATTTTGAAGATACCAATCCTGACGAATGGTATTCATCATATATAGCAAGTGCAAAAAAAGCAAATATTATAACAGGAATATCGGAGACACAATTCGGACTCGGTCAAAATATAACAAGGCAGGATATGGCAGTGATGCTCTATAAGGGAGCAATAAACAAAGGATATACATTTGGCGAAGCAGAGCTTGATTTTTCAGACAGCGATGAAATATCAGATTATGCACTTGAAGCTGTAAAGGCTTTGGTTTCGCGAAAAATTATAAATGGTATGGGTGACGGAAGCTTTAAACCCACTGAAAATGCAACAAGGGCACAGGCGGCTAAGATGATTTATTCATTAATCGGAGGTGACAGTATATGAAAAATAAAATAACAGCTTTAATTTGTATTTTAATGGTTTTATTTTCAAATATGACATCTTTTTATGCAGAAGGTGAAGGTGATACCGGAGCTGAACAACCGGGCGGCGGAGACGGTGAAGTGATAAGAGAGCTTACAGATGAAGAAATCGAATCTCAGCAAAAAGAGATGATGGATATTTATGAAAATGTTGATAATGAAGAAGATAAAGAAGACGAAAAAAGTATTATAGATGTACTGGAAAAAGACAGTGATAAAACAGAAGAAAATCTTACACCGCGTGAGCTTGAGGCTGTTGAGCTTATGAAAGCTTTAGGAGTGATACCCGGTGGCAGTGAGCTTTCTCATAAGCTTACACGTGCGGAGTTTGCTGCGGCTGTTTATGGCATTTCGGGATATTCGCATAACTCAAAAACGGCTGTCGGAACTTTTAAGGATATTGATGAAAATACAAAATATTACAGTGAAATTTCAGTACTTAAGGATGCAGGGATTATAGAAGGTTATCCCGGCGGTGCTTTTCGGCCTGACAGTGAAATTAACCTTGATGAGGTATCTAAAATGCTGGTTCACGTCATGGGATTTGACTGGCAGATAAGAAATAATACAAGTTATTATGGGATTGCAGTAAAAAACAAGCTGTTTTCAGGTATAAGCGACTTAAAGCATGACGGCATTACGTATAAGCAGACGGCATTGGTTTTCATGAATGTGCTTGAAACAAATATTGAGAACAATTCTACATATAACATTGATGGTCTTTATATGAACAGAGTTCTTCATATAGGAAAGATTGAAGGTGTATTTGAAGATGACGGAAGATTTGATAAAGTAAAAAGAGTCACGATAAATTCAAAAGCTTTTGAATCAGGAGAAAAGGATTTTTCGCATTTTCTTTATCAGAAAGTAACAGCGTATTATCAGACAGAGGACAATGTTGATACGCTTTTATCAATGACTGCTTATAAAAAGCAAAATATAATCCGTATTTATGATAAGGAATTTATCGGTTACGGCAACAGAATATATGATTATGAGATAAGCGGAGCGGCAAGTACAAAAAAAGCAGAGCTTGAGACAACGTTTGACCTTATATATAATGGTGCAAGGGTGACATCAGGAAGCACAGATAATCTTATGATTCCGGAGAGCGGATATGCTGAGCTTTTAGACTATGATGATAATGGGAAGTTTGATACTGTTATTGTATGGAGCTTTGAAACATTTGTAGTTGATTCGTATAACAAAAATGATATGATATTAAACTCAGCAAATGATAAGGATGCAGTCTTATTGGAAGATATTCCCTATGATATTTTCATGTCGGAATCAGAGAACCGATTATCAGCAGATAATATAGCATATTCGGGATATGTGCTTTCGCTTGCAAGAAGTATTGGTGATAAATACGTAAGAATATATCTTTGTAATCAGATTACGGGCACGGTATCGGCAACCGATGAAGAAAGTGCAGTAATTGACGGAAAAGCTTACAGTGTATTGGACGGCATTGATATAAAAGCAGGTGACAGCGGTGTATTTCATGTCAATAACTACGGTATGATTATTTATCTTGAAAAAGGGAACAGTGAGTCTGAAAAATATGCATATGTAATCGGGAAGTATATCAATGCTGATGATGAAAGTGTTTATTTAAAGCTTTTTTCTCAGGACAGTGAAAGAATAAATGCAAAAATATCAGAGAATGTATTAATAGACGCAAGAAGACCCGGAAGTAATGACGCAATATTAGTTGCTCTTGACGGCACAGACGGTACTATTGTAAAGTTTAAGATTAATAAAGACAATGAGATAATATTCATAGATACAGTAAATTATAATTCAGCAGAAGGCAACAGCCTTAACAAGACATATGAGGCAACAGCAAATATAGGATTCAACTCAATGCTGATGGCTTTGGCTGACAACAGCTACGGAGTAGGGAAATGTCCTGTAACGCTTGATACTATAGTATTTTGTGTAAGTGAACCGTATGAGGAAGGGCAGATATGGGTATATGATATGACTCAGTATACAAAGAAGTATGCTACGGGATATCAGGTAAATCTCGGAGAGCTTATAGTATATAACAATGACCGTGAATCAGATGTAGGTGATGTAATACTTAATAAACGTTCATGGGTTGGAGCAAATTATTCATATTCGTCTAACGGTGCTAAATCGGGAGCGATAATAACAAATATTATGCAAAGCATAAATGATGACAGTGAAATTTGTTATGACCTTACAGTTGAGCGGGGAACTCTCAGTGAACAGATAAGGCTTGAAGCAGAAGCTATGAAATTTGAAGATGGTATGTATACTCTTTCAAAGGGTGATATCATAAGATGGCGTACAGATGAAAGCGGAGTTGTGTCAGAAGACGGAGTTACGGTAATATATGACTGTGACCGTAAGTGGTTTAATTATTCGGGCGGAAGTACATCATTTGCAAGAGCAATGACGAATGAAGCCGGCAGATGGCACAGAATGTGGGTTTATAAGCGTGATGGTGATCATTTAATATCATATAATCAGGATCTTGCACCAAAAGAAACTTTTGACGAAAAAGCCATAGCTGATTATGAAGCTTATAAATACATAGACTACACTCGTGATGTATCAACATATAAAACCCGGGTTTATATTTTCGATACATCTGATAACCGTTTATATGAGGGAAGTCTTGCCGATATAGGTACATATAAAAATGAAGGAGCCGAGTGCAGCGAATTTTTCGGATTTACTTCAACAGGCCACAGACTATTTATACTATACAGATAGGAGAGGGGTTATATGAATAAAATTAAATGCCTGATATTAACTTTAACGTTAGTTGTAACAGGAGCAGTTTGTGCTTCGGCAGATGAAAAATATTCAAATGAAAGCTTTTCTGAAATACTGTCCGATATAGTTCAGATGCCGGAAGGCGCAATAAAGGATATAAGCACAAAGGAAAATTTCCGTCAGAGAGCAACACAGATGGGAACGGAAATGAAAATTATTCAGCCGTTTGCTCCCACAGGTGAAATTAAGATATATGTTTCGCCCGACGGTAAGGACTTTAATGCTGATGGAAGCATAAATAATCCTTATTCCACAATAGAAAAGGCACTCAGGCGTGTGGAGCATATGACACTTGCCGAAAAGCAAAAAGGTGTTGTAATATATTTAAGAGGCGGAAATTATAAATTCAATGATGCTTTAGAGCTTAATGCAAAGCATTCGGGAGCGGATAATGCACCGCTTTATATTACAAATTACAAAGATGAAAAAGTAAATATATCAAGTGCCGATATGATAAATCTTGACCAATTCAAACCGATAACGGATGAAAGCAAGCGAAGTCGTCTTTATGAAAACGTAAGGGATAAAGTACTTGTGTATGACTTAAAGGCTCATGGCATAACAGAATACGGAGAGGTATTTTTCAGGGGCGAAAAGGATGGCAAATATTCGGCTAACTATGAGTCACAGAAGATAGTTGAGCCTCAGCTTTATCTTGATGATGAAAAGCTTACCCTTTCAAGATATCCAAATAGTCAAGCAATAAGAGTGGGTGAAGCTATAGATAATGGTAATATGGATGCAAGTGGAAATATCACAAATGCAACTGACGACGGACGAGGCTTTGAGTTTGTTATGCAGGATGATGTTCCGTTTAGTTGGGAAAACACTGACCAGATTGCGTTAAGAGGTTATTTCTCATTTGGCTATGCACCTGAATATGTGCGTGTAAGACAGTTCAATAAAGAAACAAACAGTGTTCGTTCCTACGGTAGGCTGTGGAGATGGCCTATACGTCAAACGGGCGAAACGGTTTACTATTTTGCAAATGTTTTTGAGGAGCTTGATGCACCGGGCGAATGGTTCATAGATCGTAATGAAGGCAAATTATATCTGTATCCGCCTACGGACGATACATCAAGAATTGTTTATCTCTCCATTAAAGAAAATAATATATTTAATGTAGACTCGTGTAAAAATGTTGTGTTTAACGGCTTGAATATATCAAATACTCCATCTGTGGGATTTACTATATCAAACAGTGAAAGAATAGTAGTTCAGAATTGCAACTTAAAAGGTCTTTCATATGGAGCTAGTATTATTGCAAGTAAATACTGCGGAGTCATTTCGAGCTATATTTCGGGATATTTATCAAGAGGAATAACTCTCAGCGGTATGCACGGAAGTACGGAATATTGGGACAGTGCTGCAAAAAATATAAATCTTGAGCCTCAGCATAATTTTATACAAAACAATTACTTTTGCGGAAGTGATGATGGTGTAAGTGACAGAGCTATATATGGCGGCGGTATAGGCATAGTTATTTCGCATAACCTTTTCCAAAACGGTTATAACGGAATGCTCACACCACAAGGAATGTATACGGTTGTTGAATATAACGAGATAGTTGGAGGAGATAAGAGAATTTCTGACTTTGCCCCTATGTATACGGGAGGGGTATATTCTTCTTATCTTGTTATGAGATATAATTATATGCATGATAACAGCATAAAAGGAAATAAGCTTGGACGAGGCTTCTATTTTGATGAGGGTGGTTCGTGGTTTGAATGCTACGGTAATCTTCTTGTTGAACAAGAGGAGGGCGTTTATTCTCATAGCGGAAAAGCGGGAGTGGCGTTTAATAATCTGTTTGTGAACTGTAAGAAAAATGTAGTAACAAGCGGTAACCATATAAGTCATTTGTATGACTGGATACGAACAGGAGGCTATGCCACAACGAGCTTCTGGAACGGTTGGTTTAGTAATTTAAACAGAAAGAACTATTACGATTTATACCATGTGGCATATTCAACTCAGTTTCCTGAATGGAAGGAGCTTGCAGACCATTTCTGGGCGTATCAGTATTGGTATTATAACGAAATGGAGGATTTGCTTTCCGATCCGATTCAGGAGGATGAATTGTGGCTTTTGACACCGAGTGAATATTACGTGGCAAATAATATGTCTATCGGCGAGAGCACTGTTGAAGCGTCAATATCAGAGCTTTCACTTCCTACTTCCGAGATTGAAAATAACTATTCGGCACTCACGGAGGAAAGCTTTGCGGATTTTGAAAATCACGATTACAAAATTGTTGATAAGGAAGCTTTAAATGCAGTTCCTGACTGGGTTCAGATACCTGTGGATAAAATGGGTTTTTTAAAGAACAGCAGATGGGATAATATAGAAATCGGAGAAATAGAAGCTCGTTCACCGATTGCAGGGAAGGAAAACAGAGTAAATGCGGCAAATATAATATTTGACTGGAAGCAAACGGAATTTGCGGAAAATTACAGACTTGTAATTGCAAGAGATAAAGAGTTTACGGATATTATATACGAGGAAACCGTAGATACATCAAGTGCGATTGTTGCACTTAATGAGTATGACTGCGAGCTTTATTATAAAATCATTGCAGAGTCGCGTGCAAGAATGCTTGATTATGCAGAAAAAGAGAGTGAAGTGTTCAGCTTCTGGACGTATTCTCTTGAAGAAGCAAATGCAGTTGCAAAGGCTAATAAATCAGGCTTAATAAAAGCTCTTACAGCCGCAAGAAAGGTATATGATAAGATTGTTGAGGGTGACGGTGCAGGTCAGTATCCTGCAGGCACAAAGGAGGCTTTAGGTAAGTATATATCCGAAACGGATCAGTATATGTCAGAAACAAATATTCAGACATACATTGACGAAAAGGAAACAGAGGTATATTTAAAGATTTGGGAAACTCAAAAACAGATTGGAGTTTCTTTACAGCCGTTAAGCCTTGATAAAGCCAACTGGAAAAAGCTTGATAAATCTCAGTTGGGTCAGGTGGCATCAGCGGCAACGTTTGAGAATGATGAATCAGAAAATCTTGTTTATAACAGTAATGCTGATACGGCGGCACGCTTTGGTAATACAAAAGAGGTTCCTTACGGTACACTTCTGAGCTTTAAGTATAAGGTGGATTCCTACGGCGGCTGGCAGCCGATAGGTATTCAGTTTGAAACTCAGACGATGGATTTGGGAGTTGATGCATATTACGTTGTCATAAAGAACGATTTGTTTGAGCTTCAGAAATACGGCAAGTATCAGGAATACATTATTACAACAGAGGAAAATAACGGCAGAATGCCTGCCGGCGAATGGAATGATGTTGTTATGGGAGCAATTCCTGATGAAAACGGAACAAGATTTATCTTTATCGCAAACGGAGATGTAATATTTGATTATATTGATGCAACAGGTAAAAACTATTACATGGAAAGCTATGTGTATGAAGGTATTAACGAAGCTGAAAAAACGGCGATGTTTGCACCGTATGACGTAACTCTTGAAGAAGTAATGAGTATGTTGAACAGTAAATAGGAGGCTGAGTAATATGAATAAGTTTTACAAACATTTAGCAGTAGTTATGACGGCGGCAGTTATGCTGCCGTCTGCACAGCCGGTTAAGGCGCAGAATATGGCGCTCGATATTAATTTTGGTGAAAAACTTACACTACAGGAAACAAACGGCTATCCCGCACTTAGCGGAAATACACTTGAACGCTTTAATCAGGCGGTTGCAGAATTACCTGATGAAGTGCCTGTTATCAGCCCGTTTGAAGTGTCGGGAGAAAATGTGTTTTATGTAAGCCCTGATGGTAGCGATTTAAATAACGGATTATCTGAACAAACTGCATTGGCATCAGTTTCAAAGGCACTGGATAAGGTTCAGATGCTTACCGACAGCGAAAAAGCAAACGGAACGGTTATTTATGTTAAGGGCGGTGAATATACGGTTCGTGAAAGTATGGAAATAACAGAAAATCACAGCAGTGCCAATGCACCGTTATTCATTACGGCTTATGACGGCGAAGCAGTATTTTCTGTTTCGGGAAGCTTTTCAGAAGCGGACATGACTCTTGTTACACAGGATAATACAAATTTTTCTGATTATATGAGAGTTGCACCTGAGGCAAAGGATAATCTGTATTATATTGATTACAGCGATCTTGGAGTTACTGGTATATCTCATGATGAAAATATTATGTTCGGTAATAAGCCTTTGAATATAGCACGCTATCCTAATGCGGGATATGATGCAATATCAGAAGTAATAGTCGGGGGATACGGTAAAAACTGTACATGGGTTCCTATGGATAAAAGAGCGTTTTCGTGGGTTGATACGGGTAATATCCGTGTTTACGGAAAATTTGTTTATGAATGGAGCTTTGAGGACAGCTCAATAAGCCTTGATAAGTCAGGTGAACAGATTCAGGCAACGAAATCTCTTTCATATTATGATGCACCAATAGCAAAGTATTTAAAGGGTGGCGGTGCTTCGATGTATTATTACTATAATATATTTGAAGAGCTTGACACTCCGGGCGAATGGTTTGCCGACAATACAAACCAAAGACTGTATATATATCCTTTAGAAGGTTCCGGTAATTATTATTTATCAAATAATAATATAAATATATTTAATGTGTCAGATGCACAAAACATTGTTTTTGACGGAATCACAATCAACGGAGCAGATAAGGGAATAGAGGTTATTAACAGTAAAAATACAGTTATTCAGGAGTGTAAGATAAGTAATACGGTATCGGAAGCTGTATATATGTATGATACCGAAAAATGCGGAATTATAAGCTCGGTGATTTTAGGCGCGGGCAACGCACAAAATACAGTTTCGGTAAGAGAATCGGCAGAAAAGAGAAAAGAGCTTACACCAAGCAGAAACTTTATTCAGAATAATATCATATGTAACGGTAACAGAGCAATAGTGCTGACAAGCACGGGAAGTATTGTTTCGCATAATCTTATTCAGAATACAAATAATGGTGCTATTGTTTTTCACGGTGCTGAAAATATAATAGAATATAATGAAATTTCAGGAGCACAGCAAAAGGTATCCGACAGCGGTGCCATTTATACGGGTGTTAATTTTACAATCCGTAATAACCACATAAGATATAATTATATTCATGATGCAAGACATGATTCAATGGTGGCAAGAGGAATTTATATTGATGACTGTAACGATAATGAATATGTTTACGGAAACATAATCAAAAATTATCAGTACGGAATATTCCTGCATAACGGTGACGGACATGTTGTAAAAGATAATGTTGTGGCTGATGTAAGAGAGCCTATCGGAAATACATACGATTATGCAATAAACAGTATAAACAACACACAAATGCAGGATTTGTATTTTGTAAAGGGAAATGTTTTGTCTGATTATGAGGCTGATAAATACGGTGAGTCTTTGACATGGCAGACAAGATATAATACCAGCCTTACTGATGAATATAATGCAATAAAATCAGCACAAAATGTATTTGCGTCATTTGGCGATGAAAATACGGCAGTATCAAAAATAAAAGACGTAGTAAATAAAAAGCTTAAATATCCTTATATTCCATATAATTTGATTTCAGGTTATAACGAGGTTAAGGCTTGTGTTGATGTGGTTGTTGACCACGATTGCTATTATCTTAACAATACTGTACTAAACTGTACATATTCGCCTGTTTATGCAACAACAGTCGGAATCAACAATGTTGAGGAAAATAATAAAGAGATAACAGCAGATACTCAGGATTATATCAATGGTATAAGCTATTTTGCAAATACGGGACTTTTAAATAAAACAGAAATATTGCTTGACAAGCCTGTTATTTATTTAAAAGACGGCGGCGTAATACATAATTTTAACGGTTTTGCCTGGAGTAAGGTTGACAATGCAAATTATTATAATATAAAAATTGCAACAGATTCAAGCTTTAACAATGTTGTAATAGATGCAGACACTTCTGCTCCCGAATATTCATTGTATAAATATACGTGTGCGGGTACAGATTCTGAGGTTGAGAAAAACAGAACATATAATTACAAAGATGCTGTTACGGGTGAAACTGATTTTGTAAAGGATAAGACTTATTATGTAAAGGTAACGGCAGTTAATCTGTCAAATTCCATAAATGCAGGAACGGTAAGCTCGGATGTATGCTCATTTGTAATATCTGATGAGGAAGAGCAGTCAGCATCATACGGAATCATAATGGGTGATGTAAGTAATTATCTTTTGATAGAAGGCAGTGTGCCTTATTATACACCGAATAATAAGGTTAATCTCCTGATTTATGACGGTGCATATCAAAAGAGTGAGCTTATGGCAAATCCCGAAGCTGTAAAGCAGATTGTTCAGATTGAGCTTGATAATAAAAATAAATTTTCATACAGGTTTAAAATCAATGACGATGACGTTTCAAATCTGAATGTAAGTGTTAAGATTGCAAATAAAGAGCTTCATGAAGATTCATTTGCGGCTATGGTGCAGACCTTAACTGAGGTTACACTTGATGCTTCGTCGGAGCTTATTGACGGAAAAACAATAGCTAAAGCGGCGGCAACTGTCAATAACAGATTTAACGCAATAGAAAAATACAGTGTCGTTATAGCTGAATATGACGAGGATAAAACGCTTATAGGATGCCGTTATGCCGAGTTTGTTACGGCTGATAACAATGAGGGGAATATAGAATATAACGTACAGCAGGAAGCATCTTTGGTAAAGGCATATGTATGGCAGGATATGAAGCCTTTGACAAACGATCAGACAATAGAATAAAAACAAATTACAGGCGATTGCACTTTAGCGGCAATCGCCTTGAAGTTAAAAGGAGCAGGCAAAATGAAAAAACTGAAATATAATAATCCCGCCGAGATATGGGAAGAGGCACTGCCCATAGGCAATGGCAGAATAGGAGGTATGGTATTTAGCGGAACTGTGTTGGACAGAATTCAGATAAATGAGGAATCACTCTGGTCAGGACAGCCGTATAAAAACAAAGCCTCGTATAAGATGGAAGATGTTGAAAAAATCAGAGAATATGTTTTTGCAGGTGATTATTCCAATGCTCAAAGACATCTTATAGATACAATGCATGGTGGACAGGTTCAGGCGTACGGAACTTTCGGACAGCTTTTTATAGAGACTGTATCATCAAAAAGTAAAATTGAAAATTATTATCGTGAGCTTGATATGGAAACAGGCATTGTTAAGACTACATATACTTTGGGGGGTAAAAATTATTGTAAAGAAGCTTTTGTATCACTTAAAGATGATGTTATGGTCATAAATATAAAATGTGATAAAAGTAATTTTAATGTTTATACATCGTGTCTGTTAATGCACAGTACAAAACAGGATGAAAATGATATTGCCGTATCAGGAAAATGTCCGTGTTATACAGAAAATATAAACGGTAATGCCATTGTATACGATGAACGGGAAAGCATATGCTTTAAGGCAGGTGTAAAAATTATATCTGACGGTCACAGATTTGCTCAGAACTCATGTGCCGAGCTTAAAAATGTTACAGATATGACTGTTATTTTCTCAATAGCATCGAGTTTTAACGGACATGATAAAATGCCGCAGTCGGAGGGAAAAGAATATAAAAAAATATGTGATGATATTTTAAATAATGCTGTACAGTATTCATATGATGAGCTGAAACGAAGACATATTGCTGTACATAGCGAGATGTTTAACAGAGTACAATTTACGCTTGGTGTGGAAAGCAATAATTATACAGACGAACGACTTGAGAGTTATGAAAATGATTTGTCACTTATAGAGCTGTTGTTTGATTTCGGACGTTATTTGTATATAACTTCATCGCAAAAGAATACACTGCCTGCAAATTTGCAGGGAATATGGAATAAATCAGTTCTTCCGCCATGGGCGTGCGACTTCCATTTTAACATTAATCTGCAGATGAATTACTGGGCTGTGGAAGCTTGTAATCTTCCGGAGTGTCATATGCCCGTATTTAAAATGCTGAAAGAATATGAAAAAGACGGGAATCAGTTTGGGTTAAATGGTTGGTCACTATGGCATACAAGTGATATATGGCACAGAAACTGCGATTCCACAAAAGAACCACGATGGGGATACTGGCCTATGGGTGGTATATGGATGTGCCGTCATATATGGGAACATTATCTGCATACACAGGATATTGAGTTTTTAAAAGAGCATATGTATATTCTTATAAATGCTGTAGAATTTTTGAAGGACTGGATGGTAGAGGACAGTGAAGGCTATCTTACAACATGTCCGTCAACATCGCCTGAAAATACTTATTTTCATAATGGCGAGGAGCTTGCTGTATGTTCAGGAAGTGCAATGGATTTATCAATGATATGTGATATACTTACATATATAATTGAAGCAGGCGAGGTTTTAAGAACGGATACTTCACAGTACAGGGAAATGCTTTCAAAAATAAAACCTCTGCAAATCGGATCGGATGGACGTTTGCTTGAATGGAATGAGGAACTGGAGGAAGCGGAAAAATTCCATCGTCATTTATCGCATTTATACGGAGTTTATCCTGCAAATACTATAACAGGCGGAAAGTATTTCGATGCGGCTTATAAATCGCTTGAATACAGACTGCAAAACGGCGGTGGTCAGACCGGTTGGAGTAATGCGTGGATTGCAAATCTTTATGCACGCTTCGGTATGGCAGATGAGGCGTATGACAGAATAAAAACAATGTTTAAAAAGTCAATATATCCCAATATGTTTGATGCTCATCCGCCATTTCAGATAGACGGGAATTTTGGCATATGTGCGGCTATAATTGAGATGATTGTTCAAAGCCACAAAAAGCAGAATGGAGTATATTATATCGATTTATTGCCTGCAATTCCTGATGAGTGGGTAAGAGGTCATATTTCAGGAATAAAGGTAAGAGGAGGCCATGAGCTTGATATAAATTGGGTTAATAAATCAGATTATGTGTGGGACACTAAAGAACCGACATCTGTCAAAATAAAATCAGGTTATAATGGTGAAATAAAATGCAGATATGCGAAGAACGAACCTATAAGCGTCAGCGATGAAAACGGCAATACTGTTGAATATATCTTATCAGACGGTATTGTATCTATACAGGGTTGTAAGGATAAAACATATGAAATTATTTTCTGATAGTTTTTAAGAGGTGAATTATGATTAGTTTTAATTTTATATATATTGATAAAAAAATCTCAAAAGGCCTTGAAATGGTTGCAAGAGTAAGAGGATTTGAGTTGGCTTCTTCAGGTATTAATGTGTATGTTGAAGAAGACGGAGCGAATGGATTGCATATCGTAAAATCTGATGACGGCTATTCTATTACATACAACGGACAGACAAATTTATACCGAGCCTGCACTATTCTTTGCGGAATGCTTGAAGAAGATAGCTTTGAGGAAGTGCATGAAACAGCTAAATTTGAACGGTGTGGTGTTATGATTGACTGTTCAAGAAATGCGGTTTTAAAGGTTGACGCAATAAAAGAGGTTTTTGCGAGACTTGCAGGTATGGGTATAAATTATGCGATGCTTTATACTGAGGATACGTATGAAATAGACAATTATCCGTATTTTGGATATATGCGCGGACGTTATTCAAAGGCTGAACTAAAAAGCATAGATGATACGGCAAATACTTTGGGTATAGAGCTTGTTCCGTGTATTCAGACTCTTGGGCATCTTTCTGTACCGCTTAAATGGAATGCTATGAATTCTGTAAAAGATACAAATGATATACTCCTTATTGATGAGCCTCAGACATACGAGTTTATTGAAGCTATGTTCAGATCTTGGCGTGAATGCACTTCTGCAAAAGCGATTCATATAGGCATGGATGAAGCAGGCGAAGTTACAAAAGGGCGTTATAAGGAAATTCACACAGAAGACTTCGACAGAACTGATGTGCTGATACGTCATCTGGAAAAGGTATGTGCGATTGCGGAAAAATACGGTTTTGAGCCTATGATGTGGAGCGATATGTTCTTCAGGTTTGTTTCAAATGGAAGTTATTATAATACAGAAGCCGAGTTTCCTGAGGATTTAAAAGAGAAAATTCCCGAAGGACTTTCGCTTGTTTATTGGGATTATTCAAATAAAAAAGATACTGTTGAGGCTATGTTTGAAAAGCATAAGGAGCTGAGACACGAAATAGTTTTTGCAGGAGGCATACATACATGGGTAGGGCTTGGTGTTCATAATAAGCTCAGCTTTGACAGTATGATTCCGTCACTTGAGTTATGCCGTAAAAATAATATAAAAAAGGTTTTTGCAACAGTATGGGGAGACAACGGTGCTGAGGTTCCTTTTTATACGGTACTTCCCGGACTTCAGCTTTTTGCAGAGTATAATTATTATGATAATGCTAAACATCTTGAAAAAAGATTTAAGCAGTGTACGGGCATGGAAATGGAATCGTTTTTAGCCCTGGAGCTTGATGATCTGGATGAAGAAAAACGTGCTGTGCCGTGGATTTCTACTTCAAAGCAGGTTTTGTATAATGATCCGCTTATGGGGTTGCTTGATAAATGCTTTGAAAATGAAGATATGTACGGAATTTATAAAAAGAAGCTTGAAAGAATCAATAAGGTGAATGTGCCGGCAGGAATGGAGCTTTTATTCGATTATTATAAAAAGCTGATTGAGGTTTTGGTGATTAAATCTCAAGTCTCAAAAAATATGCTGAGGGCTTATGTTGATAAGGATATTAGTGTATTAAAAAAATGTGCATCGGATTTTAATGACTTGAGTGAAAAGGTCAGAGAAACCTATAATGTGTACGTTAAGCAGTGGGAACTCATGAATAAGCCGTTTGGCATGGAGATTATTGATTTAAGATTCGGTGGTCTTATAACAAGGCTAAACACTGCAACAAGGCGTTTGAATGAATTTTGTGACGGAAGGCTTGCTGTATTGGAAGAGCTCGAAGAAGAAAGACTGTATTATAATAGAGGCGGTGTAGTTACGAGCTTGGAAAAACCGTTTGTAAATAATCATGCACATCTGAATATTATAACGGCATCGACAGTATGAAAAGCCGAATAAACATAAAGGAAAAGAGGAATTTACAATGAATAAAAATGTAGAGCTTTATAAAAAATTACAATACGGAATGATGATACACTGGGGACTGTATTCACTTCTTGCCGGAGAATGGGATGGACAAAAAGGCGATGTTTACGCCGAGTGGATTCAGTCGCAGTTTCAAATACCGATAAAGGAATATGAAAAGCTCGCAAGTGCGTTTAATCCTGTGTATTTTGATGCCGAAAAAATCGTTTCATTTGCAAAGGATTGCAAAATGAAATATCTTGTGTTTACAACAAAACATCATGACGGCTTTGCAATGTACCGATCATATGTTGATAAATTTAATGTATATGATGCGACTCCGTTTCACAGGGATATTTTAAAAGAGCTTGCAGATGCGTGCAAAAAATATGATATGAAGCTCGGTATATACTATTCTCAGGATTTGGACTGGCATGATCCTGACGGCGGCGGATATTTGTCAAATCATATAAAGCCATGCGGAACAACATGGGACAATAGCTGGGATTTTAAGGATGAAAAGAATTTTTCAAGATGCTTTGAACGTAAAATTTTGCCTCAGGTTAAAGAAATTATGTCAAATTACGGAGATATTTTCCTTGCGTGGTTTGATGTGCCTATGACGATAAGTGAAGAACAAAGCGAATTAATTTATAATACGGTTAAACAACTGCAACCGGACTGTCTTATAAATTCAAGACTGGGCAATGGAAAATACGATTATGTTTCATTCGGAGATAATACAATTCCGGATACGATTGACGAAAATCCCGAGAATGTTGATTATTCGGACATAGGAGGCATAAAGCCGTCTCCTTTGGGCTTATATGAAACAGCCGCCACAATGAATGACACATGGGGTTTTTCATATCATGATCATAACTGGAAAACTCCGGAGGATATAGTTAAAACAAAAGAAAAACTAAAAAAACTCGGAGTAAATTATCTTCTAAATATCGGACCTGATGCTTTAGGAAGAATTCCGGCACCGTCTGTGGAAATTTTAAAAAAGGTTGCTGAAAAATGATTTTCCGTAAGCTGTATTTTTCAGAAGATAAAATTCAACAAAAACATTACCTATTCTACGGGTAATGTTTTTTGTTGGCTGACAAGTGGTTTTTATATGCTAAAATGAAGAAAATGATTGAATTGAGCCATTTCGGGACGTCAGACTGTCGAATAATTGCTGTTTTCGGAAATTTTGCTTCTGACAAACATCAGTTTAATGCGATTTGTTTAATTTGATTATGCATGAATTTTGAGTTTTTCGACAGTCTGACGTCCCCAGTGGCTTTCCATGAGACTTAGACAGTAACCGAATCCGTATTTACAACGCAGTATTTCAAAAAAGGTATCTATACATCAGAGAACATAATTTCGATTGCAAAGCAGGAAAATATGGTAAAGGAAAAATATCAGAGCTTGAAGAAATTTTGGGCGGCATGAAGGATTTTATTAGTAAGCTATACGAAAACAGGAAGGATGTAATGGAATACAGAGTTGTTGCTGAAAAGAGAATACGGGCTGTTTTGAAATAAGTTCGTTTGTTTTATCAAAAAGCAACGGAATTACGGGTATTTTTGATTTATATTTGCAAAGCATAACAAAACTATACAAAATTTATGTAATTATTTTATATAAGTTATAATAAAAACGAAAAAAATATTGACAATTGGGAAAAAATTGTTTATAATGTTTTATGTACGCAGATAAACTGCAAAAAAAATTTAAGGAGATGTTTTAATTATGAAAGAAACAAAGAAGATAATTGCATTACTTACAGCTATGATGGTTACAGTTTGCTCTTTTGCAGCATTTGCAGCAGATGAGACAACTGAGGAAGCTGCAGCAGAAGTAACAGCAACAGAAACAGTTGAAGCAACAGAGGAAGAGGCAACTGAAGAGGTTGCTGAAGAAGAAGCAACTGAAGAAGTTGCTGAAGAAGAAGCAACAGAGGAAGAAACAACTGAAGAGGCTACTGAAGAAGAGGCAACAGAAGAAACAACTGAAGTAGTTACAGAGGAAGCAGTTGATTATTCACAGTTCGATGGCGAAGGCATAGAGGTTGTTCTTGACAACGCTAAGATTGAATTTGACGTTTTGCCTGAATTGGTAAACGACAGAACAATGGTTCCTGTAAGAGCTATATTTGAAGCACTTGGTGCAGTAGTTGACTGGGAGAATGAAACACAGACAATAACAGCTGCAAAGGGCGACGTTGTTATAATGATGCAAATCGACAACACAAAGATGTTTGTAAATGGCGAAGAGGTTGAACTTGACGCAGCTCCGTTCCTTAAGGACGACAGCAGAACACTTGTTCCTTTAAGAGCTATCAGTGAGTCTTTCGGATGCACAGTTGATTACATAGAAGCTACAGAGACTGTAGTTATCGTTTCAGCAGTTGAAGAAGTAGTTGAAGAAGAAGTAGTTGAAGAAGAAGCAGTTGAAGAGGAAGCAACTGAAGAAGAAGCAGCTACAGAGGAAGCAACTGAAGAAGTAACTGAATAAGATTAAATTTATTTACAGAAGTATAGTGTACAAATCCGGTTATAAGCAACCGGATTTGTTTTTTTCATGGTTCCATATATAAATAGATTATGCAATAATACAGAGAAGAAATGCAGAATAATCTTGTCTTTTCGGTATAATATAACAAAAAAGAAAAAAAATAAAAATTTTCAAAAAAATTTTAAAAAAACTATTGACAAAAGCATGAATTTCTGTTATAATAGTTCTTGTCGTTAAGCGATGATATGAAATTTTGGTGTATGGGAGTTTAGCTCAGCTGGGAGAGCGTCTGCCTTACAAGCAGGATGTCACAGGTTCGAGCCCTGTAACTCCCACCATAATTTTTCTCACGGAAACGGCATTTAATTTGGCCCGGTAGTTCAGTTGGTTAGAACGCTAGCCTGTCACGCTAGAGGTCGTGGGTTCGAGCCCCATCCGGGTCGCCATATTATCTTAAACGATAATAAAAAAGAGATATATTGTTTTTCGCATACATTGCGGATTTCAAAATCTTTTATTAGCCTCTGTAGCTCAGTCGGTAGAGCAAGGGACTGAAAATCCCTGTGTCGGCGGTTCGATTCCACCCGGAGGCACCACTTTATGCGGGAGTGGCTCAGTGGTAGAGCGTCACCTTGCCAAGGTGAACGTCGCGAGTTCGAATCTCGTCTTCCGCTCCAGAAAAAGTAGACAAAAGATTTTACTTTTGTCTACTTTTTAAAAATTACATACGGTGCCATCGCCAAGCGGTAAGGCCAAGGTCTGCAAAACCTTTACTCCCCGGTTCAAATCCGGGTGGCACCTCCAACAAAAAACGCACTTTTGTCTACCGACAAAGGTGCGTTTTTTGAATGATGTTTGCCTTCGGCAAATGATGGCGTTTCACTAATGATGACGGTTTTGCCTGATGATGTCGCTTCGCTAATGCTTTGGCAAACATCGCATCATTGCGAAACGAAGTGAGGCAACATCATATTTGCCAGGCAAATGCATCATATTGCCGAAGGCAATACATCATTCAATTATGCAGGATTTGGAGGTATGATATTAAAGATAAACAGCAAAAAAACACAGCAGCTTATTTTTTGCTGTTAGGATTATTCTTGTTGATAGTTACTGCGTATAACGTTGCTTCATTGATTTTTTTTTTGGGGGGGTAAAATTGTAATTCCCGATACACTTGGCAGGTATCCTGTAATAAGTATAGATGATTATGCGTTTTATAATTGCACTTCTCTTACAAACGTAATTATTCCAAACGGCGTAACAAATATAGGTGATTGTGCGTTTGTTGCTTGTACAGGTTTAACAAGTATAACTATTCCGGAAAAGCTGAACGATAACGCCGTAAAGGCTTTTTACAGTCTTGCATATGAGACTGCAAAGGGTATTATGAATAAGAATTAATTTCCCGAAACTTTAAATGGGTGTTGTTGATGCAACACCCATTTCATTTATATAAATAAAATCCATTACCCTTAATTCGTAGAGATTCCGAAAATACTATAAATGCTTCACTGTCTTTTTCAAGGATTTTCCTCTGGAAGTTGGCGGTTTCACTTTCTTTTAATGCACAAAACAGCATTTTTTTCTCTTCCATGGTATAGGCACCTACTACATTAATCAGAGTTACACCTCTTAGCGAGGTCGATACTAAGTTGTTTGCGATTTCAGAGCCTTTGTCGGTAAATTACAAATGCAATTCTTGAAATGTTGAGCTTATACCGGGGGAATTTCCCAATGTGTGATAAAGTATTGTGTCTATACCGGAAACATCGTCCCCGGCTTATTCGGAGTAAGAAAAATTCCTATTCCCATGCCGGTTATCATGGTTCCGGCAATTGTGAGTAAGAGAGATTTTGTTTTATTTATATGTAGCTCCTTTTGTTAAAGAAGTTCAAGCAGTAATTCCATATTTTCATCTGAATACTCTATTTCAGATGAATACATTCTTGTTACCTCCGCAAGATTGTTTAATTCTCCGGAGGATAAGCTTCTTATAATATATACGCTCAGCGCCGCAAAGGCTGTGAGTGCCGGTATATTTCCGTACGGAGAAAGATGCCGGTAAAGAAAATAAACAAGAAGCTGTTCGAGTGCGGTTTCGGAGTCGGTATCGGTTCTGAAAGATTGTTTGTTGTCGCCTTTAAGGGATTTAAGTTTTAAAACCCATTCCTCATCAAGATGCTCTAAACCAAGATAAATATCAGCCCATTCGGACAGGCTTTTTTCCGGAAGTGTCGAACAGCACATTTTAAGCATATCATTTATGCGTTCGTCTATGGTCTTTTCCCTGTTCCGGACTGTATCAAAAAGACGACTGCGGAAGTTCAGAAAGTATTGTTCCGTTTCATCGGGCTCTTCGTCGATTTCTTTGTCGTCGGAAATAAGAACAATTCGTGTTTTATCCTTTTTTGAAAGTATTATACGGCACGCTTCTTCACAGCATAAACCGAGCCCCGTTTCCGCCCGGTCTGAAAAGAAGTTACGAAAACGGGGATGGTCGGTACATATCTGACACAGCGAATTTTCTCCGGCTTCAAGTATAATATCACAAAGATTGTTTTCATTGAGAAACGGACAGCGTTCTTCGCTGCCGGTCAGTAAAAAACAAGCAGTTTCACCGTCAAAGGAAATGTTGCTTTTAAGCCTCTCGGCGAAGTCTCCCGAAAGGGAAAGGTAGTATTCGTATGTATCGGGGTCTATATCAATCTCCCATCCGATACAGCAGTTGTGCCGGCAAGCGCCGGCTATGCATTTGAAATCGTTATAATAATCGGGAGCAAATATCTTCAAAATAAAGCCACCTTTGCAATTTTATGTTATTTAAGTAAAGAATATCCGTGTGAGTTGATAAGTGCGTCAATCTTGTGTCCTGCTTTGCACATAGGACAGTCATGAGCCGGATAGCTTTGATAATCGGTTAAAAACTCAGGGTTAAAGCATGAATAAACAGGTATATTGTGTTCGCTTTTTTCGACAGTGGAGAATATTGCCGCGATGCCGGTTACATTTCCGCCGTAATACTGTACTGCGTCAACCGCTGCTTCTACTGTTTTACCGGATGAGTATGATACGGCAAGTATCATGACATGCTTATCCTTAATCATCGGAATGATATTGTCTCTGAATAAAAGCTGACTTGTGTTTGTTGTTTCGGGAGTTACCACATAAATTGATTTATGTGCGTTCATGCTGACAAAGTCCGCTTTAGTAAGCTGGTTTGCCAGACAAGTTCCTATAACTTCGGTGCCGTCGAGACAAAGAACTGTATCCACGATTGTGGAATGATAAAAGTATGAGCTGAGTTCTTCCGCAACAGCCTGTGCTTCGGATACACGTGCTTTTTGTGCCACAACGTCTATATAATAGTTACTGTGGCGGTTACTTGTAGCAAAATGTCCCTTCGCGACACGCAAAAACAAATTGTTACGCTTGGTTGCATGTTTGAAAGTATTTAAATCTGACATATAGATTCCTCCTTGCCTTTTTATTTTATTATAGCATAAGATTTGGAAAAAATCAATACACAAATAAAAAAGATTACGTTTTTGAATGAATTAATTTTTAAACTATAATCAAAGAACAAAAACCTATATTTTTTGTTGAAAATGCATGAAAAACGCATATAAAATGGGTTTAAATATTATGACGGGCAAAAAAAGTGCTAAAAATTTAATGTTTTTGTAAAATTCACTTGTAATTTTGTAAAATTTTTGATATAATGTAATGTAGGTGTAATGTAATTTGTTGAATTACATAATCGGACATATATGTGTCGCCCGAGCGACAAAAATTATAGTATATGAAAGGAACGATAACAGTTGGATAAGAAAATTTTGATTATTGAAGATGAACAACCCATTGTTGAAATATTAAAATTCAACCTGGAAAAAGACGGATATATAACAATGGAAGCCGGCGATGGCGTAACAGGCCTTGAGCTGGCACTTACTACTGCTCCGGATCTGGTGCTTTTAGATGTGATGTTGCCGGAAATGGAGGGCTTTGAGGTTTGCCGGAAGATACGTGAGAGGTCTAATGTGCCTATAATCATGCTTACGGCACGTGAAGAAGAAATAGACAAGGTTTTGGGTCTTGAGCTTGGCGCAGACGATTATATGACAAAGCCGTTTTCTATGCGTGAGCTTACTGCAAGAGTAAAGGCAAACTTAAGAAGAAGTCAGGCGGATGATGAAGATGTACAAAATCTCATTTCACTTGGAGACCTTACAATAAATTCTGAAAGATATGAAGTACTTAAAAATTCAGAGGTGCTTGACATAACACTTCGTGAATTTGAGCTCCTTAAGTTTCTGGCAACACAGCCGGAAAAAATCTTTTCACGTGAAAAGCTTCTTGAAAATGTATGGGGCTATGAATACTACGGTGATGTACGTACAGTAGACGTTACAATAAGACGTTTAAGAGAAAAAATAGAGGATGATCCGAGTTCGCCGAAACGAATTATAACAAAGCGCGGAATCGGCTATTATTTCAGTAACAAATAAGTATAATATAAAAGCTCATGACATTTTGTTCCGTACGGGAATGACGGGGATTACGCCGTATTCTTGTCCGGAACAAACTGTTCGGGGAATTTTATCCGGACAGATTTTGTAAAGGAGTTAACGGCTATAAATATGTTTAAAAGTTTAAGATACAAAACGGCACTTTTGTTTACAATGTGTTTTGCCGCAGTATTCGCACTGACAGTATTTGCACAGACGATAGTTACCGTTTCGGGGAGTCGGCGTATGTTTGACAAAAGCATCCGAACGGTTTTTAACGAAAGCTCTTTTAATGATGCAACTTCGGCTTTGAACGGGAGCGGTGTAAGCTCCGGCGATGAGAATAGCGTTTCGCCGGATTATGCGAAAGTTATTTACGATTATTTTTTAGAGTTTTCGACGGGTTTAGAGCTTGGTACGGAGCGTTCGCTGAGTGTGCTTAACAGTGACGGAGAACCGGTTTACAGTTCCGATGCCGGGGTATGGAACAGCTTTGAAATAACGCCGGCAGTAGTGAAGGCAGTTAAGGGTGAGGAAACTCTTAACAGCTCTGTTATGCGAGGATATTCAGATTATGCGGCTCCGGTTAGTGCGCCGGACGGGAAAACGCTTATAGTATATGTAAAAGATTCAAATGAATATGTTTTAAAGAGCTTATCCGATTCATTCAAAGCAGGAATAATTTTTCTGGTTTTGGGGGTTTTCTGTGCATTTTTTGTGGGAATGTACCTGTCGTATATGACGGCAGAGCCTATAAAAAGGCTTAACAGACAGGCTAAAAAGCTTACTGACGGGGATATGAGTATCATAAGAACGATAGGAAATGAAACCGAACTTAAAGAGCTTTCAGCGACCATAGCCAACATGGCAGGCACTTTGAAATCTGCAAACGAAGAAGCCAAAAAAGAGCAGAATAAGCTTGAAACTATATTGCAGAACATGACGGACGGAATATTGGCATTTAATTTGCAGGGACGGCTTATTCATATAAATCACGAGGCACAGCGGATACTTAACAGAAATTATCTGGACGATGCAAATTTTGATACGCTTTTTAAAGAGTTAAAGGCAGGTATATCCATGGGAGACCTGCTTTATATTAAGCGTGATGACGAGATAATGGAGCGTCAGGTTGAGACAGGTAAGGAAAAGGTTATTAAAATGACCTTTACCACGTTTAGCATTGAGGAAAAAATAGGCGGAATAGTTGTTGTTCTTCGTGATATAACCGATCAGGAGCGACTTGAGAGAGCACGCCGTAATTTTGTTGCGGATGTATCACATGAGCTTCGTACCCCGCTTACGACAATAAAGTCTTATTCCGAAACGCTTATGGATGTTTCAGAGGCTGATCATGAGCTTACGTTAAAATTTTTGAACGTTATAAGCTCTGAGGCAGACAGAATGGTGCGTATTATAAGTGATTTGCTTACATTATCCCAGCTTGATTCAAAGAATACGACATATAAGCAGCCCGAACAGATAGACGTAAGAAAGATGATTGAATCGGTAACCGACAAGCTTATGCTTACGGCGAAGAAGAAGGATCAGACGCTTATTTACAGTCCTATGAATGAAGTGCCTGTTATAATGGGTGATAAGGACGGGCTTGAGCGTGTGCTCGTGAATATAATAGGAAATGCGTTAAAATATACTCAGACGGGCGGAAAGGTAAATGTATATTCTTCAAAGGTGTATAATGATATTTGTATAAAGGTTGCAGATAATGGTATAGGTATACCGGAAGAAAACCTTCCGCATATTTTCGACAGATTTTACCGTGTGGACAAGGCTCGCTCAAGAGAAACCGGCGGAACCGGTCTGGGCCTTGCGATAGCAAAACAAACTATCGAAACAGCATTTGGCGGCAGAATAATAATATCCAGCGAGTATAAAAAAGGTACGGAGGTTATAATAACCATTCCTTTGGAAAACTAACATCTATTGGAGATTAAAAATGAAGCATTTTAATTTAAAGATAATTTTTCTTGTACTGCTTATAGCTATTTTAACTGCGGGGGCAGCTGCTTCGGTTTATTATCCCGAAAACGTTGTCCGGCTTACTGAGGATGAGGTTGACGATTTGCTTGAAATACTCAGGCAAAGAGGTGTTTTAATTGATCGTGAAGTGATACCGCGGAGTACAATGGCGATGAGCCCGGCGGTTGCGGAAAGTGATTTTTCAAAGCCTAAGGATATTGCGGATATACTTCTTCCGGACGGGTATACGGAACGCGGCGGAGAATGCTATACGGAAAATGTACTTATAAAATTTAATCCCCAGATTCTTATTAAATGTAATCCGCCGGCTTTTTATGAAGATTTTAAAAACGTGCATTCCGGAAGCGTTGTAAGGAAAATTCGTGATATATTCGGGAAATATCTTCCCGAACAGGGCGATATTTTAATAGACATATACGAAAGCGGAAATAACAGGATGAGCGTTATAGTAACAAGAACTTTCGATGATTTTCCTGTTTTTGACAATTCACTGCTTTTCGGTGTATCAAACGAGGGGGTATCGTCTGTTACAGGTTTGTGGTTCAGCAGGATACAGAAGAACGGAAAGAAAGAGCTTCCCAAATCCGCTGCACATGCGCTTATGAAATTCTCTTCCGACAGAAGAAATTACGGCAAACGTATCGTAAGCGTAACACAGGGGTATTGTCTTAAAACTGACAGGCAGAACAGTAAAAGCGTAAATCTGGAAGCTGTATGGCGAATTATTACAGATAATGGAGAAATATACTATATTAACTCACTTTTTTGAAAAAATTTTAAAAAAATTTTAATATAGGTATTTACAAAATACGATTTTTGTATTAAAATATAATAGTAGATAAAAGTATTAATAATTACCTATAAATATATTAAACAGGCAGGTGCCTGAATTACAAACAGAAAGGTTATGATTTTAATGAAAATTACAATTGAGAGAACGACATCGCCGAAAGCTAAGCCTGAAGATCAGTCAAAATTAGGCTTCGGTAAGTATTACACAGATCATATGTTTATAATGAACTATGATGAGGGCGAGGGCTGGCACAATCCGCGTATAGTACCATATGCACCGTTTGAGCTTGACCCGGCTGCGATGGTTTTTCACTATGCACAGGAAATTTTCGAGGGATTAAAGGCATACCGTACAGAAACCGGCGAAATTCAGCTTTTCCGTCCGGAAAAGAACATGGCGAGAATGAACGTTTCATGTGAACGTCTTTGTATTCCGAAAATAGATGAAGAGTTTGCAATTGAGGCAATAAAGACGCTTGTTGAGGTAGACAAGGATTGGGTTCCTGAAGCTGATGGTACGTCTTTATATATCCGCCCTTACATATTTGCAGTTGATGCACACGTTGGGGTTCATCCGGCTGAGCACCTTATATTTGCAATTATCCTTTCACCGGTAGGAGCTTATTATCCGCAGGGTATTGCACCGGTAAAGATTTTCGTTGAACAGCAGTATGTACGTGCTGTTGTCGGTGGTACAGGATTTACAAAGGCGGGCGCTAACTACGCAATTTCTCTTAAAGGTCAGGAGGAGGCTGCAAAGCAGGGATATATCCAGACTCTCTGGCTTGATGGTGTAGAAAGAAAGTATATAGAAGAAGTAGGTTCAATGAACGTATTCTTCAAGGTTGACGGCGAGATTATAACGCCGGAACTTGCAGGCTCAATTCTCGGCGGTATTACGAGAATGTCTATAATTGAGCTTTTAAAGGCTAAGGGATATAAGGTAAGCGAACGCAGATTTTCAATAGATGAGCTTGTTGAGGCATATCACGCTGGCAAGCTTGAAGAAGCATGGGGAACAGGTACGGCGGCTGTTATTTCACCGATTGGTGAGCTCAAATACGGCGACCTTGTAATGCCGGTAAATAACGGCGAAATCGGTGAGGTTTCACAGATGCTTTATGATACGCTTACAGGTATACAGTGGGGTAAGATAGAAGATACCTTCGGCTGGACGATAAAAATATAACTTGAGGAGAGAAAGATATGAAATTAAATAAAATTATTACTTCAGGTTTGAGCGTTCTGGCACTTTGTGCGGCTTTTGGGGTGAGTACTCAGGCGGCCGATATATCCATATATGTGGATAATGTGCTTGTAGAGAGCGACCAGGCTCCGGTTATTTTAAATGACCGTACAATGGTTCCTATAAGAGCCGTATTTGAAAAAGCAGGTGCGACAGTTGACTGGACAGATTCAATCAAGACTGCAACAATAAAGAAGGATGATTATACCGTTATAATAAAGCTCAACGAGCCTTATATATACAAGAACGGTACTCCGGTGGCACTTGATGTTCCGTCAGCGGTTGTAAATGACCGTATAGTTATTCCGGTACGTGCCATAGCCGAGGCTATGGATTTCGGTGTTACATGGAATTCTGTCGGAAACAGCGTGCTTATAGCAACTGACGGCAACGCTTACAGAGCAAATGCACAATGGCAGACAGGATTTCGTGATATAAACGAGGCAGGGTTGGTGTTAAACGGTAAGTTCACAGACCTTCAGATAGACCTTGACGGTGATGGAAGCGTTGAAGTTGTTTCCTTTACACCGCCGGCTGATGCGGCACCGGCTTCTCTTATGATAAATGATGTGAGCTATTCAAACTTCCTTCCGGCTGAAAACGGTGGAGTAACATCTATCGGTTTTATAGACGGATGCGAAAAGGACGGACTTCGTGAGATTGTAGCAATAGACGGGGACGACACAAGAAATGCATGGTTCTTCAGATACAATGGAACAGAGCTTATTGCACTTCGTTCAAATGGCTCGGACGACGGTTCTATTCCGTTTACTCACAAGCTTTTCTTTGACGGAATAGAAAACATAATTTCTGACAGAGACGGCATATGCTTTACAAGTCCGATGATTTGCACAAGCTTGTATTCAATAGAGGGTACAGAGATAAAAAGATACAGCTTACAGCCTGAAAATATAGAGAAAAAGCAGGTAAGAGCTGAATTTGATGATCAGATGACCTATAATGTAAAATATACCGAAAAATACGAAAAGGGCAAGTATATTTCAGGATCAATACATGCTGACGGAGTAGTTGAATCAAGCTTACTTCCTCATAATACTATGGTTATTGAGGATATAGAATATGACAGCATTGATCCGTCAAAGTTTGAGGTGTTTGTTACTTTCGGAAACGAAGTAAAGGCTGTGCTTTGGCCGTACAGTGCATAAATGATTAATATGACCCGTGTTTAGCGGGTTATGGAGATTGATATGAAAAAAATATTTATAATTGCTATGATGATTTTTCTGAGTGTCGCCGGCGGTGCTTCGGCGTATTACAATTCGGAAAATCTTCCTGAGGTTATGTCGTTTGCCGATGCGGTTGATATAGTATCGGAGGCTGAGATAAATGGTGGGCATATAATAAGTATTAATGACGAGCAGGGCGTGGATCTTACTCCGGCACAGGCGAAAGAGCTGTATGTTAAGCTGAAAAACGTGGAGCTTGCAAGAACTATTGTAAAGACTCCTTTTTCAGGGCTTATGCTCGTATTTGATACAAAGGATTCAGCAAGAGCGTATTATCTTAATTCCGGAGTTCAGATTGGTACATACGGAACTGATAATTATGTGTGTTATATACCCAAAAGTAATGAGTCGTTTGCGGCGGAAATTCAGAGCCTGTATCATGGTGCTGAGGCACGTTCGGCAGAGCTTGCATTTCTTATAAACAAAACAAACGATTTTTTGAAAAAGCCGTCCGAGGAATGGGCTGTAAGCTACATAAACGATGCGGCGTCAAAAGGTCTTGTTCCATATTCGCTGACAAATCATTACAACGATAATATTACACGTGAAGAGTTTTGTGTGCTGATCGGAAACATGATGGCAGTTCATAAAAACTATAAAAGTATAGTTGACTATATGCGTGACAGCACGACGGTGTATCAGAAGAATTATTTTAAAGACTGTGATGATGCAGATCCGGCCGTTGATATACTTCATACGCTTGGTATTATAAACGGTAAGGAGAATAATATGTTTATGCCGGACGCATATGTTACACGTCAGGAGGCGGCGAAGATTATAGCGGAAACGGCAGAACAGTTCGGACCGCTTTACACAGATAAGGAGCTCACCTACAACGACAAAAAAGATATATCCGCTTGGGCGGAGTTCTATGTAAAATGGTGTACGCAGCACGGAATAATGATGGGTGATGAATTCCACAAGTTCCTGTCCGAAACAAATTTTACGGTAACGGAAGCAATAGTTACGGTGATAAGGCTTTATGATTATTTACAGAATTAAAAAAATGTCATCCCGAAGTTTTTCGGGGTGACATTTTTTTCTGACAGATAAATTATAGTTTATCTGCGCGTTTCAGTCTGCGTTCGGTACGCTTTGCTAAAGCCTCCCTTGTGTAACACCCCAGGGTGGCTTCTCTTGACGAAAGTCAATTCACCTCCAGGGAGCTGTCGCTGAAAGCGACTGAGGGATTGTTTTCTAAGAAAATTAACATATTTAAGGAACAATCCCTCCACCGCAAGCGGTCCCCC
>JAZTZP010000118.1:0-15794 GCA_045637525.1 Clostridia bacterium | reverse complement strand
AGAACCGTCTACAAGTAAATCTGCCAGCCCGTCAAGAGAAGACATAACATCATAAAATCGGGTTGAATCATTATTTGCAGTATTCCATGCAATTTTTTCATTAAATGCAAGTTTCATTACATCCTTGCCCTTTTCCTCATCAAACACCTCGCTCTTTATCATTCCTGTCGCAGTTATGCCATTGTTTAAACTAACATTGTTTGTAAAAGTCAGTGCATGGTCTGCAATAACCGATACTAAACCTTCTGGATCTGTTACATCGTAGCTTTCTGAAAGTCCTGCCTCTGTGTTTGCAACTGCCCACGTCACACAAGTCATAGTCATTGATAGAATAACCAACATCGCTAAAAAGCTTTTTGTTTTTATCTTTTCATTCTCTAACATTTACTATTTAAACCTCCGTTCCGTTTTCCCGACAGAGCTTTACCAGCGGTTCAACAGGTGTTATCGCAACGTCAACCTGACCGCCTTTAACCGTTGTTGTAGATATAATCCACTCACCGTTTTCAGAAAAAGCAGGATGTGGGTCTGTATGATAACAGCTGTCTACGTTACGAAAATCTATATTCGGATAAGGCAACGCCGAGAAAATATCAAGTTCCTTATTCGTTTGTCTGTCATAGAATATAACACGACAAGGAATGTCCTTCCATTGATATGGAGTTTGATCTGCAACCCACATACTTCTGTCATAATTGGTATGACTGTGACACACAGGTCTCTTCCACACATGAGTGTGTTTTTTTGTCTTCACATCACACTCATAAGCCCCCTTGTCATAGTCGATATAACAAAGTGTTCCGTCAAGTGACCAAAAATCATGCGCTATTTTTGAACCATGCTCATACCAACTGTCCGGAATAACAGCCTCAAACGTTTCCTTTTCCACATCCAAAATCCACATTCTGTTTATAAATACAAAATGCTCATCTGAGCAAAGGTCAGTCCAGCCATCCTGATCTATCAGCATAAGACCGTTCTCTGTCGGCGAAAACATTGCATGATCATAAAACCCTGCCGTTCTGAATAAAGTTTTTACCTCTCCTGTTTCAATATTTCCCACAGCGACATTTGACTTATCACCCGAAAATGTATCAAGTGCAATCATTTTCCTGTCTTTTGAAAAGCTTACATGTGTAAAAACTCTGTTTGGTATTCTTTTCTTTTCATATTCTTTGGGGAGTTCTATCAAGGTTTTAATGTTCCCCTCAATATCAACAGTATAAACTTTTTTGCCCTCAGCAAAAACCGCCGAATGTGTGCCCGGCATAAGTCCGGGCATATTTCCGTCTCCAGAATATCCAGCACCCGGAAAATTACGTATAAAAGGATTTTCAGGATCAAGCGAAACAACAGCCAAGTTACAGATAAGCGCCGGCGGATTAATACATCTAATCCACAAATACTTTCCGTCATGAGTAAGACTTGTATTAGTAAAATAAAAATGCTGCTGTGCAAAGCCCACTCTTTCTTTAAGTATATAACTTCTTACACCGCTTTTCGGATCCACATATTCTTCAAAATACGGGTGTTTTGATAAATCGTACATTTTTCTTTCCACCTTTCTTCAAAATTTATTTATAGATAAACATACCATCTCCTACACCGCGGTATGTGTGATAGAAAAGCTTAGAGCAATCATTACCGGCCGCCTCATAAGACATAACATCCGCAATTGAACCAGAATATATTTCTCCCGTTGTTTTATCATATATCGCAACCGCAGCCGGAAATACCATTCTCTCTGTTTCAGCACCGCCTAAATGTCGTGACATTGACACTACTCCTTCATCAAATACCTTTTTCGCATAGCCAAAGGAAATTTGCGTGTCACTACTGTATTTTCCGGGCTGTCCTCCTGCGACAAGCAATAAAAATTCTCCTACTCCTGGATATGACGTTTCCACAAATCCTTCAGGCTCACCGCCCTTGCTTACATCATAAACCAATTTTGCACCTGATACTTCACCATTCATATATGTACCAACTGTTACCAGGTCACCTTTTTCTATACCTTCATCACAAAGCTCTGTCGGTGCTTGCAACATAATAGGGCTTCCCGTAGAATCTATGCCCTTTATACCTGTTACAATTTCACCTTCTGCATCGTCCCAGACTAAGCTGATTTGAGAAACCATTACAACATTTCTTTCAGAGTTTTCAATAGTTCCCGACATAGGTTTTACTGCCACATCAACATATGCACTGTCTTCACTTCTCCAGTACATATCAATAGGCTCCCACCACTCACTGGACGTTGAACCTGTTGCCTCCTGCCATGATTTCGCAATTCTGTAATCCTTATCAGCTGCATCTGCTTCTTCCGGGACAATAAAAGTCACAACCTGCGTTCTTAACAACGCCTTATACATATATCGTCCTCGTATTCCCCACCACGTTTGATCCTTTATCGCATCCGGAAATATTTCTCTTAATGAGTAATCGTGGTCTTCATAATCATTTTGAACCAACGATGTATCAATCTCTCTTATTTCACCCGCATTATTTTGTGCGTATTCTATAAGCTGTTGCTTGAATTCTTTATTCTCATCAAGAAAATAATCTCTGATTTCTTCAGTTGTATCAAGTCTGTCTCCATCAACTGTAATCTTTTCTGCCACAGGCATAAGAACGATTTCGTTATCCTCTGTCAACATCTTGATTTTATAGCCGTCATCATCTTCGGATAATATACCTTTTATGATATAAGCAAACTTCATTCTGCTCGTCTCTGCTTTTGAAGCATAAGCAATTTTACCAAACGAATCAAGATGGAATACAGCTTCCGTACCTACTCCTGTCAAAAATTTATCCGTATAGCTTTTCTCTATCTCATATTCAACTCCATCTATTACTGCAACATCCTCATTTAAAGCTTCAAGTTTTCCTTTTTTGAAACTTCCTGATACAAGGATTGATATAATTTCACCATCCTGCGACTGTGCTATGGATAAAACATTATCTGTAATTAATGAATCATACGAAATTTCTTTTCCGTCCGCACTTACCTTTACATGGCTTTTATCCAAAAAATCTATTTTATTACCCTGCACAATTTTATCATAAACTACAGAGTTATATGAATCATAAGTACTCACAACAAAGTTTTTGTAATCTGAAATCAAGACAACATCATATTTCCCGTTGTCGTTTGAGTCCTTCAGTGTTATACTTCCTTTGTTTAAATTTTCAATTGTCTCCGTCACCTTTGTTATGAGCGGCATGCCGTTGTAAACGATTGTATAGTCATTTTCTAAGGATTGCCTTTTTACCGAAGACAGATTTTCGTCCTTATAATATGATATACGTCCGTTTTCTAAAGATGCAAAGTTATCAATATCAATTATCAAATCTTTCTCTGCACCGTCAGCCTTCCGCATAAACACAATTTCTTCTTTTCCACTTTCATAGCAGTAAAAATACTCAACATAGCCTGCAAAATATTTACTTTCATCGAAATCGTTGCCTACCTCAAAATTTTTACCCGAAATTTTCACATGTTTTTCATGCATAATATCACCTGAATCTAAAGCACCGCCCGAAAAAGCTTCAACAGTACCCTCACCGCATTCTATCGAGAACACTTTTTCAAATAAACTCTTCCCAGATGAACTGTATTCATCTCCGTCAAACTGATATGTAGGTGCTTTCATAAACTCCACAATAAGCTTTGCTGCCTTATCTAAAGTCACAACATCATTAAATCTTTTAACCTCTATGTCTAATTCTGAAACAACAGCCTGATAATTATGCGGCCACACACCGTAATTCTCCGCTAAAACGTCATAGTTCATTGCATTTAAAAGCATTGTACAAGCCTCGTTATAGGTTATATACTCATTCGGTCTGAATCTACCGTCGGCACTTTCCGATATAACTCCAAAATCCACCAGATTATTAATCGCAGAAAAAGCATAGCTATACGTCGGAACATCTTTATATCTTCTTGACTCATCGTTACCTGTAACCGATATTCCTGTTGCCTTTGCTGTAAGATATGCAAAACTTTCTCTTGTAACCTCTGCTGTTATATTTGACTTATCTGTCGTTTCCAAAACTCCAAGTATACTCAAAAAATCAATATAAGTTGTATCTGTTGCCTTTTCTTCGTTTTGTGCAAATGCAGTAAAAACAGATAAAGTGTTTAAAATTATTGTCACACTCAAAAATAAATTAATAAATCTTTTCATTTTTTATTTCTCCTTTTTGTTAATTCTAAATATATTAATTGGCATAATCCAAACACTTCGTCTGGAACTCATTTGCCGCGCGATCCAGAAGCTCAGTTAAATTCGCATTCTCATCTGTCAATACTTCGTTTATAACTTCGCCGAGAATCTCATAAAGCATCTGTGCCCCAATCGGCTCTTCAAGTTTTAATTCTACGTTTGATTTATCGTTGTAATGTCTTATATGGTTATAGTTCACATTAACCATTTCTTTCGTTTTCTGATTTAAATATTGCTCAGCTTCAGCATTTTTTTCCCACAGTCCTATCGACTCAATTCCGATGAGGTACCCCTTGTCATCATACTCTTTAAGCCTGTCATCTACCTTTTCCTTGTACACATCTGTCAGTTTTACCGGTCTACGCTCATATTCCACCCAATCCATCGCCGCTTTTTTCTGTTCAGGTGTTGCGTTTTCATTTATCACATTATAACTTCCTCCAACTAAAGTAACCTTACGTACAGGTCCGGCAGGCATTGAAACAAGTCCAACAACATCACGATTCATTCCATAGGTAATCATTGCTTTAACACTTTCATCTTCTCCGAATGCAAAACCACACTTATTACTTGCTACATATTTTCTATATTCTGTGTTATCTGACAGAGAAGTTTCCTGTAATACATTGTATTTCCACTTTAACTCTTTAATATATTGGAGCGCTTCTTCGCATTCCGGGCTGTTAAAACATGCTATCCATTTTCCATTCTCGTACTTTTCAAAAACCGTTCCATAGCTCCATGCTATCGGCATAAAAAACCATCCAGCAATTCGCCCTTCCGTTGGAAATACAAATCCCGCATTTCCTGTAGTATCTTTTATCTTTTTTGCAATTTCAGCAACTTCTTCCCAGGTCTGAGGCTGATATGGAGTATCATCCTCAGATACATATCCCACCTCACGGTATACATCCATGTTGAGAAACAGTCCCAAATCATAAATATTTACAGGAATTATATACACTCGTCCGTCTCTTGATATCTTGTCAAGTATAAAATCACGAGTAGCATCATAATATCCCCTTTCAATATATTCATCCGTTATATCTGCTGCATATCCTTGCTTTATTACATTATATGACTCCGTCATCGGCACATAATAAAGTGTCGGTAAAGTCCCACCCTCGGCCTTTGCAAGATATGTTTCAGGCGAAAAATTCCACCCGGAATTTACTATATCAATATTCGAGTGCAACTCTTCAAACTTTCTTTCCGACTCCAGATGATATTCGGGGATTCCCAATTGCGTGTCCGAAGTATAATATCCACCTAAAACGACTTTAACTTTTCCGTCTGACTCATTATCTGAATTTTGTTCACACCCTGCTAACAATAATAAACATATCACCATTACGGTATTCAAAAGAAAATACTTTTTTATTTTTCTACATTCCGTCATGCTACTCCTCCAAAATGCATATTATCTTTTTTTCTTAACATTCTAACTCTTATTTACATATTAACATACCATGCAATTTTTGTAAAGGGACAAAATTTTCCAGCGTCTCATTATTTGCCAACAACCTTATAAACGCCCATATTATCACTTTTTCACACCCCTCTATTGACAAAAAATTTTTTCTGTGGTATAATAAAAACACTACCTAATATTTAGTGGAGGAAATGACTATGAAAAAAATCTCAAATGAAAGAAATTCACGTAAATCATTTTTTAAACTCTTTTTTCCGGCAATAATTCCTACAATTATTTTCGCTATTTCTTTTATTTCTGTTTTGACATACCTCTATCATTCTACCTTAACCACCGCCAAACAAAATACAGCAAATGTTTTATATCAAATCTCTGATTCCTGCGAATCAAAAATCACCAGCCTTTCCGATGTATATACAGTACTTATTAATATTCCGTGTATATCAGAAGCCACAAAAAAATCCAATCTTGTATATAACGAAACATTATCCCATACTTTAGACAAGATTTGTAATTCATATGCTTATTTAAAATGCATTTACATATATGCTCCATCTGAAAATAAAATCTATCACCCCGAAGGTCAGTCATATGCTGATGATTTTTTTAATGCACATTCTTATTCAGGCTACAATACCGAATATTGGAAAAACTTTAATTTTTATCATCTTGAACCGTATCGTATTCTCTCCCCGTCTATTTTAGTTTCCGGAAATACACGTTCTACAGTTATTCCTGTTGTGTTTCAGGAGATTACAGACACCAAGCAAAAAAACTATTTAATTTTTGACGTTGATATGAATTCCTTGTTTACAACTACTGTTTCAAATAACAGCTTAACTGAAAAATCAGATGTATATATTCTCAATAAGTATGCAAACAAAGTCTATTCTCTAAACAAGAATACATTTAACGAAGTTTCATTTTCTAAACCGTTCATAAATAAGCTTCTTTCTGACGATAAAACAACTTTTGAATCTGACGGATATACAGTTTCGCTTTATTCAGAGAGTAACTCATTAATTGGCTATACATATTTTGCAATGATTCCGTTTTCTGATATTGTTGCATTAATTATGCCTAATATCCTTTTGTCCTTTTTAATAATGCTGGTGTTTTTAATTTTTTCGCTTATGATGGTATTCCGTAACACAAAAATGATTTATACCCCATTAAACAACATAAAAAACACACTCTCGGAAGAATCTCCCGTTACGACAGGTCAAAATATTCTTGACGATATTAACAGCCTTGCTCAAATTACGAAAAAACGTCTTAATAAAATCCTTCCCGATGCCCAGGAAAAATATATAGCAAATCTTTTGACATTAAATTCCCATTTTGCCAACAGGGCGGAGGAACATGAAGTACGCGGATCCATCTTTTTTCCGTATAAGCTGTTCTGTGTATTCATAATACAAATATCACCTACATCAAAATTCTTCGATTTTTATACACCTGCAGAGTTTGAATACTTTAAGTACGGATTCTACACAGTTATAAAGAATCTTCCTCCTGCGAACTTCTCACTCTATGTTTTACCGGCTGAACAGGATAGTTTTAACATTATATTAAATTTTGACGAGCATAAACAAACAAGCGCAATTGATGAAATGATTAATCAGATTTCTGAATATCTGAAAAATGATGCTGAATTCATAAAACTTTCTATTGGAAAAAGTTCTGTTTGTAATAATTTAAATGAACTTAATAACTTTTATGCTGAAGCCAAAAAAAATCTTGATGAATTAGAGCTTTCAAATGCAAGAATCATATTAACCGAGCAAGGAGATAATACAAAAGGTATAACCTTTGATTCAAACACTAAAAATAAATTATCTCAAGCTCTCCTATCGGGCGATTCAGATAATACATATGCTATTATAAACAACATAATAGATGAATACTGTAATAGCTCTCCTAAAATAAAAAGGGAAATTTACAGTAATATTTTAGCAATAGTAATTAATATTATGAGAACAAAAAAAATCCCATATAAAGATAACAAACCCGAATATGAGATAATTTATGAGTGCCTTAATCAACCACCTAAAAACGCATATAGAGATATGATGATACTTGTTGATTATCTGCTAAAATTAAGCTCTGCACACAAAAATAAAACAACTGATTATGAGAAAATAATTTCTTACATTGATAAGAATTTCAAATTCCAGGATTTGTCATTGAAATTCTTATCTGATTATTTCGGAGTTAATCTTACAAGTCTTTCAAAAGCACTCAAAGGCAAGCTCTCGACAGGTTTTCACGAATATATCACCAAATTGAGGATAGACGAAGCAAAAAAACTTCTCCTAACAACAGATAAAAGCATACAGGACATCAGCCAGGAATGCGGTTTTTACAGCATCAAAACATTTTTACGAGTATTTAAAAATGAAGTTGGTGTTACACCCACAGAATTCCGAAAAGTATAAAAATCTGTGAATTTAATTTTTCCCATGCATATGGAGAAATTTTTCATACAATAAAAATCACTATGTCAGAAAATCAGCTTTATATATAAGATAGCATAAAAACTGAAAAAGCCAATTTTCTTGACAGATTTTACATCTACCTGTTTGTTATGTCAAAATTTAGATTTGCAATAAAAAAAGTTTGGAATTTTTTTAATTCCAAACTTTTTTTGTTCTGCATCAAGTCAACATCATATATTAACTTAATGACATTGACACATAGGTGCTTTTTTCAAAAATCAGAAAAATTATTATTTAATCATTCCTGCAACTTCATCAGCGAAGTTTTCTTCTTTCTTTTCAAGACCTTCACCTGTCTCAAAACGTACAAAGCTCTTTATTGTAATATCTCCAACGCTTGCAACATACTTTGCAACGTCTTCTTTATTTTCAGCCTTTACGTATTCCTGCTCAAGTAAGCAAACTTCCTTAAACTCCTTAGCAAGACGACCTGTAATCATCTTTTCAATAATGTTTTCAGGCTTGCTTGCATTCTTAGGATCGTTCTTAAGCTGAGCAATAAGGATTTCCTTTTCATGATCCTTATAATCCTGAGGAATATCATCACTTGAAAGATACTTCGGATTTAAAGCTGCAACCTGCATTGCAACGTTCTTAAGACACTCTCTTGTAGCTGCATTGTCTTCAGCCTCAGCTTCAACAAGAACACCGATCTTACCTGCAGCATGAATGTATTCAACAACAACACCTGTTGTATCTATTCTTGCAAAACGTCTGATGTTCATATTTTCGCCGATCTTAGCAATCTTTGCTGTGAGCATCTCGCCGATTGTTACATCACCGCACTTTGTTTCCTTAAGTGCTTCAACATCAGCCGGATTCTCTGTTGCAACAGTCTTAGCTATATCAGTAACAAACTCCTGGAACTCATCGTTCTTTGCAACGAAGTCAGTCTCAGAGTTAACTTCAACAAGAACACCTATGTTGCCGTCTACGTATGCCTTAACAATACCCTCAGAAGCAATTCTGCCTGCCTTCTTTGCAGCTGTTGCAAGACCTTTTTCTCTTAAATATTCTATGGCTTTCTCCTGATCGCCGTCAGTTTCTGTTAATGCCTTTTTACAGTCCATCATTCCGCAGCCTGTAATTTCTCTTAATTCCTTAACATCTTTAGCTGTAAATGCCATTGCTATTTCCTCCCTGTTCAAAAATTATTCTTCGTCAGCTTCAACAGCATCAGCCTCAGCAGCGTCTGCCATATCAACATCGTCATCCTCAACAACCGGTGCAACAGCGTCTACACCTTGTCTGCCTTCGATTATAGCGTTTGCAATTGTTGACGCAATAAGCTTAACAGCACGGATAGCATCATCGTTACCCGGAATTACATAATCAACCTCGTCCGGATCACAGTTTGTATCAACTATGGCAACTACCGGAATACCAAGCTTCTTAGCTTCTGCAATAGCAATCTTTTCTTTACGCGGGTCTACTACGAACATACAAGCCGGAACCTGCTTCATTTCCTTGATACCGCCAAGATACTTCTCAAGCTTGTCTCTCTGAGCCTTAAGCTTTATAACTTCTTTCTTCGGTAAAAGTGCAAAAGTGCCTTCTTCTTCCATAGCATTAATCTGAGCGAGTCTTTCGATTCTCTTCTGGATTGTCTTGAAGTTTGTAAGCATACCGCCGAGCCATCTTGCATTTACATAGTACATGCCAACTCTTTCAGCCTCTTCTTTAATAGAGTCCTGAGCCTGCTTCTTTGTTCCTACGAACAATACTTCTCCGCCCTGTTCTGCAATATCCTTTACGAAGAAATAAGCTTCTTCTACCTTCTTAACTGTCTTCTGAAGGTCAATAATGTAGATACCGTTTCTCTCTGTGAAGATGTATTCTGCCATTTTAGGGTTCCATCTTCTTGTCTGGTGTCCGAAATGAACACCTGCTTCTAAAAGCTGTTTCATTGAAATTACGTTTGCCATTTTCTTATCCTCCTGTTTTTTAATTATTCCTCCGTATACATCACTTCCCGACCGGACCCGACAAACATTAGGCAACTCAGCCGAAATCAATATACGTGTGTATTTTTCCATACTCTATAAGTATACCACAAATTTTCCTCAAAATCAAGCTTTTTTTTGATTTTTTTTATTTTTTGGCATTTTGTCACTTTCGACGTTTTTCTACGGGTATTTTATACCGCATAATAGCTATATTTGCTTCTCAATTATATATCTCGGACGCCGTTTTGTTTCCTTGTATATCTTACCGATATATTCACCAATCAAACCAATTCCCAGAAGCTGTAACCCACCCAACAACCAGATTGAGCATATAATAGAAGTCCAGCCTGCATTGGCATTTCCGAGTATTTTCTGAACTATTGAATATATACCTACTATAAGTGCTATTACACAAGCAAATCCCCCAAGCCCTGTGACAATTCTCACCGGACTTATAGAAAACGAGCTTATTCCGTCAAAAGCAAATGACAGCATTTTTCTGAGTGGATATTTTGATTTTCCGGCAAATCTTTCACTGCGGTCATAATAAACTATATCCGACTTGTATCCGATAAGCGGAACCACGCCTCTTAAAAACAAATTAGTTTCCGTAAACTCAGCCAGTGCATTAAGAGCCCTTGAGCCCATAAGGCGATAATCGGCATGATTGTATATAACATCAACACCCATTACCTTCATCAGCTTATAAAAAGCAGCAGCTGTTGTCCTTTTAAAAAAAGTATCGGTATCACGTTTCCTGCGCACTCCGTAAACTACCTCAGCACCTGCTATATGCTTTTTTACCATTTCTTCTATGGCATACACATCATCTTGTAAATCAGCATCAATTGATACCGCACAGTCGTATTCATCTTTAACGCACATAAGCCCTGCCAAAAGCGCATTCTGATGCCCGGTATTATGAGCCAGCTTTATTCCATGGAACATCTTTTGTTCGCCGAGCTTTTCTATTAAGCTCCATGTATTATCAGAGCTCCCGTCATCAACCATAAAAACAGCCGACTCGTCGGATATAATCCCGTCCCTGATAAGGTTTTCAAACAATACATACATCACTTTCGCAGTCTCAAACAGTACCTCTTGTTCATTATAGCAAGGCACCACAACCGCTAATTTTAAACTCATTCTCATTCCTCCTGCTTCTTCTTTGCAAACGCAAACAGTTTAACACATAAAAAGGTAACAGGTATACCTATTATTCCTGCCACTGCATATGCAACAACTTCAGGAAATTTCATCACGTTATATACCATAAAAACTATTATGTTCTGTAAGATAAAATTCGGTATGTATGACACCGCAAATTTTATCAGCCTCACAAAACTAATCCGTTCATGAAAATTAAATACGCTGTTTAAAAGATACGCTATTACAAGTGATATACCATACCCTGCAAAAAACGCAGCATTCGGATGCATCAATTTTGATAAAATCGCCGAAATCCATATACAATTAAGTGTATTTACCACACCTATAATTAAAAACAGTATAAACTCGGGTGCAAAAAATGTTTTTCTGATATTTTTCAGAAACGGTAGCTTATATTCCGACCAAATCTCAGTATTTTCGCCGGTTATCACATACGCGACCTCCGAAATATCAGCAAGAGGAGCATCCGACAGAGAATCAGAATAAAACTCATGTATTACGTCTTCACCGTACAAATCCCTGTAACGTTTTACCTTCTCTTCTCCCCAGCAATTTTCGCCGCTGTATTTGCCGGTATACTTGTCCACTATTGACGCATGAATATTTCTTATCCCAAGCATTTCACAAGCAGGTTTTAATAAAAACTCAGGTGATGCCGATATTATTACATCATCCTGTTTTTGCCTTTTTTTATACCACGGCTTGATATTTTTTATATTATCAGCCCAAAACGCTTGAATTTCGCTGTCAATATCATCAAAGCATTTTAAAAACCCGTAAAATTTCTCTTTAAAAACAATCTTCCGGCAAAACCCCGTTATAAATAGTAAACCGGTTATAAACGGAAACTTTAATATTATGAAAGGTTTTCTTTTAAGACAAAATTTGTAAAAATCAACTGTGCTGTCACCTTCGTATATTGTATCATCAAAATCATAAACGTTCATTCAAAAACTCCTCAAATCCCTGTTTTAACTCCTGATACCGATTATAAATGACGTCTTTTTGCCCATACAGCCAGACCGTATATAAGAATAATAAGCGGCAACAAAAGCACTATAAGTATTCCTGTAAATATAGCCTGAAGCTGAGACATTTCAAGAGCGTCCGCACTTATGGTTTTTGCTCTTATGCTCAGTGTTTCTGTTTTTTCTGTCATATATGCGGCAGTGTTTCTTATAAAATCACTGTTTGCATATGTACCATCCATAAACATTGAGTTTTCAATAGCCTGGGCAGACCCTGTAACAAATATACGAGCCACACCGTCTTCTGTATTTTTCTCAACCAATCCCGCAACACAAAACGGTCCGTCTGCATCGCCCGAAGCCTTATCTAACGTATCTGAATTTATATCCTTTGAATATGAATCTTCTGTCGTTTCAAGAAGCGGTATAAATGTAGTATGATAAGAATTGGATTCATTAAACACAACACTTCTGCTGTAAGGCGCAAGGTATACAAGATTTTTAGAAATTATCTTTGATGTAATATCATGCTCTGCCATATCAGGTGCAGCTATTACCATACCTGACTGCGTCATATATGCATGGTTCTTATCCGTTTCCACAACGAAATCATTATTAACCGATATTCCCCAGTCAGCCAGATAATCTCCAAGCCTTTCCGGCACAGCAATCCCCGGCGAAAATGCAATCATTGCATGTCCGCCATTATCAAAATATGCATCAAGCTTCTCTATTTCCTCCGCTGTATAATCCTCTGAAGCAGACAGAGCAACCAGCAAAGAACAATCCTCAGGAATCTCGCTTATTGCAGTATTAAGCATTTCGCATTCATACCCGTCATCCTGAAGTGCAGCCTCAAGAACACCGTGATTTATTTCACCGTGTCCCTCTACAAAATATGCCTTTTGTGCCGCTCCTGTTCCTACAACGCTCATAATAGCAGTAGTAACCTTTCTCTCAATATCAATAGAAACATCATTTCCATATTGACTCTGACTATAAAAACCGGATGACGGTACTACTTTATATTTATCTCCGCATGTAACGATAAGATCGTATGTGTTTATACTTTCGCCTTTCGATTTATACTGATTAATAAACACCGGATCTTCGTTAGGATCTACATACTGTACAGAAATCTTATTACTGAGCGCCTTATATTTATCAAGGTATTCTTCAATATAAGTTATATATTCACCTGCCGAGCCTTTCGGAAATACCGAATATATCTTAACATCATCTTCAAGCCCGCCGACAAGCTCCTTTGTTTCATCGGAAAATTCATATATTTTATCACGTGTAAGGTCTATCTTCACAGGCTTCTTTTCAGAAACAATATAAACTATCGCATTAACAGCAATTACACAAGCTATAACAATTATTGAAAACAGCGCCGTATTTATTTTTAATTTCGTTTTACTTTTCATCTGCCGTTCCCTCCTTAACTGTATCTTCTCTTATCTATCACTCTTACGGTAATAAATAAGACAAGAAATACATAGCTCAAATAAAACACAATGCTTTCTATATTAAGCATTCCGTTCTGAAATTCACTGTATCTTCTTGATACCGACAGCCATCCTGCAATTCCTGAAAGCACAGGATTTGAAAAACCGCCGAAAATATAATCAAGATTATATAATAAAAACAAAACAACAAAAGTAATTATAGCAGCAATAATCTGACTCTCCGTAAGTGAAGAAACCAGCATTCCGACCGCAATAAACACGCTGCATAAAAGTATCACTCCGATATACGAGCCTATACACTCAGCAACGGAAGGATTTCCAAAAATAAACATCGTAAGCGGCATCACTAAAGATATTAAAAGTGTAACACCCAAAACAGCCAAAGCCGCAAAATATTTACCCAGAACAATGTCCCATATACTTACAGGAGCTGTAAGAAGCAGCTGGTCTGTCTTTTTATTGCGTTCCTCTGAAAAGGAGCGCATTGTAAGTATAGAAATAAGAAACATATTCATCATATTAAAATTTTGAAAAACATACGACATATCAGCCGTCTGATACATTATAGGACCAAAGAAAAATGTAAGTGCCGTAACAAATATAAAAAACCCCATAAATATACATCCTATCGGAGAATTAAAATATCCGCTAAGCTCTTTTTTAAATATTGCTTTCATCCTCAGCCACTTCCTTTCCTTCTTCGGTATTCACCGTCATTGTTTCTTCAGCTTCATCAGAAACATCCCCGGTATAGCTGCCGTTAGTAATCTCAACAAATATATCTTCAAGCGTACTCTTAGATGACGTCATTTCAATTATCGGCAACTGCTTGTGTGCAAACGCAAAAAACAGTTTCTCGCACTCAACTTCTTTATCCGCCGTATACAAATTAATTTCTGTATATCCGTCTTGTTCATTAAACGATGCATTCTCAACACTCTCAACCTCACGAAGAGCATCCCTGCACTCGATTTGCGTAGCCTTAACCATTATTTTAATTCTTGTTTTCTCACTTCTTCCGATATTTTCAAGAGTATCATCCGCAACAATACTTCCCTGATTTATTATCACTACACGATCACAAACCGCATTTACCTCCTGCAAAATATGTGTGCTTAAAATAACAGTGCGGCTCTCGCCAATTGTGCGTATAATATCTCTGAACTCCATAATCTGCGACGGATCAAGACCAACAGTAGGCTCGTCCAATATAATGAGCTGAGGATCGCCTATAAGCGCTTCAGCAAGACCTACCCTCTGCTTATAGCCCTTCGACAGATTTTTAATCAGACGTCCCGATACTCCGTCTATATGTACGATTTCCATAATCTCCGCTACATGCTTGTCCGCCTTTTTCTTCACTCCCTTAAGACCGCATACAAAGTCAAGGTATTCTTTTACCGTCATATCAAAATACAGTGGCGGAAGCTCCGGTAAATATCCTATATTTCTTTTCGCCTCTATCGGCTCTTCAACAATATCCTTCCCGTTAACCAAAACCTTACCGTCAGTTGGCGACAGGTATCCTGTTATAATATTCATAACAGTAGATTTACCCGCTCCGTTCGGACCTAAAAATCCGACAATCTCGCCATGACATATATTAAAGCTTATTCCGTCCACAGCAGTCTTAGCCCCATAACGTTTAACAAGCCCGCTTATTTCAAGAACATTCATACGTTCCTCCATACGTTTTACCTCCTGTCATTTGTTATAAATTAAATTTAAATACATTTTACCATGTTTTATTTGAAAATTCAAGTAGTTATATAATGATTTAATAAAAATTTCATAACTTACGCACATAAATTATAGTTTATAGGCTGTTCACCTCTAAACTATAATAGTGAAATATTTTGCTTTCAGCAAAATGTGAAATTCACACTTCGTGTGAGTGAAATCCATGCAAAGCATGGGTGAAATGTGTCGCTATGCGACAGGTTTCGGTAGAAATTGCAAGCAATTTCTGAATTTAAAATCAGAAAATCGCTTGTCGATTTTCTTTCCATAACTTGCGGCTTTTTGCCCGCAAATTTCACTCGCATTTATGCGAATTTCACCCAACCATAATGGTTGGATTTC
>JAZTZP010000117.1:0-33581 GCA_045637525.1 Clostridia bacterium | reverse complement strand
TAAATTATAGTTTATAGGCGTGTTTCAGTCTGCATTCGGTACGCTTTGCAAATAGGCTCCCTTGTGTAAAGGGAGCTGTCGCTGAAAGCGACTGAGGGATTGTCTTTCAATAAATCAACATATTTGAGGAACAATCCCTCCACCGCAAGCGGTCCCCCTCCCTTTAGGCAAGGGAGGCTTGCAAAGCGTATCGAAAGCCAATTCTCTATACGCAGATAAACTATAATTTATCTTTCTCTTGACAAATATAAAAATTTATTATATACTATAATTATAAACCAAAAAGAAGCTATTATCTAATCAAATTTTACTTTTTTATAAATAAATATTACAAAACTGAGGTATCGGGATGAAAAAGATATACTATTCAGAAAGCACGCACAAGTCGCTTTATTCTTTATTTTACAGCTCAAAAAAGAAAAAGAATGACCGGTTCAGAAACCATTATCACACAGGAACGGAGCTTGGGTTAATTTTAAAGGGTTCCGGGAAATATGTACTTGAGGGCGAAAGCTTTGATGCCGATGCGGGTGATTTGTTTGTTGTGCGTTCTAATGAAAGGCATTGCATTCCTACAATAACGACTGACACGCTTATTGCTTTTAATATTCATTTGTCGTCATATTTTTTGTGGAATGTGTGTGCGGATTACATACCGCCCGAAAAGATACAGGCGCTTATTAATTCGGATATTCGCGTGAAACATAAGATAACTGAAGAAAAGATTATAGAAAAGTTTAAAACAATTGCAAAGCTGTATCAGGACGAGGATGATATAAACCGGTTTGAAATAAGAAAAGAGATTTTAAAAACCGTTATATTGATTTCGGAGCATATCGGCGGCGAGGCTAATGCGAGTATTCCGACATTTACACGTTTCCCCGAAATTCAGAAGGCGATTGCTTTTATTGAAGAAAATTACAAGCGTGACATTTATCTTGATGACATTGCAAAACACGCCACCATGAGCCGGTCGTATCTTTCTACTGAGTTTAAGGCAGTTACGGGGATTTCACCTTATAATTATCTGCTTACAATTCGCATTGAAAAGGCTGTTGAAGCCTTAAAGACCGGTAATGAAAAGATTATAACCATTGCCTATGAGTGCGGATTTACAAACCTTACAGCATTTAACAAGGCATTTAAGCGCATTGTCGGAATGACACCAACGGAGCTTCGCAAGTCGTATAAATAACTCCCCCCTGTTTTATGCATAAAAAAATTAAAAAGACATATCATATTCTAAGAAAAGAAAAACGGAGGTGTTTTTATTTTGAAAAGAATGATATGTTTTTTTCTTTGCGTTGTTTTAATGAGCGGTTGCCCGGTTTATGCAAAAACTCCCGATCTTGGTATTTCGGCAAAATCAGCACTTCTTATGGAGGCAAGCGAAGGAAAAATATTATATGAAAACGAGGCAGACCTGAAATTGCCGATTGCGAGCGTAACGAAAATTATGACAATGCTTCTTATAGCAGAAGCTCTTGACGAGGGCAGGATAAAGCTTGATGATATGGTGAGCGTAAGTCAGAATGCAATGGACATGGGCGGCTCTACCATGTTTTTAGAGACAGGTGAGCAGTTATCGGTGCATGATATGCTAAAAGGCATTGCCGTTGCGAGTGCAAATGACGGTTGCGTAGCAATGGCGGAATTTTTAGACGGAAGCGTTCAGGCATTTGTGGCACGCATGAACGAAAAGGCGAAAGAGCTCGGAATGACAAACACAAATTTTGTGAATACAAACGGACTTGACGACGATAATCATTATTCTTCCGCGCGTGATGTTGCGATAATGTCGAGGGAGCTTTTAAAGCATGAGGTGATATTCGACTATACAACCATATGGACGGACAGCTTAAGAGACGGAAAGTTTGAGCTTGCCAACACAAATAAGCTTATAAGATTTTATGACGGTGCAAACGGACTTAAAACGGGTTCAACGTCAAAGGCAGGATGTTGTCTTTCGGGGACTGCGAAGAGAAACGATATGCAGCTTATAGCTGTGGTATTGGGAGCGCCGTCGTCGAAAGACAGGTTTAACGGCGCAAGGGCTTTGCTCGATTACGGCTTTTCGGCATATAAGATAAGTATGCCGATAAAAAAGGGCGACATTTTGGGTACAGCAGTCGTTAAAGGCGGAGTAGTATCCGACATAAACGGAATTGCGTCAGAAGATGTGTCGGTCTTATCTGAGGTTTCTGATAGCTCTGAATTTGAAATAATAACCGAGATAGATGAGTTAAGAGCGCCTGTATACGTTAATGAACGCATAGGTACGGCAAAAGTATTGAAGGATGGACAAATGATAAGGGAAACGGAAATATTGTCGTCCCGGACGATAGAAAAGAAAAGCTTCTGGGCATGGCTTGCAGAGGGACTGAGAAGCTTGTGTGTATAGTATAACTAAAATCCCGGCGGCGTAGCAGTTTATATCGGCTGTTACGCTGTTTTTTTCGTAATTTACGAATAAATGTTATATTTCAGGAAAATTACAAATATTTCAGCAATATTAAAGATAATTTACATAATTTTCGTGTTTACATAAATTTATCAACTCTATACACATGGTTATCCACACCTTATTTTGGAAAAATATTAACTATACTTCGGTTTTTTATCAGTTATCCACACTGTGTGGATTAAAATGTGCACTTTTCCACATCTCCAAGTGATTTACATAATTCTGAATTTTACATTTCTTTTACAACGATGTTTCAAATATTACAGAAATATTATACGAATATTGGTATATCTTTCCTCAAAACCCTTATTAAACTGTGGTTTTTGTGGGTTTTGTACTATATAAGACGGCTTTTATAAAATATTTTTCGCTATAACCATATTTTTTCAAAAAAGGCTTGACAAACCACCCTCTGATGGTTTAAACTATTAGTATATGTATATTTGTTTGGAGGTTATCATATGAAAAATTCAGATAAGAAAATGGACAAGATTGTTGCTCTTTGTAAAGGCAGAGGTTACATTTATCCGGGCAGCGAAATATACGGCGGTCTTGCAAATACATGGGATTACGGCCCGCTGGGTGTTGAATTTAAAAATAATGTAAAAAAGGCATGGTGGAAAAAGTTTATTCAGGAGTCTAAATATAATGTAGGTATTGACTGTGCAATACTTATGAATCCGCAGACATGGGTTGCTTCAGGTCACGTAGGCGGTTTTTCCGATCCGCTTATGGATTGTAAGGAATGTAAGTCAAGACATCGTGCCGACAAGCTTATAGAGGATTTCGCTTTTGAAAAGGGTGAATCTTTAACAGTAGACGGCTGGAGTAAGGAAAAGATGCTCCAATATATAAAGGAAAATAACATTGTTTGTCCTGAGTGCGGTAAGCAGAATTTTACCGACATACGTGAGTTTAACCTCATGTTTAAGACTTTCCAGGGTGTTACCGAGGATTCAACGTCTACGGTTTATCTTCGTCCGGAAACTGCACAGGGTATTTTCGTAAACTTCAAGAGCGTACAGCGTACAAGCAGAAAGAAAATCCCGTTCGGTATCGGTCAGGTTGGTAAATCATTCCGTAACGAGATAACTCCGGGTAACTTTACATTCAGAACACGTGAGTTTGAACAGATGGAGCTTGAGTTTTTCTGCGAGCCGGGAACAGATTTAGAATGGTTTGCATATTGGAAGGAATACTGCATGAACTTCTTAAAGTCTTTGGGAATTAAGGACGAAAACGTTCGTTTCCGCGACCACTCCCCGGAAGAGCTTTCGCATTATTCAAATGCTACAACGGATATTGAGTTTGTATTCCCGTTCGGCTGGGGCGAGCTCTGGGGCATAGCTGACAGAACTGATTACGATCTTAAACAGCATCAGGAGCATTCAGGCGAGAGTATGGAATACATTGACCCGAATGATAATACAAAGAGATACGTACCATACTGCGTAGAGCCGTCTTTAGGAGCTGACCGTGTTGCACTTGCATTTTTGGTTGAAGCTTATGACGAAGAAGAATTAGATGGCGGAGACTCAAGAGTTGTAATGCATCTTCATCCTGCACTTGCGCCTGTTAAGGCTGCAGTTCTTCCTTTATCTAAGAAGCTTGGCGATGATGCACTTAAGGTTTATGATATGCTTTCCAAAAAATACAACTGTGAGTATGACGATGCCGGTTCTATCGGCAAGCGTTACAGACGTCAGGACGAAATCGGAACTCCTTACTGTATAACATTTGACTTCGATTCTTTAGAGGATAATGCCGTTACAGTACGTGACCGTGATTCTATGGAACAGGTAAGAATAAAAATAGATGAGCTTGATGCTTTCTTAGAAGAAAAGCTTGAGTTCTGAGCCGGGGGTAATGATAATGAAGTTTTTTAATGAGTTTAAAGAGTTTATTGCAAGAGGAAATGTAGTTGACATGGCTGTCGGTGTTGTTGTCGGCGCGGCTTTTAAGGGGATTGTGGATTCTCTGGTTGCAAGCATCGTGACTCCGCTTTTAGGTCTCCTTACAGGCAAGGTGGATATTGCAAACCTTGCAATAGTGGTTTCTGATGACCTTACAATTGCATACGGTGCGTTTTTGCAATCGATTATTAATTTCCTTATTATAGCATTTTCGGTGTTCTGTATGGTGAAGTTTATAAACAGTGTAAAAAAACGCTTTGAAAAGCCGGCTGAGGTGGAAGTAGTTGAGGAAGAAAAGCCTTCTAAGGAAGAAGTTCTTCTTACAGAAATAAGAGACCTTTTAGCTAATAAATAATTTATGAGAAATAAAATGCAGGCGACCGATGATCTGTCTGCATTTTATTTTTTTGCTGATAATATGTATGAAAACACCTACATATAAAAGTGTTGATATAAATATTTTGGTGATAAATCCGAAAAGAAAAATTGTGATTGAAAATAATAGAAAATTTTAAAAAAAATTTTAAAAAAAGACTTGACGAGCGAAAAAAATTGTGGTATAATAGCTTAGTAATGTGATTTCGGGATGTGGCTCAGTTTGGTAGAGCACTACGTTCGGGACGTAGGGGCCGCAGGTTCAAATCCTGTCATCCCGACCATACCCATTGTTCACAGAACAATGGGTTTTGTCAAATCTCGGGGTGTAGCGCAGCTTGGTAGCGCACTTGACTGGGGGTCAAGGGGCCGCAGGTTCAAGTCCTGTCACTCCGACCACGGGAAATCCCGCCGGGATTTCCCGTAAAACTAAATAAAATGCGGATATGGCGGAATTGGCAGACGCGCTAGATTCAGGTTCTAGTCGGGTTTCCCCGGTGGAGGGTCAAGTCCTGTTATCCGCACCAGAAAAAAGCATCGACTATGTCGGTGCTTTTTTCAACAAAATAAATCCTAATGGATTTATGAAATGCCCTGCGTGCGTTAGATATTGCTTCGCAATGTGAAATACGCCTCGCGGCGTGTGAATTTATTTCATTTCACAGAAAACTTTAGTTTTCTATTTCACAATTTCGCCGGAAATTATTTCACATCGAACGAAGTGAGATATTTCACAAAGTCACACTTAGCTTGCCTGCTCGATTGTAAATGCCCCGCAACGGCTCGCTGTTGCCAATATCTTGACTATCCAATTTTTAATGGTAAGCTTGGTTAAATAGTTAGTTTCACCCTTGAAAACCGAGATTATTTTCATCTTTATAACCGATTATTCTGGCAGGTATCCCCCCCACTATGGCATTTTCCGGAACATCCTTAACAACAACTGCACCTGCAGCCGCTAAGCTGTTAGCATGCATTGTTACATCACCAAGAACCTTTGCTCCGCAAGTAACGGAAACATTATCTTCTAAAACAGGCGAAAGATCACCTTTATATCCAATGGTTACTTGTTGATATATTCTGCAGTTTTGTCCTATCTTTTTAGCGCTTATAATGGTAGCAAAGCCATGTTGAATATACAAACCACCACCAATATCTTCCGTGTATATATACAAGCTCTCCAATGGCTTCCATAATATACGTGCAATTAAGTAATGCGCCAAAGCTGACGGCGAATGTGACGGGCATTTAAAACGATGTTGAATAAGATTACGAAATTCCTTTTTATATGTCATATACCAATTGAGTGTTTTAAAGAATCCCATGTTTGTTTGATCAATTTCGCTCCATCTTTTAACATCCATCTCAATCAAATGCCTTTGGCGAGAACCGAGTACACACAAATAAACCGGGAGTGTCCTCGGATAATTCATGACAGCCAACAATCTTTTACTCAAGTTTGCCATTTCTGTTCTCTCCTTTCTTCATTACATATGTTCTGGCAGGAAAAAAGAAGAAATTCAAAAACTTAACTTTCTTTGCAATCTCCGCCGCCAATACCGAAAATCCTAATCCGCAAACAGTTCCTGACAGCACGTGTATCCACCACCCGGCTATGTTCATACGAAGCAAGATTATTCTTATTCCGGCAGTAAATATGGTGTGTAATAAGTAAATCTGAAAGGAATACTTATTTACAAAATCGAGAAAACGAGCAACAGGTTTACAGCTTTGGACTAAAGAAATAAACATAATAGCTGAGTATATTCCAAACAGTATCATTATTTCCTTTATAAACGGCGCCTCTGTTTTGTTTAGCAAAACAAACACAACACCTGTTACTATATGCATCAATACAACCAACCATTTAGCCCAAACCGGGAGCTTTGTGAGATTTTCGAAATCCACGAATGTACCGATGCCAAAGGCGAGTGCCGAATAAAACACCACATCCAGACTTCCGAGAGGAATACCAAAAAGCGGAGCTAAATATCCTGTTAAAACAGCAATAAGAGTAATTTGCCGGTTTTTTAATATTCCTGAAAAAGCCGTCCAAATACAAAACAAAAAGAATAGTGCATACAAAAACCAATATTGGGCAACGGGGGTTTTCCATATATAGAGAATATCCGAAACCGCAAAACCGGTATTCGCTTCTCCGACAAAGCTATTTATCAATACATAAACAACAGAAAAAGCTATGTATGGAACGCCAAGATTGTAAAGCTTATAGAAAATAAATCCCCATTTTGTTTTCTTACTTCTCCATTCCCCGGTAGCTTTATAAACAACACCGCTCAAAAACAGAAAAAGCGCAACATGAAAAGACCATATAAACTTTTCCATTCCCCAAAAAAACTTAGGAATATCTACGCCTGCAAGTCTTATTCCCATAATAACATGACCAAACAAAACCAAAAAGCACGCATATCCCTTTAGTCTGTCAACAAGCACATTTCTTTCCATACTACACCTCTGTAAAACTTTTTTTATCAATCTTTCTTACTTCTGCAAGATGAAGAAACAATATATTTCGGTCTTCCTTTAATTTCATCATAAATACGGGCAACATAATATCCGATAATGCCAAGACTTATCATCATAATACTTCCTATAAATATCAGGATAATTATAACAGTTGTCATACCTTCAAGTGCTCGTCCGCAAATTTTATCAATAAGCGCCCAAACACTAAAGACAGCAGTAATAATAAGCATCATAAGCCCAAGTACGGTTACAATCTGCATCGGTGCTGTTGAATAAGCTGAAATATTTGAAACAGCATATTTCAAAAGTCCTGTGGCAGACCATTTTGATTCACCTTCAAGTCTTTCATTAACCTCAAATTCAACCGTTGTTTTGTGATATCCAACCCAAAAAGAAATCGCTCTGAAGAAGCCCTTTCTTTCGGGAATTCTGTTAAGAATATCTACAACCTTACGGTCAAGCAGTTTAAAGTCAGAAGCGTATGACATATCAAATCCTACTACCGAACTGATAATTGAATAAAACTTTCTTGCCGCAAAGCCATGTATTTTGCTTTCTTTGCCTCTGTTTATTTTAATACCTTCAACAATTTCATATCCTTCTTGCCATAAACGATACATTTCGACAATTTTCTCCGGAGGATGCTGAAGGTCGCAATCAATAACCACAACCGCGTCTCCGGCAGCACTTGCAAGACCTGCTGAGATAGCTGCCTCTTTTCCAAAATTTCTTGAAAAATGCAGTCCGTATATATTTTTTTCTTTGTCAGCCAGCTTTTCAATTTTTTCATATGTTGCATCCGTAGAGCCGTCATCAATAAAAATAATTTCATTGTCAATATCAGCATCTCTTAAAATCTCCGATATTGTATAATACGCTCTTTCTACGGATAATTCCTCATTATATGCGGGAATAATTACGGACAGCATTTAAACACCTCCCAAATCTTCATTAAACACTTTCTCAAGCTGTGCAACCGGCATAGGTCTGTAATAGTAAAATCCCTGAAGGAAATCCGAGCCTGCTTTTATCGCCGCTTCTTCTTGCTCTTTCGTTTCGACTCCTTCACACAACGTCTTAAAACCTATATCCGCGGCTGTTCGAATAATATTTTTTAAAATAATAAACCCTTTATCTGTAACCGCATTCTGTGTTATCGCCTTATCAATTTTCACAATAGAAATATCAAGGTTTTGCAAATCGCCAAAGGTTGTATATCCGCTTCCGAAATCATCAAGCAAGATGGATATACCTTTTTCTTTAAGAGCTGTCAGATTATCTGTCATTTGTTTTCTTGCATCACCGGTTATGTTTTTATCCTCTAATATTTCAACCGCCAAACATGAAAACTTCAAATCGTATTTTTCAGCAATCCCTATTATCTTCTCCGCAAACTGTGGTTCGCATAAGGTTGATCTTGAAAAATTGATAGTATATTTATATGCTTCTCTTTGTTTTTTATCGTTTGAAATCCATTTGCAGTTTTTTTCAAAAATATAATAATCAAATTTATCATTGATTCCTACAGAATCCACAGCAGACAAAAAACTACCGGGAGTTAAAACGCCCTCGCTTTCTGAATTTAACCGGGCTAAAACCTCCGCACCTATTATTTTCTTTGTTTTTGCATCCAGAACAGGTTGATATTCAAGGAAGAAACGGTTGTTATCAATTTCTCTTTCTATATTGTTTTCTATTTTTATCTTTTTCTCAAGTGCCTTTCCGCCGGATACATTCCATTCGGCATAAGAAATTTTCTCGTTTTTAGCAAGCATACAAGCTTGTTTCGCGCGGCTTATTGCCTCATAAAACGAAACTTGTGTACCAAAGGCAAAATACGAGCCGATTCTAATGTCAATAATATTTAAAGCGCTATGCTTTAAAAGGCATTTATTCAGCTCTCCGAGAACAATTTCAATCTTTTCCCGTGCAGTACCCTCATCCCACTTTGTAAAAGCAACAAAATTCTTTTCTCCGTTTATGGAAATTGTACTGTTTTCACTATCCGAAAAAGATTCCAGTAAAACCTGCTTTATTTCAGAAAAAATATTTAAAGTTTGTGCCTCTGAATAAAGACTCCTGAAATTGTCTAAAGAAACACTTATATAGAACACACTTCTGTCTTCTCGCATTTTCCCTGATTTTGCAAAGCCACTTTCCAGCTTACTGATATTTATAAAATCTTTTTCTTCCCTGCCATTTGCAGTTTTTACCACTCTCAAAGCAAAATATATGCCGGCAACGGTAAGAAATATAAAGCACAGAACCAGAATGGTTATGATTATGTATGGGTATTCAAATATTTGCATACTTCAAGCTCCTATATTTTTCATTTTGAAAAAGTCGGAAATTCCAAAGTTCCGCCGGAATACTTAAGTCCTATTTTCTCTGCACTTTCAATGCACTTAAGTCCATCTGCGCGAGCTCTTTTTTTACGTGCTGGAATTTCCTTTAAAAGATACGGTATTCCAAACGAAAGCATTGCTTTTAAAAGCTTAGTCTTTGTAATACCTTTTCTTTTATATTCTGCCAGGATTTCAAACATGGCATAGTTTAAAGCATCTTTGTTAAGTGCTTTATTTTTACGATTAACGGCCTTCAGCCATTTGTAAAATTCACAGAATTTATTGACATCTGTATTTTCTCTGAAATAAATCCCTTTTATATAAAACTCCTCTTGCTCCCTGTTCATAACTTCAAGGAGCGCTCCGTAATAGTTCTTTTGAATAGCAATGACTTCTTTATGTTGTTTCTCCAGAGTTGTTTCGGTAATCTGTTTATCATGAAGTCTGTATATCATAAGATATTCGGGCATAATCCGGACTTCGTAGCCTGCCATGATAAATCTTGTCCACAATTCCATATCCTCGGTGCAGGTAAAGCTTTTGTCATAGCAAAGACTTTTGATTGCATCAGCCTTTGCAATAATTCCGGGGTGCAGGATCGGATTTGTAACCAGGAGTAAAGCTTTTAAAGACTCATTGTCGCTTTTTCCGCCGCAGCCTCCGGAAGAAAACACTCCGTTTGCAAGTGTCATAAACCTGCAAGAGGACAACGCTACATTTGGATTATTCTCCATAAATTTATATTGCTTTTCAAGCCTTTGAGGAAGGCATATATCATCAGCATCCATTCTTGCAATATATTTACCTTGTGCAAATGATATTGCCTTGTTAAGTGAAGACGGAAGTCTTAAATTAACTTCATTGGTATGTACTTTTACACGTTCATCAAGCTCTGCAAATCTTTTTAATATTTCGTATGTTTTGTCGGTGGAACAATCGTTAATCACAATAAGCTCAAAATCACGAAAAGTTTGATTTAAGACACTTTCAATCGCGTCACGCAAATAATCTTCGCCATTATACACGCTCATTATTAATGATATTTCCGGTGCTGTATTCATTTTTATCCCCCTTTCTCATACGCTTTAACTCTTTACACAAATACAAAAAGTAAAATGCTGATCTGATTTTTTGTTTTTTCATCAGAAATATAGCAATTCGACTCTTAAATGTAACATTTTCAAAATAAGCCTTTTTAATTTCTTCTTTATGAAGGGAAGTTAATATAAGCTCCTTTAATTTTCTTACAGAATTAAAATGATTTCCTTCTGCCGCCGCCGCCAAAATCGCAAAACACATAAAACAGGAATAACGGGAAATTTGTTCATCAAAGTCTTCCGGTGTTTTTATGTTTAAACTGCGAAGTCCCGAAATCACATCCGCTATCTGCGAAATCTGATGAGTTTTAAAATCCGTTGAAATAGAATCATTTCTTATTGTGTAGAGATATATGGCTTTTTTGCTCATATAAACTGTTTGGGCTTCCAGAAAACAAGGAACTATGCAGCTTAAATCCTCGCCTAAAGAGATGGCAGGATTAACACCCAGCTGATGTTTCATGGCAAGTTCACGTTTTATTGCCTTCCCCCACAAAAAATAGAATATGTGGTTCATATTTTTATCCGACAAAAGCTTCGGAAAAATATGCTGCTTAATTTCCTCTTTGTTATACAAGCCCTCATCGGCAAAATCTTCAACGCTATCTCCGATTTTCTCATTGATACTGCATTTATAAGAAAAAGAAACAATATCCGCATCTGTATCACAAATTATTTTATATGCACTTTCCAGCGCATCGGGAAGAATTGCATCATCACCGTCAAGATTAAAAACGTAATCTCCGCTTCCAAGCTTGATTCCTGCCTGTCTTGCACTGACTAAACCGCCGTTTTCTTTGTGTATTACTTTTATTCTTGCATCCTTTTCAGCATATTCATCACAAATTGCTCCACACCTGTCAGGTGAACCATCATCAACCAATATAAGTTCAAAATCGGTAAATGACTGCATAAGCACACTATCAATGCATCTTCTTATGTATTTTTCAATATTATATATCGGAACAATTACCGAAAAAACCATAGCAAAAACTCCTATCTGTCCCTTAATATCACCATTAACTTCTGAAGCAAAAACAATTTATACTTCATAGCAAATGCAAACGCCGCCTGCTTTACGGGCAACTTATACCACGGGTATGATTTTAATACAGCTTTTATTTTATCTCTTGTACAGATTTCAAAAAGCCTTTTTCTGAGAGATGAATATTTTATTTTTTCATCTCTTGCATGCATAATTTCTTGCGAACACAAAATTCTTCCAAACCCTTGTGTTAATCTGTCCAAATAAATTTTATATTCTTCTTTTTCTAAAATATCCGCAATTCGTTTTTCAACCTCATCTAAAAATACTATGCTTTTTTCAAAGCGCTGACTGTTGTATGATTTTGAAAGAGACTCTTCATTACGGCAATAACAGTAGTATGCACCGGGAACTCCAACTGCACTTTTGGCACTTTTTATAAAGTCCACCATAAACAATGTATCTTCGGACAATATTTTCCTCTCGGACAAAAATTCGATTTTTTCTTCACGAACCACAGAGGTTCTGAATATATTTTTGCATACACTCACGCCATATCGGCTGTCATCAGGCTCGTTTGGCAGTGCACCGACAACACCCAAAAGAAGTTTTTTCATACCATCTTTTTCAAATGTCGTATATTCATCGAAATAAGTTTTCTTAACATCTTCGCCTGACTCAGAAAACATATTTCCGCCAACAAAGCAAATCCCCGAAACAGCAAGGTCAGCATTATATTTTTTTGCCGCATTATATAATGTTTCGTACATTATTGGCTCTATATAATCATCAGAATCGACAAAACCTATGTATTCTCCCGTTGCTGCCTCAATCCCGGAATTTCTTGCAAAACCGAGACCGCCGTTTTCTTTATGAATAACCTTGATTCGTAAATCTGTTTTTGAGATTTCATCACAAAGCACGGCACACGCTTCCTTTGAGCCGTCATCAACAATGATGATTTCTATGTCTTTAAGGGTTTGGTTCATTATGGAATCCATACATCTTTTAATATATTTTTCGGTATTATACACCGGCACAACGATGCTTACTTTTGGCTTTGTCATTCTTTCACCTCTTGTCTGTAAGGTTATTATATTGATGTATTAAGATGCCGCAATACTCTGTGACACCCATTATATTCTTGCCTTTAGTTTCACAGTTTGTTTTAAGTGTTTTATAGTATTGTTCATTGTCAAGACATTTTTTTACTGCCTCAGCCACCGATTCGGGAGTTGATGCCGATGCAAGTACACCTGTTTTTCCGTCTTCTACAAGCTCTGCCATTCCGCCGCTGTTCATAGTTACAACCGGAACGCCCATAGAATGAGCCTCCAATATGGATAAAGGATTATTTTCATAACAAACCGATGGAGCAATAAGAAGCTTTGCGTTTGCCATCAGCTCGGTAAGTTCTTTTCCCGTAACAAACCCCTTTAAGGTAACATTTGGAATATTCTTAAGAACTTCATCATCAGGACCGTTTCCTGCAACAACAAAATTAACTTTCGGCAAAAGAAGTGCAGTATTAGCCAGAAGCTCAACGCCCTTTTCCTTTGAAAGTCTGCCAACAAAAACAATATATGGATTTTCATTATCTGTTTTAGCCAAAATATTATTCTTCTCAATAAAATTATGTATTGTAAAGGTTTTTCCGGAATAAATGTCCGAAGCACTTAAAAGCTTATTTTCTAAAAATCTACTCGGACATATATATAAATCAACCTTTTTGTATGTTTTTAAAAATGAATAAAACTTCGCTTCGATTACACCTAAAAGGCTTTTTACTTTGGAATTATGAATACAATTAAATTTTAAGCAATTCCACTTTGAGCCTTTTATACATCTGTCGCAAGGCTTTGTTTCCTTAAAGCTATACAGAAGATGATTAGGACAAATCATCTGATAATCGTGAACAGTCTGCACAAGCGGAATGTTTCTCTTCTTCACGGCATAGATAATTGATGGTGTAAGCTGAAAATTGATGTTATTCATATGAACAACGTCAGGCTTAAAATCATCTAAAACCTTTGAAATCTTCCTGTAAGCTTCCCTTGAGTATATTATTTTAAACGGATAGAGAAATCTTGATATACCCTTTGAGTGAAAGTCCATATTTGTTGTGTATAGCCCCAAAGAATTTCCTACCGTATTTTTTTCATCGTACATACCGAAATATTCAACTTCGTGTCCCTGTGACTTAAGCTCTTCGGAAAGCTTTAACATATAGCTTTCCGAACCGCCTCTTGGATAAAGAAATTTATTTACCATTAATATTTTCATAATATAGTTTCACCCTCTGTTTCTCTGTTGGCATCGGAAATATATCCAAACATTTTTGTTTCGGTATTTCGCACCCTTTCATCAAATCCGTGACCGATCATTATGATTGCAAGCACAGTTGTAAGAAGCGGATAGTTCATAGTGTTGTCTGTTGATGAAACGATGACAAGATATATACTGAGTGCAAGTGCTATAATCCCATTTTCAACCTTGCCTTTTGCACCGAAATAACATACTCTGACTAAAGTCATACAAACAAGCCATAAAATATATCCCCAAAAACCAAGGTCTATAAAATACTGCAAAAAATCGTTATGAACCGATGAAACACCGACATTCATATTTGTGCTTAGCTGATATGTCAAAAATCCGATTCCGTTACCCAAAAACCCGGGCGAAAATTCATAGAATTTATCTACGGCATTGTAAATCGTCACACGTCCGCTTGTGTCTATTCCTGCTTTTTCAAGCAATGAAAAAACGTCGAGCTTTATAATAGCAATATATCCCGTAAGCAGCAATACCAATATAACAGAAAAAATCACGCTAAGCCGCAATGCTGTATCCTTTTTGAATTTTGCGACAAATTTCCATAACCAGCCAAATGCCAAAGCGACTACAACAGCGATAATACCAATCCTCTTAAACGCCGTCAGAAAACAAAACGATGTAAGTCCAAGTAAGATAAAAAATATAATATCTTTTCTCGGTTGCAGCAGCATATATATAAGATATGCTCCAAGGCAAAATGCAAGCTCATGAATTTCTGCCTGAACAATAATATCTCCTGTTTCTGCGGCAAAAGTCATAATGAGAGTTATAAATTCAGAAAAGAAGCTTCCAATGCCATTTTGTGCTATAATCGTCAAAAGCATCAATATATTGGCAATAAGAATTGCAATAAGGTTATACCATATACCTTTTTCGCCGAATACATATAAAAACGCAACTGCTGCAAGGGTAAATGAAATCATATTATTATAAACAAATGAACTCGACAAACCTCTTGCAATAACAGCAGTATCCACTTTCCCGACAAACCATATAAAAAGCGAGACTAAGATTGTTACAATCAAAGGTGTGCAATATACAAAAGTCGCTTTAAGTGAAGATGCGCCTCTTGCAATATTGGGCTTATACAAAAAAGCAAAAAACGCTGATGCGAATAAACACAGGGCAAATGCATGACGATATGTAACAAACAAACCAAGATTGATTATTTCTGTAAGGAAATAGTACATAAGCACTGCAACAAGCATAAAGTAAACCTTACAAGCTGTTTGTACAAATCTGTTTTCCATAGTTCATTTGCCCTCCTTTCATAGTCTTATTCGGTCACAACTTCCTTTTTCAGCGGCTCGGAAACATATTCCTTTTTACTTTTTATTGCCTCTGAAAGCAGTTTTCTTGCAGTTTGATTTTCCTTAAATGTTTCTGCAATACCAACCTTATATTCTATTCTGATATCCTTATATTCCTCACGGTCATCAAGTCTTAATCCAAACAACCTCATTATATCTTCAATAGTAATGTAATCAGTATCCTTTGCCAGAATCACAAAACTGCCGTTTCCGTTATAAATAAACTCTGCATCTGTTTTTCCGAAAGCTTCTTTCATATACATTGTAAACATCTTTATAATGCCATCGCCGCTCTTTCGGGTATGCCCGGCATTTATGGCTACAAGATTTGCTATATCAACTATACAGTACACCGTACCGTCATCTAAAAGCTTTTTATCCATAGATTTCAAATACTTATCAAAATATGCACGGTTACTGAATTCTGTAAGATGGTCTGTGTAGAAGATATAATTTATAATATCGCCAAGTCTTCCTAATATGATCGCACCACCGCAACAAAGAATTATCAGGAAGAAAAATGCAATCAATGTATAAAGATTTACATTAACACTCGGTTTAACCGAAGCGGAGGATAATACCGAAATATAACTTGCACCAAGATATTCGTTGTATTCATCATTAGTTTTCATAGTTGTGCTGTATAAATCACTCAAATCAGAAACAAGCGATTTAATTTCTGCATCAATCTCTTGCTGAATTTGTGCATAGTTCTCATTGTGAAGCTTAGTACAAGTCTGAGCGGATGTGGTGCATTCGTTATTTGTGCACACCCCGGTACAATTTTGAAATGTATCAATAACATACTGACAATAAGCAGAATCAATAACCGAATGTTCTTTCTTTTCGTTGTGATCTCGCCATGCATATATAAGCTCATCATATGTTACCGTCTGATCGCCTGCCGAAACAGGGTTTCCTGAACCATCCACCAAATTACGCTCATGAACATTATCAAGAATATACTCATAGGTAATATTGGTATTTCCCGATTCTCTCATTTTTTCTATATAGGCATCAATAACTGCGACAGTATCTTTTACAATACTTTCTTCTTTTGTATTTAATATATTGTTGTTATCAATTCTTGTAGTATAGTCTGAAATCAGCACTGTTTTATTCTTTGTTATCTGATACTTATATATTTTTGAAAACAGCGCTGAGAGTCTGACGTGTCTTAAATAGCTGAATTCATCTGCCAAATCGCTAAAAGCCACTCCGGTCTTTGTTGCTCTGTAATAAGGGTTCTGCTCCATACGTTGATACAACACAGTCAAAGTTTCGTCAATACCCGTATCTATCATTTCCACCATTTCGATGTAATCATAGTTTTCATTTTCTATATTATCTATAACATTTTTTGCAGGAGCAACATTAACATATTTCTGACTGTATTCTGCAAAATACACATCTAACGTTTCATCAAGAATAGTTCTTGCGAAATCCGTTCCTTCGTTGTTTGTAGCAGTAAAAGAAACAATATATGTGCTTGGTTCATAAACATATTCTTCGCCTTCTTCAAGCTTAGCTTCCTTTTGTGCAATCTTATCCTCATCGGGAATCGGTGTTACAGATATTCTTGATATAAGACTATCAACCGAATAAATTCCCGTAAGTCCCATTCTGTCAACAACCTTAGACATTACAGCCGATGATTTGATTTCATTAACATCAAGCTTTGAGCCCGTGGGAGTAAGCCCTTGCTCTGCCGCAGGATCATTGTAATGAATAACTTCCGATGCAACAAATGTATTGGAGTTCTTAAGCTTAAAATTTATTGCATAAGTGGCTAAAACACAAAAAATTACAATGATAGGCATAATCTTTTTTAAATATCTCATAATCTGAAAATTCTTCATTTTTCACCCTCCTGTATGTTTTTGTGTTTATGCTTTCGGAAATTTTTTTGAAGCTGCAAATAACATTGCCGCAATGTAAGCTAAAAATGCAAATACAATGATTATCTTTAACTCGCTAAACAAAGAAGTTCCCGAAATGCTGACTGCAATGCATTGGTTCATTCTGTAATCTGAATACTCTCTGCCGGCGCTTATCGCTTCAATCGTAAAATTATCTATGCTCTCGTCTATGGATGCAATGAGTGCATCTGCCTCAGCGTTTACCGAAGCGTTACCTGATGCGGATTGCATTTTTCCTATAATGAGATTATTATCCATTATTTCTTTCTCGTTTGAAGCAACATTGTTGCTGAATGTTGTTGCCATAACAGAAAGTTCATCAATACCGACTTTTGTTCTTCCCATATAATACTTTCCGCTTTCATCCCATGTAGGAACGAGCACAACTCTTGTCATTTCTTCTGAATACATATCAATTGCCTGATTGCAAAGGTCAAATGAAACATTATTTCTTTGCTTGTCAAAGTCTGTGTTTTTATTCCGGTATGAAAGTCTGTCTATGTAGCCATCCTTATTTCTCACAACACCGTGTTGCAGAATTAAAGATTTCAGATTCTGCTCGATTTGTGTTTCCTTAAATTGATGAACCTTTCCTGCTATCGCCTGAAATGTCGTATTGTTTTTTGTGACAAAGCTCGGTCCTTTTTCTGACATTCCGTAAAGATAATTTAAAACAGCAGTTGTTTCTTTACCTAAATAAGTTACACTGTCCATATATTCCATTGTGCTGTAATCAGGCTTATCCTCTTTGCTTGTAAGGCTGAAATTATCTGTATATTTTTCTATATAGTATTCCTTGTATGCACTTGTTATCAGCGCAATTACATTTTCTGCGTCTAAGTGGTCGGTGTGCTTTGAAGCGTGATACTCTACAACAAATTCCGTAGAAATATGATAATCAGACTTATCATTGACATCACCCTGAACATAAGGATAAACACATAAGCAGTTTTTAAGCTGTTTTACGGTTACATTTTCAAAAGCACCCATTTCGATAGCTTTTTCTACAACCTCATCACAGATTATTTCTGCCATATTATATCTTGTTCCGTTGGAATTCTGAGCACCCGACGCCTCTGAATAATTAAGTGACACAACAGCCGCAACAGAGTGTTTTGCTTTCATATGATTAAAAATTCCAAACATACCTGAAATAACAATCACAAAAATCAATATCCACGCACTTACCAAACGTGTGCTTTTAAATATCTTAAAGAACTCACTTTTTGTAACGTTTTTTGAACGAAAATATATTGTCAAAGCCGCTACAACCAGTAATATTCCAACTACTGCGATGGGTAGTTTTTGCAAAAGTGAGGAAATCATTTATTATGCACTCCTTTCCGGCATTAAAATTTATTTATATCAACAATCACAAGCTCCGGCTGATTGTTGATTCTGAAAATATTTTTGTTTTCAAGCCCCGAACTTATAATCAAAGGTCTTCCCTGAACCTCATATCTGCCATAAACGAAGTGTCCGCCACGATCCGGCAACAAGCCTCCGTCATGTGTGTATAACGGCCCAACCATCGGTATTTTAACCGTGCCTCCATGATTATGACCGGCGAGTAGCAAGTCCCCCCATGAATCGGGGAAATATTCTTCAAATACTAAAGGCTCGTGAATTGCAGTAATTTTCAAATTGTTCTCATTTGAATATATATATTCATCAAAGCTTTCACCTGCATATGACCAGAAGGATGACGGATTTGAGGTTAACACACCATATACATCCACCTCAGTTGTGCCGATTGTTATAGTGTCCGACTTGTTTTTAAGCACCTTTACGCCTGAAGCTTCAAGTTTTTTTGTAAGCTCGTCCGTGATTTCCAAAAGCTTGTCGGGTTTTCGGTTATTATCGTTAAATCCAAACTTTTTATCAAGATCCTCCTGATTCAAAAGAGTGTCATAATATTTTTCCGCTTCATTGTTTCCATATATGTAATATGAAGGTGCAACATCCGCAAGTTCTTCACATAAACTTATAACTCTGTCATCTGATTTTACTTTTGAATCAACTATGTCTCCTGTATAAATTATCAAATCCGGCTTTAATTTTCCGACTCTGTCAACTAACCTGTTGTTGTCCGTTCCATACGAACAATTATGCAAATCAGAAATCTGAATAATTCTTATCTTGTTGTTCACCTTAAGGCTGCTCACACTATAAAAGGTCTCTCTGAAATTACGATTCCCGATATAATTACAGCCAATTATCGCAATAGACACCGCTATCGAAACAAAAATCAGGCTTATTAAAAAGAGCTTCAACACTCTTATATTTTTCTTGGTTTTTGCAGTAAGTGTATATCCTTTCATAACATAAGCTACCTTTCTTTTATTTTTTCAATACTTTTTTATATAGGTCGTATGTGGAGTTTGCAACATCATTCCAATTATATTTACCGAGTATAAATTCATCGACTCCGGTTTTCAGTTCATCAACAAGCTCAACGCTGTCGCACATTGCTTGCAGCTTTTCAGCCAAATCTTCTACATTGCTTTTTCTGAAATACATTGCTTTGTTTTCTGTCACAAATGTGTTTTCAGGGATATCAGAGCATAAAACTGCATTACCGTATGCAAGAGCCTCTAAAAGACTAAGCGACATTCCTTCAATATCAGAAGGAAGCGTAACTAAATAAGCATTGCTGTATATTTCGGTTAATACATCTCCTGATATAAAGCCTGTAAAAATAATGTTCGGATTTCCCGATGCTTTTTGCTTTAACATCTCAACATATTCGTCTGTATCGCTTGTATCTCCCGCAATAACAAGTTTTTTATTTGTTTTGATACTGTTATATGCATCAATAAGATAATGAACTCCTTTTTCGGCAGTAAGTCTTGATACGCTACAAATATAATCACCTTTTGAAAGTCCGTATAATTCAGTTATTTTCACAGCTTCTTTTTTGATTGGTTTATCTATTCCGTTATGAATAAGTACGGTTTTGCGGTTATATGTTTCTTTAAAATATTCACGGGCACTTTCGCTTAAAACAATTATTTCGTCTGCATATTTTACCATAACACGCTCACCGAATTTTATATACTCAGAAGCAAAGCCGTGCCCCCATTTTTCTCTTTGCCAATCAAGTCCGTGAACAGTTGCAACGCATCGTTTTCCAAACATTTTCGGTATCCATATAGCAGCGCACGGGCCTTCTGCATGAAAATGCACTATATCAAAATCCCCGAAAGCCGCACAAATTGCCGCCGTAAAGGAAGCAACCATCGCAGAAATACCTCTTGCATTGATTGTCCACGCATTTTTCAAAGCTACACCTTTATATTTTTTATCTTTTACGGTACCGATATATTCATTTTCCACTTTATCGGACGAACGGTTATAACAAGTAACACCCGCTCCTTTTTCAACGAGCAACGGGCATAAAGAGGTAAGCACATTTTCAATTCCGCCCCGCCTCGACGGAATAACCTTATGTCCAACCATTGCAACTTTCATATTTATGTCTCCAATCTAAAAACATTTATCTTCCGGTTCCGCTAAGCATAACCACAGGAGTTTTGAGCATAATAAGCAAATCTCCCGGGAATGTTCTGTTTTGAATGTAATCCAGATCCATTTCAACCCATTGTTCAAAAGGAACATCATTTCTGTTTTTATGAATTTGCCAGGTGCAGGTAATTCCCGGAGTAACAAGCAAACGAAGCTTCTGATAATCTGTATAATATTCGACCTCTCTCGGAAGCGGAGGTCTCGGTCCGACTAAAGTCATATCTCCTTTGAAAACATTAAAAAACTGCATCAATTCATCAAGAGATAATTTCCGGAGAAATTTTCCTGCCCTTGTTATTCTCGGATCGTCTTTGATTTTGAAAACAGGGCCTTCCATTTCGTTTTTGTCTTTTAACTGTTCCAAAAGCTTTTCGGCATTCGGACGCATTGTCCGGAATTTATACATATAAAATTCTTTTCCGTGACGTCCCACTCTTTTTTGTTTAAAGAATGGCCCGGCACTAGGATCATCAATACATATAACAATCGCTATAATTATCATGAGCGGAAGAAACCCAATCAAAATAATGCTGGCAAAAAATATATCAAAAATCCTTTTCTTTCTCCAATAGGATAAATATGATTTTTCGATTAAGGCTTCTAATTTCACTCTTGTCTTTTCGTCAACTTTTTCGCTTTCAATATATGGCATTTCCATATCCTTCTTTCGTCTCTTTTACTCAAAACTTAAAATTTACAAGTGTATCATGCTCAATATTACGCCATGGAGAAAAATAAAAATCCCTGAAGTCTTTTCTGCTTCCGTCAATTAATCTCTCTCCGCTTTTTACATATCCCGGATGAAATCCAATCTCAATATTTTTATTATGTTTTTTTGCAAGCTTCAGATAGTGCGGAAGCAGCTTTTTTATCCTTGTTTCGTTTAATTTTCCCGAAAACATTATTCCCATAAAATATGCAGATTGTATTTTTGATTTTTTCAATTCCTTTCGGTTTATAAAAGCAAAGGTTTTTAAAAGCCATTGCTTTATAAATCCCACAGGATGATATGCAGAATATAAATGCGGTGTAAAAATGTATGGTGCAACAGGTTCGTCGGGGATCCGCATATATCGAACATTCAAACCTTCATCTTTAATAACACGCATCAGGGTTTTAAAAATAAGCGGTATCATATGCGTGTGCTGATGACTGTCTATTGAAACTGATGAGTTTTCACCCATAGCCTTTTTCCAGAATTTAATCTGACTTTGTATTTCTTTATATATCTGTTTTTCAAATTCCTTTCTTTTCCCTGATATAGAAAGAAAAAACAAACCTATAAAAGAATATTTAAAGTATCCGTTGTCTGATATCAGCAAATCAACATCATTTGGATTGGAAAGAGGAAGTCCCTCAACCAAATTGATATGCAAAGACAGTGTCGTATTTCCGACTGATAAACGCTGCTTAAAATCCGGTATTTCACCGTTTGGCAAAACACTTACCTTGTTTAAAACACCATTTTCAAGACAATTTTCTATACGACTATTGCCCTCAACAGATATACCGTAATCGTCCGCACAAAAATATATCATATAATTTACCTCTTAATTCCCAAGTTTTATAACAATCACATTATCAATTACAGATATTGAATTTTTTCCGGGCCAGTTATTCAAACCGTCTGCATCAATTCTTTTCAGAAGCTCTGATTTTTCTTCACCCGAAATAAATTTATAATTTTTTCCGCAATAATCATTTAATGCACTGCATAAAACACTTTGACCGACTATTTCATCATCTGCTCTTAAAATATAACTATCTGTTGTTCCCGTCATATCAGGCGGTAAATTCACGCTGTAAGCCTCACTTTCGGGAAGACAGCCTAAAACCAGAATACTATCACATTCTCCGGCACCTTCGGTTTGTTCAATCCGGTCTGCAATACGTATTAAAGTGCCATAAGACTTTTGATAAGCCATATTCAGTTTATGATAACTGACATTTGCAATAATTATCTGATTGAAAATAAGAACCGTTGTAACGCCTAAAATCATCCATGCTTTTGCTGAATTTAGTTTTGCACATTTAAAGCTTGCTTTTTCATATTGCAGTATAAAAAACAGATAAAATACCAAAAATCCCATTTTCATCAGGTTGTGATAATCAATACTGCTGTTTATAAAGCTAAGCACACTTGCTCCAACGGGCAATAACACCGCACAAACGCAAAGCATCAGGATTTTGGCAATACTTAATTTGTTTTTTATCACATCTGTCAAATACAAGACAAGAGTCAGAACAAATACAATGCAGTTTATTACGGCAAACACATTCAGTCCTGTTGAAAAATCAAAGAAATAGCGTACAAATGATTCTTTAATGGTGTATAAAGAACCGGCTATATCAATGCCTTTAAGAGATGCCGCACCGTCTAAGCCCTGATACTCTAAAAGTGTAGTTCCGGTCAGCTTAAGAAGAATTGTCATCACCGTATAATATAGCGCCATCCCCAAAACACCCGTCAGCAAAAACTTAAGGATTTTTACAGTCAGCCTTTTAAAGTCTGTATTCGTGTACATCACTTCAAGAATCAAGCTTAAAAGCAAGAGCATTATTGTAACTGTTATGTAAGCCTGATATATTCCGGCAGATAGTGCTATCAATACCAAAGAACCAATGCAGCAAGGCTTATCCTTTGTAAGCAGCATCGCTGCAATACACGAAAAGAGGAAAGCAAGTGCATATCCGTCTGCCACATAATTATACATCATCACAGATGTCACAACGGGAAATGCAGCAACCACCGCACCTGTAAGTGCTGCCGTTATGTTTTTCCCGATTCTAAACATTTTGCAGATACAAACCGCACCCAGTCCGTGAAATATGACTGCCATAAGCCCTGCAAGGAAGGGCAGATCATAAAAGGAGCTTAGAGCACATACTAAAGGAAGAAACCATCGTCCCAATGAAATCATATTTTGTGCATCATATCTGAATACAATGGAATCCCAGTTTGGTAACCAATTTGTAATTTTATATAAATGAGCAATAAGTCCTGTCACAAGTGCTGAAATAAAGCACACTTTCCACTCGGTCAAAATGCTCTTTTTAATTTTTTCTATTATCTGTTCAGGCATATTACCACTCCAACCACTTGAATTTATGCAAAAATTTGCCGTATAGTTTGTCATACATTTTAACGCCGATCAATCTCTTAATCCGTGTTGTTCTTTTTGTTACATCCGATGTCCAGGTCGCTGAATAATGATGTATGGAATATGTGTTTTTGGTTATGGTCTTTTTCCCGGTGTAATAATCCATCGGGCAAAGATACTCTCGCGGAAGAAAAACCGTATCCATAAAGGTCTGATTTGTATTTTTAATATCCATACCAAGTCTTTTCAGTGCCGCTGTATTTCTATCCGGGCAAGGAGTAAGGTCGAAGCTGCCATCCTCCAGAATGAACGGTATATCATCATAGTCTTTTAAGAATTCTCCGATTATTCCGTTTCCTTTTTCAGCACCGAAGCCAAGTCCGGTTGCAACAATCCCTTTTTCATCAAAACCCATAAATCCTTTACTTTCAAGCAAATCATCAATAGGCTTTATAAGCTGGACATCTGTATCTAAATATATTCCGCCGTTATCGTAAATTATCTTAAGCCTTGCAAAGTCGCTTACAAACGCCCATTTCTTTGCTTCATAAGCCTCACGCATATAACGATTTTGCATTAAGTCGAAATTTTCTTCATTATGACAGATTATTTCATAATCCGGACAATATTTTTTCCAACTTTTTATACATTTTACGGCTATCTTCGGCATCTCGCCTTTACCAAACCAACAATAATGAATTACTTTAGGAATACTCATACTTTATCCCTCCATAATTCAAGTAAGTTTTTAAATGCTCTTTTAAAAAATATAAAGTTTACTCCAATGTATAAGGAAACTATCCAGAGAGAATGGATGATTCCTTTTACCAGCAGGCTGATAAATGAAAGACCGCTGAAGCTATCCGTAAAAAAGATTACCATTATGAGTATAAAAACCGCTCCGTTAACTGTCCAGAGCTTATATGTATTAAAAATTCCTCTGTCAAGCACTTTTTTATTTGAGTAATAAATCATCATTGCACCTCTGTATAAAAGAGCAACAATTGTACCGATTACAGCACCGCAAATTCCCCATTTAAGAATAGAAACTATTGAAACTGCGATATTTATAATCATTTCCCAGATTGCATGAGAACGGGTTTCTTCAAATTTTCCCGAATATTCAAGAACATGGTTTGAAGGAAGCTTGCCGTTTGATAAAAGGTTCATAACAACAAAAAGGATTACTAAAAGCGCATTCGTGTAGTTTGCATCATTTATTCCTTTTGTATATATCTGAATAAGCGGTAATAAAAATACTGCCATCAAAGTATAAATAACAAAGGTTGCCATAATGTAAAATGTTTCATAAACATTATATACCTTCATAAATTTTGCTCTGTCAGTATGGAACATCTGACCGAGTGCAAAGCTGAACCCCGAAATAATGCTTGTAATAAATGTCTGAATCTGCGAAAAGAAAATGTTATAAACAGTATAAACACTAACCACTTTGAAATCGCATAAAAAGGACAACAGCAAAACATCCGTATTATTAAATACCATTCCCGAAATCTGATGAACCAGAACAGATTTCCTTTGTGATATTGCTTCATAATCAGGCTCGGCTTTAACACTTAACCATTTATATCTGCGTTTTGCGTGAATATATACATAAGCAAGCTGTAAAAGTGACAATATGCAATATACAAGCTGAATAAGCAGAAGACTGTTTGTAAGCAAAAGAACAAGTATTTTAGCAATGTTTGATAACAGCTGAAGAATTATTTCAGAATTTGTTATGACATATTTTCTGCCGTCAACCTCTAAAAGTATTCTGTACTTAGCCTGCACAAAATAGCTGAACAGCGCAGGCAGAGCAGTAAGTATTATAATCCCGGAAATCACACCGGGTTCTATGCTTGTCGGTATAACATACGCATATACAAAAGCTATCAGAATAACGATACCCGCATAAAGGATACCGATTTTAACATAATAGTTGTTGGTTGCAGAAATAACAGAGCTTACTTTGCTATGATTTTTCTCGGCAACAGGCTTATATAATGCCTGTGTGGTGGCGAGTCCTACTCCCGATTCAAGCAAAAACATATATATAAAAATCTGCTTTATTGTAGACAGAACTCCATTAACCTCCGAGCCGAAATTTTCAAGATAAAGTCTTGGAAGAAGAAAGCTCAGGACAATCAGGACAACCTGATACAAAACGCCCGACAACAAGTTATACTTGATTCTATTATCTTTTGTTGACATCCGGGCACACCTCCTGCATTTATCATAATAGTTTATACTCTGTTTTCTATATAATCTTCTGTTGCATTTTCTTTATGTATTATCCTTGCGGGATTTCCTATCACTATGCTGTGAGAGGGAACATCGAAATTTACAAAGGTCAAAGGTGCAATCATTACATCCTCGCCAATTCCTATATTACCTACAACAACTGAGTTCGTTCCAATCCAGCAATTACCGTCAAACGTCGGTGCACCGCACCTCACGCCCCGGTTTTCATATCCTATGGTTACTCCTGTAGCGATATTCATGTTTTTTCCCAAGACTGCATCCGGGTGTATAATAACTCTGCCGCTGTGTCCGATATAAAAACCTTCACCGATTTTTGTCCGTGCCGGAATTTGTATATGAGTTTTATAGGACATAAGTTTAAGTTTAACTGTATAGTATAATTTCAAAGGCTTGAACTTACATTTTTCCGCCTTCCTGAAAAGCGCAATATACTTAAGCTCTGTCGGTCTTAACACTCTTTGAATAAGACTTTCACCCTTTTCACCATAGTATCTGTATAAATCCTTTGAAAACTTATTATTCATAGTTTATCTTCCTTACGGAGCTTTTTTCTCCAAAAATATTTTTCTTGTAATAAAATTATATACCGGAACAAAAACGCAGGCAAAAAACTTAACCCAAAGATAGTAAACAGTCAGCATTTCTGTTCCAATCCACATTATAAATTGATTTAAGACGAGTCCGCCAATGCTGAGGGCAACAAACACTATAAATTCTTTTATCTTGCCGTTTTCACTGCCTTTAAAAACAAACAGCATACTTAAAATGTAATTTGCTGTAACAGATACGGAAAAAGCCACCGCCGATGCTATAAGAACCTCAACATGCATTATTTCTTTCAAAATCATCAAAACGCCCAAATCAATTACTGCCGCAATTACTCCGACAATACCAAATTTTATCAGTTGTATTATGAGTTTTTTCACTTACCTTCACCTTTTAAAACTTCTTCATATACTCTTTATAAAAATCTTCCGCCTTACTTTCAGGAAGTGCTTTTGAATAGTACCACCCCTGGATATAATCACATTCACTATCAGAAACCAATGAGTTTTGTTCTTCAGTTTCAACACCTTCGCACACAACCTTAAGATTAAGACTGTGTATTAAAGATATAATTCCCAAAAACAGTTTTTTTCCGCATTCTCTGTCAGAGAGCAGAAGAACATCTCTGTCAATTTTCACTACATCAATGGGATACTCACACAAACTTATTAATGATGTATAACCACTGCCAATATCATCTAATGCAATACTAAATCCAAGTTCTTTTGCTCTTATAATATTATTCCTTGCAACATCCATATTCTTTTCAATCGAATCTTCCGTAATTTCAATCAGAAGCTTGCTTCTGTCAAAAACATACTTATCCGCTATTTCTTTTATTTTTGTAACAAAACTCTTTTCGGATATAGTAATTCTTGTGATATTGCAGGACATAATAATTTCATTGAACTCGGAATCTTTCCATTCGGAAAGTTTTTTGCAGGCCTTTTCAAACATATAGTAATCAAACTTCACAATAAGTCCTGATTTTTCCATTACACCTATATATGCTCCGGGCATGATAACCTCACCACCGAAGGTTTCCCATCTCGACAAAGCCTCGCTTGATACAAGCTTTTTTGTCTTATTATCAACAATAAATTGAAGATGCATTTTAAACTCGTCATTTTTAAATGCTTCTTCAATTTTTTCCAAAAGCTGCTTCTCTTCAGACAGTTCCTTCTTTCTGCATAAAAAATTCATAAAACCTTTTAAAAACATATTATTCATCGCACTTACTCCATAATTTTTTTATTACTGATTACATAGTATGCAGCACTATATTTTTTATACTGAAAACAAAAAAACTGCAACAATATAAAGTATGGATAAAGACCTCGTATCATTGCAGCCGTACCGGCATAGTATAAAGCCTTGGCTTTTTTGCTTTGCGTCACCGACCTTCGTCGATTTTGCCAACTATTATTATCTGCCGGTACATCACAATGATTCGCCTTTGTCAACAGTGTTTACTCTTTTGCAAAAACCCAAAGAGTGTCACTAACCAATTCGTCTGCATCACAGAGCTTGTAAACACTTAATATCACGAGCTCGCCATCATTCCTTTTGTATGTGATTTTAGGAATTTTACCTTCCATCAATTGATTCTTTAAAGCTTCATAATTCAAAAAGCTCATTAATGCTCTGTGATAATCGGGATTTACCGACTCAGCAACATATCTTGAAAATAAATTAGAAAAATGTTCTTCATTTTCATTATACTTTAAATATGCAGGCATCAAAATGCGTCTGGCTTTATCAGTAGAGAGCGAAACACGATATATACCATTGTATTTTTCCTTTAAAACAGAAAGCATTGTATCTATTTCAAGTATTCCTGTTTTTACCTGAACATATTCCATATCTGTGGCAGAGAGAGCGCTTTGCTGTTCCTTGTTTTGATAATACCGGTTTTTTGCCTCATACATTCTTACTTCTGCTTCTCTTACCATTTCTTCGGTAGCGGTATTTTGTGTTCTGTAAGACATCCCGATTGCAACATGGTAATTGCGCGGTTCCAATTGCCGGGTAAAAATCTCAATACTTTTCTTCACGCAATCCTGCGGGGTGTGTTGACAAAATACTAAAAATTCATCGCCGCCCATTCTGTAAACCTTGTGACCGTAAAACACTTCTTTTAAGGTATTTGCAATATATAAAAGCATTTCATCGCCGGCAGCATGTCCGTATTTGTTATTACAAATATGAAGCTCATTAACATCTATATAGATACAAGAAAAGTCAGTAGCCTTCTCTTCATCAAAAACTAACAAATCGCTTTTATATGCAACACGATTCAGCGCCCCGGTAAGAGAATCTGTTGTCGCGGCAAGTGTAGTTTTATTAAGATGATTTTTATTGTACAACGCCATTGAAAAACACGCCGAAACTTTTTCTGCAAGCAACCTCACCTGACTTCCCCGCCTTGAGTTAACAGAAGCCAGAATTGTGATATGATTGGATTTATTGATTGTTGAAGAAAAAGAAACTTCTTTGATTTTGTGGTCTTTTAAAAAATGATAAAAGCCCGGATTAGTTTTTACAAGATGTTTATTCGGTTTTATGCACAAAACATTAACTGTATTCCTGTTAAGCTTATGGAACTCGGATGCATAACGAAGCAGCTCTGCACTGAAATGCTTTCTTTCTTCTTCCGAAAGCATAATTTCTTCATATCGAGGAGCAATATGGTGATAAAATTCTCCGTCTGTATCAAAAAATACAGCCGACCTTGAATTTGCAAATTTACAAACCTCAATCAAAGCATCCTTAATATTATTTTGCCCATCACTCGTTTCTAAAAGTTCCTTTCTGACATTTGAAGCACACTCGGTTACGGCATTAACTTTTCTTTCGTTTACCATCAATATCAATATATACAAAGCTATTATGCCAAGCATAACCAGAAATACTAAAAACAAAATACGAGTCATAGTATGTGTCCCTGCAAACACCTGTGAATCATATCTTCCTAACGCTATCATCCAGCCGAACTCATCAATGGAAGAATAATGCAAATGAAGATTTTCATTTCTGTACTCGGACTGGAATGAAATAAAACCGCTGTCGGTTGACACTAATTGCTCATAAGAAGAACCGTCGTTGTATTTACGGTTTTTCAATACTGAAATATTGCTCGCATCTCCCAGAATTGTATCAATAATAATCTCGCCCGTTCCTTTTTCATAAACAAACAGCTGTGCATCAAGCTCTTCTACCATTTGTATATACCTGTCATTGAGCTTTTCCGGCTTAATTGCACCATATAATATACCAACAGTTTCACCGTTTACTTCAATAGGCACAGCACTTCTTATAAGCACATAATCATCTTTTGTAATATCTTTAATTCTGCTGCTTATGTATATACCTTTTTCCTTTTCTTCTTCAAAAGAAATAATACCCTCCATATTAGCAGTGCCTGACTTTGTCGCAAAAGTATTGTCAGGATTCAAAATACCTATATTTTCAATCATACCAATGGATTTGAAGGACTCAAACAAAAGGCTGTAGCCATCTCCGTCATTATAAAGCTTTGCAGCAAAGTTCGCCATCGTTGAAAGATTTTCCCTGTCCGATATCAGCTGAAGAATAATATCATCCTTTATCTGCTTGGTCTGAATATGAAGATTTTCGTATGCTTCATCCTCGGTCTTGTTATATAAATTAGTTACCATACCAAGAAAAACCGTGCATAACAATATCGCGGTGACAATCGTATATAAAATATTATGTTGTTTAGATTTTTTCTTTCCGTACTTTATTGCCATAATCATTACCTCTTAAATACATAACGCCTCTAAAAGTTATATATATATCCATATAAAATTATATCATATATTTTTGAATTTTTCAATATCTTTTACTGTTTTTCTACAAAAATCTCAATTTATTCAAACAAAAAATACTAACTTTTGTGCGAAAAAATTCCCTTTATTTTTTATTTTCGTCTTTTTCGACAAATCCCTGAGTTTTAATTAGTAAATATGCCAATATAAGAACATACGGAGTGTTCATTCACACTCCGTATGTTAAAATTATTTGTTAAGATTATTTTCAAGCTTAACAAGCTCATCAGCAATAGCTTTCGGGAGCTTATCTCCGAACTGTGCAAAGTATTCCTTGATGTTTTCAACATCTTCAAGCCATACCTTGTTGTCGATTGTAAGAAGCTCTTCTAAAACCTCAGCGTCAAGGTCAAGACCTGTTGTGTCTATATCCTTAGCCTCAGGAATGTAACCTATTGCACATTCTTTAGCATCAACCTTGCCTGCACATCTGTCAAGAATCCAGAGGAGTACACGCATATTATCGCCGAATCCCGGCCACATGAAGTTGCCTTCCTCGTCCTGTCTGAACCAGTTAACGTGGAATACCTTCGGAGCCTTATCGCCAAGCTTTTCGCCCATCTTGAGCCAGTGTCCCCAGTAATCAGCCATGTTATATCCAACAAACGGCTTCATAGCCATCGGGTCACGACGTACAACGCCGACAGCACCAGCAGCTGCTGCTGTTGTCTCAGATGCCATTGTAGCACCAACAAATGTACCGTGAGTCCAGTCTCTTGACTGATATACGAGCGGAGCACACTTAGCACGTCTTCCGCCGAATACGATTGCTTCAACCGGAACACCTGCCGGGTTTTCAAATTCCTTTGAAATGCATGGGCAGTTGATAGCCGGAGCAGTAAATCTTGAGTTAGGATGAGCAAGCTTGTTGCCTTCAGCAGTATATGCCTTACCGTCAACCTGAGCGCCCTTCCACTCAGTTGCGTTTGACGGAGGATTCTTGTCAAGACCTTCCCACCAAACTGTCAAGTCGTCATTATTTATAGCAACGTTTGTGAAGATAGTGTTCTTCTTTGTTGACTCTAAAGCATTAAAGTTTGTCTTAACACTTGTACCCGGAGCAACACCGAAGAAGCCTGCTTCAGGATTGATAGCATATAATCTTCCGTCCGGACCGATTCTGAGCCATGCAATATCATCACCAACAGTCCATACCTTATATCCTTTTTCCTTAAGATACTCAGGCGGAATAAGCATTGCGAGATTTGTCTTACCGCAAGCAGACGGGAATGCAGCACAGATGTACTTAACCTCACCCTGCGGATTTTCAAGACCGAGAATAAGCATATGCTCAGCCATCCAGCCTTCGTTTCTTCCGAGATATGAAGCTATACGAAGAGCAAAACACTTCTTACCGAGAAGTACGTTACCGCCGTATGCAGAATTGATTGACCAGATTGTAGCATCCTGCGGGAATTGTACGATGTATCTGTCCTCAGGATTTACATCCTTCTTTGCATGAAGACACTTAACGAAATCAGCGCTGTCACCGAGCTGATCAATAACAGCCTTACCGATTCTTGTCATGATTGCCATGTTAAGAACAACATATATGCTGTCTGTAAGCTCTATACCGATCTTTGAGAAAGGAGATCCTACCGGACCCATTGAATAAGGAATAACATACATAGTTCTTCCTTCCATAGAACCATCGTATAAAGCCTTAAGCTTTGCATACATTTCTTCAGGATCCATCCAGTTATTGATAGGACCTGCTTCTTCCTTTGTCTTTGTACAAATAAATGTTCTGTCTTCAACTCTTGCAACGTCGTTCTCAGCTGTTCTGTGATAATAGCAGCCCGGAAGCTTTTCCTGGTTAAGAGCTATTATTTCACCAATAGCAACAGATTCTGCACGAAGTGCCTCAAGCTGTTCTTCTGAACCGTCTATCCAAACGATTTGCGACGGACGGCACATAGCTGTCATTTCGTCAAGCCATGTTAAAACACTTTTGTTTGTTGTCATGATATATTCCTCCCGTTAAAATTAATTTCTACTTTTAAAATATTAAAAATATTTTCATTTTACATTATATCATAAAAATCAGTAAAAGAAAAGACTTTACCAAAAACTTTTTTTAAATTTAGATATTAATTCTCAATAACCGGGTTTAATTTAAAATAATATAAATAAATTGCACAATAATTCCACAGTTATTATTCAGACTTTACGTAGCCGCCTATCTTTTGTAGTAATCTTCCCGGTGCATCATGTGCAGTTCCGAGCTCCATGTCTTTATTCCTGTAATCAAACTTCAGCGTAAACCGGTGTATTTCATCTTGCAATCTTTCAAGCTCCACACTTTGCTTTTCAATAAGAACACTAACAAACCGTGCTGCCTTTTCTTCATTCAGATATTTCGGGGCAAGACTCACGAGCTTTTCAAAATGGTGCATGCATACGCCCTTTGAATCGTCAAACTTCTTCCGAAAATCCTCCTCGGTGTCCCACAGATAAAATAAAACCTCAAAATACCTGTCCATCGTATGAGAAACCTTCTCGCATATCATACAACCGGAATTTATTTTCCCGGCAGCCTCTGCCGCCTCTGTAATCACCTTTATTTTATCGGTTTTCTTAAAAAGCCCCGACTTCGCCTCAGCCGCCTTCTTCACAGCCTTCTCATGGTTTTTAACAGTCTTTCTTATCTCTTCAAGATGCGTTTCCAAAACCAACGCAAGGCTAAGCTTATTCGGCATTTTATTAAGACATTCAAAATGCCTGTTGCAATATCCTGTTTCGTTTGATTTAACCCTGTAATCAGGCTCCATCATCGCCGCACCCAGTGCATAATCCAAAGCCTCATCCTCAAGCTTCTTCTCCAAAAAACAAAGCGGACATTCTTCAGCTGTTTCGTACGCTTCATTTACCGGAATGGTATATATTTTCTCTTTCATTTCGTATTCCTTTCTTATAAATTATAGTTTATCTGCGATAAACTATAATTTACAGTGAAATTTTTTGCCACAGGCAAAAAGTGAAATCCAACCATATGGTTGGGTGAAATTCGCATAAATGCGAGTGAAATTTGCGGCGAATTCGCCGCAAGTTATGGAAAGAAAATCGA
>JAZTZP010000116.1:0-29088 GCA_045637525.1 Clostridia bacterium | reverse complement strand
CCCATGCTTTGCGTGGATTTCACTCACACGAAGTGTGAATTTCACATTTTGCTGAAAGCAAAATATTTCACTAAATTATAGTTTATCAGCAGATAAACTATAATTTATTATTAAAAATCCGGGGGAGAGGATAATTTGACGAAAAAAGAGAGGGCGGCGGTTGTTGCTGAGATTTTAGAGCGGATGTATCCGGAGGTGAGGTGTTCGCTTGATTATTCAACTCCGGTTGAAATGCTTATTGCGACGCAGATGTCGGCGCAGTGTACTGATGCGGCGGTAAATCGTGTGACGAAGGATTTGTTTAAAAAATACACCTCGGTGGATGATTTTGCCGATGCGGATTTAGAGGAGCTTCAGAATGATATACGTTCAATCGGGCTTTACAGAAACAAGGCTAAAAACATAATACTTTGCTGTCAGCGGCTTCGTGATGTGTACGGCGGTGAGGTGCCTGATACTATGGAGGAGCTTCTTACTTTGCCGGGGACGGGAAGAAAAACCGCAAACCTTGTATTGGGTGATATATTTAAAAAGCCGGCGGTTGTGGTTGATACTCATTGCATACGTGTTTCGGGAAGGATAGGGCTTACGAAGGAAAAAGACCCAACGAAGATAGAAACGGAGCTTAAAAAGCTTATTCCGCCCGAAAAACAGCTTGAATTATGCCACAGATTTGTATATCACGGACGGGCTTTGTGCATGGCACGAAATCCGAAGTGTGATGAGTGCTCTTTGGGTATGAGCGGCGCTTGCAGGAAGATTATTGGTTAAAATGACCATAAACAGATATTAAACCAACATTAATTGTAAATTTTTTTATGGTTTTTGTTGGTTTTTTCTTTGTATGTATTGACTTTTGTGAGAAAATGTTGTAAAATAGGTGTATAAAGCAAAAAAATTCAGTATGCCGAAAGGGATTGAAGAGTTTATGAAGCTTATAGTAAGTGATCTGGACGGAACACTGTCCGCCGGAAAAGGAAAGAGTGTCGGAAAAAGAGAAGCGGCGGTTATAAACTCCGTAGCGGAGAGTAACTGTTTTGCGGTAGCGACCGGGAGAAGTTATCCCGAAGTGAAAAAGATGCTCTCGGAGATTAAAAATTACATATCAATATGCTGTGACGGTGCTCTGGCGGTGTGCGGAGAGAAAACTGTTTTTGAAAAACCGTTTCCGGAAGAAAAATTACAGATTTTCAGTGAATGTACAGATATTGTGCTTTACGGAAAATATATGATGTATGTAAAAGGAACAAGCGGTTTTATCCGCAGATGCAGGAAACAGTTTTATTCTCATGTGACTTCGTTTGAAGACGTGTCGGAGATAGACGGCAGTATATATAAGGCGGTAGTTTACAAACAGAATAACCCCGGATTTATATGCGATGAACTGAAAAAGATTTACGACAGTTTTGAACTGACAGAGTATGTTATGCCGGATGCGGATAAGTTTTATGCGGTTATGAGTATAATTGAAAAGCTTGGTATAACACGTGACGAATGTACTGTTTTCGGAGACGGCGAAAACGATACTTTAATGCTGAAAGAATTTGAAAACAGTTACGCTGTGTCCCGGGCGAAGCCGTCGGTGAAAGCATGCGCCCGGTTTATAACAGATGATGCAATTAAAACAATGAAAGAGTTATTTATATAAAATTAAGAGAGGAGAAAATAAAAATGGCAGAAATAGAATTTAACGGATTACCGAAATCGGACAGAATACAGAGGATTATTGACCGTATGTTTGAGAAGCTGCCGGAGATTGAGGCGGATCGTGCAATTCTTCTTACAGAGTCTTACAAGCAGACTGAGGGAATGCCGGTTATAACACGTCGTTCGAAGGCGTTTAAAAATATTCTGGAGAATATGCCTGTAATAATTCGTCCGGAGGAGCTTATTGTCGGAAGCGGAAGCAGAGAGCCACGCGGTTGTCAGGTTTTCCCGGAGTTTTCGTATGAATGGCTTGAAAATGAATTTGACACGGTTGCCACAAGAGATGCAGACCCGTTTTATATATCGGAAGAAACAAAGGCAAAGCTTCGTGAGGTGTATCCTTACTGGAAAGGCAGGACAACAAGCGAGCTTGCTACATCTTATATGGCGCCCGAAACTCTTTTAGCTATGGAGCATAACATATTCACACCCGGAAACTATTTCTATAACGGAGTAGGGCATGTTACCGTTGATTACGGCAAGGTTTTAAAAATCGGTTACAGAGGAATTATAAACGAAGCAAAAGAAGCTCTTGCAAAATGCGATTTTGGTGATGCCGATTATTCAAGAAGGACACATTTTCTAAATGCTGTAATAGAGAGCTGTGAGGCTGTTATAACATATGCTAAGAGATATTCGGATTTGGCTTTGTCGGAGGCGCTTGGCTGTACCGACGAAAACAGAAAAAGAGAACTGCTTGTTATTGCAGAAAACTGCAGTCGTGTTCCTGAAAACGGAGCTTCAAATTTCTATGAGGCTTGTCAGAGCTTCTGGTTTGTGCAGCTGCTTTTGCAGATAGAATCAAGCGGACACTCGATTTCGCCGGGACGGTTTGACCAGTATATGTATCCTTATCTTGAAAAGGATCTGGCAAGCGGTGCAATCACTCTTGAAAAAGCTCAGGAGATTATGGACTGCGTATGGATCAAGCTTAATGATTATAATAAGGTAAGAGACGAGGTTTCGGCGGCAGGATTTGCGGGGTATAGCCTTTTCCAGAACTTAATAGCCGGAGGACAGACAGCGGACGGGCATGATGCTGTAAATATTCTTTCCTATATGTGTATAGAGGCTACAATGCATGTTTTCCTTCCGCAGCCTTCTTTATCGGTAAGAGTATGGAACGGAACGCCGCAGAAATTCCTGTTAAGGGCTGCTGAGCTCACAAGAACGGGAATAGGCTTGCCGGCTTATTACAATGATGAGGTAATTATACCGGCACTGATGAGCAGAGGTCTTACACTTGAAGACGCAAGAAACTACAATATAATAGGTTGCGTTGAGCCGCAGGTAAGCGGAAAGACAGACGGCTGGCATGATGCGGCATTCTTTAATATGTGCCGTCCGATGGAGCTTGTATTTAATCAGGGTGCTGATGCTGACGGTACACAGGTAGGGCCGAAAACTCAGGCAATAGAAACAATGACGGACTATGAACAGTTTTTCGGTGCATACAGGGAGCAGATGGAATACATGATAAAACTCCTTGTAAATGCAGATAATGCAATTGATTATGCACATATGGAACGTTGTCCGCTTCCTTTCTTATCATCCATGATTGAAGACTGTATAGGAAAAGGAAAATCCGTTCAGGAGGGCGGAGCTGTGTATAACTTTACCGGGCCGCAGGGATTTGGTATTGCAAACATTGCCGATGCTTTGTATGCGGTAAAGAAGCTTGTGTTTGAAGATAAGAAGCTTACGCTTTTAGAGTATAAAAAGGCAATTGACGCAAACTTCGGAAAAGGAATGGATGACGAACAGGCGCTTAAGATTACTACTGAGATTGTAAAGGAAATAACAGCGAAAGGTCAGGAGGTTACAAACGGTCAGATTGAAGATATTTACAGGACCGTAAAAGGTGAGACTTCTTCGGATGATGCTGCAAGAATAAAGAAAATGATTGACGAGCTTCCAAAGTTCGGAAACGATATTGCTGAAGTTGATGCAATTGCAAGAGAGGCGGCATATACATATACAAAACCTGTTGAAAACTATAAAAACCCGAGAGGCGGACAATTCCAGGCAGGTCTTTATCCTGTTTCGGCAAACGTTCTTTTAGGTGCTCAGACAGGTGCTACGCCTGACGGAAGATATGCTTACACGCCTGTTGCGGACGGCGTTTCGCCGGGAGCGGGCCGTGATATAAGCGGACCGACTGCGGCGGCAAATTCCGTATCAAGACTTGACCACTTTATTGCTTCAAACGGAACGCTGTTTAACATGAAGTTCCATCCTTCGGCATTAAAGGGACAGAGCGGACTTCTTAGCTTTGTAAATCTTGTAAGAGGCTATTTTGACCAGAAGGGAAGCCATGTTCAGTTTAACGTTGTAAGTCGTGAAACTTTAAAAGATGCTCAGAAAAATCCTGAGAAATACAAGGGACTTGTGGTGCGTGTGGCAGGATACAGTGCATTGTTTACTACACTTTCAAAATCCCTGCAGGATGATATAATAAACAGAACCGAACAGATAAATTTCTGAGTTTAAGGAGGTTTTGGTCTGATTATGAATACTGATTACAGAGCGGTTCGCGGACGTATATTCAATATACAGAAGTTTTCCGTTCATGACGGGCCGGGGATTCGTACCATTATATTTTTAAAAGGCTGTGCGCTGAGATGTCGGTGGTGCTGTAATCCGGAAAGTCAGGAATACGGCATACAGGAGATGCATCTTGACGACGGAACTGTTAAGGTTATGGGACGTGATGTTACGGCCGGTGAGATAATAGACGAGATTGTAAAAGACTATACATATTACAGACGCTCGGGCGGCGGACTTACGCTGTCGGGCGGTGAGAGCCTGCTTCAGCCTGATTTTTCGGAGGCGTTGCTTCGTGGCTGTAAGGAGCTTGGGATAAGTACGGCAATTGAATCAACGGGCTTTGCAAGTATGGAAACTATATCAAGGCTTTTGCCGCACATAGATTATTTCCTTATGGATATTAAACACATGGACAGCAAAAAGCATAAGGAATTTACGGGACAGTCGAATGAGAAAATTCTTAAAAATGCCGTAGAGATTGCAAAGCGTGCAAACAGCCTTACGATAAGAGTTCCGGTTATACCGGGATTTAACGACACCGAAAAAGAAATTTCGGATATTGCGGAGTTTGCGGCAAAGCTTCATGGCGTGAGAGAAATTCATCTTTTGCCGTATCACCGTATGGGAAGTGATAAATACAGATGGCTTGGCCGGGAGTATACTCTTCCCGATATAATGCCGCCGACCGAGGAGAAAATGAACTCGCTTAAAGAGGCGGCGAAAAGAGCCGGGATAGAATGCCTCATCGGAGGATAACAGAGCAATAGTGGCAACTTAATGTTGACACTATTGCAGTGAAATATTTTACCTGTGGTAAAATGTGAAATTCACACATTTTGTGTGAGTGAAATCCACGCTTTGCGTGGGTGAAATCTGTCGCATAGCGACAGGTTTTGGCAGAAATCGCAAGCGATTTCAAATTTAAAATTTTTTAGTTCACAGTATCATCATAACATGAAAGGACTGATGTAATGGAACATATTACCGATAAAATGCGTATTATTCAGGAGCTTGTGCCCGGTAAGCAGATTACGCTTGCACACATCATAGCAAACCCCGACAGGATTTTATATAAAAAGTTAGGACTTGATCCGGCTGTGGAATATTCGCAGACTGCAATAGGTATTATAACCATGTCTCCGAGTGAGACTGCGATTATTGCAGGGGATATTGCTATAAAGTCATCAGGTGCAGAGCTCGGATTTGTAGACAGATTCAGCGGTACGCTTATAATAACGGGAAGCGTTTCTCAGGTTGAGGCGGCTGTTGACGCTGTTTGTGAATATTGCAGAAATACTTTGAAGTTTACTGTATGTGAGATAACAAAGACATGAAAAAGATAATTTTTATGGGAAGAAGTGAGGCGGGTAAAACCTCGCTCACACAACGGCTTAAAAACACCCCGGTAACATATCATAAAACTCAGTATGTGAATTATCACGACATTATTATTGATACGCCCGGAGAATATGCCGAAACAAAGCATCTTGCGTGTGCGCTGGCGCTTTACTCGTATGAAGCCGATGTTGTCGGACTTCTTCTTTCGGCAACAGAGCCTTATTCTTTGTACAGCCCGAACATTACCTGCATGGCGAACAGAGAGGTTATAGGTATCGTAACGAAGATTGACTGCGATGATGCCAATCCCGAAAGGGCGGCGGAGTGGCTCAGGCTTGCAGGATGTGAGAAAATCTTCTTTGTCAGCTCAAAAACAGGTAAAGGAATACAAAAACTAAGAGAATTTTTGCAGGAATAACAAAAAAACCAACAAAAAACAAATAAAACAAATAAAAAACCACATTTTCTATTGACAAACAAAGAAATTTGTGGTACAATCAAATCATGAAAGTATAATTGCCCGAAAAGGGCGGTTATTCTTGAAATAACGATTGAAAAATCGTGTTTCATACATATAATTTTAAGTGCATACAGCACGGAAAGGATGAAAGAATATGGTATCAGAATACGAAATCAAAAAAGAAATTTGCGAAATAGGCAAAAGAATTTACAACAGAGGCATGGTTGCAGCAAACGACGGAAATATTTCCGTGAAAATCAACGATAACGAGTTCCTTTGCACACCGACAGGAGTTAGTAAAGGATTTATGACACCGGAGTACATATGTAAGGTTGACGCAGAAGGAAATGTAATATCTGCAAACGGAAAGTTTAAGCCTTCATCAGAAATAAAGATGCACATGCGTGTATATAAGCAGAGACCGGATGTAAACAGCGTTGTTCATGCTCATCCGATATATGCAACAAGCTTTGCAATTGCAGGCATTCCGCTTACACAGCCGATTATGCCTGAGGCAGTAATCGCTCTCGGTTGCGTGCCTATTGCTGAATACGGCACACCGTCAACAAACGAAATTCCTGACGCTGTTGAAAAGTATTTACAGTATTATGATGCAGTTTTACTTGCAAATCACGGTGCACTTGCATATTCTGACAGCCTTCTGGCAGCATACCACAAGATGGAATCTCTTGAGTTTTATGCAGAGCTTCTCTTTAAGGCTAAGCAATTAGGCGGACCGAAGGAGCTTACAGAGGATCAGGTTCAGAGACTTTACGAAATCAGAAGACAGTTCGGTATGACAGGTAAGCATCCGGCTGACGTATGCCCTAACGCAAAGGCCGGCAAGAAGAGCTGTCATAACTGCGGCGGTGCTTGCGGCGGTTCTAAGACAAGCGCTGATGCTGATATGATTGCTGCTATAACTAAGAAGGTTATGGAACAGCTCGGCAGATAAGCCATGAATGAAAAGGATATAGAAAAGATTGTTTCGGCGGTTATTTCGGCAGTTGGGGCATCCGGTATAAGGATTACGCTTGATGCTGCAAAAAGAATATCCGAAAGAGTAGAGGAAAAAGCGGCGGAGGTTGGCGTTAAGGCTGTGGTTGCGATAGTAAACGAGGGAGCAAGACCTGTTCTTGTTCACTGCACAGACGACTCTTTTATCGCAAGCTACGATATTGCTCTTAACAAGGCATACACATCCGCATCGCTTAAAATGTCTACCAAGGAGCTTAAAAAACTCAGTCAGCCCGGCGAGTCGCTTTACGGAATACAGTTCACCAATCAGAACCGTATAGTAATATTCGGCGGCGGTGAACCGATTAAGGTCGGCGGAAAAGTAGTCGGAGGAATCGGAGTAAGCGGCGGCACCGAAGAGCTTGACACGTTTTTAGGTGAATATGCAGCAAAGGTCGCTGAGGAGGAATTGCTGTGCCGGACATCTATACAATAAATGATATAAACGAATTGAGGACAGTGGCAAAGGACGCTGTGCTTAGTTTAAAAGACGGGGCTTTGATTGAAGTTCCGGAAAATCTAAAAGATTTACTAATATATGAGCTTATTGAGCTTGGCGGATACAAGCTGTCGGTGAAAGAAGAAGAGCTTCTTATAAGAATGAAAAGCACTAAAAGCTTAAAGGCTGTGCTTTTCGGCATCGGAGCGGTAACTGACGGGACGGAGACGTTCCTTATCACCCGGGATGCGCCGTCATGTACGGTGCCGGCAGTCGGTATCAGGACAGGCACGATTAAAGCTCAGGACAGGAGAATAGATATGGAAGCAGATAAGATTGAATTAATTGTAAAGCAGGTTTTATCTCAGCTCGGAACAGGCGGCGCAGGCGCACCGACGGCTTCGGGAGATATACCAAAGACATCAAGAGCTGCTATGCTGACTAAGCTTGAGAATTATGAAATCAAGGAGTTCCCTATTCCGGAGCTCGGAGATGATGATATTCTCGTAAAGGTAGAAGGCTGTGGAGTCTGCGGTACGGACGCACACGAGTTTAAGCGTGATCCGTTCGGACTTATACCGCTGGTACTCGGTCACGAGGGAACGGGCGAAATCGTTAAGATGGGTAAGAACGTTAAAAAGGACAGCGCCGGAAAACCGCTCGCTGTCGGCGACAAGGTTGTAACTTGTATGATTTTTAAGGATAACCCGGATATTACGATGTTTGACCTTAATAAGCAGAACGTAGGCGGTGCTGACGTTTACGGACTTCTTCCGGATGACGACATCCATTTAAACGGATGGTTTGCAGATTACCTGGTTGTAAGAGGCGGTTCAACTGTATTTAATGTTAGTGACCTTGACCTCGATTCAAGAATACTTATAGAGCCGTGTGCAGTTCTTATTCACGCAGTAGAGCGTGCTAAGACAACGGGAATTTTAAAGTTTAACAGCAGAGTGGTTGTTCAGGGCTGCGGACCGATAGGTCTTATATGCATAGCAATTTTAAGAACTATGGGTATCGAAAACATAGTTGCTGTTGACGGAGATGAAAAGAGACTGGCTTTTGCTAAGAAAATGGGTGCTGATAATTCCGTAAACTTTAAGAACTTCAGCGGTCAGGAAGAGCTTGCAAACGGTGTGAAGGATGCGTTCGGCGGTTATTTTGCTGATTTTGCATTCCAGTGCACAGGCTCACCGGTTGCTCACAGCAACATATATAAGTTTATAAGAAACGGCGGCGGCTTATGCGAGCTCGGATTCTTTATAAACGGCGGAGATGCAACAATCAATCCGCACTTTGATATATGTGCAAAGGAAATCACAACAGTTGGTTCATGGGTTTACACATTAAGAGACTACGCAACAACTTTTGATTTCTTAAAGAGAGCAAAGGCTATCGGTCTTCCGATGAATGAGCTTATAACACACAGATTTGAGCTTAAGGATATAAATGAAGCACATATAACAAACCTTAAGATGGAAGGTTTAAAAGTAGCAATAATTAATAAGTAAAATAACTTATAAAGAAAGGAAAGGTAATTTAAAATGGCACAGGAAGCATTGGGAATGATTGAAACAAGAGGTCTTACAGCAGCAGTTGAAGCGGCTGATGCAATGGTAAAGGCTGCAGAGGTTGTTCTTATCGGAACAGAGAAGATAGGTTCGGGACTTGTAAGCGTTATGGTAAGAGGCGATGTAGGTGCAGTTAAGGCTGCTGTTGAAGCAGGAAGCACAACAGCTCAGCGTCTTGGTGAGCTTGTAGCAGTACACGTATTTCCACGTCCTCACGCTGACGTTGAAAAGTTATTACCGAAATTCTGAGGTGAATAAAAATGGCAGAGACAAAAACGCCTAAGAAAAAGACCGCGGCAAAGCCGACGGTAAAAGAAGAAAAGAAAGAAACCGTAAAAGTAGTTAAGGAGGAAAGAAAAATGGCACAGGAAGCATTAGGAATGGTAGAAACAAGAGGTCTGGTTGCAGCAATCGAAGCGGCTGACGCAATGTTAAAGGCTGCAAACGTTGAACTCGTTGGAACAGAAAAGATTGGTTCAGGACTCGTAAGCGTTATGGTAAGAGGTGACGTTGGAGCGGTTAAGGCTGCTGTTGAGGCAGGAAATGCATCAGCATCAAGCCTCGGTGAAATCATCGCTACACACGTTATTCCGCGTCCTCACAACGACGTTGAAAAGATTTTGCCGGCTTTGAAATAAGGTGATATTCCATGATTATCGGAAAAGTTGTCGGAAGTGTTGTTTCAACACGAAAAAATGAAAAGCTTATTGGAAATAAGTTTATGATAATTGAGCCGCTGAAAAACATGGATAAGGGGCGTTTTGTGGCAATTGATAACGTTGGTGCCGGAATCGGTGAATACGTTCTTATAGCTTTCGGCAGTGCGGCAAGAATAGGCTGCGATGCCGAAAACGCACCGGTTGATGCCGCAATTGTGGGAATAATTGATGATGCCCCGGAGCTTGATTGATTTTGTTGATTTGGGAAAGGAATGGTTGGATTTATGCATATTTCGGACTTGCAGGAAAGAATGCGTGTCTGCGGCATTGCCGGAGCAGGCGGCGCCGGGTTCCCGGCATATGCAAAGCTTAATGAAAAGGCTGATGTTATAATTCTGAACTGTGCAGAATGTGAGCCGCTTTTCAAACCGCACAGACAGCTGCTTGAAAAGTATACCGGTGAAATTCTCGGTACCCTTGAACTTATTGCAAAAAATATAGATGCAAGCTTTATAGTTGCTGTGAAAAAAGCATATAAACAAACGGTAGATGCGGTAGAGTCGCTGATAGGTGAATATCCCCACGGCAAGGTTTGTCTTCTTGAGGAGATATATCCGATAGGTGATGAGGTTGTTCTTATATATGAAACAACCGGCAGACGTGTGAAATCGGGAGGTTTGCCGATAGAATGCGGAGTTATCGTATATAACGTTGAAACCATGCTTGATATATACCATGCTTTTAAGGCTAAGAAGCCGGTTACTCATAAATATGTAACCGTAGCAGGCGAGGTAAAAGAGCCGAAGACATTAAGAGTGCCGATAGGAACTGAAATATCGCATCTTATAAAGCTTTGCGGCGGAGTAACGTGCGACAGCCCCGGATTTATAAACGGCGGACCGATGACGGGAAAACCGGCAAAATTAACCGATACCGTTACAAAAACGACAAACGGAATTTTGGTGCTTCCGGAAAATCTGACGGTTATATCAAAACGCCGTGAGCGGACTTCAAACTCCGTAAAGCGTGCAATGAGCACTTGCTGTCATTGCAGAATGTGTACGGATTTATGTCCGAGAAATCAGCTCGGTCATCCGATTGAGCCTCATGCGTTTATGAACGCAATTGCAAACGGGGTGAACAGGGCGGCTGACATAAAGGCACTTATAAACTCTCAGTATTGTTCGCAATGCGGAGTGTGCGAAATGTATGCGTGTATGCAGGGACTGAGTCCGCGCTCATTGATCGGCGAGTTCAGAGACGGTCTTCGTAAAAACGGCTTGAAGCTAGAGTTGCGTGAGCCGGCTGAGATAAATCCGATGCGTGAATACAGACGCCTGCCCGTAAAAAGACTTACGGAAAGACTCGGACTTACAAAATATGATGTTCCCGCTCCGATTGACGAAAATGTACAGATGCCTGAATATATCAGGATAAACTTAAGACAAAATATCGGAGTGCCGGCAAAGCCCGTTGTATCGGAAAACGATGATGTGAAGGCTGAGACAATAATTGCTGAAGCGACTGACGGTCTTTCAATACCGCTTCATTGCCCGGCAGACGGAACTGTTGAAGAAATAACAAGTAATTTCATAAAAATCAGAGTAAAGGAAAGGAAGTAGTAAATGAATAAGGCAATCGGAATGGTTGAATATGTTACTGTTTCCCTTGGTGTACAGGCGGCGGACCTTATGGTTAAAACATCTGATGTTGAGATAATAGAAGCTCAGACTGTTTGTCCGGGAAAGTACATAGTTATAATAAAGGGCGATTTAAGCGCCGTTCGTGCTGCAGTAGACAGCGCAAAAACAAAATATGCCGACAAGCTTATAGACAGCTTTGTGCTCGGAAATCCGCATGAGGATATTTTTCCGGCAATATACGGAGCATCCGACCCGGGTGAGGTTAATGCACTCGGTGTTATGGAAACATTCTCCGTTGCATCGGCAATTGTGGCGGCAGATATTGCTGCAAAAACAGCTGTTGTTTCGCTTATAGAACTGCGTCTTGCAAGAGGAATGTGCGGAAAGTCTTATATTTTCCTCACAGGAGAGGTTGCGGCAGTTACTTCTGCGATTGAAAGGGCTGTTAAAGCTGTGGGAGACGAAGGTATGATTGTTGACAGCTCGGTAATTGCAAGACCCGATCCGAAGCTGTGGAAGACAATACTTTAAATTCTCACAAGAAAGGAAGAGATTAATATGATTACAGAAAGCGATATCAGTGATATAGTTTTGAGCGTTATAAAGTCGATGAAATCAGGCGATTCTCAGGCTTCGGCTACAAGACTTAAGGGCGTTTTTGATTCTATGTCAGATGCTTTGACTGCTGTTGATAAGGCATATAAGCAATACAGATCATATACCATAGAACAGCGTGAGAAGATGATTCAGAAAATCAGAGAGCTTACGCTTAAAGAAGCCGAAAACATGGCGGAGCTCGGTGTTCGTGAAACCGGAATGGGAAGAGTGTCGGATAAGATTATAAAGCATCAGCTCGTAGCAAACAAGACTCCCGGAACGGAAGACTTAAGACCGACAGCATTCACAGGCGACTGCGGTATGACACTGGTTGAAATGGCACCTTACGGAGTAATAGGAAGTATTACACCGTCAACTAACCCGAGTGAGACGGTTATATGTAATTCGATAGGAATGATTGCAGGCGGAAACGGTGTAGTATTCAATCCGCATCCGAATGCAAAGGAAATAGCAAACTATGCTGTTGATTTAGTAAACAGAGCAATACTTGAAGCAGGCGGCCCTGAAAATCTTGTTGTATCAGTAAAGAATCCTACAAAGGAATCTTCGGATGAGATGATGGCGTCTCCGATTGTGAGAATGCTTGTTGCAACAGGTGGTCCGGGCGTTGTAAAGGCTTTGCTTTCATCAGGAAAGAAGGCAATTGGTGCAGGTGCCGGAAATCCACCGGTAATTGTAGACGATACGGCTGATATTGAAAAGGCAGGCGCTGATATAGTAAAAGGTGCAAGCTTTGACAACAACTTACCGTGTATTGCTGAAAAAGAATGCTTTGTATTTGACAATGTAGCAGACAGACTTATGGATTCTATGCAAAGAAACGGCGCATACCTCATAAAGGGTGAGCAGGTTGACGCACTCATGAAAGTTTGCTTAGTTGAGAAAAACGGCAAATACGGAATAAACAAGGACTGGGTAGGCAGAGATGCAAGAAAGTTCCTGGCGGCTATCGGTATTGATGCTGATCCGAGACTTATCATATGCGAAACTACGGCGGATCATCCGTTTGTACAGGTGGAAATGATGATGCCGATACTTGCGATTGTCAGAGTTTCAGACATAGATGAGGCGATAGAGTGTGCTGTTTTAGCTGAGCACGGAAACCGTCATTCGGCTCATATTCATTCAAAGAACATCGACCATCTTACAAAGTTTGCAAGAGCGGTTGAAACTACGATATTCGTAAAGAACGCACCTTCATATGCCGGAATAGGCGCCGGCGGCGAGGGCTACACAACCTTCACAATTGCCGGACCGACAGGCGAAGGCTTAACGGCGGCACATTCGTTTACAAGACACAGAAGATGTGTGATGGTAGACGGATTGCACATTGTATAATCTGACTTTGAAAACGAGAGGTTAAGTTAATGAAAGCAATAGGTTTAATTGAGGTTTACAGCTTTACTACGGCTGTTTGCGTAGGCGATGTTGCGGCGAAAGCTGCAGATGTTCGCATAATAGCATTTGACAGAAACAGACCGATTTCTCCGGACGTTCCGGCTCCGCTTGTAATGGTGGTTAAGATGGAAGGCGAGGTTGCGGCTGTTCAGGCGGCTGTTGAGGCCGGCGTGGCTTATGCAAAATCAAAAGGCAAATATATTGTTTCTCATGTGATAGCAAATCCCGGAGAGGGAGTAGAAAACATGGCGTATCTTATGGACATCAACAAGGATAAGTATAATAAAAAGCTGCCTAAGTCCTTTATGCCGGTAAAGGAGGAGACAAAATGAATTCAATAGGTTTACTTGAGGTTCAGGGTCTTGTTGCCGCAATAGAAGGGCTTGACGCTATGACAAAGGCGGCAGAGGTACGTCTTGTCCATACTGAGAAACGTCTTGGCGGTCGTTTGGTTACTCTTATAATTGCCGGAAAGGTGGATGCTGTTACTGCCGCAATCGAGGCGGGCAGTGCTGCTGCAAGCCGTTTGGGTGAAATTTTCGGATGTGAGGTTATTGCAAGTCCTCACGAGGAAATTGTTAAATTTTTTGATATGTAAATATTCAAATGCGAGGTGTTTTCACTTTGCATTTGCCTATAATTTAATTAATGAAAGGAAGAATTAACTATGATGGAAGCACTTGGAATGGTAGAAACAAGAGGTCTTGTTGCCGCAATTGAGGCAGCCGATGCAATGGTTAAGGCTGCAAACGTGACACTTATGGGTACAGAGAAAATAGGCTCAGGTCTTGTAAGCGTTATGATCAGAGGTGACGTTGGAGCTGTTAAGGCTGCCGTTGAAGCAGGAAGCAATTCTGCATCACACTTAGGTGAGGTTATAGCTGTTCACGTTATACCGCGTCCTCACGGTGATGTTGAAAAGATTTTGCCAACACTTAAGTAATTTTCAAAGCGGATTTTTTGTAAAACAAAACAGGTCTGCCGGCAATTTAATGCCGGCAGGCCCGGAAAATTATCTGAAAGGAACAAAATCATATGTTTGACTTAAAAGATATTGAAGCGGCGGTTAAATCCGCTGTGGATGAATATACACGTGATAAGGACGGTCGGATTAAGGTTGGCGTATCTGCCCGCCATGTTCATTTATCCCGTGAAGATCTTGATACTCTTTTCGGCAAGGGCTATGAGCTTACAAAGAAGAAAACTCTTATGGGAAAAGAATATGCGGCTGAAGAATGTGTTACTTTGGTAGGCCCCGGACTTCGTTCCATAGAAAAGGTGAGAGTTCTCGGACCTGTAAGAAATCATACTCAGGTTGAAATATCAAGAACCGATACATTTGTATTAAAAGTCAGCCCGCCGGTTCGTCCGTCGGGACAGATAGAGGGCTCGGAAAAGGTAGTTATCGTTGGCCCTAAAGGTACGGTTTACTTAAAAGAAGGCGTAATAATTGCCAACCGTCACATTCATTTAACACCCGAATATGCTGAGGCACACGGTATTAATGATAATGATTACGTAGACGTTTTAGTAGACGGCCCGAATGTTAAGCCGACAAAGTTCTATGATGTTCAGGTTCGTGTAAGAGATGATTTTAACGTTGAAATGCACATAGATACGGACGATGCTAACTCGGCAGGTCTCAAAAACGGCGATATGGTGAAGATTTGTAATAAGTAAGGTATATGATGCGAGTTGATTTTGTGAAAATGAATGCGTGAAATTTGCATTTGTTTTCGCAAAATATATTTCGCTGTGGAATTGAAGTCAGGAGACAGATTAATGTTTGCACTTGAAAGACAAAAATTAATAACCGATAAGCTTAATGCTGAGGGCGCTGTCTGGGTGAGTAAATTGAGTGCCGAGCTTGGAGTTACCGAGGAAACGGTAAGACGTGACCTTGAAAAGCTTGAAAAGCAAGAGGTGCTTATGCGAACTCATGGCGGTGCTGTGCCGCTTAATGAGAATACTCATGAATATTCTTTAGAGCGTCGTAAAAACGAGAAAACGGACGTGAAACAGCGGCTTGCAAGAGAAGCGGTTAAGTTTATTGAGCCGGGAGATACGATATTTCTCGATGCTTCTACGACTGTTTTTTATATTGCACGTGAGCTTAAGGACATTAAGAATATTACGGTTATAACCAATTCATTAAGAATTATAAACGAGCTTTCCGGACAAAAAGACATAAAAGTGATGGCGGTAGGCGGATATGTGAGCCATAACCAGTCGCTTATCGGCAGTATGGCAGAATATGAGGTCAGCGAAAGATATTTTGCAAACAAGATGTTTTTCAGCAGCCGCGGTGTTACTGTTGATGCCGGGATTTTGGAAAGCAATGAGCAGGAGTGTGCGATAAAACAGAAGATGATAAAAAATTCAGCTTATAAGTTTTATGTATGCGACGCTTCAAAAATAGGTAGAGTAGGCTTTGTGAAGCTTGCACACCTTGATGAAATTGACTATATGGTAACAGAAAATTCAATTTCAGACGAGTTTTTGTTACGACTTAAACAGGATGAAGTCGAGGCTGTGTTTTGCTGAGCCGGATGAAATTTAATTATCCGGGATTACGCAAAAACAGCCTCGGTTTTATCTTTTAGGAAATTGCGTGGTTTTGCAATTTTCTAAATTACAAAAAAGTCTACTTACAGAAGTGAGCTGTGCGAACGACAGTTATAATAGTGACTTTTTTATATCTGTTCGCAATTTAAAATATTGAAATATCGGGCTTTTACAGGCTTTTCTAAAAAAATCAAAAAAAATAAAAAAATTTAGAAAAAAGTATTGACAAATTAAAAAAAATCTGTTATAATAGTCTATGTCAGTTACGGAGAGATGTCTGAGCGGTTTAAAGAGCCGGTCTTGAAAACCGGTGACGTGCGAGCGTCCGTGGGTTCGAATCCCACTCTCTCCTCCATAAATTTTCACCATTTGGATTGACGGCTGCAATCCATTTTTTAACACATGGAGAAGTACTCAAGTTGGCCGAAGAGGCGCCCCTGCTAAGGGTGTAGGTCGGGAAACCGGCGCGAGGGTTCAAATCCCTCCTTCTCCGCCAGAAAAAACGACAAGTTTCAGCTTGTCGTTTTTTCAACGAAATAAATCCTTTCAGGATTTGTGAAATAGCTTCGCTGTGAAATATTGCTTCGCAATGTGAAATACGCCTTGCGGCGTGTGGATTTATTTCATTTCACTGAAAGCGACAGCTTTCAATTTCACAATTTCTGCAGGAAATTATTTCACATCAACGAAGTTGATATTTCACTAAGAATACAAGTGAATTTTTTTTAAACATTATCGGCAAGATGTTGAAAAAAATATATGGATTTTTAAAATATCTTGCCGATAGCAAAATAAACTAAGTTGCGTGGAGTGATAGCATGAACCATTCATCGGTTGCAGAAATTTCAAAAAAGTGGAATATGTCGGAACGAACAGTACGAAATTATTGTGCCAATAATAAAATCCCCGGTGCATTTTTGACGGGTAAAACTTGGAATATTCCAGATACAGCAGAAAAACCTGAAAGAATAAATAAAAAAAGTGATGAACCGAAGAATCTTCTTGAAAGATTAAGAGCAGAGAAAAAATCTTCCCTCAAAGGCGGAATTTATCATAAAATACAGATTGAGTTTACTTATAATTCAAATCATATTGAAGGAAATTCGCTAACCCACGAACAAACCAGATATATTTTTGAAACCAATACTATCGGAGCGGAAAATGATGCTTTAAATGTTGATGACATTATCGAAACGGCAAATCATTTCAAATGTATTGATATGATAATTGATAACGCAACATATAAGCTCACAGAAAAATTTATAAAGGAATTGCACCTCACTTTAAAGTCAGGTACATCAGATTCAAGGAAAGACTGGTTTAATGTTGGTGAGTATAAAAAACTTCCTAATGAAGTCGGAGGAAAGGAAACTGCAAGTCCTGAAACTGTCGCACAAAAAATTAAGGACTTGTTAAAATCTTATAATGAAAGATGCGAGCATACTTTGGAAGAAATAATAGATTTCCATTATCAATTTGAAACACTTCATCCGTTTCAGGATGGTAATGGTCGTGTAGGCAGACTTATTATGTTTAAAGAGTGTCTTAAAAATAACATTGTTCCGTTTATAATTGATGACAGTCTTAAATTATTTTATTACAGAGGTCTTTCTGAATGGAATAATGAAAAAGGATATTTGACTGATACTTGCCTTTCGGCACAGGATAAATTTAAAAAGTATTTGGAGTATTTTAAAGTACCATATGTTGAATAATACAATCAAACTACATCGTGTATTTTGCAAAGTAAGTGTTATTGGGTAGTAGGATATTAAAAGAAGTCTTAACTTCTATGTCAAAGAATAACCGTAATTTTGATACAAAGTTACGGTTATTTTTCTATGATCAAAAAGCCTTAAATAAAGGGATTTCTCAAAAAAAGAAAAGTTCCATTGTGATTTTATGTGCGTTTGCTTGAGCTAAAATTAGACATCCTACACATTTTCTTAATTCACGATGAAACTTATCTCTGAAGATAAATGCACCGCTTTTGACTTGAAAATTTGTAAAAAAGATTTAAAAATTTTCAACCCCCTAACCCTGGGTCTTGGGGGCAAAAAGGAAATCTTTTTTTGAACAAGCAAGGAGCCCAACGTTACCATTTTCGTGACGTCACGAAAATGGTCTTGTTAACATAGTTAGGGACGTCAGACTGTCGGAAAACTCAAAACTTATGCACAATCAAATCGAATAAATCGCATAAAACCAATATTTGTTAGAAGTGGAATTTCTGAAAATATGAATTATTCGACAGTCTGACGTGCCTGAAATTGCATTAGGAGAGGCAAAAACCATAAACGGCAGGCATTTCGAAAGTGCCGACCGGGCTTTGACGGCTTTAGATGAATATGGCTGTTTGCATTATAAAAAGATGATTATATACGGAGTTTCAGAACCCAGATACACCGATGAAGAGCTTGCAGAACTTAATGCCGAAAATGCTAAAGAAATAGAGATTGACGGTGTTAAGAAAACAGGTTATGAATGGAAGCAGACAATGAGGAGACTTGAAACAGATGTCAGGAAATCTCATTGTCGGAAGAATATATTAAAAGCAGTCGGAGATAAAGAGGGAGTAAAGCAGTTAGAAGAGCGGATTGAGACTATTACCGAAAAATATAAGGAAATAGCTAAAGGCGCAGGGATGAAACCACAGCTGCAGAGAATGAGTATTGTAAAGGTTAAAAACGCAGGAAATACTTCAGAGAAAGTGTTGACAAAAGATAAAAAAGATGGTATAATGGAATCACAAGGGGGCAAAAATATGCGTATTAATAATATTGATAGTCCTATTGAACAGAGAAACACAGGAAAAGGAAATCCGAATGCAATAATTCAATTTGAAAGACCTCTTAATAACAGACAAAAGAGACTTTTAAATGATTTGCAGGAATACGACAGCAAAGTAACAGTATCAAAGAAAGATGTGAACATGAAAGATTTGTCAGCATTAACAGCTCATACAGGAGATGAATTTGCTATGTTTACAAAAGGGCATGAGAGGCTTATTATAAGAGGCGCGTCAAATCATGTTAATATAGATGTAAAAAAGGCTAAAGAATTAAGCAAACAAGGATATAAATGGAGCGGACATACTCATCCGGGTACAAATCTTGATTTCGCTACACCATCGCAAGGTGATAGAGATATACTAAATTGTTTCAGTCAGCAAATGAGTGCTATATATAATTCAAAGGGGCAGTTTAGAACATTTGAGAAGGAGTGATAAAAATGTGTAAATTGTTTGATGAATGGTCGCCACAGATAAAGAGTTACTGCGAGCGGAATAATTTTGACTTTGAAAAAGTTCAGAGGCTTTCTAAATGTTGGGGAAAAGATGACATTATTTTTCAATATTATGATAAAAATAATTCAAATTCCGGAAAAGGATTACTGGATGAGACGCCGTTACCAATCGTATTAAAAGTAAGAAAAGCTGATGATGGTTTAGTGTTTGAACAGACGGAAAATACAAGGAAGTATTTGCATGTTTAAAGTAAGTGATGTTTTTAAGATTGGCGATAAATTGTCGGTGACATTTGAAGGCAATTGTCAGGAATTGAAAAATGGAACAAAACTAAAAGATGACAAAGGAAATATATTTGATGTGCTGTCTATCGGGATGACTCGCTATTCAGAGCCAGCTGACATTTCAAAGAGTACTACTGCGTTAATTACTCCGTGTAATATTGAAAAAGGAAGTGTTTTATATAGCGTAAACGGCTTATAAATAATGTTATTCGAGGTGGAAGAATACGTCCACGTCCACACGCCGATGGCTTGACAAGGGGAAACCCTGAGAGATGCAGGAGAATTGGACGCCTGCCGAATAACCAAGAAAAGGAACTGTATAGTCGGTTCCTTTTCTTGGTTCAAAACTAAATATCTAAGTTAATACAGGCATCGTACAGAAAATGTACGGTGCTTTTATTATGCATAAATCAGTCAGCAGATCAGACTTAAAACAGTCGGGCGAAGTGTATAGAAACGCATTTAAAACAGACTTAAACGCAAAGAAAGGAAGTAGTAAAATGGGAATCACGGTAAAATACCTTATGGCATAGTTAGGGAGGTGTCTGAAATTGCACATTCTGCAGAGTGGGCCGGAAATAGCATGGGTATGAGATTTATAAAATGTGCAAGAACAGGGATGTTTCCGGATATACAGACGGATATACACTTTACATCAAATTTCGCAATAAAAAACGGAACATAAATTCCGCTCCAAATGATAATATATCCCTCGGATGTACGTCCCGGACGCTTGGAATAATGTTCCTTATAATATTATATCACAAAACAAGGCAGTTGTCAATAAAAATTTGATGAAATGTGCAAGAACAGAGATGTTCCCGGATATACAGATTGAATACGGATTGGGAAATAAATACATTCAGGAATTTCTTGAATATAGTTTTATGAATGTTAAATAAATTATTCTGTTTATATTGATTTTGTTCTTGAAATGTAGTATAATATAAGTAACTGATATCTGTCTTTCGGCACGGGATAAGATTAAGAAGTATTCGGAGTATTTTAAAGTATCGTATAAGGATTAAATTAAGGAGGACAATGTATGCTATACACTGAGTTAACAAAAAAAGCATTGAAAATTGCATATGAAGCACATAAAAATCAAATTGATAAAAGCGGTTTGCCATACATCTATCACCCGTTTCATCTTGCCGAACAAATGGAGACGGAAGATGAAATATGTGTTGCGTTGCTGCATGATGTGGCAGAGGACACTGACATTACATTGGAACAGCTGGAAGAAATTGGCTTTAATCAAGAAATAATTTATGCGTTGAGTTTGCTGACTCATGATGAAAAAATGCCTTATATGGATTATGTTAAAAGGATAAAAATATGTTCTGATTTGGCTAAGAAAGTAAAATTGGCTGATATTATGCATAACAGCGACTTATCAAGATTAGATTCTGTTAGCGAAAAAGATAAAGCGAGAGTTGAAAAATATAATGAAGCAATACTGATGTTATCTTTGGAAAATTCCTGTATTTACGGTGCTGTTATAGGCGATATTGTTGGTTCTGAATATGAATTTAATAACATAAAAGTAAAAGAGTTTCCGCTCTTATCAGATGGATGCAGTTATACCGATGATACCATTATGACAGTGGCTGTTGCAAAAGCCTTGTTGAGAATTACTCATGGCGACAAATCTGAGCTTCAAGATTTTTTTGTTGAAGAAATGCAAAGATTGGGGCGTATGTATCCTTATCCGAAAGGTGGCTACGGCGGTAATTTCAGTCAATGGATTTTAAGCGACAAGCCAAAGCCGTATAACAGCTTTGGGAATGGCTCTGCTATGAGGGTATCTCCATGTGCTATATACGCGGTTGAACTTGAAGAGGCGTTGGAGCTTGCCGAGATTTCAGCCGCTGTAACGCATAATCATCCGGAAGGGATTAAGGGTGCTAAAGCTACGGCAGCTGCTATTTTTATGGCGAAGGTGGGTAAATCCAGGGAAGAAATCAAAAAATACATATCGGATGAATTTTACCCTCTTGACAAGACAGTAGACGAAATAAGATTGAACTATTCATTTAATGAAACGTGTCAGGAGACTGTTCCTCAGGCGATTACTGCGTTTTTAGAATCAACCGATTTTGAGGATGCCATCAGAAATGCCGTTTCTCTTGGCGGCGATACTGATACATTAGCTGCAATTACAGGTTCCATTGCATGGGTATATTACAGCAAAGCAGATTTTGCAAGCGGAAAGTTTGATTTTCCGATAGATTTAAAGGTGATTGAAAAAATCAATTCAATTATACCGTCGGATTTTATTGAAACAATGATTGAATTTGAAGAACGAAGTGTTTTAAGACAGGCATGGTACAACACAGTGGCCGGAATATACTAACTTGAAATCAAGCTAAACCGGGTGTACAGGATAGCCGGTGAAGGGCTTGGAATTGCCCGTCAACGGGTGTACTGTTTGCTTTGTCACAAAGTAATATTGTTCTACAAAAAAGTAATATTTGATTAGATAAAGTTGACTGTATCTGATATAATTACAGTACAGGAATTTGATGGGAATAAGAATAAAAAGCTTCAGGCAGACTGATTTTGTAGCTGATATTACAAGAGCATCGCAGTATGCGTATGTGCGGTATGTGTGAAACTGAACTTAGCAAAATTATGAATCGAGGAGATGAAAACAATGCCGGGTTATAAGGAATATGGTTATTTTGATAATGATAGCAGAGAATATGTTATTACAGATCGAAATACGCCAAGACACTTTTATAATTACTATTTTAACGATTGCTTTAATTCCTTTTCTTCTCAGGTGGGATATGGTGAGGCAATTATACAGGATGATCTTTCCAACAGAGTTGAGATGATTGCTGACAGAGCGGTTTATATAGCGGATAAGTCCGATAATAAATGGTTTAATGCACTGGGACTTCCGATGTATGAGACTTTTGATGCTTTTGAATGTCGACACGGTCTTGGATATAGTACAATTATAACAGAAAGGGCAAATATCAGAACCGAAACTACTTTCTTTGTTCCTTTGCACGAGGGGGCAGAATATTGGATTGTTACGATAACAAATTTAGCAGATGAAAAGCGTGAGCTCGGTGTAATTTCATATAATGAGCACAGATTTGATGGTCCGTACCAGCCACAAGGGTATAACACCTACCAATCTTTCTTTAGTGATGAATGCAATGCAGTTCACACAAGAATTTTAAGCTCAGTCGGTTGTAAACCTGCAAAATTTGCATATGGCTATATGATGTCGGACCGGAAAGTATATAGCTATGATACAAGAAAAAGTGCATTTATCGGCACATACGGAACTAAAAACAATCCTTTGGCATTAATGGAAAACTGCGGTTGTACGAAAAGCGATTGTATTGTGGAAAAGTCTGTTCACGCACTCGAACACAATGCAATTCTGAAAAAAGGCGAAAGTATGAGCTTTGTCGTGAAAATAGGACTGGCAGACAGCCTCGAAGAGCTAAAGGAGCTAAGCGATACCTTTACTTTGGAGCGTGCAAAGCTTTTGTTCTCGGAGGTAAAGAAAGCAAGATGGGACGAAGAAGCGGATGTTATAATTAAAACGCCCGACGAACGGTTTAACAGTGCTTTTAACGGATTTTATAAATACTCAACCAATATGGGGTCAAGATGGGCAAGAATTCGCAGTAACGGATACCGCGATATTTGTCAGGATACAGAGTGCATGGGTTCATTTAACCCTGGGTACGCATGGGAAAGATTCAAAAGAATACTTACATACCAATATGCTTCGGGCTGTTGCCCAAGGAATTTTAAAGGCGGAACTATCAATCTTAATAAATTCTCCGATAATGCTGTATGGTTAGCATTTACAGCACATTCAATCATTATGGAATTAGGAGACATCAAATTACTCGATGAGATAGTTGCATTTAATGATGCAAGTGAAGCAAGCGTATTTGAACATTTAAAGAGATCAATTGATTATTTGTATAACTTCCAGGGTTTGCATGGGCTTATTAAAATTTGGGGCGGTGACTGGAACGATGGTATGGATACTGCCGGCCTGGAGGAAAAAGGCGTAAGCATTTGGCTCTCTATTGCCTGGTATGGTGCAACCAAAAAATTCATAGACTTATGTCGTCTCAGTGGAAGGAATGAGCTTATTCCTTTGTATGAAAACATGGCAGAGGATATGCGATGCAAGATAGAAAAATTCGGATTTGAAGGGGAATATTACTCAATTGCCATTAATGATAAAGGAGATAAAATCGGTGCTCCTACATGTGTGGGTGCAAAAATTTATCTGATTCCTCAGCTTTGGGCTGTGATTTCCGACATTGCTCCGAAAGATAAGCTTGAGAAAATTATGGACAAAACAGAAGAACTGCTCGGACGTTGTTACGGTATGCTGTGTAGTTATCCCGAATATCCGGACTATGATCCAAATATCGGCAGATTAACAGCTCATCCAAAGGGAACTTTGACAAACGCAGGCGTTTATTTGCATCCTATGGGTTGGAAATTAATTGTGGATTGTATGATGAAGCGCTCTGACCGGGCAGAAAAGACACTTTCTCAGATTCTTCCATGGAATAACAAATACTCACCTACGGTTGGAGAGCCTTATATACTATATAATTATTATGCAGGTTCTGAAGCCGGATATAGATATGGCGTTCCGGGTCAAAGCTGGAGAACGGCCACCACACAGCAGGTAGTAAAGGCTACTATAAATTATATCTTTGGTATTAAGCCATCCATAGATGGTATTAAAATTGATTGCTGTATACCTGATGGCTGGGATAGTTGTAGTATTACAAAGGTATTCAGAGGTGCTACTTATGTAATAAATTACAAACGTGGTGAATTTAACGGTGTATTCGTTTCCGGAGAAGAGTACACCGACAAAATCCTTCCGTATGAGCAGGGAAAACATATTTATGTTGATGTTGTTTACAATTAAATTTTTACATTACCGACGATACCCGACTGCTTACTGCAGTCGGGTATCGGTTTTTATCTTTTAGGAAATTGCGTACTTTTGCAATTTTCTAAATTACAAAAAAGTCTATTTTTTATAACAATTGCTGTTGTTAAAGCAACTATTGCTATTATCTTACATAGCTCATGAATGCTACTGCTTTTCCGAGTATGCGGACGTTGTTTAATTCTTCGCCTTCGATATTTATTGCCGGGAAGGTTGGGTTTTCGGGGCGAAGCTCTAAACGGTTTCCGTATTTGTAGACACGCTTAAGTGTTGCTTCGTCGTTTATTATTACGGCTGCTATTTCACCATTTTCCACCATCGGCTGGTTTCTTATAAAAACTATATCGCCATCGAATATTCTTGCGTTTATCATGCTGTCGCCTTTGGCTGTGAGGCAGAAGTCTGCGGAGATGTCTGATGAGGCTTCGATATATGTTTCGTAGTCTTCGTTACAGTATATCGGCTCGCCGCATGCTATTTTTCCGAGCATGGGGATTTTCTTTTTTGTGATGGGCTTTATATTCGCATATTGAAACGGTGTTACGTATTCTTCCTGAGTACGCTCTTTTGGCACGTCATAGCCCATAAGCCACGCTTCGTTTACGTTTAGCACCTGCGCCAGTATATAAAGCTTATTCTGACGCGGTTCTACTTTTCCTGACACGTATTGGCTTATATCATTGCGGCCTAATTTGACTTTATATAAATCACATAACGGTTTTGCTAAATTTATTATATCAACCTGCTTTAAGTTTTTATCCGACATTGCTTTTCTAAGACGTTCCGATGTATGAACTTTATCCATTTTTGGTTGTTCCTTTCTCTGTAAATTGCTTTTCTTAATTATAATTATAACATATTTTGAACAAAAAGTCAATGCTGTTTATAAAAAAATTCAAAAAAATTGAATAAAAGGTATTGACAAATTTTTCTAAATGTGTTATTATATATTCAAAGTTCAAAATTGAACACGAAGGAGAGGTGAGAATTTATGTTATATGAATATGAGGAATTGGCTTTAAGGATAAAGGAAAAATGCGGAAGTCAACGTAAATTTTCTTTGAAGATGGGGCTTTCTGAGCGGACTGTATCGCTTAAGCTGTCCAGCAGGAGGGAATGGAAGCAAAGTGAAATTCAAAGCGCCTGTAAAATTTTGGAGATAGCTTATTCCGATATACCTTTATATTTTTTTAAAATGAAAGTTCAAAATTGAATAAATGCGAAGAAAGGAGAAATTTGAAATGAATAATCTTATTACGGCGGTGGTTTATTTAGCGGTGGTTGCTACAATTGGCGTTATGTATTATATTTATTCTTCGTTAAAGGCAAAGCAGCGTGCCCGGTTTGAGGAAGAGAAAGCTGAGGCGGTATTAAAGGCGGTTCGAAATACTTCGAGGCAATATGAACGCCGGGCTTTTTTAGCGGAGTTAAAGGCTAAAAGGCAGTTGGAAGAGGCTGTTGACAGGGCGGTTTATGATACTACTATGCTTTATGATGCGGCTTTTAAGGAGGCGAAGGGGATAAAGGTGACATTACCATGATTTATTCTTGTGACGATTACAGGGCGGCTATTGCTTGTGAAAAGCAGAGGCTTTATGACGACATGGGCGAGTGTGAAGAATGCATTGATGAGGATGAGTTTGTTGTTATTGATGAGGATTTAAAGGTATATGCTTCGGCGTATACGGAGAGCGAGGCGTTTGACATGATGATTGAACGTTTTACCGAAGAGGAAATTGAGGAAAGGGACATACAGGTATTAAATGTAAAGGAGATTTCGTTATGGAATTGATTATTCGGAAAATATCCGGAAAGGGCAGGCATGAGATGGGAAGCTACATTGAAGAGGCGATAAGAAAGCTCGAGAGACAAAAGAAATTATTCGGGACTGAGTATGATGAGGAGCTTGTGTTGACTGTTGCTTCCGAACTTGCTGAGGAAGATGCGTTTTCGGATTATACGATGGGAGTGTGATTTTATATGAATTATATTCTGCAGCTTAACGGGTTCTGGAATTGGGTGCGGACGAATGAGATTTCACATCTTGAAGTGGATTTGTATTTGTCGATATTAGACATTGCAAACACATCATCATGGAAGACTCGGTTCACGATTCCTAATTCAACTCTTGGCAGATTTGATAAAAATTCTTTGACGAGGGCAAGAAACAAGTTAGTTCAACACGGGCTTATAACTTATGACAAAGGTCGAAAAGGACAAGCTCCTGTTTATGGTGTGGTACCGTTATATGATGAGATTAGTCCCGATATTGGTACTGATTGTGATACTGATATTGATACCGGTTTGATACCGATACAGGGAACATACATAAACAAAAAACAAAACAAAACCAAACAAAAGGACAAAACCCCTGTAATCCCCTTTGAGGGAAGGCTTGGCGAAAAAATTTCCGAGTGGTTTAAGTATAAAACCGAGAGAGGTCAGACGTATAAGCCGACAGGGATGAAGAGCTTGTTTAAGGTTATACAGGCAAATGTTGACTTGTTCGGCACGGACGCTGTTATTGACGTTATTGACGCTTCTATAACCAATAACTGGCAGGGGCTGTTCTTTGATCGTTTAGGTAAAGGAGGGAATGCAGGTGCACAAGCTAAAGCTACCGTCACCGGAGGAACTGGCACGACAGCTTTCTTCGGGTACGATTTTGACAATGTCGTCAGATGAGATGCCGGCTAAGAGGGTTGAGAGATATAATGCCATGGCGGGAGACCTGGTCGGCTTCGACTGCCCCAAATGCAAAAATAAGGGCGACTATATGTATCTTCGTGACGGCGTTATATACATAGCCCGGTGCGGGTGTCTCAAAACCCGTGCTGATATTGAGAGACTTAAGAATTCAGGGCTCCATAAGCTGAGCGAACAGAAGACGTTTGACAGCTATACTGTGCTTGAGCCGTGGCAGTCGGCACTTAAGAATGCTGTTATGGATTTTTTGAGAAACCCGGACGGGGCGTGGTTCTTTATGGGCGGTCAGCCGGGTGCCGGGAAGACGCATCTTTGTACTGCACTTACTCATGAGCTTATTAAGCGGGGAAAGAGCGCGAAGTATATGCTGTGGCGTGATGATGTTACGATGCTTAAGGGAATGGTGAACGACGGACAGGCGTACAGGAGGCTTATGGATGAATATAAGCTGCCGGATGTTTTGTATATTGACGATTTGTTTAAGATGAAGAGGGGGGAGCGCCCCACTAACGGAGATATTAATGCGGCGTTTGAGATTATTAACTACCGCTATAATGATATGGACAAGATTACGATTATATCTACCGAGCTTTCGATAGGTGATATTCTTAACATCGACCAGGGGTTGGGAAGCCGGATTGTTGAAAGGTGCGGCAGGTGTAATCAGTTTATTCCGTCTGACAATAAGAAGAATTACAGGCTCAGAAGGATATATGCCGGAAACGGTTTGCAGGGAGGAGTGAGCGGAAAATGAATTGCGAGATATGTGGCAGGGAGCTTGTCGGGAGACAGAAGCATGTGTGTTCGTCAAGATGCCGGTATTTGCGTGAAAAGCGAAAGAGGCCAATGCTCAAATGTCCGGTGTGCGGCAGGGAGTTTCGGATGACTCCGAGACGGACGAAATATTGCCGGGCTAAGTGCCGGAAAGAAGCACAGGACGGAGTTTTGGATAGTTTTGAACAGATTTGCTGGACCTGCGAAAATGCTACCGGCGGCTGTGAATGGAGCAGAAGTCTTGACCCGGTGCCGGGGTGGACTGCTGAGAAATTATCGTCTTTCGGAGAAGCGGCTGTCGGCAAGCCCCGGTATAGGATTTTTAAATGCCCGAAATACAGGTTTGGGTGAGTGGTATGAGGAGATTGTTTACAGGAAAGGTGGACTGAAAATGTATTTTAAGAAAATTCGCAGTGTTAAACTGCCGGAGGAAGTGCAGGGGTTTATCCGCTTTCAATGCCTTAATTATAAAAGAATGCCCGAAAGAGTGAGGGCGGATATTAAGCGCTGTTGCTTTGAGGTGGGAAAGTTGAATCACAAGGCGCTTTTTGAGGCTGTTACTTCCAAATATAAGAGCGTGACTCAGATTTCGGGAGAGCATTATATTGCGCTCAGGACCTTGTATAGCCTGAGAAAAGAGTTTTATATGAAGTATGCTGAGATTTGTTTTAAGGCGGTTGAATGATTGAGGGGGAAAATTTGCAATAACTGAGAGTAAAAGATGTTATAATAAATTATAGTTTATCTGTATGTTTACAGTCTGCATTCGGTACGCCTTGCCAAAGCCTCCCTTGCCTAACACCCCACGGTGGCTTCTCTTGACGAAGTCAATTCACCTTCAGGGAGGGGGGCCGCTTGCGGTGGAGGGATATTAATTTTTCTATGTTTTTACTATATATCCCTCCGTCACAGCTTACGCTGTGCCACCTCCCTTTAGGCAAGCAATACTGTCAACTTAACGTTTACAGTATTGCAGTGAAATATTTTACCTGCGGTAAAATGTGAAATTCACACATTTTGTGTGAGTGAAATCCACATAAATGTGGGTGAAATTTGTAGCTTACGCTACAAGTTAATGAAGAAATCGCAAGCGATTTCAAATTTAAATTTCTTAAGTTGACAGTATTGCTTGCCTAAAGGGAGGTGGCACAGCGTAAG
>JAZTZP010000115.1:0-10284 GCA_045637525.1 Clostridia bacterium | reverse complement strand
TTAAGTTGACAGTATTGCAGTGAAATATTTTACCTGCGGTAAAATGTGAAATTCACACATTTTGTGTGAGTGAAATCCACGCTTTGCGTGGGTGAAATTTGTAGCTTGCGCTACAAGTTAATGTAGAAATCGCAGGCGATTTCAAATTTAAATTTCTTAAGTTGACAGTATTGCCTCAAGGGGAAGCCTTTGGTGGGGCGATTTCAGATTTGAATTTGTTAAGTTGACAGTATTGCCAAATATAAAGCGGAGAATAGAAAATGGAAGATATTACTTTAAAAAAATGCGATACGCGTATTATTTATGAAAAGGTGTCACTAAGGACGCCTCTTCATGAACGACATTATTTTAATTACCTTGACGATACCTGTCTTGAACTGCTTGCACTTCATCCGGGGAAGGTTAAGGTTAATGAGGATGAAGAATACAAGGCGGCGAAAAGGTTATCTGATTATATTAACATAAAAGGCATTTTTATTCCGGCTATTGTTGATAATATTTTGTATCTTGCCGGGGTGGGTGATGTTTTTAAGACTGAGTTTGTCAGAAAAGCCGAAGAAGCGGCGAGCGCCGGGAAACGTAAATACGGAATTATAAAAGGAGGTTTGTGGTAGTGATGTTTAACAGTGGTGTTAGTGTATCTGAACTTATATCTGAGCTTGAAGCTGAGGTTGATATTGCCACCGGATTGCCTGCCTCTTTTTTTGTTAATCACATTAATGCGATTGAGCAGATGCTTTATTCCGATATTATAAAGGAACAGGCGGTTATAGGACTTGATAACCCTGAGCCTTTGATTGATTTGGGAGAGCTTGAAGCTTGTGATGGGTGTGCGCCTTTGCGGTTTGAGGATATTTATACGGTGTTTGGCTGTGATCATAAAAACGGTGAGGAGCAGACGGCGGATGAGAGAGTAAGAGAAGTAAACGGTTATGAATTTAACGATTATCAGCTTTTAAAAACTACTCTTGTCAGCGGTGTTATATTTGGCGACACCTGGTGGAATGACGGGGGAAAGCTTGGGATTAATACCGATAAAAAGCATATTAAGATTGTTTATTATGTGAGGCCTGCACTTAAAAAAGGCGTGGAGAGCGAATACATATGCTTACCGCCTGAGTTTGCGGAGCTTATAAAGTGCCGGCTTCGTGCTGAGATGTATAAGGCTGTTAATGAAGATGAGCTTGCTGTTAAGTGGATGAATGATTATAACGTTTTGGTTGAGACGTTTTCTGTATGGATTGAGAACAGGCGGCCGTCTTTTGGAATGTAGGTGAAAATATGGCTAAGAAAAAAGAAGAGAAGCTTAAGTTTTTACAGATGCCTCTTACAAATGTGTCTGCCCGGGCTTCTAAGATTACAAAGGTTGACTGGTCGGGGCTTAATCGGCGACATATTATTGACTCGGGTGAGATTTCTGAGGAGTGCAATATTTCAACTATGGAGGCGCCTTATCTTGTGCCTTCGCCTTTGCCTGAGGTGTTGTATGCAAACGGTGAACTTAAGTATGAAGCTCCGATTGCTATGTTTGGATTTGGTGACTTTCTTGTTGTTATATACTTTTTGAAAAAGATATCCGGGGAGAGTTCTGTTAAACATGATTTAATGATTGACTATTGGCGTACAGATACTGACGGTGGATTGAAACAAATAACGCTGTCGAACGGAAACGAGATATATGAAAAATATACCGGACGTATTGAAAAGAATATAAAAGATTATAACACAGAGCTTGAGCGTGGAAGAAGCATGGCTCAGTTTAACGTTTATGATGGTATTGATGTTTTAAGCGGCGGTTATGTGAAGAAGTTGCTTTTGTTCCCGGATAAGGTATCTATGAACTTCAAGGTTGAGACGATAGAACATTCACCTAACGAAGAAAAAGAAGGATTTGACGCTGATATTCATACCATGTATTATAAATTCGGAGAAGAGGATAAAGAGTATTATGTATGGGATGGGGAGAAATTTGCGAGCAACTCGGTTGAGATTAATAATGAAAACTGTTTTATAGCGGACAGCCTTGATGTTCCGGTATGGAGTTATTATAATGACGGATTTGTTCAGGCTTCCGGCGTTTGCAAACGTGGGTATTTTAAGACTGAAGATACAGAATACAATGAGGATAAAGAGTATTTTGTTTTTGTTAAGGCGTATAACCTTTGCGCTGTACAGGGACTTAAAACTGTTCCGATATATATAGGCGGTGAGGCTACCGTTACAGGCAGCTTAGAAATTGCCGATAGTGTTGATGGGCTTTATACTTATGATAGCGAAAGCAAAAGCTACATAAAAGCTTCCGGGCTTGCGAAACAGGGTGTTACATATTATAAATACTTCACAGAAGATACATATGTTAATATCAGAGAAATTTCGAAGGATGGTAAATTCCCGACAGGATGTGAAATACTTGAATATAGTACAGAGGATGAAGATACTGTGTATTACAGACGTTTGGGAAAGAGTTATCCTTATGAGTATGAAGAAGTCCCGGTTGAAAACGGTGATGATGTAGGCAGATATTATATTGATGCTGAAAAATATGAGCCGGGTGATGAAGTTGTTGAAGCTGCCGGGAATGCGACATATTTTTATAATGCTTGCAACAGGCGGTGTTATACTGAAATTGATGGCGAATGGATTGAGACGGCAAATCCGGGTTGTCCCAATCTTAAGTATGTTACTACTCACCTGTCGAGGCTTTGCGGTGTGGATGATAACCGTGTTTATGTTTCGGGATCTAATGATTACACGAACTGGGCTTTAGATGATGCAACACCGGATGACAATGCTTCCGGGGCGTGGGTGAGCACTTCGCAGGCTGACAGCAAAAAGGACGGCAGCTTTACCGGGATAACCACCTATGACGGGCATGTTGTTTGTTTTAAAAAGGACTATATGCATGAAATTTACGGGACGAAAAATCCGTTCCGGCTTTATGACATATATGCGGACGGGACTATTGACAACAGGAGCATCCGTGAGGTTGCCGGGCGGCTTATATTTGTTTCTGAAAATGGTGTTAAGGTTTATACCGGTTCTGCTCCGAAAGAGATTGGGTATAAATTAGGCGTTGATAAGTTTAGCGAGGCTATTTCGGGAACTGACGGGCGTAATTATTATTTATACTGCGTTGCTGACAGGGAAGAGCATTTGTTTGTTTATGATACTTTGGTCGGCGAATGGAGCGAGCGTGCTTTGCCGGGGGGTGCGGTTTTAAGCTTTGCACACAATGACTGCGGAATGTATATGCTTTGCACTGACGGCAAGATTTATCGGCTTGATACCGATAAATATAACGGACAGGAATGGAGCTTTGAGACTGATTTGTTTTTAAATAAGAGCGCTCAGATTAAGCATATTAAGAGTATCAGGCTTATGGCTGAGTTTGGTAAGGAGTCGGCGCTTAAGATTTACGGGGTTTATGAAAACTCTGACAGGCGAAATACATCGGGAAAGCATAGCAGTAGATTGAAAGAGGTTTTGCTTTATCAGTCGAAAGAGGGAGCTTCGGGACGTCATGCTATACGCATTAAGCCGAGGATGACGGCGGATTACGGGTTTAAGCTTCGGTTTGATGGTGAAGGATATGTTAAACTGTATCAGATGGAGACAGGAATTACGGGCGGAGGTGAGCTTTATGTCTGATTTATATGCTACGGTGAAAAGGCAGGAGATGAGAATTTCCGAGCTTGAGGATATTATTGCGAAGATGAAGCGGATTTATGACGATATACTCGAAAATCTTGATGAGAGTAATTTTTCGTCTGAGATGATTAAGGAAAAGGATGACATGAAGGCTTCGCTTACCGTTGCTGCTGATAAGATTGAAAGCGTTGTAGAGAAGGTTGACGGGAATACTGCAAATATTTCTAAGATTGAGCAGACTGCTGAGAAGATACAGAGCACTGTGGCAAGATACAGCGGTGATACGGAAGAGCTTAAGACTCAGATTACTCAGACTGCGGAAAAGATTGAAAGCGTTGCTGAAGATGTTTCCGGAAGTAATGAAAGGATTTCCGAGATTGAACAAACGGCTGAAAAGATTGAGAGCACTGTTACAAACCGTTTTGGGGATGTTGTTGTTTTAGACAGCGAGGATGACGAAAAGAGCGATAGAAGCAAGGTGTATTTTTATAACGGGACATATTACTATTACAATGCTTTAAGCGAAGAGTGGGAGGAAACCGAAGACGAATTTGTTAAGAGCACATTTACTCAGACAAAAGACGGGTTTCGGCTTGAAGGTGATGTTGAAATTAATGGTAATACATATGTTGGCGGTAATATTTACGGCAGCACAATATATGATGCCGGAGAAAGGGGTAAGCTTGTTTTAGGATATGAGGACGAAGGGACTCCTCTTTCGGATTTAACCTATTACAGAGTTTCGGACGGTAAAAATCTTTTCAGGGTTTTTGACGGTATTGACAATGTTTCGGTATGGCTTAACGGTGTGCAGATCGGATATGTGGGTTCGTATGAAACAGGTGATTTTTATCCTGAAGGAAAGTGGAATTTTTCATCAGCTGAGGTTACGGGTTTATCAACGGTTGCGGTGTTTGGGTAGGTGATTGAATTTGGCAAGTTTGGATGTAAGCTTTGATGGTGTGAAAACAACTATACGGCTGACAGGACTGGACATTTCATGGGATTATGAGGCTGACGGCGACAGAGTTGTAGTTTATACGATATATAAAGGCAGTGGATTGGATGGCGAATATGTTATACAGCTCGAATCGACAATAGAAGGTGCGCCCGATTCCGGCGGTGAGATAGCTGTTTCACACTTAGGCTATGACACAGAGTACTATGTTGTATGGCGTGTGTATAACGAACGTGGGATATTAATATCAGGTTCGGCTGATACATTCGTTACACCGTCGGCATCTGCGCCTCAGATATTTAATATAAGGGCGGCTGTGCTGAGTAATGACGATATGACTCTTACTCTTCACTGGGAAACGAATGTTGTGTTTGACGGATTTACTGTTTACTTTGAAAATGTAACCGATGGCGGTGTAACAACGAGGAGTGTGGATAACGTAACAGATCGGGCAGTAGTATTTATTAAGACATTTGATTTGTCGGAGTATGGACATTGCAAGTGGGATATTTATGTTGACGGATATTGCAATCATATGCTTTATTCTTCCGGTACTGTATCGGTGGAATTTGTTGAGGTTACACCTTTGACACCTCCGGCAAATCTCAGGATTGAAAGAGAGCTTCCACCTTCCGAAAATCCTGAATTTTATATTTATTGGGATCAGCATAATGAATACGGGTCTTATAAGGTTTTTACATCCGACAGGTATCAGTTTGCGGTTGATTTTGACGGTGAGCTCCCGGCGGTGCTTTCTGCCGGAACATATACTAACGCATCGGGACGGTCGATACTGAAATACGGAACGCTGTATACGATTGAAGTTTTTCAGTATGATGATTCGGGGAACGGTAGTGAAGCTGCGTATTTAAGAGCGTATACACGGCCACAGATGCCGACACTGACGGTTAGTTCCGAAGCTGCGGGTAAGCTGAGCATTGGGTGGAGCTTTGACACATCACTTGATTTTTATAACGGCGAAAACTATGATTATGTTTATATCAGGGTTATGAGCCGGAATGATAACAGCTTTTATCGGTTGTTTAAGTATTCAAAAGAAGAAAGTGTTTACAGTATGGAGTTGGAGCTTCCGGCAAATGAGTATTTTGTGGAGGCGTGGACTATGCTGTATGATGAAGAAAATGACGAGGAGGTAGTCAGCGCAAGTGCATATGCTTATGCGACTGTTTCGGTGGCGAAGCCTGAAGCATTTTCGTGGACTTATCCGAAAGAAAAGGGCGGAGGCTTTAATCTGACTGCCGGGGAATGGGAGTCGTTTATGGAACGTATTCGTCAGACTTTATTATATGCCGGCAGGGGCGATATTACATATACCGTTCCGGTTAGCGGAGCAGATTTTACTGCCGATATGTATAATCAGGCAAGAATGGGAATACAGATGACCGGCGATAATGTCGGGAGCTATATTCCTGCGGTTTTTACCGGGGATGATATTACCGCTGACACTGCAGCGGAGGATCCGGCAAAAAACAACATAAATGTTATTGTTAATGAACTTAACGCTGTAATTGAAAATTTAACGTGAGGAGGATATAGATTATGTTTATTAAATTAAAAGACGGAAAGACCTATGCGGCTTCTGTGCTTCGTGAAGAAAGGGTTGGGATGAGTGATAACAGCACGATGTGGAATTTGAGGTTTGTTATTACCGACACTATTTCTTCGGATGAGGTTGACACTGCTTTTACTGAAGATAATATCAGTGAAATAACGGCGTTTGCAGAAGATGAGCAGGGCATAGTCCGACAGGTGGTATTTGGCGGATATACGGGTGTTTCAAATGTTTCTATTTCGTTTAACGAGGAAACGCTTGCGAGCAGATGTGCGGTACTCTTAACAAAGACGGTTTCGGAGGTGTGAGGTAATGGAGATTAAGATTGACGGAGTTACATATTCCGGGAAGAAGATAGGACAGTTCAGAAAAGATGGCAATGGGTTTGCTTATTTTTGTGACGGTGTGATTGAGCCGGGGCAGCTCATGCTTCTGGATATGCCGCCGAGGACTTCTAACCGGCGTGGAGTTAATGACATCGGGTTTTGCTATGAGGACGGTGTAACACTTTATGCGACGCTTGCGCAAAAGCCTGATGATGAGAATGCTGTCTGGCAACAGATTATACCACATGAAGATGTTAATAAGACCGTTAACTGGATTGTTGCTGTTAATTCGGCGGATGAACCTAAAAGGGTTAATATTAATGTTATTATGTTTTAAGGAGGAGTGAAAAATGAGTGTACATGGAAATGTTTCAAAGACGAAAAGTATATTGAATGAGATTGTCGAAGAGGTTCAGGATTCGATTGCTCAGAAGATTGGGGAAAATTATGATTTGCCGGAAATGAAGAATGCTATTAAAAATAAGGCAGATAAAGCGGATGTGGATGATTTATCTGACAGGGTTGACAAATATGAAGAAAGGATTTCGGAGCTTGAGGGAAATGGTGGTGGTGGCGGAGCTGTTTCAAATGTTTTAGACCTGCAGCAAACATTGTTCGGTATGAGTCATAGTTTTGATGAAGTGCGAAAAGCGTTTGAAGATGGTATGATAGTTCGATGTCGCTATAGTAATCATTTATATTATGCGGTATACGCTGATGAAAATGCAGTAAGGTTTATGTCAGGTGATCCGATTGATGAGAGTGTGCATGAAGACTATACTGTCAGCTATGTTGTGTATAATAGCAACGAAAAACTGGCATTTATGAACGTCGTTGAGAAACACGCAACGAAAGATGAACTCAAAGATAAAGAGGATAAATGGAAGACCGTACATATCGAAGTCGATACCGAATATGATCCCGGGTGTGCTTTCATAGATACCCTGAATGGCAACATTGAATACATAATAAAGAATGATGAAGACAGTGATAATCTTACGTATTTATCTGTTGATCTCAACAACCTTTATGATGGCCAATATGCTGTAGTTAATTTCTGGTCCGGTACAACTCCACCTACAATGGGATTTTCTTTCGATACTTATTTTATGGGAAAAGATGTTGATGAAAACGGTGGATTTAATCCTCAGCCTAATACTTACTACACAATGATATTCCATTCGGATGGGCGAGGTGTTAGCGTGAGCGTAGGAGGTTATGCAATATGAGTGTAATTCGGCAATTAGCGGCTATGTTCGCGAGTATGGATTGGGATGAGAAGCTGTATACCATTATAAAAAGTCGTATTGTAAATAAAACTGCATCAGATGGTGTTACATATGAATGTTATAGTCTTAGTGGTTATTCGTCCTCGGGTACTCCCTGGATATTTGACCAGTCGAAAATATCATTTGTCGCCGATGTAAGATTAAAAGCCGGTAAAACATATAAGATTGGTGGTCGATTTATAAAATATACGAACGATACTACTACGGCTAATAGAACACTGGTATCGTATTTAGATGTCAACGGTGAAAATTCGATAAAAAAATCCACTTGGCAGGACGATCGTACTCACCTCTTCTTCAATTGGTCGGGCGGTACTTCCACACATAAGCCAGTTTCGGGATATGTACAAATCACACCTACCGTCGATATTATAAAAATCGGAATCGGTTGTTATAACGGATACGGAACCACCAGCTATATGTTAAAAGACAGCTTCTACATAGAAGAAGTGGAGGCTTAAATCAAATGCCAATACAGCTATATGAACATCAAAGTAAAAAGTAAAAATATGTAAAAAGGTCTTGCTTTTTTCGGGAAAACAGTGTATAATAAAAAAGTCGAAGAATTTCGACGGGAAAAGGTAAGATTTCTTAACGGTGATTACACCGGCGGTTGTGCCACGCTCCGGAAGGAGGTGGTAGTTATGAGAAAATACATAATCAGAATTATTATTCTTGTTTTTGTTATACTTGTGACTTTTGCTGAAAATGCGAAATAACCGCCACAACGCCAATTGAAAACGGTTATTTCAAAATAATCATATTCATCGGCACAACCGTCTGAGGTCTTGCCTTTTTCTGTTTCTATTATACACCTCATTTTCTGATTTGTCAAGAGCTTTTTAAGAAAAAATCAGAAAGTGAGGTTATTTTATGGAAATTAAAACAGGGTTAAAGCCTGATCCGTCTAATTATGCCAAAGGACGGAGCGGTGATATAAAGTATATCGTAATTCATTATACGGCGAACAAAGGTGATACGGCGATTAATAATGTGAAGTATTTTGCAAATAATGTTGTTAAGGCTTCGGCGCATTTCTTTGTTGATGAAAATGATATTTATTCGAGTGTGCCGGTTGCTGATGTTGCGTGGCATTGCGGAGGCGGATTGCAGGGTAATTCGGGGCATGACTGGTATAAGCTTTGCACTAACAGTAATTCTGTCGGCGTTGAGATGTGTTTGTGGGACAAAGAAGGAAATGTGAAACAAGGCACGATTGATAAATGTGTTGGGCTTGTTAAGCATTTGATGGATGTGTATAATATTCCGGCGGAGAATGTTATAAGGCACTGGGATGTTACCGGGAAAGAGTGCCCGAAGCCTATGACGGGGGATAATAACGGATTATGGAAGAATTTTAAAAAAGCTATATGTGAGGAGGAAGATGAGATGTCGGTTATTAAGGAATTGACGGACAAGTATGGAGAAGATAGGGTGAAGGATGCGCTTGAGGCGGTAATCAAAGCACGAAAGGAAGAGGCATGGAAAAATGATGGCAGTGATTATCTGCATAGTGCCTGCGAATTATCGGACGTGCATAACCAGGGTGAGCCGGTTACTTTTGGGATTTTGGGGACGATTTTGTCTAAAATGAAAGGATAGGAGGAAAAGAATATGGAAAGAATGTTTAACTGGTTTTCGGTTGCTGTCGGGACTGTCGGCGGGGCGTTTGTTTATATTCTCGGCGGTTGGGACAGGATTTTATGGGCGCTTATAATGTTTATTATATTTGATTATGTGACAGGTATTATTAAAGGGATATATACAAGGACTTTGTCGTCTGAGATATGCTTTAAGGGGCTTCTTAAAAAGATAACTATTCTTGTTATTATTGCGGTTTCAAACGTGCTTCAGCTGATTACAAATGATGCAATTCCGATTCGTGAGATTGTGATAATGTTTTACATAGCAAATGAGGGGATTTCTATTCTTGAAAATGCGGCTGTTTTAATTCCGCAAATGCCGCAGAAGCTTAAGGATGTGTTGTTGCAGCTTCGGGATGATGGGTAATGTATTGTTATGACAAATATCGGTTTTATGCGATTTGTTCGATTTGATTATAGGCAAATTTTGAGTTTTTAACATAGTTCATTTTTTGAATTTGTAATTTTTATGTTTTCTATATATTATAGCGATTACTTAGAGTTTATCGGGGAGTTTTCCCCGTAGCTCTTTTTTTAGTTTGTAGTTTTTATGCTTTCTCAATATTATAGCGATTACTTATCAAATTGCGCAAGCACACGCCGCTTTTACGTCAAAAGCGGCACCAAAACCCCAAAGGGGCTTGACTCGCCCCCTTGGATCCCCTCCGTGCGCTCAGCCGCGCGGCAAAGAGCAAAGCCGCGCAAGTTTTTTTATTGAGTCGGAACAGCATAGCAGCAAACCGGCGGTAAACGGCAAGCGGGTGCTAGTGACTTCGTCAGCGCACTTATCCGCTTGCCTCCACTAAGATCCGGCAAAGCAAACTTTCTGTGACTACTGTTGATTAAT
>JAZTZP010000114.1:0-1702 GCA_045637525.1 Clostridia bacterium | reverse complement strand
CTGTCGCATAGCGACAGATTTCACCCATGCTTTGCATGGATTTCACTCACACGAAGTGTGAATTTCACATTTTGCTGAAAGCAAAATATTTCACTATTATAGTTTAGAGGCGAACAGCCTATAAACTATAATTTATATTATATCATTTTCCAATAAAAAAATCAATATATTTTTGAAAAAATAGTTGACATGGTGCATAAAATTATGATAAAATAGTAATAGGGATTTGTGTTTAAATCCGGGAAGGAGGGGTTTTTATGGATTATGGTTGGTTGTGGCTTGTTGGTGTTGTTGCATTTTTAATTGTTGAAGGCGTTACTTATCAGTTTATCTGCATATGGTTTGCTCTCGGTTGTATTGCAGGCATGATATCAAGCATGGCCGGAGCGGACGTTATGATGCAGTTTACAATATTTATTGCGGTATCGCTTGCGGCACTTCTTATAACGAGGCCGTTTGTAAGAAAACTGATTAAAAATAAGCCTCATGAAAAAACAAATGCAGATCGGTTTGAGGGTCGTACCGGGGTTGTCATTGAGACTGTGGAAAACACAAGCGCTAAAGGTCAGGTTAAGGTTGACGGTGCTGTGTGGTCTGCGAGGAGCGGTGACGATGCGGTTATTGGTGAAGGTGAACAGGTTGTAATTAAAGGAATTGAAGGCGTTAAGCTTTTAGTGGAAAGAAAGGATTGATTATTTATGGAACTTATAATGACTCTGGTAGTAGTAGCACTTATACTGGTTATAGCGAATATAAAGATAGTGCCTCAGGCTCATGCGTATATAATAGAGCGTTTAGGCGGATACAATGAAACCTGGGGGGTTGGTATTCATATTAAAATACCGTTTATAGACAAGATTTCAAAGAAGGTTAATTTAAAAGAACACGTTGTGGATTTTCCGCCGCAGCCTGTTATTACAAAGGATAATGTTACGATGCAGATTGATACGGTTGTATATTATCAGATAACAGATCCGAAGCTGTTTGCATACGGTGTTGAGAGGCCTATGATGGCGATTGAAAATCTTACGGCAACAACTCTGAGAAATATTATCGGTGATTTAGAGCTTGATGAAACGCTTACATCGAGAGATACCGTAAATACAAAAATGCGTTCTATTCTTGACGAAGCTACCGATCCGTGGGGAATAAAGATAAACCGTGTTGAGCTGAAAAATATTGTTCCGCCGTCTGAAATCCAGGATGCGATGGAAAAGCAGATGAAAGCGGAGCGTGAAAGACGAGAGGCTATATTAAAGGCAGAGGGTGAGAAGAAAGCGGCAATACTCATTGCTGAAGGTGAGAAGGAATCTGCGATACTTCGTGCCGAGGCTAAGAAGCAGGCTGCCATAAGAGAGGCAGAGGGTGAGGCTGAGGCTATCTTATCGGTTCAGACTGCCGTTGCTGAGGGTATTAAAAAGATAAACGAAGCAGCTCCGACGGAGAAGGTTCTTACAATAAAGGCTTTGGAAAGCTTAGAGAAGGTTGCGGACGGTCAGGCGACGAAGATAATTATTCCGTCAAATCTTCAGGGAATTGCCGGAGTTCTGGCATCGCTTAAGGAAATATAGGTAAATTATAGTTTAGCGGTGCTAAACTATAATTTACAGTGAAATTTTTTGCCACAGGCAAAAAGTGAAATCCAACCATATGGTTGGGTGAAATTCGCATAAATGCGAGTGAAATTTGCGGCGAATTCGCC
>JAZTZP010000113.1:0-26754 GCA_045637525.1 Clostridia bacterium | reverse complement strand
TAAAGCAATACTGTCAACTTAAGAAATTTAAATTTGAAATCGCTTGCGATTTCTACCAAAACCTGTCGCTATGCGACAGATTTCACCCACGCGAAGCGTGAATTTCACTCACACAAAATGTGTGAATTTCACATTTTACCGCAGGTAAAATATTTCACTGCAATACTGTAAACGTTAAGTTGACAGTATTGCCTTTATTATGTCCCGTACTCCTCTATGTCATCAATATGGAGCGACAACAGTTTTGAAACGCCTTTTTCCTGCATCGTTACACCATACATTATGTTCGCCGCTTCCATCGTACCTCTTCTGTGAGTTATTACAATAAACTGCGACTGTTCGAGATAATTTTTCAGATACGTCGCAAACCTTGATACGTTTACGTCATCAAGAGCCGCATCTATCTCGTCAAGTATACAAAACGGTGCCGGTTTTACTCTTAAGATAGCGAATAAAAGTGCAATAGCAATAAACGAACGCTCGCCTCCGGAATACAGATTAATATTCTGAAGTCCTTTTCCCGGGAGCTGTACCTCAATTTCTATTCCGCTCTCTAAGATATTGTCTGGGTCCTGTAAATACAAGCGTCCTCTTCCGCCTCCGAAAAGCTCTTTGAAAACAATTCCGAAGCTTTCATTTATCTGTGTAAACTGTTCTTCAAAATGATGCTCCATGAGTTCTTCCATAGATTTTATAATCTTATTAAGATTTTCTTCGGACTTTTCAAGGTCATCTCTTTGCTCCGATAAAAACTCAAATCTTTCGGATACTGACTTGTATTCTTCGATAGAATCCATATTAACACTGCCTAAAGCTTTAATCTTTGATTTAAGCTCCAAAAGTCGTTTCTGTGATTCCTTTTCATCCTCAACAGGCTTACGGATTTCAAGTGCATCAGAGTATGAAAGCTCATAATCATCCCAAAGTCTGTTTAAAATGTTTTCCTTGTCATTCTCAAGCTTTGCAAGCCTTGCCTCAGCACGGCTAAGCTCCTGTTGAAGCTGTAAAAGCTTGTCCGTAAGTGCTTTGTTTGAGCTCTGGAACTCCTTAAGGCTTCGCACAATAGCCTCTTTTTGCTGTTCAATAGCCTTTATCTGACGTGCAATTTCTTCAGATAATTCTTCAAGCTCTTTTATGCTCTCATGCTTTGATACTATACACTTTTCTAAAGACTCCGTCTTTTCCTCGGTATACAGCTTGTCGTTTTCTTTTGACTTAATCTGTTCCTCGCCAAGCTCTATTTCCTTCTCAAGCATGGAAACAGAATTATCAGCATCGGTAATATCTCTTTTGAGACCTGAGATATTAAGAGTGTATTCCATTATAGCGCCACTGCCGTCTTCACGAAGCTTTTTAAGCTTTTCTATGCGTTCTTCTGTTTCGCCAATCTGCACTTCAAGCTCCTTTTTCTCCGATTCATACTTTCTTATTTCACTAAGTATTCTCACAGTATCATCGGAAGTAGCCTCTAACTGTTCATTTATACGACTAAGCTCTGACTGATATGCCCCCTTCGTGTCATCTCCGCCCTCAGCAGATTTTTTCAGGTGAATAACCGAGTTTTCAAGACGTATAATCTCATTCTCATACTCACGCAAATTAGGCATATACGCCTCTATACGAGCCTTTACACTTGATACATTTTCTTCGTTCTTTTTATATTCCTCAGTCTTTTTCTCAAGAGCAGTCTTTAAAACGCCGAGCTCACTTTTCAAAGTTTTTATCTCAGCCGCTCTTGACAAAAATCCGGAAGTCTTATTTGCACTACCGCCCGACATAGCACCACCGCTGTTTAAAACATCACCCTCTAAGGTTACCGTCTTAAACTTATATCCGTATTTACGGCTTATCGCTATTCCGCTGTCAATATTATCAACTATAACAACCCTGCCTAAAAGCGAATTCATTATACCGTCATATTTAGAATTAAAGCTAATAAGATCCGAGCCTATTCCGATATATCCCGGCTCTTTTGAAACCTCAGATACATTGTCAAGTCTGCGACCTTTAACCGACGATACAGGAAGGAACGTCGCACGTCCCACGTGTTCGCGCTTAAGATATGAAATAGCGGCCTTTGCATCTTCTTCTGTTTCAACGATTATGTTTTGCATCGCTCCGCCGAGAGCGGTTTCTATTGCTACAGCATATTCCTTTTTAACATCAATAAGCCCTGCAACAGTTCCGTATATACTGCATCGTCTGAGTTCTTCGGCACGGAGAACAGCTTTTACGCTTCTCGCATATCCGTCATACTCGTTTTCCATATCCGAATACATCTTGTATCTTGAAGACTTCGAATTATATTCAACCTTCAGACTGTTAATTTCTTCGGTAAGTCTTATGCCTTCATCAGTATATTTTTGAAGCTCCGACTCTGATTTAGACACTATCTCGCTAAGTCTTTCAAGCTTCGCACGCTTTTCAGCTATCGCCTTTTCGTTTTCCTCTATCTGAGTTTTAATATTCTTTATATCCTCAGTAAAGTTTTCAATCTCATTTTCAATATCATTACGGCGACTGAGGAATGTTTCCCTCAAAGCGTCTATACCGCTGATTTTTTCTCTGCCGGCCGCAATACTGTTCTCCTTTTCCGAAACCGAACGACGAATAAATAAAAGTTCGTTTTCCGCCTGCATCTGCTCTTTTGCAAAATCAGAATCACCCGATTTTATTTTTTCAAATTCAGCCTCAAGCTCAGCAAGCTTTGAAATCAGTCCGAGCTTTTCATTACGAATCTCGCCTATTCTTGCCCTTTTGCTTTCATTTTCCGCCTGTATCTTGCTTATTTCACTGTCAAGTCTTTCAACAGCCGATTTATTATTCTTTATATCGTTTTCAGAAATTGCAATTTCATTTTTTAAAGTCATTATTTTTGAGCTGTTTTCGATATTGTTAGCATTTTTATCTCTAAGCTCATTGTCTTTTTGAGTGCTCTTTTCGTATAATCTTGAAATCTCGGCCTCCGTCTCGGACTCCTGCTCACGCATCCCGGCAAGCTCATCCGATACGTTTTTGTATATTTCCTCTGCCTTTGCCGACTCTTCCGAATTCTTATCAAGCGAAATCATCGAAAGATTAATATCAAGATCCTTAAATTCATCATATAAAACAAGATATTTTCTTGCCTTTTCCGACTGTGAACGAAGCGGTCCGAGCTGTGTTTCAAGCTCCGCCGTAATATCCTTTATACGAACAAGGTTCTCTTCTGTTGCTTTAAGCTTCCTGACAGCCTCTTCTTTTTTATATTTATATTTAGAAACGCCTGCCGCCTCTTCAAAAAGATTACGTCTGTCCTCAGCTTTTGTTGATAAAATCTGTGCTACATTTCCCTGACCGATTATTGAATATCCGTCACGACCAAGTCCCGTATCCATAAAAATCTCATGAATATCTTTCAAACGACAATTTACTCTGTTTATCTGATACGCAGTCTCACCCGAACGAAAAACACGACGTGTTACCATAACCTCGTCATAGTCTACCGGGAATATATGATCGGAATTATCTAAAACCAAACTAACCTCTGCATAGTTCAGAGGTTTTCTTTTTTCAGTTCCTGAAAATATTACGTCCTGCATGTTAGAACCACGCAAAGACTTTGCACTCATCTCGCCCATAACCCAACGTATAGCGTCTGAAATATTACTCTTTCCGCTTCCGTTAGGTCCTACAACAGCTGTTACACCTTCACCAAACTCAAGTACGGTTTTATCCGCAAATGACTTAAATCCTTGTAATTCAAGTCTTTTTAAAAGCAAACTTAACTCACCTCCGTAATTTTGACTTGCCCTTTTAGCACATCACTTTTTCCATGCACCTTAAGGACAATTCCGTATTTTTCATACAATTTCCGTATGTTAATTTTTCCGTTTCCCACTGCCTTTGAAACCTCACGCTCATTCACGTCAATTTCAAGAATTCCCGATCTTGCGTGCGTGATGTATTCAACTATTTTTTTATAGTAAATTGCATTATCAACCAATTCGCCAAAGGCACTGTTAAACGGCCCTGCAACAACCGACGCTCCCGGCGATATTTCCTCAGTCGTCTGAAGCGACACACGTATTACATTAATTCCTGCATTTAAAAACTCAGTTTTTAACACAGTGCATAATTCCACCGCCTCTTCAACAGTCTGCGGATTATACTCTCCGTCCATATACATATCACAAAGCGCCGTATCCTTTACAACAAGCGTCGGATATATCCTCACAAAATCCGGCTTAAGCTCTTTGATGCGTTTACCCGTATAAACTGACTTTTCAAAAGTATCTCCCGGAAGTCCCGTCATCATCTGTAATCCAAGCTTAAACGGATATTCACGTATCAGTCCGACACTTTTTTCAACAACATCGCTAAAATACCCGCGGTTAGACTTTAAAAGAACATCATCACACATAGACTGTATTCCGAGCTCTATCGTTGTAACACCGTATCTTAGAAGATTATCAAGTATATCCGGATCTATCGCATCAGGTCTCGTTGAAACACGTATACCATCAACCAATCCGGCTTTTATATACTCATTTGCCGCTTCTAAAAGCTCATTTTGCTGTTTAACCGGAACAGCAGTAAAGCTGCCGCCGAAAAACGCAATCTCAACTCTTCTTTCGGTTTCTTTAAAAGACTTCAGATACTGTTGTGTAATATCCCTCACATAGTCCGCACTCACTTCATCAGAAAAACCGGTAATCCGCCGCTGATTACAAAAAACACAATCATGCGGACATCCCTTGTGCGGTACAAAAACGGGTATATTATAACATCTCATTTTTTAAAGTCTCCAAAGTTTTCTTAGCCGCTTGTTGTTCAGCCTCTTTTTTGCTGTTTCCTTCGCCGATTCCCATCGGACATTCTCTCAGATATGCACGCATCACAAAATGCATCTGATGCTCCGGCCCGCTTTTTTCAACAAGCATATATCTGATATATCCAAGCTTTTCTTTTTGCACAAATTCCTGCAATTTTGTTTTATAATCATTAAGATCTCTTGATTTTATAGCTTTTTTAAGCTCAGATTCCGCAAGATTTAAAAACCATCTCCTTGCCGGCTCCAAACCGCTGTCAAGGTATATCGCACCCAACACCGCCTCAAAAGCATCCGATATTATCGACTGTCTTTTTCTGCCACCCGATTGCAGCTCACCGTTACCGAGATACAGCATATCCCCAAGGTGTATTTTTTTAGCCAGCTTCGCTAAAGATTCCTCGCATATTACAGATGCCCTTATTTTCGTAAGCTCACCCTCATTTATATCAGGCAATTTACGATACAAATAATCGCTTACAATAATACTTAAAACCGAATCTCCCAAAAATTCCAGGCGTTCATTGCTTTTCATATGATGCTCATTTGCATAAGAGCTATGAACAAGTGCAGCCTCAAAATATTCCTCATACTTAAATAAATATCCGAGTTTTTCCTCAGTTTTTTTCATTTTGTTTCACCAACCTCTCATAAATCAAAATCGATAAATAAAGCCAAAACCGGTTTTTCTATCTTAATATATTAAACTCAGATACTGCCACAAGCATATAAGCTTATGACAGTATCTGTCAGTTTAACCTTCGTATTTTTTAAATACAACAGTTGCATTGTGTCCGCCGAATCCGAGAGAATTAGACATAGCATAGTTCACCGTACAGCTTCTGCCTGTGTTCGGAACTATATCAAGATCGCACTCCGGATCAGGATTTTTATAATTTATTGTCGGCGGTATAAAATCATCCTTGATTGCCATAGCACATACTATTGCCTCAACACCACCAGCGCCACCAAGCAAATGCCCTGTCATGGATTTTGTCGAGCTTACCGCAACCGTCTTCGCACTCTCGCCAAACACTTCCTTTATAGCCTGAGTTTCAAATAAATCATTATATTTTGTGCTTGTTCCGTGAGCGTTTATATAAGTTATATCCGCCGGTGTAACACCCGCGTCTTTTATCGCAAATTCCATTGCCTTCGCTCCGCCTTTTCCTCCCGGAATAGGACTTGTAATATGATAAGCATCATCTGTTGCGCCATATCCTACCATTTCACAAATAATATTTGCACCTCTTGCCTTTGCGTGTTCAAGCTCTTCAAGAACTAAAAAGCCTGCACCCTCGCCCATAACAAATCCGTCACGCTCTGCATCAAAAGGTCTTGAAGCAGTTGCGGGATCGTCATTTCTTAGTGACAACGCCTTCATATTAGAAAACGCCGCATTTGCAATAGGAGTTATTGCAGCTTCTGCTCCGCCTGCTATGATAACATCATTCGTTCCGTACTGGATCTCACGAAAAGCCGTACCAATAGCATTAGTGCCTGATGCACAAGCCGTAACAATATTTTCATTTATTCCGCGTGCACCGGTCTTTATAGCAATATACGATGCAGCTATATTTGAAATAAGCATAGGAATAAAGAACGGGCTGACACGTCCCGGACCGCCTTTCATTAAAACCTCATGCTGATCCTCAAACGTCTGTATTCCGCCGATACCTGCACCTGTTATAATTCCCACGCGCCATGGGTCCTCATCTTCCATATTTATTCCGCTGTCCGAAAATGCATCCAAAGCAGCCGCATATGCAAACTGTGTATACAAATCCATCTTCTTAGCTTCTTTTTTATCGGTATAAGCAAGAATATCAAAATCCTTTACCTCTGCCGCTATCTTACACTTAAAATTCTCAATATCAAACTTAGTTATAGGTCCGACACCGCAGACTCCGTTTTTTATAGACTCCCAAAAGTCAATTTTTGTATTTCCAACCGGTGATACAACACCTATACCGGTAACTACAACTCGTTTCATGATAACCTCCGTTTTCAATTCTTCACCATGCTGTTTTTGGGGAAATACCGGATATACCCGGCATTCCCCTATGTCCGGAACAAATGCTGATTAAGCATTGTCCTTAATATAATTAACAGCATCACCAACAGTACTGATCTTCTCAGCATCTTCGTCCGGGATTTCAATATCAAATTCTGCTTCAAGTCCCATTATAAGCTCAACTATATCCAAAGAATCAGCACCTAAATCATCAACAAAAGCCGCATCCATTGTTACCTGGCTCTCGTCTACTCCTAACTGGTCAACGATGACCTCTTTAACTCTATCAAACTCCATAATCGCACACCTCCTTCCCGGTAGTCAATTAAAACAATTTATAATAAACCGAAACCGGTTTATAGCGAATTTACATTACCAGACCGCCGTCAATATTTAAAACCTGACCTGTAATATAGCCTGCCATGTCGGAAGCTAAAAATGCAACCGCATCAGCAACATTTTCTACTGTTCCGAACTTTCCGAGCGGTATAGAATCATAATACTTTGCCTTCACATCATCCGGAAGCTTATCCGTCATATCCGACACAATAAATCCCGGAGCAACAGCATTACAGCGAATGCCTCTTGATGACAATTCTTTCGCCGTAGTCTTTGTAAGACCGATAAGGCCTGCCTTTGAAGCCGAATAATTAGCCTGACCGGCATTTCCTGTTACGCCGACAACAGATGCAATATTAACAACACTGCCCGAGCGTTGCTTCATCATGTGACGCATAATTGCCTTTGTACAGTTATACGAGCCTTTAAGATTTATATTCATTACAAAATCCCAATCGGCCTCTGTCATACGAAGCATAAGATTGTCACGTGTAACGCCTGCGTTATTAACAAGTATATCAATCTTCCCAAGCTCTTTTACTGCCGTATCCATCATTTGGCTCACCTGCTCATAATCCGATACGTCAGCCTGTACACAAATTGCCTTCCGGCCGAGCTCTCTTATCATCTCTGCCGTTTTTTCGGTTTCTTCTTCAAAACCATAGTTATTTACACAAATATCCGCACCATATTCGGCAAGCTTTAAAGCAATAGCTTTTCCTATTCCTCTTCCAGCTCCCGTTACCAATGCGCATTTTCCGCTAAGCATTAATTAATCATTCCTTTCTGAAAGTGCCGCAAGCGTCTTTTCGAGTGACGCCTCATCCTCAATATTGCAAATCAAAGCTCCCGGAACCGTCTTTTTTACAAATCCGCTGAGTGCTTTACCCGGCCCGATTTCTATAAAAGTGTCCACTCCGTCTGCGGCCATTTTTTCGAGAGTTTTCTGCCAGAGTACAGAAGACGATACCTGCTTTACCAAAAGCTCTTTTATTTCGCTTTCATTCTTAATATAGTCGCCTGTAACATTTGTTATTACAGGTATATTCATCTGTGAAAAGCTAACATTTTCAAGCTCATATCCTAACTTTTCGCCGGCTCCGTCAAGCAGTGCGCAATGAAATGGTGCAGATACAGGAAGAAGCATTGCTCTTTTCGCACCCTTTTCCTTTGCAATCTCACAGCATTTTTCAACAGCCGGGGCATCGCCCGAAACCACAATCTGCCCCGGGCAGTTAAAGTTCGCTCCCGAACACACACCAAGCTCTGATGCTTCATTACAGCATTCAGTAATAGTTTCTTCGTCAAGTCCTAAAATTGCCGCCATAGCTCCAACGCCCTCAGGAACTTCCTCCTGCATATACTTACCGCGTTTTTTTACAAGACGCACCGCATCAGAAAAAGCTATCGAGCCCGATGCAATATGAGCCGTATACTCACCAAGACTGAGACCGGCAACAACATCTGCTTTAATCCCCTTCTCTTTCGCAACAGCCAGAGCCGCAGCACTCATAGTAACAATCGCCGGCTGAGTATTTTCTGTTTTCATAAGCTCTGCATCATCGCCATCAAATATGAGCTCTTTTATGTCAAATCCAAGACTTTCCGATGCTTCGTCAAACACCCTTCTTGCCGACTCGTATTTATCATACAAATCTTTTCCCATTCCAACCTTCTGAGCACCCTGACCCGAAAAAATAAATGCTGTCTTCATATTTTTAACTCCTCTTTATTTTCTTAAACCTCTGATCTTTTTTGCAATTTCACAAACATCCTCTGTAAACAGTTCTTTTATAATCTCCGCACATGGCTTAATATCCTTTACCATTGCAGCGCTCTGTCCTGCCATAAGAGAGCCCGTTTCAGTGTCACCCTCTAAAAATGCACGGCGGAGTCCGCCCACACCAAGGTTTTCTATTTCTTCAAAAGTAGCTCCTTCTTTTTCAAGACGTTCATATTCTTTTGTAAGCTTGTTTTTCAAAGCTCTTACAGGAGCACCTGTCAAGCGTCCTGTTACTACGGCGTCTCTGTCCTTTGCTTTTATTATCGCTTTTTTATAATTATCATGTGCAAGGCATTCATCCGAGCATATAAATCTCGTACCAACCTGTACGCCCTCCGCACCCAGTGCAAAAGCCGCCGCAACACCTCTGCCGTCTGCAATACCACCGGCCGCAATAACCGGAATATTTACTGCATCTGCAATCTGAGGTACAAGTGCCATTGTTGTTATCTCGCCTATATGTCCGCCTGCTTCCGTACCCTCAGCAACAACCGCGTCCGCCCCGCTCTTCTCCATTTTCTGAGCAATAGCAACACTCGGTATAACGGGAATAATTTTAATTCCCTTTTCCTTAAGCACAGGAATATACTTTGCAGGATTACCCGCTCCCGTCACAACAACCTCCGGACATTCTTCCGTAAGCATTTCCATTATATCCTCAACATAAGGCGACATAAGCATTACGTTCACACCAAACGGCTTATCTGTAAGCTCACGAGCTTTATGTATTTCCGCTCTTACGGCCTCTGCCGGTGCGCCGCCTGCCGCAATAAGTCCGAGACCACCCGCCTCAGATACTGCCGCCGCAAGCTCTGCCGTAGCAACCCACGCCATACCACCCTGAATAACAGGATATTCAATTCCGAGCAATTCCGTAACTGATGTTTTTATCATTTTATTCATTCCTTTCGATGTCTTCGCAAAACTCTCCGAGCTTTTTAAGACTTTCAGCAGTTTTTTCGATTATATTCTCTTCCACGCATTTCTTTGCCTGAATAATAGCCGAATACACCGCCTTTTCATCCGAAGAGCCATGACCTTTTATAACCGGCTTTTTAAGCCCTAAAAGCGGTGCGCCGCCATACTCACGGTAATCCATCTTTTTCTTAAAAGCTTTAATCCCGTCGCTTACAAGAAGCGCTGATATTTTTGATAATATGTTTTTATAAAACATATCCTTTATCATTCCGCTTACAACCTTGCCCATACCTTCTATTGTTTTTAACACAACATTACCTGAAAAGCCGTCACAAACAGTAACATCTGCCGTTCCGTACATAACATCCCGGCCTTCAACATTTCCGATAAAATTAATCGGGGCTTTTTCCATGCAAGGATATGTTTCCTTTGTAAGAGAATCGCCTTTTCCGCGCTCTTCTCCGTTTGAGAGAAGACCAACCTTAGGCGAGCTCAGCCCCATGACCTCAGACATATATATGCTTCCCATAACGGCAAACTGAACAAGATTTACCGGCCTGCAATTTGTATTTGCACCGGCATCCGTAAGCATCCTCGGCCCATTCGCCGTCGGAAGAAGCGTAGCAAGACAAGGTCTTTGAATACCTTTTATCCTGCCAACCACTAAAAGCCCTGCCGCAAGTAAAGCACCGGTACTTCCCATAGAAAGCATTGCATCTCCCTCGTCATTTTTAAGACAGTATGCCGCCGTAACAACAGATGAATTCTTTTTCCTGCGTACAGCCTTTGCCGGTTCTTCATCGTTGCCTATAACCTCATCAGCATTCACTATACGTATTTTTTCGCTGTTGTATTTATATTTTGAAAGCTCACTTTTAATTACATCTTCTTTTCCGGCAAACACAACCTCAATTCCGAGTTCATTAACAGCCTTAACTCCGGCACCGACAGGCGCCTGCGGAGCATTATCTCCGCCCATTGCATCTATTATAAGTCTCATTTGTAAAAATAATCTTCCTTTCCGGATTCTACTGCACAACCAGGCTGAATTTACCTCTGAATACCTCGGTCATATTAGCCTTAATCGTCACATGCACTATATAGCTGCCACCTTCAGCGCGTATCATGCGTGAATATGCAAACAGCTTCTCACCGCTTTTCACAGCACAAATATATTTCACATTTGCGACCTTTATAAGAGCGGCATTTGCATCTATTACACTGAGTGCCAGCTTTTCTGCAAACGCATATATATGATGGCTTTTCACAATATCAGTATTATCAAACACCATACTTTCATCTGTTATCAGTACCGCCATGCCGTCTTTAAAAAGATTTAAGTCCAACATTTCCTCATTCACCGAATTATTCGCAGCATTCTCAGCGGCATCCTTTATTCTGTCTCGGTACTGAGATATCCCGAGCTCTGCCCGGTCTATGCGTATTGTAGCCACGCTCACCCCAAATTCTTCTGCCAGTTCACTGTCCTTCAAAAATGGATTTTCATCTATTTTTTTCAGAATATATTCGTGACGGCGGTGTTTTTGTTCTGTACTCCCCATAACTGATTTTGCTCCTTCTACTAAAGATAACAGTGTTAATTTAGTATCAGATATTAACACCAAGTGCTAATTCTAACATTGATTATACAATAAACCTTTGTCTATTGCAATATTATTCTTATTTTTTTTAAAAAACTTGTTTATTTTTTACAATTTTGTATTTTAGTGATATTGGTTTTTAGTCATATTCGTGCCCCCATATCATACACACCGCAACACAAACCACAGCAAACAGTCCGACTATTTTATATCACAGTTTTTAAATGATTTATTTTTTTCTTTGAAAATTACAAATTATAGTTTAGCGACCGGAATAGTCGCTAAACTCGATATAAATCCCTAACGGGATTTTCGATATGTGCTAACGCACGCGATATGCCTGTCGGCGCGATATGTTTGCTTCGCAAACGTTATGGAAGAAAAAATGCAAAGCATTTTTTCAATATTTAATCAAACAAAAGCAAAGCTTTTGTACCTTAACGTTCGCGGGAGGCGAACAATCGCGTTGACTTCAGTCAACATATCGCTTGCCGGCAAGCAAATATCGCGTCAGCCACAGGCTGACATATCGCTATTATAGTTTATGTGTTATAATAATAAGGCTATAAGGCAAAAAAACACAAAAGAAAGGAAAGAATAAAATGAGAAAAAAATTTGAGGAGTATTTACGGAAAAACAATATGGCGGAGAATACTATAAAGGCATATCTTCGTGCACTGGAGGAGTATAACGGACATTATGAAGATGTAAAAAAAACAAATCTGCTTACTTATAAAACGTATCTTATTGATACATATAAGCCCAAAACCGTAAACCTGCGCATACAGGCGATGAATAAGTATCTTGAATTTATGGGTCATGAGGATTTAAAGCTTAAATCTATAAAGGTACAGCAGAAAACTTTTCTTGAAAACGTAATAAGTGACGCTGATTACCGATTTTTGAAAAACAGGTTGATAGATGATGAAAATATAGAGTGGTATTTTGTGGTACGGTATCTTGCGGCGACGGGTGCACGAATAAGTGAGCTTATTCAGATAAAAGTGGAGCACGTGGAAACGGGGTACTTTGATTTATACTCAAAAGGCGGGAAAATGCGTCGGCTGTATATTCCGAAGCTATTGAAAAATGAGACTTTGGGATGGCTCGGAAAGCAAGGCCGTTCGTCCGGTTACTTATTTTTAAACAAATACGGCGAGAGGATAACTCAAAGAGGAATATCCATGCAGCTTAAGCACTTTGCCAAAAAATACGGTCTTAATCCAAAGGTTGTTTATCCGCATTCCTTTCGTCACAGATTTGCTAAGAATTTCCTTGAAAAATGTAACGACATCGCTTTTCTTGCTGATCTTATGGGACATGAAAGCATCGAAACGACAAGAATATATCTCCGTAAAACCGCAGGAGAACAGCAGGAACTGGTGGATAAGATTGTTACATGGTGATGTTTTAATAATGCAAAAAATATAAAAAAGATAAACAATACCGTCTGTATATTTTAGTTATTCAAACTAAATTGCACAGGCGGTAAAATTTTTTTTGCGCTTGTTATTGACATGATAATCATTTTGTGCTAAAATAAATAAAGAAAATGAATTAAGGGTACAATGAAAAAACAGCCGTTTACAGGCGGCAGAACAGGAGATTTTATTATGGATAACAACAAAAGACCTGATACGATGGCTCGTATTCAAACAAAAGAACAAGCGGACGAATTTATTGCGCAGCAGGTTGCTGAGGTGCAGGCGCAAGTTGGCGATAGAAAAGTACTTTTAGCACTTTCAGGCGGAGTTGACAGCTCAGTTGTTGCGGCGTTGCTTATAAAGGCAATAGGAAAGCAGCTCGTGTGCGTTCACGTAAATCACGGACTTATGCGTAAAGGCGAAAGGGAACAGGTTATTGAGATATTTAAAAATCAGCTCGATGCCAATCTCATTTATATCGACGCTACAGACCGTTTCCTTGGAAAGCTTGAAAATGTAGAGGAGCCGGAAAAGAAGAGAAAGATAATCGGCGAAGAATTTATCCGTGTGTTTGAAGAGGAAGCACGCAAAATCGACGGCATAGATTTTCTTGCACAAGGTACTATATATCCTGATATAATCGAGAGCGACGGCGTTAAAGCTCATCATAATGTGGGCGGACTGCCGGAAGATCTGCAATTTGAACTTGTTGAGCCTGTAAAGCTTCTTTATAAAGACGAGGTGCGTGTTGTAGGTAAGGCTTTGGGACTTCCCGAAAGCATGGTTGACCGTCAGCCATTCCCGGGACCGGGGCTTGGTGTAAGATGCTTAGGATCAATAACACGTGACAGGCTTCATGCTCTTCGTGAGGCTGACGCAATACTACGGGAAGAATTTGACATTTGCGGTCTTTCCAAAAAAGTTTGGCAGTATTTCATTGCTGTTCCTGATATGAAGAGTGTAGGCGTAAGAGACGACAAACGCTACGAAGGCTGGCCAGCGATAATCCGCGCCGTAAACACAACCGACGCAATGACCGCCACAATAGAAGAAATTCCATACGAAGTTCTTCATAAAATCACAGCACGTATTACAAACGAAGTAGAAGGAATAAACCGAGTTTTACTCGACCTCACACCAAAGCCTGTTGGTACTATTGAGTGGGAATAAGGAATATTGTTTTGGGGCGAAGCCCTGTAGCCTGAAAAGGGTAAAAATAAGAAATCAAAAAAATAGTTATACAGACCTTAAGATTATAAAAAATCTTGAGGTCTTTTTTTCTTAAAAACATAGTATAGTAAAAAATTCACAACAGGATTGATATGCTACTTGATGTATTATAAAAAAATAGTTATAAAATTATAAAAAGAACTTGACAAAAGTTATCTTATATGATAACATATAAATGGTTAGAACATATAAATATATTGGTGGTGCAGGATGAATTGGCAAGTGGAATATTATAAAAAAGAAAATGGTAAAATACCTGTTTTAGATTATTTGCTGAAATTAAATCCTAAAATGCGAGCAAAAGCGTTTTCGGAAATTGAGCTTTTGGAAAGACACGGCACAAAGTTAAGAGAGCCGTATGCAAAAGCTGTTAAGGGAGAAAGATACAAAGATTTGTTTGAGCTTAGAATTAAGTTCTCGACAGATATAAGCAGGATATTTTATTTTACTTTTAGAAATAATACCTTTGTATTATTACATGGATTTACTAAAAAAACAGATAAAACACAAAAAAATGAACTTGAAAAAGCTCTGAAGTATAAAGAAGATTATGAAAGAAGGTGTAAATAATGAGTAAAGCAGGAGTTAAATTTTCAGAGATGAAAGAGTTACTTATGAAAGATGAAGAATTTAAGAATGAATATGAAAAATTAAAACCAAGATATGATATTATTTCACAGATAATAGAAGAGCGTGCAAAGCAGGATATTACTCAGGAGGAGTTAGCACTTAGGGTAGGTACTCAAAAATCCAATATTTCAAGGCTGGAAAGCGGAACATATAATCCATCGCTGGATTTTCTGGTTAAAGTTGCACATTCACTTGGAAAAGAAATGCAGATAGTTTTAAAATAGAAAAAATAAAAGCCTGTTGATAAAAAGCAAATGGGCTTTTGCAATGTTTAAATTTTTAATTTCGGAGAGGGAAGAAAGGCTGATTTAGATAATAGCAAAAAGAAAACAAAAACTAAATATGTAAATTCAATTTTTTTGGAGTTATGAGAAAAAGTCTCATAGCTCTTTTAACATAGTAGAAACCTTGGGAAAACAGTGTTTTTTATATAATAAAATACGAATTTTATGGTGACAAGGTTATTGATGATGTTGCAAATTATATATCTGCTACAGTGCCTACAATAAAAGGTTTTAATAGGCGTGGACTGTATAGAATGAAGCAATTTTATGAAACATATAGGGATGATGAATTTGTGTCAACACTGTTGACACAAATTAGTTGGAGTAATCATCTTGCTATTATGTCAAAATCAAAAACAAAGGAAGAACGAGATTTTTATGTTGCATTAGCGGCGAAAGAGCATTACTCTTCTCGTGAACTTGAAAGGCAGCTTGAAAGTGCATATTATGAGCGATATATGCTTTCATCCGGAAAGCAACCACCGGAATTAGTTCCGCAAACAGTTCTCTATCGTGCAGAGGGAGACCCGGAGGTTACAGGGGAAGCAACTTTCCTCGACATTGACGAAGATGCTTACTATGCAAAGGCTGTTGTTTGGGGACAGCAGAACGGAATTATCAAGGGATATTCTGAGACCGAATATGCACCCGAACAGGACATCTTAAGAGAGCAGATTGCAGCTATTATGCACAGATTTATCGAGGCGAATAAGTAAATAGCTTTAATTTCAAGGGCATACCATTTTTGATGTATGCCCTAAATTAAGAGATATTTTATGTAAAAAATGATTGACTTTATTACGATGAAATGTTATAATATTTATATAATATTTTGTTAAAATATATTGAGGTGAACGCAACTTTTTGAATAACCTATAAATAATGTATAGAAAGGATATTAAAAAATGAAGTATATAAACACTTTTTCAAATGACATAAGGGTTTCGCAGGTGGCTTTAGGGTGTATGCGGATTGCTGATATGACGGAGAGGGAAGCGGAGCGTTATATTTCAAACGCAGTCCAATTGGGGTATAATTATTTTGACCACGCTGATATTTACGGCGGAGGTATGTGTGAAGCGGTTTTCGGTAAAGCTCTTGGGCTTAATAAAAATCTGAGGGATAAAATTGTTATTCAGACTAAATGCGGAATAAGAAAGGGTATGTATGATTTTTCAAAAGAGCATATTATAAGTTCTGTGGATAATTCACTGAAGCGGCTCGGTGTGGAAAAAATTGATGTTTTGCTTTTACACCGTCCTGATTTGCTTATGGAGCCGGAAGAGGTTGCAGAAGCTTTTGATATGCTTGAAAAGAGCGGAAAAGTGACGGCGTTCGGTGTATCAAATCACAGTCCGGCACAAATTGAGCTTTTAAAAAAATACGTTAAGCAAAAGCTTGTAATTAATCAGCTGCAATTAAGTATTGCATCTGCCGGAATGATAAGCAACGGCGCAAACGTGAATTTACGAAATGATGACGGCGTTAATTATGACGGATATGTAAGAGACTACTGTCGGTTGAATGATATTACCGTTCAGCCGTGGTCTCCGCTTCAATACGGATTTTTTGAAGGTCCGTTTATCGGAAATGAGAAGTTTGCAAAATTAAACGAAAAAATTTCTCAAACGGCGGAAAAATACGGAGTGACTGAAACCGGAATAGCCATTGCCTGGCTTCTTCGTATGCCGGAAAAGATGCAGCCGATTATCGGCAGTATAAATGAAAAAAGAATAGCAGAAATTGCCAAAGCAGCAGATATTGAGCTTTCGGCTGAGGATTGGTATTCTATTTATCTTGCAGCAGGATATAAGCTGCCGTAAATAAACCGAGAGCATATCACCTTAATGTGATGTGCTCTCAATTTCTAAACGCCTAATATATTTTTATTTCTAGTTTTTTTATAATTTCTGCAGGAATTGTAATTTGAGACCTTCCGCTGAGTTCTGCCAACATATTAATAACTCCTTGCGTTTTCAGAAATTCTGATTTTCCTACAATATTATTATACGCAATTTTTTTTAAAAACGTCAAGTGAATTTTGAAAAAAATCAAAATATATAAATTATTTAAGCATTTCAATAAGTTTCTCAATCGGCTTATCGTCCTTGCAAAATTCGTGGACTCCGTTAAATACTATTAATTCTACCCAGTCTGTTCCGACGCTTTTGCAGATTTCCTTTAATCTTTCAAAAGACTCTATACCGTATTTACAGTCAAACAGCTCATCATTATCAGCAATCTGAATGCATAAGTTACGTGGATAGGCAAGGCAGGCAATTTCTGCGTCATCAAATTTTTCAGCTGAGCCAAACCATGTCCAGTCGCTCCAGCAATCATTAGCTTCTCTTTTGTTGAAAAAGGCACATGATATTGCCGATTTGATTCGTGTATCAATGGCTGTTGTATATAAGGTGTAAAAACCGCCGTATGATAAGCCTACCATTCCGAAGGTTGAAACATAAGCTTCTTTTTCAAAATAGTCGAGAATACGTGTAATTCCGAAAATTTCAACGGCAGTTATGGAGCTTCCTACTCTTTTAAGTCGTACGTCGGTTGCTTTTCTGTCATATTCAACTTCATAGTCGGTATGCCATAAAAGGAGCTGAGGCGCAAAAACATGAACGCCGTATTTTCTTACTCTATGTAACATATCGTTATAATTAGCCGTATTACCGTAAACATCGGAAATGAGTTCGGGAGTTCCTTGTCCGCCGTGCTGGGCGATTACAAGCGGTTTTTTATCGTCTCCGTCAGCTTTGAAGAAAAGTCCTGTCATTTTAAGCCCGTCAAGAATTTCAAACTGCATACGGTAGATTGTGTATCCGTCCTCTTCTGAGAGCATTTGGGAGGTAACCTCAGGCAGTTTGTCGGCTTTATAGTCTACCAACGGCCAGCCAAGCATCGTTTTAAAATCATTCCGGTACTTTTCCGGATTTTTAAAAATATCGTTAAAATATTCGTTTCTTTTAGCTTCAAGCTCCTTTTGTCTTTGCTCTATTACGTAATTGATACCATCAACATATTGTTTTTTATATGCAGCGGTATCATTCATTTCTTCTCTGTATTTCATTGAAATTATCTCCTTAAAAATAATAGCATAACAGCAACGCAGTAATAGACTGCGTTGCTGCATCTTAAAATTTATAAATTCAATTGTTTTTTAATATCAGCTAAAACGTCTTCGATTTTTGCGTTTGCTTTTTCAAAGCTTTCGTCGTTTGTGCCGAGATAGAATTTAACCTTCGGCTCTGTGCCGGACGGACGTACTATGAAGTATGTTTTTCCGTCGCTTAAGTTGTATTTTAAAACGTTTGATTTCGGAAGTCCTGTTATCGGTGTAACGTTATCTCCCTCTGTACAGATTTGCTTTTCATAGTCTGTAATGGCTGTAACGTCCATACCGCATACTGATGCAGGCGGATTAGAACGGAGCGAATTAAGGAGCGCCGCCATTTTTTCCATTCCGTCTTTACCGGGCATAACGACAGAAACAGTCTTTTCAGCAAAGAAGCCGTATTTTTTGTATATATTCATAAGAGCTTCATAAGGAGTCATGCCCTTAAGTTTATAATATGCCGCCATTTCAGCAATAAGCATTGTTGCAACAACGCCGTCTTTGTCTCTTGCGTGAGTTCCGGCTAAATAACCGTAGCTTTCCTCGAAGCCGAATATATACTGATGTGAACCGGTCTCGGCAAACTCTGTCATCTTTTCACCGATATACTTAAAGCCTGTAAGCACGTTCATTACTTCCACGCCGTAAGCTTTTGCAATTGCGGCTGCAAGCTCTGTTGTAACTATTGTTTTAATTATAACACCGTTTTCGGGGAGTGTGTTCTTTTCCTTCATTGAAGTGAGGATATACTCAACCAAAAGCGCACCGGTCTGGTTTCCGGTAAGAGTTCTGTAAACGCCATCTGCGTCACGTACTACTATTCCCACTCTGTCACAGTCCGGGTCTGTTCCGATTATAATATCAACATCATTTTCCTCGGCAAGCGAAATTGCGATATGGAAGCCTTCCTTATCCTCCGGATTAGGAGATTTTACTGTCGGGAAGTTTCCGTCTTCTGTGTCCTGCTCCTTTACCACGATAACGTTTTTAAAGCCCATTTTCTTAAGTATTGCCTGAACGGGGCGTGAGCCTGTACCGTGGAATGGGGTGTATACAAGCTTCATTGTATCGGCAACAGCCTTTACTGCTTCAGGGTTTTGCTGTTGATGCGATATTTCTTCTAAAAATCTTTCGTTAAGTGCTTCGCCGACATATTCTAAAAGGCCTGATTTTTTTGCTTCGTCAATGGAAATGCATTTAACTCCGTCAAAAACATCACACTTATCTATTGCCGAAACAACCACATCAGCTGCCTCCGGCGGAAGCTGACCGCCGTCCGGACCATACACCTTATATCCATTATATTCCTTAGGGTTATGGCTTGCAGTTATAACAACACCTGCGGCAGTTTTAAGTTCACGTATTCCGAAAGAAACCTCAGGCACTGAATGAACAGAATCAAAAAGATAAACCTTTACGCCATTTGCGGCAAGAACACATGCTGTTTCTTCTGCGAATACCTTTGAGAAATTACGTGTATCATATCCGATAAGCACACCGGTATTTTTTGCATCTCCGCCTTTAGACAACACGTATTCCGCAACGCCCTGGCTTGCACGGCGCACGTTATATACGTTCATTCTGTTTGTTCCGATACCTAAAATGCCTCTCATTCCGGCTGTACCAAATTCAAGTTCACGGTAGAAGCTTTCTTCTATTTCCTTTTCATTGTTTTCTATAGATTTAAGTATTTGTGCGTCCTCATCAGAAACACGTTCCAACCAACGCTTGTAAATGTCTTTGTAATTCATGAGTGTGAGTTCCTTTCTCGTATTAAATAATAAGGGCTAAAAAGCCTCTGATAACTATTCTGAATAATTATATATTAGCCTTTCAGCATTATTATAATACAAAACGAAAAAAATTGCAATTGTTTTTTTGTATTTTTAACATTTTATATAAAATTAATATATGTGAACAGGGGTATTTAGATAAAAATTTTTTCGGTAAAATCAGTTTTGATGGGCTAAAAGATAAAATAATTTTGAACAAACGGTTAATTTATTATAAAAGCTCTTGCAAAATTTATAATAAAGGGTTATAATTAAATAAACTATAAAATTTGGAAGCAAGGTGATGATATGAATTTATTTGACAGGTTTCGTGAGTTTATGCGCGGACGGTATGGTATAGATGATTTATCAAAGTTTCTGATATATGTTTGTTTAGTGCTTTTTGTGTTGAGAATACTTACTGCAAATCATATTATCCATGCTTTGTCGGTTGTTATTCTTATAATAATAGTTGTAAGATTTATATCCCATGATATTTATATAAGACAAAAAGAGAACGTGAAATATTTAGAGTACCGTGATAAGGTACTCGATTATATAGATTTACAAAAGGATAAATGGAGAAGCCGTAAAACGCATGTTTACAGAAAATGCCCCTATTGTAAGGCGAACATAAAACTCCCGAGAAAGCCGGGGAAGCACGTGTGCTGCTGCCCGAGATGTAAAAGGGATTTTAATGTAAAGGTTATTTATTAAAAAAGTATTGAAAAATTCCGGAAATAATGTTATAATTTATATATCAATATTTTTAGTCGGTTGTAGATTTTTTTGATATAATTTAAAGTTGATATTTTTGCGACGGCTTATGTTTAAAAGGAGGAATTTATTGTGAAAAAAATATTTTTAAGTATGTTGATTGTATTGCAAATGGTGTTGGCTGTGATGCCTGCTTGTCCTGTATCTGCCGAAGGTAACGGCTGTATAGCAAGCAGCACGTTTGAGGAGCTTACCCGGACTCAGCTTCAATATGACCTTAACGGTGACGGAAAGGTAGAGGCTATAAGCACTGAGTTAGAAAAAAATGATGAAGGAGAAAATTATTATTTAATTATAGGAAACCGTAAATTTTTAATACAGGATTTTCCCAATGCATTGCGTAAGAAAATTGAAAAAGACAGGCTGATTTTCAGACAGGTATTTATTACGGATATTAATGAAAGGGATAATCATTTAGACATTGTATTAGTAAATACAGTTACGATGCTATCTCCTCAATTGTATATGTATGATGGAAAAACTCTGACAGGATCCACTCAGCAGTATTTTGCGCAGGGAATCATTCAGTTGGGAAATATTATGAGCGATGAAGATGAGCGCAGACATAAGGAAGCAACGGAAAGAATGAAAACAGTCAGAGACAGCGACATAACTGTTACTGCAGGTGATGGTGAAATTACTTTTGAAAATTGCGAGGGTGATAAATTCGTCTATGATGAACCATCATACTATGGAAAGGAAATAGAGGGTACAATTATACCCGGAGTTCCGGAATATGTATATGAAGTAACTCCGGAGGCTGATGAAGAAACCTACGCAGCTGAGCCGGAAGAGATGTATGAAGAAGAAATAGCTGATATTCCGTCAGAGGAATATCAGAACAACGGTGAAATATCTGTTTTAGTTAACGATGAATATATTTCATTTGATCAGCCACCGGTTATGATAAATGATCGTGTTATGGTGCCGGTGCGTGCAATATTTGAGGCTATGGGCTTTGATGTTCAGTGGGATGAAAAAACACAATGTGTTTTTGCCAACGGAACTGAGGTCAGTCTGATAGTAATGCAAATTAATGATCCGATAATCAATTATGTTCCGGGGGACTGGGAACCGAAAAAATATTATTGCGATGTTCCGCCTCAGATAATATCCGGAAGAACATTAGTTCCTGTAAGAGCAATAGCTGAGTGTGCAGGATGCAATGTTAGATGGAGCGATTCCGATAATGCTGTTTATATAACATATTAAGGAGTACAGTCAACGAGTATGTCAAAACTGTATTTCAACCCAATTTGTTTGATTTTATCATGCCATACAATGCATATTTTGTCAATTATATATATTGACAAAATATGCATTTTGATGTATAATATGCTCTGTACAGATATAGTTTGCGGGGGGAATACAGAGCTTAATTAAAACGCCCGCAGTGTTGCTGATAATTTTTCAGCTTCAGGTTTTGCGAAAGGAGTTAATGATTATAAAATGAGCGAAAATTGTAATCATGATTGTGGAAACTGCAGTCAGAACTGCGGTGAGAAAGAGAGTTTGTTTGAAAGCTGTAACGAGTTTTCTGATGTTAAAAAAGTAATTGGTGTTGTAAGCGGTAAAGGCGGAGTCGGAAAGTCTCTTGTTACTTCTATTATGGCGGTAATGTCGCAGAGAGCCGGATATAATACGGCAATTCTCGATGCCGATATTACAGGTCCGTCAATTCCAAAGGTGTTTGGTATAAAGGAAAAAGCCGAGGGAAGTGATATGGGTATTTTCCCGGTTAAGAGTAAAACAGATATAGGCGTTATGTCGATAAATCTTCTTTTAGAAGACGACACAGACCCGGTTATCTGGCGCGGTCCTGTTATTGGCGGAACGGTTAAGCAGTTCTGGACTGATGTCGTTTGGGGAAATGTTGATTTTATGTTTATAGATATGCCGCCGGGTACGGGAGACGTTCCTCTTACGGTGTTTCAGTCAATCCCGGTAGACGGTATTATAGTAGTTGCTTCACCTCAGGAGCTTGTTTCAATGATTGTTGAAAAGGCTGTTAAGATGGCGAAGATGATGAATATTCCTATTCTTGGTCTTGTTGAGAACATGAGCTATGTTAAATGCCCCGACTGCGGAAAAGAGCTTAAGATTTTCGGCGAAAGCCATATAGATGATATTGCCGAAAGAAACGGTCTTAAGGTAATAGGTAAGCTCCCCATGGATCCGAAGCTTGCCGCTGCATGCGATGCCGGCATGATAGAGCTGTTTGAAGGCGACTGGCTCGACGATATGAACGGGATTTTTGATGAGATGATAAAAGAATAAACGAATTTAAAACGTCCTTTTGGGGCGTTTTTTTTCGGAAAAGAAATTTGAAAAATCCTGAAAAATTTTACGAGGCAGTATAGATAGCTATGCTGCCTCTTTTGGGGGTTAGTTTTATTATTTATGAAACTATTCGATAATTCTTCCATCAGTAGAAATAGTAACAACTCTCCATGGAATAAATTTACCGCTTGTTTGCAGAGCGGTTTTTACCGCATATTCAATACCTCCGCAGCATGGCACTTCCATACGGACAACGGTTACACTTTTTATGTTGTTATTTTCGAGTATAGCAGTTAATTTTTCAGTATAATTGCCTTCATCAAGTTTAGGGCAGCCGATTAGTGTAACGTGGTTGCGGATAAATTCATTATGGAAATTTCCATATGCATAGGCGGTACAATCTGCCGCCACCAAAAGGTTTGCATCGTTAAAGTAAGGTGCGTTTATCGGCACGAGTTTGATTTGTACGGGCCACTGTGAAAGCTGACTTGTTGTGACAGGTACAGAATTAGGTATAGAACAATGTTCACGGTTGATAGATTTAGATTGCATTCCGGGACAGCCACAAGGCAAAGGTGCTTTTTTCTGTTTGGAAGCAAGTACCGCTGCTTCATCATATGCAGGGGCTTCTCTTTCTTCAAAAGTAATAGCACCGGTAGGACAAGTAGGCAGGCAATCTCCAAGACCGTCACAGTAGTCCTCGCGGGTAAGCTTTGCTTTGCCGTTTATCATTTCAATGGCGCCTTCGTGACAGGCATTAACACATATGCCGCAACCGTTACATTTTTCTTCATCAATCTTAATTATTTTTCGAATCATTCCGGTTCCTCCGTTTCAATTTTATAACTCAATTAATTTTACATAAAATTAATTGACTTTATGTGTATATTATAGTATAATAATTAAAACAAGTCTGTTGTATTTACAACGAAAGGTGAGAAAAATGAAAAAATTTATTTCCGTATTAAAAAGAACTCAAATATTTGCCGGAGTAGGTGAGGATGAAATTGAATCAATGCTTTCTTGTCTTGGTGCAAGACTTTGCAGTTACAAAAAAGGCGAATATGTGTTAAGACAAGGTGAGCATTTGAGTGATATTCTTGTCTTGTGCGAAGGTAATCTGCATATTCAAATGGATGACTATTGGGGGAACCGCAATATACTGGGACAAATAGTTGTAGGGGAAATGTTTGGAGAAGCTTATGTTGCGCCTGAGAGCGGCTCGCTTCTTAATGATGTTGTTGCTTTAGAGGATAGTATCATTGTTCTGTTTGATGTAAAGAGAATCCTTACAACTTGTCATTTGGCATGCCGTTTTCATTCTATGGTTGTGCAAAATATGTTTTTTGCAATTTCTGAAAAAAACAGAAAACTCGTGCAAAAGCTCGGGCATATGTCAAAGCGTTCTACGCGTGAAAAACTTATTTCTTATTTATCAGAAGAAGCCAAACGGCAAAACAATTCAAAGTTCATTATTCCTTTTAACCGTCAGCAACTTGCGGATTTTCTGTCGGTTGACCGAAGCGCTATGTCAAACGAGCTTTGCAAAATGCGTGACGAGGGCTTGCTGGAGTTTGAGAAAAACTGTTTTAAACTCTTTCAATATAATACTTATGCAAAACGATAGAAGTAAATACCCGTTACTTTTATGGGCTTTGATATGGCTTTTTTAGGCTGTATTGGGGCCTTTTTTGTTGATGTTTAAAAAAGTTTCGTTTTTTTTAAAAGTTTGCAATAACTGTGAGTAAATGGTGTTATAATGGAAGTGAGCAGTGAACAGTGATTACTGACTGATGTTTACTGATAACTGACCGGAGGAGGATGATATAATGGCAGAGTCGGGGTTTTATGATGATTTTATGAGAAGGCGTAAGAATCAGGGCGTTGGTAGATTTGATTTGGTTAAAGCGGGTTATGGTGATAATGAGCCGGCTCGCGGTGAAGTGGCAAAGACGGAGGCTTTACCAAAGTCAGAGCCGAAGGAAAAAGCAGGTCAGCAGGGGGCGGTGAGCCTCCTGCAAATTGGCTCCAAAGAGTGGCAGAATCGGGTTAATCCGGAGAAGAACATTAAAGCTGTTGACGAAAAAAACATATCTGAATATACTGAACCCAGAAAAGCTGATTTTAAGGATTTAACTATTAATAGCTTAAAAAGAGGATATGTTCAAAGTTTATATGGACAAGAAAGCTATAAGGAAATGCTTGGACAAAAAAACAGCAAAAAATATTATGAAGAAAAGTTAAAAAGTGAGGATTATTCTTTTATTCCTGAAACGTGGTATGAACAAATGTTTTCGGGTGCTATGGAGTTCTTAGGTCAGCAATTTAAACAATGGACTGACACACGGTCACTTGGTGCCGGTACAGGAGCGGCGGCAGCGGCTGCTGTTGCCGGGCAAGTAGGACCACAGGTTTTGGTACCGGAAGAAGTTGTAACAGTTCCGGGTGCATTTATGTTGGGTGTAGCTGCCGGCAGTGCGACAGCGAATCTTGAAATTGAAGCAGGACATGCCTATAATGAAATGAAAGAAAATGGAGTATCTGATGAGACGGCTCGTAATATTGCGTTATTAATTGGTGGTGCCAATGCTGCATTAGAAACTATTCAGGCTGATGAATTGATAAAATCTTTTAAAATATTGAATAAAAATGCTCTTACAGAGGGTGCAGCTAAAAAAATAGGTCAATATCTTAAAAAGAGAGGTATAAATATAGCGTATGAAACTGCTCAGGAAGTTGTACAAGAGGGTGTTACAATGACAGGGGCAAACGTAGCAAGCAAAATTGATAAAGGCGAATGGGAATATAGTTGGGGTGAAATGGGTAAACGTGCCGAAGAAACCGCAAAGTCTTCTGCTTTATCTTTTGGATTTCTTGGTGGAGGCGGTGATGCGATAAATTATGGTAAGAATCGATTAATAAATAGAAGGTCTGAGCGGGCTAATGCAGATAACAGTGTAGACGGTGGCTTGGGTAATGAAACATTATCTGATCAGGCGGATTTTTTGGCTGATACGGACAGTCAAAATTCTGCGGATATATCTACATATAAAAATGAGGAATTACAGCAGACGAATGATGTAGAAAGTGATACGACAGCGGTTACAGGTGGCCGCAATGCTTCTGCTGATAATACCACAAATACAGAGATGGCACAAGTGGCTGATACTTCTGAGGAGTTTAAGCCGGACGTTCAAAACGCATTTACACACGATAATGCCTCTGATAATAGCATAACTCAAAATAAGGCAGTTGTCAATGAAAATTTGATAAAAATTATAGAGGACAGCTTAAAGCCTGAGGTGAGAAACAGTATTGTGGCGGCGCTTTCACAGAAGTATTCCGGAAACGGTGTGGGAGAACTTGCGAAGGCTGTTGTTAAAAGGTATGATATGGCCGGAAGAATAGGGGATCTGTCAAAGGCTTTTTCAGATGGTGGAAGGGCTGTTACCGCTTATATGTTCAGAAATGCCGGGAATGTTTCGGAGAATATGGCGGCTGAAGATATGACACTTATGGCGCGTGATATAACTGCCGGGATGAAGAGGCTGCGGGCTAAGACTTACTATGAATTTGAGAGGATTGCCGTTTTGGAAATGGCAAGAAAAGCCGGGGTGTCGGCTAATGAGTTTGTTAAGGACAGACACGAGTATTTTAAAAGCTTTGGGGTTGACCTTGGCTTTTCTGAGACGGTGGAGGAGATAACGACTCGGTATATATCGGAGCTTTATGCTGATGATGATGCTTTATTACGGTTTATTGATATTACTGAGG
>JAZTZP010000112.1:0-9414 GCA_045637525.1 Clostridia bacterium | reverse complement strand
CCGAAACCTGTCGCATAGCGACAGATTTCACCCATGCTTTGCGTGGATTTCACTCACACGAAGTGTGAATTTCACATTTTGCTGAAAGCAAAATATTTCACTATTATAGTTTAGAGGCGCTCCGCCTATAAACTATAATTTGTCATGTTTTGCGTTCACAAAAAATTAACAGCAAAAAAGTCTTAAATCTATTGATTTTTCGAAAAAAATGTGATATACTAATACTATATTCGGGGCTGCAATGGTTTCGACGGGGATGAAGAATCCTGAGAAGCGAGTAGTGTTGAGTGCCACTTTAATCGGCTCAATTTTTAAAAATAAACGCTAATAAGAATTTAGCTTACGCTGCCTAAGCGCAGTGTCGTCTCACCTGTGAGTACCGCGGCACAGACTGAGGCGCATACCCAGCGGTGAACGTGAGCCGGGGTTTGCTTTGCCCCCGGCCATGAATTAAAAGCTACCGATGAGTTAACCTTGGTTATGAGGTAGACTCAAAGGGAATTCTGATCATAACCTGCACTCGGAGAAACTCGGGTGGACTTGTTTTCGGACAGGAGTTCAATTCTCCTCAGCTCCACCACTGAAAAAAACATCAGATAATGGGGATATTTTATATATCCTCATTATCTGATATGTAAAAATACAAATCACTTGGCAAAGTTGAAACGGAGGTATATATTATGTCTAATCGCGAAACCGCTATAAACATTATAAATTCCTTACCCGACGCACAGATTGACTATGTATTAAATATGCTTCAGAATTTCCGTGCGGCAGTTGAAGAAGCATCTGATATGACTTTTTGCGAAAAACTATATAATGATTATCTCAATGATACTGACCCTCAAAAAAATGACGGAATGGCACTTGAAGATTTTGCGAGCCGGTTGGGGTTTAGTTTATGAACTACAAAATAATAATTTTAAAAAGAGCAAGAAAATTCATCGAAAAACAACCGCCTGAAACTCAGAAACATATTTTACAAGCTATAATGAAATTGCCGGAAGGCGATGTGAAATCACTGAGAGGTCATAATGGTATTTTTCGACTAAGAGTTAATGATATTAGAATAATCTATTCTGTTGATAATCAAACTATAACAATAACAGTTATTGATGCCGGAAGCAGAGGGCAAGTATATAAAAAATATTAAAGTACATAACAATACGTCCGTCAGGTGACCGACTTATTGAATTTTTGCGTGATGCGAAACTCAACACATACAGCTCAGCTCCACCAAAAAACGGTATGATTTTACTTTCGGTCAAATCATACCGTTTTTTACCAAGAGATAAAAAACTAATATCTGAGAATTACATATCTAAACACATAAATTATTGGGGAGTAATAAATAATGACACATATTTTTTCATCACTTAAAGAAGCAGTCAGTTCCGTTATGCCAATTGCATTGATAGTTCTGATACTCTCTGTCACCTGTATATCACTTGATACAGGTGTACTTGTTACGTTTTTATTCGGAACAGTTTTGCTTATTATAGGAATGAGCTTTTTCACGGTTGGTTCGGGAATATCCATGGAACCCTTAGGGGACGGAATAGGTAAATCCTTAAGTAAAAACAAAAAAATAATATTCCCCCTCGCTATATGCTTTATCCTCGGCTTCTTTATTACAATATCAGAACCCGATTTGCAGGTTTTAGCCGAGCAGGTACCTACAATTCCCAATATAATGCTGATTATGTGTGTTGGCGTCGGCGTCGGGGTTTTTCTGAGTATTGCCCTTATAAGAAATAAAAAAGAACTTTCTTTAAGAACATTGCTCATAATATTCTATGTTTTTATCATCGGGATGACATTTTTTGCACCGAAAGAATTTGTACCGACAGCATTTGATTCCGGCGGAGTTACAACAGGGCCTATTACAGTTCCGTTCATAATGGCTTTAGGTGCAGGACTTGCCGCAAGCAAAAAGGGAAAGCATACCGGAGAACACAGCTTCGGATTGGTCGCTCTGTGCAGTATAGGACCTATCGTTTCGGTGATTTTACTGAGTATATTTTATAAACCGCAGCCGACCACATCTGCTTATGAAATAACAAATGTATTAACCACAACAGAAGCATTCCGACAGTTTATCCTTGCACTGCCGATATATGCAAAAGAAATAATGGTCGCGTTTGTGCCAATTGTTCTGCTTTTTATAATATTTCAGCTTATCACGAAAAAATTTCATATACTCAATGTTCTGAGGATGTGCGTTGGTTTTTTATATACATATATTGGTTTAGTATTGTTTTTAACAGGTGCAAATGTGGGATTTATGCCGGCAGGAAGATTGATTGGCGCAAAAATATCCGGTAGTTCATTCAGTACCATGCTTATACCGATAGGAATGCTTATGGGATACTTTGTTGTTTCTGCCGAGCCGGCGGTTCATTCTTTAAAAAGGCAGGTAAGCGAAATAACAAGCGGTGCCATCTCACAAAAATCAGTTGGTATTGCACTTTCCATAGGTGTTTCCGTTTCAGTTGGCATTTCAATGCTGAGAGTCCTTACAGGAATACCAATAATCCCGTTCTTAATATTCGGGTATGCTGTATCGCTGATTATAAGCTTTTTTGTACCAACATTATATACAGGTATTGCCTTCGACTCCGGTGGTGTTGCGAGCGGACCTATGACATCTACATTTATGCTTCCTTTTGCGGTAGGTGCGTGTGAATCCATAGGCGGAAATGTTATGACTGACGCTTTCGGAATTGTTGCAATGATTGCAATGGCACCTCTTATCACCATTCAGATTTTAGGATTGTATGAAAGAAGAAAGCGAATGAGGATGATCCGAAAGCTCCATACCGAAATCAGTATGATGCAGGATGATATATTATTCTTTGATATGGAGGAAGATCTGTATGAATAAACGACCTATGATACTTTTATCAATAGTAGAGCGTGACCTTGGAAAAAAGCTCATTAAAGAACTGGAAAATATAAATATAAAAGTCAATTTTCAGTGTGTCGGTTCAGGCACAGCTCCGACAGAAATGATGGATATATTCGGTCTCGGAACCAAAGACAAAGATATAATTATAAGTCTTGGTACGGAAAATGCAGTTAAAGACATGATGGCAAACTTCGGAACAACCTTTGTGAGCCATTCAAAATACGGCGGACTTATGATAGTATTGAAGGTATCAGCCGCGAGCAGAATTTTAACAGAAATATTGAGCTTTAATAATGACAAAAATTCAGAAAAAGGAAATGGTCCTATGAAAAACGAACATCACAACAATTTAATTATAATTTCAGTCAACGAAGGGTATTCCGATGATGTAATGCATATCGCAAGAAAAGCAGGTGCTACGGGCGGAACCATTATAAAAGGAAGACTGGCAGATATTGAACAGTTTGCAGATATAAGTAAAAATAATGTCGATGGCGACCGTGAAATACTCTGCATCCTTGCCCCTTTAAAAACAAGTGCACAGATTATGGAAGATGTGAATAAAGAATTCGGAACAACCTCCGCCGCAAACGGAATAATAGTCGCTATTCCAACGGAAAAAGCATATAAAATATAAGCCATACCTGTTATTGCACATATTAAAACCTATACCGTTTTCATAAAATGTGCAATTTCAGATGTATCACCAACAGTCATAAAAAAATCACGTCAATCGGCGTGATTTTTATTATTTACCGTCAATCAGATAATCATAACTCACATTAAATATCTCTTTTAAAGCCTGCAGTTCAAAATCAGCAACATATCTCTTGTTAGTTTCAATTCTTGTTATGACATTTTTATCCATATCTATTCCGATAAGCTGTAATTCCCTCGCTAAATCACGCTGAGAGAGTTTTTTCTCTGCACGTAACATTTTTAATCTCTCCCCTATAAGATTTTTCCCATTTGAATTTGTTCTCTGTTTCATAAAATCACCGCCTTTATTTTCTTAATATATCTTGTATCATTCGTTTAAAAATATATTTCTTTTTGATTTTGATAACACAAGGTTTCCACCCTCCGCATGCTTCGCATAAATCATCATCCATAACAACATCCTTTTCAGTAAGCTTTTCATCACTAAGATACTGATTAAAACAATCCAGACAGTACTCTGCCATTTTTAACACCTCCAATAAAATACTACTAAATACTATTTTATACTACTTTAGGCGAAATGTCAATATAAAATCTTATTTTATGATATAATATTTTACAGAGGTGATATTCATGCGTCCGCTTAAACAAAAAATCAGTATAACAATTGATGAAGATATTTTACAAAAAGTAAAAGTATTAGCTGAAAATAACGACAGATCTCTTTCTCAATATATTAACCTGATATTGAAAGAGCATCTGAAAAACAACAAAGATTAAATAAACAAATCCCTGATGGCTTCGTCAGGGATTTGTTTATTGTTCATCTTTTAAACCTAATATATAATCAACCGAAACTTTATAAAACTCTGCAAGCTTAATAAGCATACAAACAGGTATTTCACGACGACCGTTTTCATACAAAGAATACTGTTGCTGTGTAATAAATAACAGCTCGGCAATTTTCGCCTGTGTTAAATCGTTATCTTCTCTTAAATCCTTTAATCGAGGGTAATATGCCATTTTGTTTCTCCAAATACATTTAACTGCTATAATTTAAGTAAAGACCTCAAATACTCATCCAGCTGCTGTTCTTCTAAAATTGCTATCATATCTGCAAAAGGTTTCAAATCACCTCTTACTGCATATTCTTCAAGAGCATCATAATACTCTATTCTGTTTTCTTTTGCTATTGAAACAGGCAAAAAACCCTGCGAAAGCAGTTGATAATTCATAAGCAGCCTGCCTGTACGACCATTGCCGTCAATGAACGGATGAATTCTTACAAATTCCGCATGAGTCCACGCGGCAAGCTCTATCGAATTCAAGTCGGACTTATTTTTTAATTCTTCATAAAAGCCTTTGATTTGCAAATACATATCATTTCCTGCCGGCGGAGTAAATCCTGCACCGCTTATGCGTACTTCCTGATTTCTGTATATTCCGCCTGCAATTATGTTATCAGTAAGCATCTCATGCAAATCTTTAACTATGCTTTCTGTAAGTGGCTTGTTTTCCAAAATACACTTCTTAACATAGCTATAAGCCTTTTTATGATTAATAACTTCATATATTTCACGAAGTTCTTTTCCGCCGACCGATATACCATCCTCTAAAATCACCTTTGTTTGCATAAGAGTAAGAGTATTACCCTCAATAGCGGTTGAATTATGCGTAAATTTCAATTCAAAGTCCTTTTCATACGACAAAAGCGTGATTGAGTCCATTTTAAATTTATTCTGCTCATATTGAATTTTTTTCTCTGATATTCTTTTAAAATTCACAATTACCGCTCCTCTCTTGCAAAGTCATATATATTACTGATAATATAATACCACACTTTTCATAAAAAATCAATAGATTTACAGCATAAATTTGCATATCAAAGAAGAATTGCTTATAGTTTTAATTTAATTATTTAAATTGCATATTGACTGTTACAATATTTTATGTTATAATAATCAATAATAATACTACCTTAAAGAAAGGCATAAATATGTTTAAACTGTTAAAAACAAACGGACTTGCGCGTCGTGGTGAGTTTCATACCGTCCATGGAGTAATCCAGACTCCTGTTTTTCAGAATGTCGGAACTCTTGCGGCTATAAAGGGCGCCGTTTCCACTACCGATCTAAAAGAAATAGGCTGTCAGGTGGAGCTTTCGAATACTTATCATCTCCATCTTCGCCCGGGCGATAAAATTGTAAAGCAAATGGGCGGACTTCATAAATTTATGAACTGGGATCGACCTATTTTAACCGATAGCGGCGGATTTCAGGTCTTCTCGCTTGCCTCACTTCGAAAAATAAAGGAAGAAGGCGTAAGCTTTCAGTCGCATATAGACGGACGTCGCATATTCATGGGTCCGGAGGAAAGTATGCAAATCCAGTCAAACCTGGCATCTACAATAGCAATGGCATTTGACGAATGCGTTGAAAACCCCGCACCTTACGACTATGTAAAAAATTCATGTGACAGAACCTACCGCTGGCTTGTACGCTGTAAAAATGAAATGGACAGGCTCAACGCCCTGCCCGATACCATAAACAAAAATCAGCTCCTTTTCGGCATAAACCAGGGCGGAACTTATGACGACCTTCGTATAGAACACATGAAAAAAATCTCCGAGCTTGATTTGCCGGGCTATGCAATAGGCGGACTTGCCGTAGGTGAATCTCACGAGGTTATGTATCATATTCTTGACGTTGTAATGCCATACGCTCCGGCAGACCGTCCCCGTTATCTTATGGGTGTCGGCACTCCGTCAAACATCATAGAAGGCGTTGCCCGGGGCGTGGACTTTTTCGACTGCGTAATAGCAAGCAGAAATGCACGCCATGCAAACCTTTACACAAAAAACGGAACAATGAATCTGCTTAACGCAAAATACGAAACCGACGACCGCCCGATAGAAGAAGGCTGTGGCTGTCCGGCTTGTAAGAATTATTCACGTGCATACATCCGTCACCTTTTCAAAGCAAAAGAAATGCTCGGAATGCGGCTTTGTGTTCTTCATAATCTGTATTTTTACAATCATCTTATGGAAGACATCAGAAACGCCATAGACGAAGACAGATTCGATGAATTCCGCCGTGAAAATACGGAAAAGCTTGCAATGAGGATATAACATAAAAAAATATTCCACTTTTTTTCAAAAAGGTCTTGCATTTTGTCGGATTTGGATATATAATATTAAGTGGATATATTTTTTAAATTTAAGATAAAAATTACAGCGCGTGGTTCAACGTGCAGAAAGGTATGGTAATACAAATGAATCTTGAAAATGTAAAAAACTTTGACAAAGAGGTTTATGATGCAATAATGGACGAAACCTCACGTCAGACCAATAAAATCGAACTTATAGCTTCCGAGAACTTCGTTTCAAGAGCAGTTATGGAGGCAATGGGCTCACCGCTTACAAACAAATATGCTGAAGGTTATCCCGGAAAGCGTTATTACGGTGGCTGTGAACACGTAGACGTTGTTGAAACGCTTGCAATTGAGCGTGCAAAGGAAATCTTCGGTGCAGGCTATGCAAACGTTCAGCCTCATTCAGGTGCCCAGGCTAATATGGCAGTATTTTTCGCACTCCTCACACCGGGCGACACAGTGCTCAGCATGAACCTTGCTCACGGCGGACACTTAAGCCACGGCAGCCCTGTCAATATGTCGGGTAAATACTTCAACATCGTTCCTTACGGAGTTACAGAAGGCGAAAATGTTATTGATTATGATGAGATACGCCGTCTTGCAATAGAGAATAAGCCAAAGCTAATCCTTGCCGGTGCAAGCGCATATCCCCGTACAATAGATTTTGAAAAGTTTGCTGAAATAGCAAAAGAAGTAGGCGCATACTTCATGGTTGACATGGCACATATTGCCGGCCTTGTTGCAGCAGGACTGCATCCGTCACCGGTGCCATATGCTGATGTCGTTACAACTACAACACACAAAACATTAAGAGGTCCGAGAGGCGGTCTTATACTTACAAACGACGAAGAGCTCGCAACAAAAATAAACAAAGCAATATTCCCCGGTATCCAGGGCGGTCCGCTCATGCACGTTATCGCATCAAAGGCTGTATGCTTTAAGGAAGCTCTTTCACCTGAGTTTAAAGCATATCAGGCTCAGATTGTTAAAAACGCAAAGGCACTTTCCGAGGGTCTCATGGCTGAAGGCTTCAAGCTTGTTTCAGGCGGAACAGATAACCATCTTATGCTCGTAGATTTAACAGATATGGGCGTAACCGGTAAAGAAGCAGAAAAGCAGCTTGACGAAGTGGGTATTACAGTAAACAAAAACGCAATACCTTTCGATACAAAGAGTCCGTTCGTAACAAGCGGTATCAGAATAGGCACACCGGCAACAACATCACGTGGATTTGTTGAAGAGGACATGGCTGAAATAGCAAAGCTCATAAAGCTTGCCGTAACAGATTTTGAAAACAGCAAGGACGAAGTAAGAGCAAGAGTAAAAGCTCTTTGCGATAAACATCCGCTGTATTAATACAAAAAAAATGCATATACTATATAGGAAACTGCAACCGCAGTTTCCTATAGTTTTTTAAGTTTGAAATCGCAAAGCGATTTCTTCCCGAGCTTACGAAAGCGTTGCAAAATTCACCCGCGTCCGCGCGGATTTCACTTCTTGCCTTTTGGCAAGAGATTTCACTGCAATACAGTCAGCCGACTGTATTGCCATGGAGGTATAATCTTGAAAAAGTTACTTAAAACCGCAGCAATAGCCGGCGGTATAATGTGTGCCGTAAACGGACTTGATAACCGTCTGGAAACAACACGTTATACTGTTTCATCGAATAAAGTTCCGAAAGAATTTGACGGCTTCACAATTGCACATCTTTCCGACATGCACAGCGAAAGCATACCAAATCTTTCAGATGCAGTAAAGGCTTTGCGTCCCGATATAATAGTCTGCACAGGCGACATGGCAGATGACCGCGGAAGCTATGAATCTGTTATCGCTGCAATAAAAGAGCTTATGGATATTGCTCCGGTTTATATAATCACAGGAAATCATGATTTATGGCGAAACGACTTCCCCACTCTTTTAAAAGAAACGGAAGATACCGGCGCAACCTATCTCAGAAACCAAAGATGTGAAATATCAAAAGACGGAGCATCCGTTTTTATATCAGGTCTCGACGATCCGTTTTCATACGATACAAAAACCATAAACGAACATATGGATTACGGTCTTAAAATGCTTGATAAGGCTGACGGGTTTGAAATACTTTTATTCCATCGTGCCAACTTACTTGATAAGCTCAAAGATAAAGGCTTTGATATTATACTGTCCGGACATATGCACGGCGGTCAGTTCCGCATACCGTATATCGGCGGAGTTTTATCGCCTAAGTCCTCCTTTGCCGGTGGCGGAAGACTGTTTTTCCCAAAATACTTCGGCGGATTTTATAAGTTCAAAAACACCGCCATGATAGTAAGCAGAGGCCTCGGCAATCCTATGATAATACCACGAATTTTCAACAGACCTGAATTAGTTTCCGTAAAGCTCAGGCATACTGAAAATAATAACGAATAAAAAACAGGAGTTTTCCCTGTATCTCTTTTTAAATTTGTAATTTTAAAGCTTTCTATATATTGTAGCGATTACTTAGAGTTTATCGGGGAGTTTTCCCCGTAGCTCTTTTTTAGTTTGTAGTTTTTATGCTTTCTCAATATTATAGCGATTACTTATCAAATTGCGCAAGCACACGCCCCTTTTACGTCAAAAGCCGCACCAAAAGCCCAAAGGGGCTTGACTCGCCCTCTTGGATCGTCTCCGTGCGCTCAGTCGCGCGGCAAAGAGCAAAGCACGCCTTTTTTTCT
>JAZTZP010000111.1:0-26736 GCA_045637525.1 Clostridia bacterium | reverse complement strand
CTTATAAAAGCCACAATGCATAATGGAAAAGTTTCTTTGTACATACAGCATTATACGGAGTATGATGAATATAGCGGTGGAAAGTCTGCATATAAGGGACTTTACAAGAACACTTACCGAAAAGGTGATAACGGATATTACCGGATTAGTTCATATGGAATAGACGAATCAGAAGATAAAAAAGAATAATTTTTTTGTCCTGACTTGACATGAGCATATAAAGGTGTCGAACATTGTCGAAAGGAGAAATAGTATGAAAAAAGTTCTAATAGGTTGTGGAATATCCTTAGGAATATTTGTTTTGGTTGTTATTTTACTAATTACAGGATTGTTTCTTCTTTTGAGAGGTGAAGAACAAAAACCGCCACAGATTACTACCGGTGAATTTCCATTTGTCGTTGAATATGAAATGGACGGGGAAACCTTTATCATAGAAGATGTAGTGGTTTGTGAGTTTGCTGGTTATGATTTATCATCTTTATATTTTAATAAACCAAGGGTATGGAATGAACATTTAAAAAGTGGTGATGAAGAAAAATGTGTAATTATAAGTGAAGAAAATAAACCATCAGCAATCAAAAATGGTAGGCATAATGAATGGGCAAAGTTAAGAGTTTTTTATGGCTTTGGACAGTATTATATGGGTGAACCATCTGCTGAAATGTTAAATTATAAGTATCCACAATTTATATATTACGAAACATACAGTGAAAACGGCAAAAATTATTATAACTGGGGAACAAAACTTACTGAAGAGGATTTGAAAAAATATTTTGGTATAACGGTAAAACGATTTGAATTTAGTAAACCTATAAAAAATGAATTTAAATAATTTTTTAGTCCTAACTCAACACGAACTACCACTAAAAGGGACATGCATCTTGTATATTAAGAAAATTAATGGCATGCACAAAAAGGAGAGGTTGCATTGAAGAAAGAAATTGTTGATATCCTTTGTGCAAAAACAGGCACGTCAGAATGTCGAAAAACTCGAAATTTATGCGCAACAAGTTTAAACAAATTGAATCAAAACGACATTTATTAGAAACAGAAATTCTGAAAATATGAATTATTCGGCTGTTTGAAGTCCTTAGTTACACTTCTTGTTGAATGAAGAACGGTTAATAGTGATGTACATATGATATGATGTAATTAAGAGGTGATTTTATGAATAAAACTGAATATCTTTTGTCTATGCTTATGGAGTTGCCACCAAAGCTTGCAGATGTCGAAAATGAATTGAAGAGCAATGAGTATTCGATAGAGGAAGTTACATCATCGGCATATAGATTTGTAGAAAACTGTTTCTGTGAATGCAGAGATTTTGAAGATGAGCATAAGAGAAAACCCGATGAAGAAGAATTGCATAGTTCTTACATATATGAAATCTGTGAATTGCTTTTACAATATGGTTTAAATCCTAATTTAGTATTAGGAAAAAGAAATATTATGTATGAACTAAAGTATATTGATTGTGGATATATTGGTGCCAAAACCTTAAGATTACTATTAGAAAATGGTGGAAATCCGTGTTTGGAGCTTGATGGTGAACCGTTGTTTGATATGATTGATTTTGATGTTGTGTTTGATGTGGTTGAACTTGACAATGAAGCTTTGTTTGATAATGAATTTAAAATGTGGCTTTTAATGATAGGCTATGGGGCAACAATTAAAGATAATCGGTGTCCTGTTGAAGTTATAAGCGGATATTCGACAGATGAATTTAAGGAGTTTGAAAATTTTAAATATGAAATTGAGATTTTCGAAGAAGATTGGATAATGCATATTATTGATGTGCGTACAAATACAGAAGTAGCAAAACTATAATTACTGGGTTATTAAGCAGGCAGAAGTTTTTATAATGGGGAGTGTAAAGTAAATATGAAAATATTAAAAAGCATATTTTTTGCATTGATGTTCCATTTGATTATGCAGATAAATATTTTAATACAAGGTAAAATATATGATACAATGCCGGATTTTTCTGATTTCGTTTATTTGATATTGTCAGTTGTGTTCGGGATTGTTGCTTATTTTATCTTTAAAAAATTTAGTAAAAATACATATTGGGTTTTAACTATAATATTTGTTGTGATATACATATCCTTTATATGTTTCGTTAGCAAAACAAATTATTTTATGTGGTTATTTAAGTTAACAGTGCCTTACTATGATGAAACATATTACGAACTTGATATAAATGCAATGATGACCGGGTTGACACATACAATTGCATATGTAGTTTCGTCGATAATATATTTGATTAAATCAAAATAATGTTTTTGACTTTAACTTGATACGAACTATCTCTAAAAAGGTTTTCATCTAAATCGTCTATTCCTTATAACGGATGATTTGCAGATATTTTAAAAAGGGGAGGAGTATAATGAACGAAAAAAATTCAAAGATATATTCATATGTGTGCCCTAATTGTTTGAGCGTACTTAATGAGTGCACGTGCGATGTGTATCCGTGGACTCTTATACAAATAGACAAGAAGATGTTGCCTATTATCAAGGAATTAAATCGAAAATGTTTTTATACAGAGATGTGTTGTGAAGGTCATATAGGTTCTAACGAATTTATGTATATAGAATTTACGAAAAAATATAAAATAAAATCATTACCAAAGGGATTTGATGGTGACGGAAGCTATATCAGAGGGCAAATTAATGGCAGAACTGTTGAAGCGAAAAAAAGAAACAAGCGACAGTTGTTAAAAAGATTATATGAATGGGCAATACAACTTGAACCAAGAGGGACAAACGTTTTTATTAAATGATTTTTTAGACTTATCATGCAGATGGATAAACAGAAAAATAGTTCGGGAGGAGTTTTATTATGAACACACAATATTTTAAATATGCTGTTGAGGTTGAGCGTACACGTTCTATAACGCAGGCGGCTGAAAACTTATATATGGGACAGCCGAATTTGAGCCGTGCAATTCGTGAGATGGAAGATGCTTTAGGATTTGAGATTTTTGAACGTTCATCGAAAGGGGTTGTACCGACTAAGAAAGGCTCTGAATTTTTGGTTTATGCTCAGAATATTCTTGTTCAGATGGAGAAAATGGAGCATTTGTCTCATACGGAGAATGAGTTTGTGGAAAGTCTTAGTGTATCAATCCCGAGAGGCAGCTATATTTCAAAAGGATTTATAAGCTTTTTAAAGACTGTTGATACCGAAAAATCCATAGATATAAATTTTCAGGAAACTAATGCAATGCAGTCTATAAATAATGTTTTAGACGGAAGGCATAATATCGGTATTATAAGATACAGGCTTACAAACGAAAATTACTTTGAAGATTATTTAAAGGATAAACAGCTTTGCAGTGAGGTTTTATGGGAGTTTGAAAGAATAATTCTGACCTCGGAAAAAAATCCGTATATTGATGATAATATAATTCACACTGAGGATTTGCATAAATGTATTGAGGTTGTGCACGGTGATACTATTGTTCCGTATCATCAGCCGGGCAGACGTGATGACGGAGTGGAGGTTAAGAAAATAAGAGTATACGGCAGAAGTACACAGTATGAAATATTGGAAAGTATGCCAAATTCATATATGTGGACGTCGCCCGTGCCTGAGAGCTGTCGCAAACGCTACGGGTTGGTGCATAAGCTCAGCAGTGAGCCGGGGAAGAAGTATAAGGATGTTATAATCTATCATAAGGGCTATAAGTTTACCGAACTTGACAAGAGATTTATCGACTGTGTATATGCTTCAAGAAATGTGGTTGCATTTAATTAAAAAAATTTTTTTCGGTAATATGAATAAAACAGCATGTGGTCATGCTGTTTTTAATATAGTGACAAAAAATGACTTTTTGGTAAAAATCTTTTTAAAACTATCGTTTAATCGTGGATTTATATGAAATATTTACCATGGAAGATTTATTCTGAAACTCGGTCATATCAAAATTGATATACCAATATAAAAAATAAACATTTCACAAATTCCGAAAAGTTTGTTAGAATATTAACAGAGATGAAAAGAAGTCGTCTCAAACGTAGAGTAACAAATGGTGTAGAAAGGAATGAATTTGAAATGAATGAAAACAGAAAACTCATAGACACCGTAGAAGCGCTGGAAGCAGAACTGAAAAATTTAAAAGAGGCACAGAAAATTTTTGCATCCTTTACGCAGGAGCAGGTTGATAAAATTTTTCTTGCAGCGGCAACGGCAGCAAATAAAGCACGTATACCGCTTGCCAAGATGGCAGTTAAGGAAACAGGGATGGGCATAGTTGAAGATAAGGTTATAAAAAATCACTATGCATCTGAATATATATATAACGCTTATAAGGATACAAAAACCTGCGGCGTGATTGAAGAGGATAAGGCTTACGGAATAAAGAAGATTGCTGAGCCGATAGGTGTGATTGCGGCAGTAATACCGACAACTAACCCGACGTCAACAGCGATTTTTAAGATTTTACTGGCACTTAAAACAAGAAATGCAATTATAATAAGTCCGCATCCGCGTGCAAAAAGTTCAACAATAGAAGCGGCTCAGATACTTCTTGAGGCAGCAGTTTCAGCCGGAGCACCGGAGGGAATAATCAGCTGGATTGATGTTCCGTCGCTTGAGCTTACAAACACAGTAATGAAAGAATCGGATATAATTCTTGCAACAGGCGGACCGGGTATGGTTAAGGCGGCATATTCAAGCGGTAAGCCGGCTTTAGGAGTGGGTGCCGGAAACACACCGGCAATTATTGATGAGTCAGCTGACATTTTACTTGCCGTAAATTCAATAATACATTCAAAGACTTTTGATAACGGTATGATTTGTGCATCGGAGCAGAGTGTTATAGTTGCTGAGAGTATATATGCTAAAGTTAAGAAGGAATTTGCAGACAGAGGATGCTATTTCTTAAGTAAAGATGAAACTGACAAGGTAAGAAAGACAATTATTATAAACGGCGCATTAAACGCAAGAGTAGTAGGACAAAAAGCAAGCACAATAGCTTCGCTTGCAGGAATAAAAGTTCCTGAAGATACAAAGATTTTAATAGGTGAGGTTACTTCTGTTGACATTTCAGAGGAATTTGCTCACGAGAAGCTTTCGCCTGTACTTGCAATGTATAAGTCAAAGAGTTTTGAAGATGCACTTAAAAAGGCAGAACAGCTTATAGCTGACGGCGGTTACGGACACACATCTTCAATTTATCTTGACCCGCAGAGCGAACAGGCGAAGCTGGACGAATTTGCAAGCCGTATGAAGACTTGCCGTATACTTGTAAATACACCGTCGTCACATGGCGGAATAGGTGACTTATATAACTTTAAGCTTGCACCGTCTTTAACACTTGGCTGTGGTTCATGGGGCGGAAATTCTGTATCGGAAAACGTTGGCGTTAAGCATCTTTTAAATATCAAGACAGTAGCGGAAAGAAGGGAAAATATGCTGTGGTTCAGATCTCCTGATAAGGTTTATGTAAAGAAGGGCTGTCTGCCGGTAGCGCTTGACGAGTTGAAAAATGTACTCGGCAAGAAAAAGGTGTTTATCGTAACGGACACATTCCTTTACAAGAACGGTTATACAAAAGCAATTACGGATAAGCTTGATGAAATGGGTATAGTTCATTCCACATTCTTTGATGTAGCACCTGACCCGACGCTTGAGTGTGCTAAAGCCGGAGCGGCACAGATGAAGGCTTTTGAGCCTGACTGCATAATTGCGCTCGGTGGCGGTTCTGCTATGGATGCGGCTAAGATTATGTGGGTAATGTATGAGCATCCTGAAGCTGACTTCATGGATATGGCTATGAGATTTATAGATATAAGAAAAAGAGTATACACGTTCCCGAAAATGGGTGAGAAGGCGTATTTTATTGCAATCCCGACATCAGCAGGAACAGGCTCGGAGGTTACACCGTTTGCGGTTATCACAGATGAAAAAACCGGCGTAAAATATCCGCTTGCGGATTATGAACTTATGCCGAACATGGCAATTGTTGATACTGACCTTCATATGTCTGCACCTAAGGGACTTACGGCGGCTTCGGGTATTGATGCTGTAACTCATGCGCTTGAGGCGTATGCATCAATGCTTGCAACCGATTATACAGACAGTCTGGCGCTTCGTTCGCTTAAGATGGTATTTGAATATCTGCCCCGTGCATACGACAATGGTAATGATGTTGAGGCAAGAGAAAAGATGGCTAATGCGGCGACGATGGCAGGTATGGCTTTTGCAAACGCATTCCTCGGTGTTTGTCATTCGATGGCACACAAGCTTGGAGCATTCTATCACTTACCGCACGGTGTTGCAAACGCACTTATGATAGATGAGGTTTTGAGATTTAATGCGGAAGAAAAGCCGGTTAAGATGGGAACATTCTCTCAGTATGACCATCCGCACACACTTGCACGCTATGCAGAGGTTGCCGACTATCTTGGAATAAAGGGAAAGAATGATACGGAAAAGCTTGAAAATCTCATAAAGGCTTTAGACGAACTTAAGGAAAAGGTTGGAATTAAGAAGAATATCAGGGAATACGGAATAGATGAGAAGGATTTCCTTGACGGACTGGAGGAAATGACGGAACAGGCATTTGACGACCAATGTACCGGAGCAAATCCGAGATACCCGCTTATGAGCGAGATAAAGCAAATGTACCTGAACGCATATTACGGAGGTGTAAAATAATGAAATTGGATAATGTAATAGCTGCAAGAAAGAATAAGACTGTTTATCGGGACGGGGACAGGGTTATAAAGCTGTTTGACGAGGATTTTTCGAAGGCTGATGTTTTGAATGAGGCCTTAAATCAGTCACGCGTTGAGGAAACAAACCTTAATATTCCTAAAATGATTGAGGTTACAAAGATTGACGGTAAATGGGCGATTGTTTCAGAGTTTATTGAAGGAAAAACCTTAGAAATGCTTATAAACGAAAATCCGGATAAGGCAGATGAGTATATAGAAAGACTTGTAGATGTGCAGATGGAGGTGCTTTCGAAGAGAGTTCCGCTTTTAAATAAGCTCAAGGATAAGATGCAGGGCAAGATTTCAATGACTGATCTTGACGCAACTACAAGATATGAGCTTCATACACGTCTTGACGGTATGCCGAAGCATAAAAAGGTATGCCATGGCGACATGAATCCCGGTAATATAATAATCACGCCTGATGATAAGGCATATATAATAGACTGGTCGCACGTTACTCAGGGAAACGGTGCGGCGGATGCTGCAAGAACATATCTTCTGTTTTATTTGGCAGGCAGGGAGCAGCTTGGCGAAAAGTATCTGAATATGTTTTGTATAAAGACAGATACGGCAAAGCAGTATGTTCAGAAATGGATTCCGATTGTAGCGGCATCACAGCTTACGAAGGGAAATGAAGAAGAAAGAGAGTTTCTTCTTAACTGGATTGATGTAGTTGACTACGAATAAACAATACGGTGTAGAGGGTGGATTTTACAACGCTGTTTTAATATGCGTATTTCGTAGGTCAACATAAAGTTGAAATACAAAAAACCGCTTGATTTCAAGCGGTTTTTTGTATTTTGGGCTTAGAAAGTTTTTGTAGTATGAAAAAAATTCATATTGACATTTGTTTTTGAGAGTGATATAATTTATGTGGAGAAAGTTGTTCAGATAGAAGAAAGGTTTCAATCAGGTATATAATTATGGTTAATTATCTTCGAATAATGGAAAATATGCTGTCAGATGAAGACAAAAAACAACTTAAAGCGATATATACACCTATGAGGGTAGCAATTCCGCCGGGGGATGCAAGAAGAGATATGTGTGTGATGAAAACAGGTGAGATACGCCATTATGGCGCTTCGGATAAAACCGATTATCTTGACGATGGAAAGGTGGTTTACATAACCTCAAAGGATTGCGGACTAAGCTGGAAAAAGATATATGCATCAAGCAATAATGTTATGGGCGCATCCACTTATCTTCCATGGTGTGATAAATATGTTACTGTAAAAGTAAAGTACACAGGTCAGAATAAAGGGATGTATGCGCTAATATCAGATATAGGTCCCGATGATGAGAACCCGAAAAAAATAGATATATGGGATGAAGAAGAAGCGAGAAAAAATCTTATAGTGGATATATTTCAGCCGGTATTTTTTGAAGGAAGCAACAGAATATTTGTTTCAAGCTCGGTTTTAACAGGAGTAGAGGGTGAATTTCAGTGTCCTGTGGTTATGTATTCAGATGATGACGGAGAAACCTGGACGATAAATCGGCTCAAATCAGTGCCGGTTTATGAGATGTGTCCGCCACACAAAAATATTAGATGGCAGAATACGGGGACGGAGCCGACAATAACCAAAATGCCTGATGGCAGACTGGCAATGCTGGCGCGTACTTCACATGACTATATGTATATTTATTATTCACAAGATAACGGAACAACATGGACCGATGGTGAAAAATCAGTTTTTCACGGGACTCTTACAACGCCATTTATTATGCAGTTGTCTGATGGACGCAATATTGTATTCTGGAACAATACTCAGCCACTACCCGAGGTGGACATAGATACATACTGGCCGCCGGCAGTGGGCAGAGCTTTGCGCGACGGCTGGGCAGAGGATGTATTTACAAACCGTGATGCGGCTCATGCGGCAATAACCTCGGATTTTAAAGAGTGGCATGGTTTTCGTGAGATTTTGAGAAACAGATCAAGAAACAGAGCTGATTATCGGATTGCAAGCGGAATAAAAAGCGGTGCAGACAGAAGTGTACAGCAATTTCAGGCGTTTGAGCTTCCGTTTAATAAAATCCTTGTTTCTGTCGGACAGAATGAGGAATCAAGAGAGATGATTATCTTTGACCTTGACTGGTTGTATGAAACGGATAATGAAGAGGATTTTATGTGTGGAATTGACGGAGTTTCCACACAGGTATATATAAAAAGTATTTCCGGATGCCAGGTATTTAAAGGCAGAAACGGTCACAGCCACTGGAACAGAACAAACGGAGCTGTAATATATCCGTCACCTGACCTTGACGAGACAGAAGCTTTACTTCTTTGTACCACCGGTGATCCAAGACTTTTCAGTAATATTCAGGGGGTTGTATGGAACTACCCAATGAGCAGAAAAGGTAAAGTAACAGTGGAGCTTCGCATTGAGGGTGAGGGAGTACAAATTTCACTCACTGACAGGTGGTTTAACCCGATTGATACAACGATAGATTGCATTGCTCAGGTTTCTTTTCCTCTGACAAGAGATATATGTGATACGGGAACGTGGAAAAATGTGGTAATTGAATATGACCTGGATAAGGGAAGCTTTGAAGTGAATATAGATGAAAAGCTGCATTTAGCGCAGAAAATCAACTGTGACAGCGAAACGGGGCTTTCGTATATACACATTCATACCATATCAAAAACAGAGGATTTCAAGGGAACTTATATAAGGAAATTACATAAAGAAAACTGATATTACAGGTGAGATAAATGGTCATAGCAACTATTATATTATTATTTTTTGTATTAATATTCATGATTCGGTATACTAACAGTAAGTATTCAGTAGCTTTTTTATGGCTACTCGGAGGAATTACGTGCATAATGATGGCAAATGCTTTTTATGTGACGAGACTGGAAACTTACAGGACTGTTTTTGTTGTTGAAATTAAAATATATGATATTTTAAAAAATATAAGGGGTGTCCGGGCGTTTAATAATAAATATCTTGTAATTGCAGGGGTGATAATGTCATGTATAACCTTATGGCATATAAGTCTTAGTGTTATAAGCAGGTTTAAGAAGTATTTGTCCTTGGTAATGATGATTGCAGGAAGCGTTATTCTTGTTTTGATAAATTCACCGGATTTTTGTGAAAAACTGTACATATTAAAGCACACAAATGAGGATTTTGAAATAAACTATAATATAATATGTGCATCAATTGTGATTTATAATGCTATATATGTGTTTATGCCGACTTTAGCTGCTGTTTATGAATATATAAAAGAAGCATTAAACAGCAGGATTAATGTGCGCAGATACAGGCTGCTGCTTATGGCTGTTTGTATTGCACTTACAGAGCTGTGTTTTATATATTTGCTGGTCGGAACACCGATATCAATATACATAAATCCGGCAAATGTAAATAATTTTATTCTGAGGGGTGTGTATAAAAACAGTCAGTATTTATTATATGCTCCCATAGTGTTTGTTTGTGTGGTAATTTATTTTATACTTGGCAGAATGTCGATTTTTACCAAATTAAATATTTGGGATAAAATTGTGCTTAACAGGAAAGAACGGATGTTGGTAACAGATATGCGGCATCTGTTTCATTCTTATAAAAACTCAATGTTTACAATACTTTCACTTCAAACCCAGGCTTTGGAGCATTACGGTGAAGAAGCGGGCCGGGAGTCGCTGAAAAAAATAGAAACAACGGTATTTTCATTTACAGCCCGTGCACAGATGCTTCTGAAAATATTTAATGACCGGCAATTGTATAAAAGCTCAAATAATATATGCGAATGTGTTGCGGAGGCAATTCGCAGTATTGCTCTGCCACCGGATGTGAAAATCAATCTTTCATGTGAGAGTGAAGAGATGTATGTATGGTGTGACAGAGAAAGTATAATTGAAATGATGGTAAATATGCTTAATAATTCTGTGGATGCGATAATAGCAAAAGAAAGTAAGTCGGGCATTATATATATAAATATATTTAATGAATATGATATGATTTGTATTGAAATAAAAGATGATGGTATAGGTATGACAAAAAATGAGATGAAAAACATATTTAAACCGCTTATCAGTACTAAGCGTACTCACAAAAACTGGGGGATTGGTCTGTCGTATGCACTTAAGGTTGTACACAGTCATAAGGGCAATATAACGGTAAAATCAAAAAAAGGAGAATTTACTGCATTCCAGATTACTATGATTTCTGATAAGGGATAAGCTGTATAAAATAAACAAAATAAAATGGTATCTGAAAGGAGACAGCTATGATAAAAGTAATGATTGTAGATGATATACCGGAATGCATACAATATTATGCTTCATTTATAAGCAAAGAGCCGGATATGGAGGTGTCCGGGGTAGCTAATTCAGGTATGGAAGCCATAAAAACAGCGCCTGAAATTGCGCCGGATATTATTCTCATGGATATTCAGATGGAATACGAAAAAGCCGGAATAGACGCGGCAAGAGAAATTATACAGGGTAATCCGGATGTGAAAATAATAGTTGTTACTGCGTATGATGATTCGGACCTGATAATTGATGCATTTCTTGTAGGTGTGGTTGATTACATTGTGAAAATGTCTCCGGTTGAACAGATTTTATCTAAGATACGAAAGGTGTATGAGCATGAGGAATTTATCGGGCCGAAGATTATGCAGAGCGTTAAGACGAAGCTTAACGATGCAAGAAAGCAGCAACGATCTCTTTTGTATGTAATAAATTACTTATCAAAGCTTACTAAAAGAGAAAAGAATATTTTAAAGTTGTTTCTTAAGAATAATTCAAGAGAGCAAATTATGGAAATTCTTTACATAGAGGAAACTACTCTTAAGACACATATACAGAATATATTAAAAAAACTGGAATACAGCAGTGTAAAAGATATGATAAAGGAATTAAATCAGCTTAATATTAATTTTTTCTTTAATGAGGACGATTGAATATTACGATAAAAAATGAATAAAAGTATGAAAAAAAATCATATTCCAAAGACAAGGTGAATGTGTTATAATTATTATATGATAGGGAACTGTCAATAAAGGTTGTAGCATTAACCTTGTTTTTTTAGTTCCTTAAAAAATTTAAGTTCATAAAAAACATATATAAAGACGAAAGGAGTATTTTTATGAAAAACTTTAGGAAAATATTAAGTATGGCACTTGTATGTGCAAGCGTAGTATCGCTTGCGTCGTGTGGCGGGGAGAAAAAAACAGAGGAAAGTGCTGATGGCAGAGTTAAGGTTACTATGTGGGACGGAAATGCAGGTCAGAAAGCATATAAAGAAGAATTGATAAAAGAATTCAATGAAACAAAAGGAAAGGAAATAGGTGTTGAAATTGAATACGAATGTAAAAGCGACTATAAAACACAGCTTGATGTAGCTTTTGAGACAAATCAGCAGCCTGATTTGTTCGGTGGAGTAGGAATAAAAGACAGCGTAGATAAGGGCAGAATTATTGCATATGAAGATATTGAGGGCGGCGCAGAATATGTTAAGCACTTTGAAAGTGTAAATATGTACGAGGGTAAGTATACACATAAGGGCAAACACTATTCACTTCCGCAGAATTCGCTTGTATGCGGACTCATATATAATAAAGATTTGTTTAAAGAGGCAGGAATTGTTGATGAGAACGGTGAAGCTACTCCGCCTGAAACATTGGATGAGATGCGTGAATATGCAAAACGTATAACAGCATTGGGCGGGAATAAATACGGAATTGCATTCCCGATTAAATGGAGTGCGTGGATTCTTTATGATGTACAGCTTGCAGGCGTAAACAGTGCAGGAAGTCAAAGCTTTGACTATGAAAACGGAGTTTTTGATTTTAGCGGTTATATACCGGTACTTGAAAACATAAAGGGCATTTTGGAAGACAAATCGGCATATCCGGGAGCAGAAACTCTTGATAACGATCCGGCAAGAGCAAGATTTGCAGAGGGCAAAATCGGTATGAAGGTAGCATGGTCATGGGATGTAGGCGTATTTGAAGACCAGTTCCCGGCTCAATGCGACTGGGGTGTAGCACCGCTTCCTGTTGCAGATGCAAATCAAAAGTATTATCAGTATATGAATATTGATGGTTCCGGATTAATGGGTACAACACTAAAAGATAAACTTACAGATGAACAGATACTTGAAATGATGAAATGGTTGACTTCAGATGAAGTAGTTCAAAAGGCATATGAGAAGGGCGTGTATATACCATGGAGTGCAGAAATCATGCAGAAAGCAGATGTATCAAATGTTTCAAAGCATTGGGCTGAGTTTGCTAAGATGCTTGAGATAAGTAAGATTTATCCGCCGGTAGCAAAGGCAGACACAACAGGACAACCTACATTCCAGGAGCTGTTTATAAACGAAGTATTAAACGGTGATATGACTGTTGAAGAGATGTGTCAGAAATGTACTGATATTCACAATACGGGTATGAAGAAATATAATGAAGCAAATCCGGAAGATACAAGTGATAAGTATATATGTGAGACAGATATGTTAAGAAAGTAAATTTTATAAAAATGATTGGCAAGGTGAGCAAGGTGAGTAATGTTATTAAGGTGGATAAAGCGAATAGGGTAAAACTTTCGGGGCGGAAAAAAAGTATAGCAATTCAGTGTTATCTTTTGCTTGCAATTCCGCTTATAGGATTTTTTGTGTTTACAATTTATCCGCTTATATGGGCAATGGTAAAATCGTTCTTCTTTTATACAGGCAACGATACCGAAACGCAATTTGTAGGCTTGGAAAATTTTATGACCATATTTACACAGGACAAAACATACTGGAGAACCTGGGGCGTTACGTTTATTTATGCATTAGTAAAGCTACCGGTTGAAATGCCGATAGTGTTTGTTCTGGCAATTCTTCTTAATAAGAAGTTAAAGGGAAGTAATTTTTTCCGGACGCTGTATTATGTTCCTTGCGTACTAAGCGTTGCTGTTGTGGGTATAGTATTCAGCAGTTTGTTTGACTATTTTGGATTTATAAACAGTATGCTGATTAATATTGGTATCATAAAAGAACCGATAGAATGGTTTGCAAACAGTGTGACGTCGACTTTTGCACTGGTTCTTGGTTCGACCTGGACTTCTGTCGGAATAAATATTTTGTATGTTTACAGTGCTTTGCAGAATGTTCCGGGTGAGTTGTATGAAGCAGCAAAGCTTGACGGAGCGGGGCGGTTTACTGTATTCTGGAAAATAACACTGCCTATGATAGCTCCGGTATTCCAGTTCATATTACTCCTTGCAATTAACGGTAGCTTGCATGTATGTGATTATATCCTTGCAACAACAAACGGTGCACCGGGCGGAAAAACTTATACCGTTATGGCGTATATAGTAGGAAAATTTGTTCCGGGATTTGCCAACGGTATTGTAAATATAGGCTATGGCTGTGCAATATCCTTTATAACCTCTGTTATATGCGGCATGGTTGCACTGGCATATTACAAATTGAGCAATAAATTATCTGATGTTTATTAAGGGGTGAAAATGTTTTGAGAAAATCAATGATTACAGATAAAGTTATTACATACATAATGCTTTTATTTGCAGCGCTTGTAACACTTTTTCCGATTATGTATGTGGTGTTTTCATCCTTTAAGAGCAATATGGAAATTATGTCGATGACACCAAAGCTGTTGCCTGAGGTATGGACTTTGGAAAATTACAAAAATATATTCAACTTTGAAGATTTTAATGTATGGCTGCTTCTTAAAAACAGTATAGTATATACAGCGATATGTGTGATTTCAACGCTTATAGTTTCATCTGTAACCGGTTATGTTTTTGCAAGAGGTGAATTTCCACTTAAAAAACCGATAGAAACTGTGTTTTTGTCGCTGATGTTCATTTCATTTGGATCTATTACGATATATCCGATGTTTGAACTGCTGAATTTAATCGGACTGGCAAAATCCTTAAACGGACTTATAGTTATGAAGGTGTTTTCGCTTAATGTTGTAAATATGCAGCTTGTGAAAAGCTTTGTTAAGACTTTGCCGGCTGAAATTGATGAATCGGCAGAGATTGACGGCTGTACTTTTACCGGGATTTTCTTCCGTATTATATCACCGCTGTTAACTCCGATTCTGGCAACGATAGCACTTCTTTCGTTTCAGGGATCGTGGAATGAATATTTAATGCCAACTCTTTTCACAATTACCAGACCTGATCAACAGACTCTTATCGTTGCGATAATGGCGATGAAAAATTCAAGTCAGGCGGCACAGTCTTGGAATATTATGTTTGCGGCTACTGTAATATCGAGTATTCCGGTACTTATTTTATATTTTTGCTTTGGAAAATACTATGTTTCAGGTCTGTCAGAAGGTGCTGTTAAAGGTTAACTAATAGGAGGTAAAGCATGAAAATTTTATTATCGATAGTAATTAGCTTTTTTGTGGTAGTATATCCTGTATATGCATCGGACAACTCTGAAAAAGAGCCTTCATTGGCAGAAAAATTAAACATTCTGACTGAATACGATGAAGAGCAACCGCTAAGCGGTGAGCAGCTTGCAAGAATGGCAGTCTCAATGTATATAGGCGGTGCACAGCTTGGAGATATTGATTCATATGTGAAATTTGCGTGTGAGAACGGATTTGTCTCGGAAAGTTATGAAGAATTCAGCCGTACCGGAACTGTAAGCAGTTCACAGCTTTCAGATGCAATGATGAAAGCGCTGGGATATAGCTTTGATACTTCTGTAATAGCTATTATAAAGCAAAGATGTCTGACAGATTTGTTTGAAGGTGTGAATTTTCAGAATGCGGGCAGCGTGACTGTTGCCGAAGCGTTGGAGGTTGCAGAAAATGCACTTGAGATGAATTCCCTTGAATTATCAGGGGAAGGCGATATTAAAGAAAGTGAAGAAACGCTTCTTGAACAGAAATTCGATATGAAGATTGCAACAGGTACACTTATCAGTGCAAGAGCAAAAGACCGTGTGTATAATGATAATATTTATATTGGTGATACATTGCTTATTACCGATGGAAGTGTTGATTATTCCGAATATGAGGGATATAAGGTGAAGGCATACTATAAAGCCGAAATCGGTGAAGAAGAACTGATATATGTTGATACCGGGTATTACGAAAACGACGTATTTACCATATACGCTTCTGATATAACCGGAGTTAAAAACGGCAGTGTGTATTATCTCAATAAAAATGAGAGAGAACGCAGTACGAAAATATCAGGTGTAACCACACTCATATATAATGGGTGCGTAGAAGCGTATGATGTAAATTATTTTGATATTGAGGCAGGAAATATTAAGCTTATAGACAACGGTAACGGTTATAGTGTTGCAGTAATAAGCAAGTATGATGATCTTGTTTTAGGTTCGATGAGAGAGGAGATTATTTATGATATCAAAGAAGATAAACTCTTATTTGACCTTACAAAGCTTGATTATTACAAAATCACATTGAATGGCTCGGAGATTGAACCTGAAAATCTTAAGCGTAAGGATATATTGAGCATATTTTTATCAAAGGATAGAAAATATGCAGAAATTATTGTCAGCAGAAATGAAATAAGCGGTACAATCAGTGCAACCGATGATAATGGCATTTATATTGATGATATAGCATATAAACTGAGCCGTTATTTTGAACATAACCATTCAGTAAATGTAGGCTCAGCTTATGTTTTCGGGTTGAATTTTAACGGTGATGTAGTTACCGGCTCGGTTGAATCTGACTGGGAATACGGATATTTTATACATATCTGGGAAGATACAGATACAGAAAAAGTATATATTAAGTTTCTTAATTCACGTGGGGTAATTGAAACCGCAGAGCTATCAGAAAAACTTCTTATCAATGGCAGTCGTGTTTCAAATCTGAAGCTTGACCCAAACAATATTCTTGTTTTGGCACTAATGCAGCAGGTACAATCGGATGGGAGCGGAAATGCTGTATTTATTGAGCGTAAGGATTATGTGCGCCAGGTAATAAAGTATAAAACAAATCCCGGCGGAGCTGTAATTCATATTGCAACAGCAACCAATCAGGCAGATGAAGATGATACCGATAAGCTTCGTGTTGTGGAAGCTAATAAAAAGTCATCACACCGTCTTGCAGGAATATTTACAAATTCAGCATTTTATTCGCCTGTGGATTCAGTTGTTTTCTATGTCCCGATTGAAGCTGACAATGAATTTGATGAATATGGATATGTTAATGAGGAGGTTCGTGGATCAATAACTCAAAATGCGTACATGTGTCCGTCGGCGGAAGCTGCAGGACTGGGAGAAGGAGCATATTCTGTTTATACCTTTGATGTAACAGAGGGCGGAATGGCAAGATGTATGGTAATCAACAACGAATCAGCAGGTGGAAAGAAAAAAGAAATTACTAATTTTAGCAGCAAGATATTTATTATATCAGAGATTAAGGATGTATATGACAGCGAAAATGATGAAGTGGTTTGTCAGATTAGCGGTATGAGAAACAAGCAGAATGTATCATATATGCTTCAGTCGGATTTTATATATGAGACAGACGCAGAGGGGAATGAAAAAAGACCGGAGCCGGGAGATATTGTTCAGATTGAACTTGACAATGAAAATCGGATATATGCGATGAAAATACACTTTAAAATAAGTGAGAAGGTTGTTTACAGAAAGGGCTATTCAGGTTCGGAGCATGGTGATGACTGCGGATTTGTTTATTCAACTGACGATTACGGGATGAAGCTGTATGCAAAAGAGGATGCGATTGAAAACTTCTATTACACTTCTTTCTACACACTTAACAGCTGGTATCATTATGATCTGGATGAGGATGTTGTAACGGTTGCTTCAAGAGATGATATTATGTCATACAAGCAGAGCGGAGAGCCATCGTTTGTTTATGTAAGAACAACATGGGGAAGACCTTCAGAGTGTGTTATATTTGATTAATTCAATTAAAAATGTTAGGAGGAATTTTATTTGAAACGTTTAAGTATGTTTTTGGCTGTGCTGATATGTCTTAACCTTTTAGTTCCTGTCGGATATGCAAAATCTGAGGATTATATTGATGTTTCGATAGAAGAAGTATATCTAAGTCGCGGTAATTTCAAGCCGGGCGATCATCCGGAGCTGTTTGTAAGAATAAAAAATAACGGAACAGTTCCGACACCGCCGTCTGGGCAGTGGCATTGGGTAGTAGAAAATCTTGTCGGTGCTGATTTTGGTGGCAGTAATAACAAGCGTATGCACGCTCATATTTCCTGCGATCCGGGCGGAGAAACAACTCTTGAAATGTCGGGTATGACAGTAACAGACAGTTATATAGAGTTTGACTTGACACTGGACAAGGACGGGAAGCTTAACGATGCCAATCCGAAAGATAACAAACAAAGGGTAAAGCTTAGTCCGATTGTTGATACTGTTGATTTAAGGATTATGAATGTGTATGCAAGTCCGAATAATTTCGCAGTGGGTGATACGGTGAAGCTGTATGCAAAAACGCTCAATAACGGCGATAAGGATATGAGATACAGCAGTGTAAAATTTGATTACAGCATAAACGGGAAGGACTTTTCTGTAAATAAGGTTTTTTCTCTTGACGGCGGAGAAACAGACGAACTGCTTTTAGGCGAATTTACTGCTGACAGTGCCGATATGACTGTTGGTGCACAAGTGAATACAGATAAGAGCATAACCGAGAATAAATATTACAATAATTCATTTGAAAGAAATATATCCTCATATACAAAGGATGAAGAATATGTATGGGATACTACATCTGTTGAGCAGGGCGGATATGTTATGAGTGCTGTTCCTGACTATGTAACAAAGGACGTATATGTGGCAAACGATGTAGGCGGATTTTACAGATATAATGACGATATGGGAAGACATAAGTATATGTTTGAGGGTAAAGGTATAGACGATACCATGGCACCGGCTATGGCTGGAGTAGCAATAGTTCCCGGTGACAGGAATATTCTTTTTGCTGCGTGCGGCAGTGCAAAAATCGGTGGCAGAGCATTTAAGGAGCCCGGTGGTCTTTTAAAGACTGAGGATGGCGGAAAGACCTGGCAGAATACCAACTGTCCGGCACGATATGAGCGTTGCTTTTCAAGTTATATGCTGGCAAGTGATCCTAACAATAAAAATGTTCTTTATTCAGGCAGCTTTGCTGACGGATTATGGGTGTCGGAAAATGTACTCGATAATGCACCAACGTGGACACAGATAAATCTTCCCGGGTTTGTTTCAACTGAAACATATAATCTGTCCAATGCAATAAACTGTATTGCTGTGGATAAAAATTCAGGGACAGTAAACGGCAGAACGAGACGTGTTTACGTTTCATCTTATAAAAATGGTATATATGTTTCTGAGGACGGAGGCAGAAGCTTCACTCTTATGAACGGCTCCCCAAAGGGGGTGCAGGGACTGCGTGTAGCTCTGACAGGTGAGGTGTATGCGGCATCGTCATCAACGTTTGTGGTTGACGGTGAAGTTCATGGGAATGTTAACGGTGCCCAGAATGGAATATTTAAGTATGATGACGGGAAATGGACTGATATATCACCGAGAGTAGGTTCATCATATGTAAATGTTGATGTATCACAAATTAATCCCGAATGTATTGTTGCCGCTACTGAGTTTTCTGTAAACTACAGTTCAGACGGCGGTAAGTCGTGGAAAAATCTGTTTCAGAATGCTACAGTTAATTTTCCGGATTCTCACTATTCGTTTGCACAGCATATATGTATGCTGACATTTGATCCGAAAAGTGAAAAAAGTGTATGGTTCGGAGACTGGTTTGCCACATACCGATGCTCTGATACGACCGCAAAGGATCTGGTATGGGATAATATCGGTCGCGGATATGAGCAAATTTGTGTAACTCAGATTATATGTTCGGAGGATTTTGAAGGATATTATGAATGTGCTATGGATATGGGGCAGGTTACTGTAGACCATCCGTTTAAGTATCCTGAGGAGCAAGAAACATTTCCAATGAATGTTTCAGGTCATGCACTTACATATTGTTTTTCAAATCAGAATATAATTGCAATTTCGGGCGGACATGCACGCTACCAGGAGGGTAGCGGTAAATCCGGATATTCGCTTGATGGAGGAAGAACATATACAATGTTTGAAACAATTCCCAAAAAGCCCAATAGTGAAGACAACGAATATTGGGGACATATAGCTCTTTCAAGCGGTATGAATAAAAACGGTATGCCTACTTTCATTGCTGCACCTCGTGACGGAAGGCCGTTGTGGCGTACAGAGGATTTGGGTAAAACATGGGAACAGGTTAATCTTAATGTTTCAAACAGTGCTGCTTACGGAAACTACATCGCTATGATTGCCGATAATCATAAAAACGGTTATTTCTATTATATAGATGCAGTAACCGGTAAGTTTTATGAGAGTAGTGACGATGGCAAGAATTTTAAAGAAACAGAAGCTTTTACGGCCGGCAGTTCGGCATATGTTTTAAGAAATTTTTCAACAAATGTAGGTTTTATAGGTCTTGCTTTGGGTAATAACGGTCTGTATATTTCAAAGGATCATGCGCAAACATTTACAAAGGTTGATAATGTGCAAAAGGCAGAAAGATTCGGTATAGGCAAAAAAGCTCCTTATTCCGAATACGACACGCTGTTTGTTTACGGCAGAGTATATAATGAAGTCGGAATGTTTCGTTCAACCGACTTAGGAAAGACATGGGTTAAAATTGATGATTATCAGTGCAACGGTTATGTGAGCATAACTACTGTTGAGGGAGATAAAAACCGTTTCGGTGTAGTATATGCAGGAACAGGCGGAAGAGGTGTTTACATTGGTATGCCGAAGGACGGCGATTTCAGACCTGTAAATATTATGCTTGATGATGTCGATCCTGTTGTAAGAGATGAAAAACTCACTCTCAGCGGTAATAGTGACCGTGAGATTGAATTTGATGTTAGTATAAACGGACAGACAACACGTGTAAAAACTGACAGTAATTTTAAATTCAGTTGTGATTTAACTCTTAAAGAGGGAGAGAATAATATCAGAATCACAGGCGGAAGTGAAGTTTTAGGCAACAGAAGTGAGCAGAATGTAACTGTAACATATAATCCTGATTATGTTGGAATTAAAACAACAGAGGATTATGCTGTAGTCGGAAGTCATACATATGAAATCATCGGAAATATAAATTTCTCCGGTAGTGAGGTTTTGATTAATTCGCAGCCAGTAAGCGTAAATTCTGTTAATAACAGCTTCAGACATTTTGTAAATCTTATTGAAGGTGAAAATGAATTTTTAATTGAGGCAAAGGATGAAAAAGGTAATAGTGCCCAAAAGACTGTAAAAGTGATTGCTGATACAACAGCACCCACGGTTAATTTTATAAGTTCAAATGTAACTGAAGACGCATTCTATACACTTAGAGGAACAATTAATGAAGATGCGACTGTTACGGTTAATGATTCGGCGGATTTAATTGCAGTCGGTGCAGGTGAATTTACAGTAGCCGTAGCTTTAAAAGAGGGAGAAAATCCGATAAAGCTGAACACAAAGGATTCGATGGGTAACGTATCAGAGCATGAATATATTGTATCATTTAATCCGACATATGAATATTCCAATGAACCGGATGAGGCGTATGTATATGGCGGAAGTGCGGTTATTGACGGAAGCTTTGATGAGAGTGGCTGGCATCTTGACAGAACAATCAACAAGATTTACAGTGGTAAAACCGAGGATACTGCAAAATTCGGTCTGATGGCAGACAGTAATTATCTTTATATTGGCATAGAAGTTTTTGACAACTATGTAACGGAGGTAAAAGATCCGACAAAATCGGCGTATCAGATTGATTCGGTTGAGATTTGCATTGATCCGGAGGGAAATCGTTCTGGTAAATATGATGCTCTTGACCGTCAGTTGAGACTTGATCTGGTTAATAATAATGTATTTAACTGCACTAAAAATTCTTTTGTTGAAGGTGTGGAGTCCGTAGTTAAGCTTACGGAAACGGGCTACATAATTGAAGCTAAGATACCGCTTTCGGAAATTAATCTTAGCTATTCACCGGGACTTAAGTTTAACGCAGATATAAGTATAAACGACTGTGATACGGACGAGGAAACAAGAACAAGTATCATAGGTTGGTGTGCAGACAGTGCAAACTATACGAATACACAAAACTTCGGCACAGTTATATTCAAGTAAGAGGGGGATTTTATGCTGAAAAAAATTATAGCACTGATTATTGCTTATGCAATATTTTCTTCCAATATTACGCTGATAAATGCGGCATGGTATGATGCTTCGTTGCAGTTTGTAACCGAGAACGGTTATATGCAAGGTGATGAAAACGGTGATTTTTCACCGGAAAGAAACATTACCAGAGCAGAATTCTGTACCGTTATAAACAGAGTGACGGGCGTATATATTGCAGGCGAAAAAGAATTTAAGGATGTAAAAGCTGATGCCTGGTACCGCAATGCGGTACAGGTGTCGGCGAACTCCGGTTATGTTAACGGAGACAGTGACGGGAGTTTTCGACCTGAGGATTTTATTACACGTCAGGAATCAGCAGTAATTCTTAACAGAATATTCTGCGGCGATAATGAAACGGCTGCAACATTTAGAGACTTGTCATCAGTTCCCGATTGGGCAAAAGCAAGCGTTTGTGCTGTGGCAAATCAGGGGATAATGAACGGTTTTGAAGACGGCTCGTTTGGCGGTGAGAAATATATTACCCGTGCCGAGGTTGCTACTGTTCTTATGAATATTTTAAATAATGTAACCGAAAGCTATGAAAACATAGAAGATGCTCAATATGAGGGCAATCTTATCATAACAAAGAATACTAAGGTTATTAATACAACGGTGACAGGTAATGTTTATATCACAGACGCAGTAGCAAGAGACGGCATTGTATTTGAAAGCTGTATGGTTGGCGGCAATATAGTTTACTGCGGCGGTGAGGGAGCTAATATAAAGCTTGAAAATACTTCGGCAAAGACTTTTATTACCTGCGGCATAAATGAAATTGAGGCTGTGCTTTCAGGTGATACAAAGCTCGATTTAATTATATTAAAAACAAAAACAAATCTCAGAGCCATTGACTATACCGGAGGAAATATTCCGGAAATAAAGGTATATGTAAAGAGTAATGTTGGTGTTGAAGCGGATAAACTCACATCGCTTGACGGTGTGGAGGTGAACAGCGAGCCTGAGGCTGAGACTGAGAATAAGAATAAAAACGAAAGTTACAGCGGAAAACCGGGTAATGCCGGAAATGTTTCCGCAGGCGGAGGTTCATCCTCAGGTGGCTCATCGGGCGGTGGAGGTTCGTCGGGCGGTGGAGGTTCATCGTCAGGCGGCTCATCGGGCGGCGGTGGTTCGTCCTCCGGCGGCAGTGCAAGTCATACGCTGACAAGTTTAACTGTTTCAGATTCAAAATACTGTGAGCTTTCACCGAAGTTTTCAGCGAATGTAAAAGAGTATACGCTTGATATTGCTCCGGGTATGGACAGTGTGGGCATTATGCTTACATATCCGGGTAGCTGTGATTGTATGCAGGGCGAGAATGTTGTTTCCTCAGGCGGTGAATATGTCCTTAGCGGAATTACATCCGGAGAAAATACATTTACATTTGATTTGTATTACGGCCTTAAAGTTGTTGCTTCTTATACAATAAAGGTAGTACGTCCGGCTGAGGTTACATCAGAGATGCTGGCAAGCTTTAATGAGTCTGTAGGTTCTCTTACAGTAGCGGATTTTGAAAATCTGAATATTCATAATGTGAATATGATTTGTGTTGATGAATACAATAGTGCACTTACTGCACTTAAAGCTGAAAACGGTGCAGACTTAACTTATTCACAGATACAGGAGACAGTAGCTGAAGTAAACGCTAAATCGGCATATCTTAATAAGCTTGAGGTGAAAAATGACGAACAGTATTTGCAAAATCTCAATCTTATAAAATCAGATGTTACAAAGGACACATTTGAATATGAGGTTTTGGTGGATGAACACATCGAAAGTGTTGATATATATACTGATGCTGTAACGGGCTCGACTGTGACGGTTAATTCAACATCTTCAGATTCGCAAAGCTCATACAGACTAAACCTCATACACGGGGTGAATACCTGCATAATCAAGGTGAAATCCGAAGATGGAACAAGTGAAAATACATATACGGTTACTGTTACAAGAAACAGCAAGGATGGCAACCATATAAAGAATATGTATTTTAATGACGGGCTTAGTGGATATACGCTTACGGATGTTCAATATGCAGTTAATAACGGAATATATACCTTTACAAACAGCAGTTCTGATAATTCCATTGTATATGATGAATTTGTTTCCCTGCAGAAGGATGAAAAAATTACTGTCAGCCTGGACGGAATAGTTGTGGGTGCAAGACCGAGGTTTGCACTTAGTCTTATCGGAGAAGACGGAAGTGTATATGATATTGGCAGCGGACGTCCGACTGTTGGAGAGAGTAATCATGAATATGAATTTACTGCGGGGAGTGCCGGCAGGTATCAGCTTTGCCTGAAGCTGAACGGTACACTCGGAATAAAAGCTATTGCACTGTATAAACAGGACACCTCTATTACAAACAAAAGAGTGTATCTTTCGGAAGAATATGAGCTTGTTTCGTCACCGTACAGCGGAAGCAACGATTATATATTAAAGCTGAAAGAGCCGGCGGGCACATCAGTTCTTAATGTAGAAGCCGAATGTGCACAAATTTATATTAATTCGGAGGCTTGCACATCAAAGGAAATAGAATTGCCTGACTTTGAAACTAAAGCAGATATCAGATTTGTGGCGGAGGCCGGTAATTTTGAAGAATACAGCGTGTATATCGTAAGAGATTATTTATCAGAGCTTGACGGCTGTGATGAAGCGGTACTCGCACAGATTAATGATTCAGCCAGGGATATAACTTATGAAACACTTTTAGCAGTGGGAGCAAAAAATGCTGAGGAGGAGTATTTATATAAATATACAGATGCTTTGGAGTATTATACAGAAATTGAAGCTTTAACTGCTGAAAGGGTTGTAGAGATAATTGAGAATATCAATAAAATCAGTGGCGGAAGACAGGAAGCTGATTTACTGCTCGGTGAGGGTGTGAATGAGATCGAAGATGCATCAGGAAAGCATACTCCGCTGTTAAACAGAAATCTCACGCTTTCAGGAATATATTCGCCGAAGAGCGGCGCATATCTGATGAAGGTGAGATATTATCCGGCAGGTGCGGAGGCTGAAAGCTTTACGGTAGATGTTAACGGAATGGAAAGCTATGAAAGAAAATCGGTTATGGCAGAAGAAACGGGATGGAAAATTGCGGAATACAGTTTCTATCTTGATAAGGGAGAAAATGATATTACAATAGCGGCAAATAATTCTATGTATGTTGACTATTTGGAAATCACTGCTCCGCCATCGATAAATCTGATAGCAGAAGAAGCCGGAATATATCCTGTAAGTATTACATATACAGCGCCGGCGGCAGATGTAGGAACAGACAGCATTATTCTTTCAAACCGTGAAAAATCGTATAAGATAAACTATCCGGCACTTGACGGAGCTGAACATTCATATACGATAGATATAGAGCTTCGAGAAGGCGAGAATGAGTTTGTTGTTACGAGCGCAACAGCAGATGTACTTGGTGCCGAAATAGATTTATCGGAAACACGACGTTTTGAAGGTGAGGAAATTAATCCGTCAACCTTATATAACAAAAATGGAACTGTTGCTGCAAAAGGAATTGCAAATTCTGAGCTCGGGTTATCTCAATATCATGTATTTACTTATCGTGCTCCTCGTGACGGAGCGTATACAGTAAGTATACGTCTTGCTACTGCATGGGGAAGAATGATGAGTGCGTTTGCAAATATTCCTGAGGGAAGTCAGCTTGTACACGCTCCGACGGACGAACAGGTTTTGGCTCTTGGCGGCGTAAGGGTTGGTAATACCTCAAATGAAAATACATTCGGGATAAGAACCTTTACTATTGCTCTTGAAGAGGGAGAAAATACAATATATCTTGAATGCTGGAATTATGCAAATGTTGATTACATTGAGTTTACTCCGGCTGATTAAAAGCATTTAAAGTAAAATAAACGGTAACAGATTTTGGAAGTTACAGGATATCCGGGTCTGTTACCGGTTAAATAAAAATAAAACAAAAAGGAAAGGTGAGTTAAAAATGAGAAAAACTAAACTTACAAAGAAAGTAATCAGTTTAACGGTTGCTTTGGGAATGGCTTCCGCGTTATGGAATATTCCCGGATACGCGGCGGCAAAGCTTCGTGTAGAGGCTGAAAATTCAGCTTTGAATGATTTTGCAGCTGATGAAACAGTTGATGACAGCTTTGAAGGCTTAAGGGGCGGTAATCTGAAATATACCTTTAATGTTTCAGAGCCGGGTCAGTATCGTCTGAACTACGGCTATTGTTCATATGATGCTGCTGAGGTGTTCTTATATGCAGAGGATTCAGAGATAGGCAAATTTACTGCAACGGCAATAGATTTCAGTTCAGATCCGTCAACTGAAATCTGTTCGGTTTATACAACAACTGTTGATATTGCAGATGCAGGCGAATATGTAGTAAGTGTATATACAGATGATGGTTTAAATCTGTACGGCGATTATATGGAGCTTAGCGAAATTGAAGAACTTAAGATAAACGTAGAAGAGAGCGGAACATATCCGGTAAAGGTTACATATACAGCACCTTCGGGAACTGTTGGCTCGGACAGTGTAACGCTTGTAACAGGCGGTAATGCATATAAAATAAATAATCCGGCACTTGACGGAGCGGAGCATTCATATACAATAGATATGGCACTTACAGCCGGAGAAAATCTCTTTACGGCTGCGAGTGAAACGGTTTTTGTTACTTCAGTTGCAGTAGATACTTCACTTACAAGACGTTTTGAGGGCGAGGAAATAAATCCGACAAGATTAAAAGTTACAACAACATCTTCGGGAGAGACTATAATAGCCGGACAGGGTATAGCAAATTCAGATATAGGTGCTTCACAGT
>JAZTZP010000110.1:0-5267 GCA_045637525.1 Clostridia bacterium | reverse complement strand
GAAACCTGTCGCATAGCGACAGATTTCACCCATGCTTTGCGTGGATTTCACTCACACGAAGTGTGAATTTCACATTTTGCTGAAAGCAAAATATTTCACTATTATAGTTTAGAGGCGTTCCGCCGATAAACTATAATTTATTTCAAATAAATCGATAAACAACCGCGAGGGTAAGCGTTGCTAAAAATATTACACTTACGGCACCTGACGGATTTTCGTTGTGTTTCTTTTCCCATATTGCGTAACTTACGGTTCTTACAGTTATAAAAATTAAAGCCAATATACAAATAAAATCCAACATACTCAATCTTCCTTTGCTGTTAAGCCGGTTCTTCTTATTTTAATCTTTGATTTAACTTCAAAATCCATTGATTTATACTTTTCTTCCCAGTTTATTTTTTTATGCTCCTCATCTGTTAAAAACAGCATTTTTGCTTTTGCACCAACGCCTAATATATCGGAATTAAACTCGTCACGGGTGCGTTCTAAAAACTGCATTGCCGATTCCTTAAATGCATCACTTGCCTGTGCTTCAAATTCCTCAACCGCTTTTCCTGTATCTCCATCAGACGCCATTGACACGAAATCTCCTTCAATTTCAACCTCTATCATTACTTTATTTTCTTTAATATCATAATTGATTTTCGGCCTCTTTTCCATTTGTGCCTTAATGGTTACCGGTACATCTATTCCGCTTACTTTAAAGGTAAGATATCCTGTATTATAATTACCTGACAGGATGTTATAAATAAGACTTTCCGTGCTTCCCATATATCCTGCAAGCTTATCGTCTTTAAATACAGCCATACCTATGGCTTCACTCTTATTCTTTACAAGCACACCGATTTCGCCGGCTTTATAGTTTCTTGATTTATATTCAAAATTACTTTCATTAAGCGGAGCAGATGCCTGTTTCTTATTATTTACAAGCTGTTCACCTCCGCCTCCGCCGTCACCCTGACTGCCACCGCCTTGCTGTCCTGATTGTCCCGGTTGTTCGCCACCGCTTTGATTTGTTCCTTCCTGCCCTGATTGTCCGCCGCCTTGTTGATCTGATTTTCCGCTTTGCCCTTCATCCACTACTCCGACCAACGGCAGAACGCTTTGCTTTTCAGCAGTGTCCTGATAAAGGATAAAACCGTAGCTTGCACTTCTCGGTGTTCCGCCATAATTGTTCTGTTCAAATAAGAGCTGATAGTATTTTGCCGGGTTTATCTCGATTATTGGCTTTACATTCATAAGATATTCTTTTGCACTTCCCTTTGCAACGGCAAAATATATATTAGGGCGTATTTCCTGACTTCTTATAATAGTTTCGGTTATTTCTTTAACGCCTTCTCTTGCTACATCTTCAGAAAACACAAACAGCTTAATGTGTGCAAGGGACAGGTTTTTGCTTATAATATGATTCCCCCAATTTATTGCACTGTAAAGGCTTGACGACTCAATTACTATATTTTCGACAATATCTCCGCCTTTTCCGCCTTCCTCAGAAGCTCCGCCGCTGATTGTTGCGGTTTTTGCAAATTGTATTGTATAATTATAAGTATCATTTTCTGATTTGTCAATTCCTATTGCCGTAATATACGCAATATTATCCGGCTCTGTTTCATCATAGCATCCGGAAAGTGTGAATAAAAGAAATATAAGTGGTATGATTAAATTTTTCATAATTCCTCCTTTTAAATTGCAGTTTATCAACTCTGTCTCCGGACTACAATTTATTTCTGATTCTCTCAAGAGTTCCGAATATAATCGGCATCAGGAATGCGACTATACCTATAATAAGTGTTGCAATACTGTATATTTCCATTATATTTATAATAGAGTCGGGAATAAATGCAATTGCGGCACATATTACAGCAACAGGCATAATGATAGGCTTATAGAATTTAAGATTAAACGACTCTTTCCATATCTCACATAATATATAGAAGTAAATCGACGCATAAAGCATCATTGCAATGCACCAGATAAATTCATAAAATGCCTCAAGACGGCTGAAGAAGTCGCCTAACCTTACTATTCTGGTAAGCTGATACATAGGCATTATAAAATCTTCGGAAATAACGGTCGGATATATAAATCCTACGCATAAAAGTATGACTGTAAGCGAAATACCGCTTATTAAAATTGCTTTATATCCCGATCTAAAGGCTTCCTTTTTACTCTGAGAATATGGCAAAAGGAAATTGAGCGCTATTATATCGGAGTAGAATGACAGCTCCTTTAACCCATACACAAACAAAGCCTTTGAGCCTTTTCCAAAGATCGGTGCAATATTTTCGACCTCAAAATGCGGTATTATAAAAAACACGAATATAATCAGTATTACGCTTATTAAAGGTATAAAAAGTGCTGTAATTCTCGCAATTGCCTCCACCCCGTTATACGCCCCAATTGCACACGCAATTATTAAAACACCTAATATTATGGCCATCGGAGTTCCGTGAAGAAGTATCATCCTCACCGATTCCGGAAACACACGAAGTGTAAATGATATATTAAGAGCTATTATGAAAAACATTAATATACCTATAATCATTTTAAAAATCCGACCACCGATCTCTTCGGCTATTTCAAGCATGCTTTTTTTTGTACGATATATTTTATCCGTTATATAAAATATAAAGAGCTGTATTAAAAGCACATATATACCTATTATCCATGCGGCGTTCCCGCCGGTGTTTAAAACATATCTCGGATATGTCAGGAAAAGCTTCATGCTTATCAGGTTTATCATGATGCCCGTAAGTTCTTTTTTTCCTATTTTAATATTCATGAATATCTCCTCACTTAGTCTTTAGAAAATCAGGTTTCTTATCACGTTTTTTTGCAGACGTTACAAAAAGAGTTTTACTTACCTTATTCCATCCGCCTGAAGGCAATGGAGCAAGGTATGGAACACCAAAGCTCTTTTGTGCTCCGAGAAGCACAGAATAGATAAAAATCCCCACAGCAATGCCGTAAAATCCCCAAAACGCACCAAGCAGAATAAAAACAAGTCTTAAAACCCTGTATGACCAATTTAAAGTGTAATCAGCAGTAGCAAAAGAGCCTATACCCGTTATGGCAATAACTATTATCATTAAAGGGCTTACTATTTTCGCCGATACCGCCGCCTGTCCTAAAATAAGACCGCCCACTATACCGAGAGTTGAGCCAATCGGTGACGGCATTCTTATTCCGGCTTCACGTATCATTTCAAAAGCAAAATTCATTAAAAGCATTTCTATAATACTCGGAAACGGAACGTTTTCTCTTGCGGCACTTATTGAGTATAATAAATAAGTAGGAATCATTTCCTGATGAAACAGCGTCATCGCAAGATAAAATCCCGGCAGAAGCAAAGAAAATCCCATAGCTATAAGGCGTATAAGCCTTGTCATGTTTGCGAAAGTCGGATTCATGTATGCATCTGACGGTGTATGTGTAAGCTCAAAAACATTTGTCGGAAACACTATTGCACGCGGACTTCCGTTTAATATAAGAGCAACTCTTCCCTCGCTCAACGCTCTTGCAACTCTGTCGGGGCGTTCTGTCGTCATAAGCTGGGTTGAGAGGAAATTTCTCTTATCCTGCACAAGCTGTGCAACCTCCTCCGAAGCTATTATATAGTTTTCCTGGATAGCGTTTATTCGTCTTCGCACCTCATCAACAAGTTCCGGATTTGCAGTATCTGAAATATACATTATAACGCCACGTGTTTTTGTCACCTTCCCGACAGCAACGCCTTCGCATATAAGCTTTTCATTTTTTATAATTTTTCTGACTAATGCACTGTTTGTTCGCAGCATTTCGGAAAATGCCTCCTGAGGACCATAAACAGACTGTTCGTTTTCAGGTTTGTTTATAAGCCTGTGTTCCCAGCCCTTTGTATCCATCATAAATCCCATTTTAATGCCGTCAATAAACACGCCACAGCCACCAAAATTTATTTCGTCTATTATTTCATTTATGTCATCACTTGCCCTTGCCGGTGCATGAGATATTAGCTTTGTAACGGTTGCATCGGGATTTGTAAATATCATTTCTTCCGTTATTAAAGGTATTGTCTGCAAGGTTTTAATTATATCCTCGCTTACATTAAGCGTAGCAACCATTCCGTCTATAAAAACCAATATCGCCTTCCGCTCGCCTTTTAATGTTACATGACGTATTATTATATCGTTGTTTAACGGAACGTTAAAACGCTGTTTTATATAGTCTTCATTTCTTTTTATATATGAGCTTATTTTAAAATTTTCGTCATAGCCATCAAATTGTGAACTTGCCGGCTTTTCGAGTGAAAAATCAGGTTTTTCCTCTTTTGGTGTAAATTCAAATAGGGTTCTAAGTATATTTGACATTGTCTTATCCTCTTTTTTGTTTTTTCTTATAATATGTAATTTCTGAAAAATTATACAAAAGAGATTAAAATGTTTCACGTGAAACATTTTATGAAAACGAAACAGGCTGCCATTCCGGCAGCCTGTTTTAAAATATAGAAGTGTGTGGTAACATTTAAAGCCTGCATTTTTTAATTTATATATGTAATATTTGATTGCACTGTAAATTAAAAAATGCGTCAGCACAAAGCCAACGCATGAAAAACGAGGCTTTGTGATTCTGCAACAAATCTTAAAATCAATCCGTACGGGTATGACAAATAAAGCCTACGTTTTTACCTACATAAGCGTACGAATTATTAAATTTTAAGAATTGTTGCGATTATAGTATAACATAAATTTTTCCTTTTGTCAAGCTTTTTGTTTTGGAAATATGTTTTTTTATTTTTTGTAAATTTAATGCTTTATATATATTATAGCGATTACTTATCGAGTTGCGTAAGTACACGCCGCTTTTACGTCAAAAGCGGCACCAAAACCCCAAAGGGGATTTTCCCCTTTGGAAACCCCTTTAGCAAAGCACGCCTTTTTTTCTGAATGATACATCTGCTAATAAACCGGTAAAGAACGGCAAACGGCGCGTCTGATGCGAAGGAAAGGCCGCACCGTTTGCCTTAACATGGATTTTAGATTGTCCCGTTTTTTTCTACACTTCACCGAAGCAACTTTCTGTCTTGCAATGACACTTATTGCGGAAGCGACGAAAGAAAGTTACAAACTTTTGTAATTAAAATTACAGGCTGTTTCACAGATTACGAATTTTGATAAACAGAAGTCATATAAAATATGCTTTGCCGGATCTTAGTGGAGGCAAGCGGATAAGTGCGCTGACGAAGTCACTAGCACCCGCTTGCCGTTTACCGCCGGTTTGCTGCTATG
>JAZTZP010000109.1:0-1771 GCA_045637525.1 Clostridia bacterium | reverse complement strand
TAATTTTATTGAAAGTAAATTTTAATAAACAATGCTAATTGGGCGGAATAAAAATGGAAAAAGTATTGAAAAATGCTGAAAATCCCTTAGAAAAGGCGTATGAAACATTATCATTTCAAAGGCGTTTCTAATGGATTTTTATTAAAAACTTCAACATTTTTTTATAAACAAAAGAATAAATTATAGTTTAGCGGCCTTTTGAACAGACTGTCAAGGTTGCTTTGCTAAAGCGTCCCTTGCCTAAAGGTAGGTCGGACAGCGTAAGCTGTGACGGAGGGATATCATTTATTATGCATTGACAATATATAGTAAAAACATAGATAATTTGATATCCCACCACCGCAAGCGGTCCCTCTCCCTTTAGGCAAGAGAGGCTTGCAATGCGTATCGAAAGCCAATTCTCTATACGCCGATAAACTATAATTTATTTACTCATTCAAAAACCATGTTTTTTGAACAAAATATTTATATATGTTAGAATGAAAAAAACAACGCAAACGGATTGGTGTGAAAAGGAAATCTTTTTTTTGAAGTTAAATAACGGTTACTTTTGTTTCGTCGTAAAATCCTCTTGGTTCGGGGGATTCGTCGGGGGTGCCGATTATTACGAGTCCGAGCGGGGTGGAGGTCAGGTTAAGGGTTTTTCTGAAAAGCTCCACGCGTTCCGGTCTCGGATAAATTCCGCACCAGCATGAGCCGTAGCCGGCATCTGTTGCTGCGAGTAAAATGTTTTGTATTGCGGCGCCGCAGTCCTGCGGGAAATAGCCTTCGGCTATGCCCTCCTGAAGCTCCGGTCTTGCACATACTAAAATTGCGATTGATGCATCTTTTAGATGGGTGGCGTATGGGTGGATTGATAATATCGTTTCTTTTGCTTCGTCGCTCTTTATAACAACAAACTCCCATGGGCGTCTGTTGCAGGCACTCGGTGCCATCATTGCGGCTTCAAGCATATAATGAATATGCTCTTCGGGGATTACCGCTCCGGGCTTGTATTTTCTTATACTTCTTCTTGATTTTATTGCGTCTTTTACTGTCATGATATAATACCTCCTCAGTCGATGGTTATGATGTCTGCGGCGTTTCTTTTCGGGACATGGATTTTTCCCTGTTCGTCCATTGTATATTTTACTGAGCCGTCAAAGGCTTCCGGGGTGCTTTCCTGGTTTGCATATCCGAATGCAATTACATATAAAAGCTTCAGCGTTTCGGGTAAGCCTATTATTTCTGAAATTTTAGCTCTGTCTATTGCACCGAGCCAGCAAGAGGATATTCCTATGCTTTCGGCGGCATAAGTCATTGCACAGCCGGCAATTCCGGCATCAAGCTCAAATTCGCCGTTTTGCTTTATATCTGTGTCGCCTGTGATTGCGATGTATGCCGGAGGCGCGTCGGCAGATGACGGATTCCAGTCGGGAAGATAGCCTGCCCATTTTACATGGTTGAAAATCTCAGATGATTTTTTTGTTATGATATGAAATCTTAACGGCTGAAGATTAGCCGGCGACGGGGCAAGTCTGCCACAGTCGGCAATGTATTTAAGCTTTTCGATGTCGATGACTGTGTTTTTGAATTTTCTTACGGTTCTTCTTTTTGTGAATATATCCATTGTTTTTTACTCCTTTACGATTTAAATTATAGTTTATCTGCGATAAACTATAATTTACAGTGAAATTTTTTGCCACAGGCAAAAAGTGAAATCCAACCATATGGTTGGGTGAAATTCGCATAAATGCGAGTGAAATTTGCGGCAAATTTGCCGCAAGTTATG
>JAZTZP010000108.1:0-22678 GCA_045637525.1 Clostridia bacterium | reverse complement strand
TACATCTACTAATAAACCGGTAAAGAACGGCAAACGGCGCGTCTGATGCGAAGGGAAAGGCCGCACCGTTTGCCTTAACTTGGATTTTAGATTGTCCTGTTTTTTTCTACTCTTCACCGAGACAACTTTCTGTTTTACAATGACGCTTATTGAGGAAGCCACGTAGAGAATTTACAAATTTTTGTAATTAAAATTATAGGCTGTTTCACAAATAAAAAATATTGATAAATAGAAGTCATAGAAAATAGGCTTTGCCGGATCTTAGTTAAGGCAAGCGGATAAACACAATTAAAAAAATGCTATAAATATATAAAAAATGCTATTGATTTTTGGGTGTATATGTGTTACAATAAGATAAATGAAACTAAAGAAAGCGAGATTGGAAATGTTATCTTTAAATTTAAAATATGATAAAGAGGCACCTGACAGTGCGAAGGGATGGGAGGAATATTCCATTCCGATCGGAAACGGTTATATGGGTGCAAATATATTTGGAATCGTATCACGTGAACGAATACAGATTACGGAAAATTCACTTTTAAATCCTCAATATCTCGCTCCGTTGCCTGATGATACCGGCGGACTCAATAATTTTGCGGAGGTGTATATAAAATTTCCGCATGAAGAAGTTTTGGAGTATGAGAGAGGATTAAGTCTTGACAATGCTGTTGCATACACTGAATATAAATATAACGGAGTGAAGTATACAAGGGAATATTTTACATCTTATCCGGATAAGGTGCTTGTTGTACGGTTTATGAGTTCGGAAGAGAAGGCGCTGGAGTTAGATGTGTGTCCTGAAATTCCTTATATTAAGGATTATTCAACACAGCCGGGTGATTTATGCGGAAAAGAAGGTATGGTATCAACAGATGAAAACGACATAATACTTCGCGGAAGAATGAATTATTTTAATGTTGTTTTTGAGGGAAGAATACGTGTGATAACCGACGGAATAACCGAAACTTATGAGACCGGTATAAAAGTAAAACGTGCAACAAGTGCGGTTATAATAATGGCAGTCGGAACAAACTATAAGCTTTGCAGTGAAGTATTTATAACAGATGACAGAACAAAAAAGACACTCGGTGAAGACCCGCATGAAAAAGTAAAGAAATATGTTGATGATGCGGCGGCAAAATCATATGAAGAGCTTTATGAAAATCATATTAAGGATTTTTCAGAGTTTTTCGGACGGGTAGAGCTTGATTTAGGTGAAGAAATGCCGGAGTGCACGACAGATGAGCTTTTAAAAAGATATAAAAGCGGAGAGAGAAGTAAATATCTTGAAGCTTTGTATTTCCAGTATGGCAGGTATCTCTTGATTTCTTCATCAAGAAAAGGATGTTTGCCGTCTAATTTGCAGGGAATATGGAACTGTCATGATCAGTCGCCATGGGGAAGCGGATACTGGCATAATATAAATGTACAGATGAATTACTGGCCGGCGTTTAATACCAATCTTTTAGAGATGTTTGAGTCATATGCAGATTATTTTTGGGCGTATAATGCAAAGGCAAGTATTTATGCCGATGAGTATATCAAACAAAAAAATCCTGAAAACTACATTCCCGGTGAATGCGGATATACTATTGGTACGCATGCATATCCATATTATATTTCATATCCCGGAGCACATTCGGGGCCCGGTACGGGCGGACTTACGTCGAAGCTGTTTTGGGAATATTATGATTTTACACGTGATGAGGAGATACTTAAAAATGTATCATACGGTGCATTAAAGGGTATGAGTGAATTTTTAACTAAGACGGTTAAGAAATATGATGATAAATATCTTGCATCATTTTCAGCATCGCCGGAGCAGATGCATAACGGATTCTGGACAAAAGGCGGAAGGTATTATCAGACTGTGGGCTGTGCGTTTGATCAGCAGATGATGTATGAAAACGGCAGGGATTTCATAAAAGCAGCGGAGATATTGGGTGAAAGTTGTAAGAGTCTGGAAATTCAGAAAGAGCAGGCAGAGCATTATGACCCTGTGCTTATCGGCTGGTCGGGACAGATAAAGGAGTATCGTGAAGAAAAATTTTACGGCGAGATTGGCGAGTATAAGCACAGGCACATATCACAGCTTATGGCACTCTATCCGGGTACGATAATAAACTCAAATACTCCGGCATGGCTGGATTGTGCAAAGCTTACGCTTACCGAACGAGGCGATGAGTCTACCGGCTGGGCTTTAGCACACAGGCTTAACGCCTGGGCGAGGACGGGTGACGGAAATCATGCATATAAGCTTATTAAAGAGCTTATAGCAAACAGGACAAACCCGAATTTATGGGATGAGCATCCGCCGTTTCAGATAGACGGAAACTTTGGTGCAACATCGGGAATTGCCGAAATGCTTCTTCAAAGCCATGAGGGGTATATATCTGTTCTGCCGACGTTGCCTGATTACTGGGATAAGGGAAGCTTTTCGGGGCTTACCGCAAGAGGCGCTTTTGAGGTATCGGCGAAATGGGTGGATAAAACTGCAACCGAGGTAAGGATTAAGTCGAAAAAGGGTAATACTTTAAGATTTAAGACGGGAGCGGACGACCGGTTAAAGGTTTCATATAACGGTGCTGATACAGAATTTATACGTCATGACATTTGTATAGAATTTGAAACCGAGGTCGGAGCGGAATATGTAATAACAGGATTTGCTCCGGGAATAAAGAAAGATTTGCCGTATGATCTGACCGTAGATAAAGGCTTGAAAATAGAATGGAAGGGCGGAGCTTGCGACCTGTACAGAGCGGTTGACGGAAGCCCGGTATATGAATGCATAGCAAAAGGCGTAACATCGCCATACTGTGATGACTATGACTTTGATAAGGCAGAGGTTATTGTATATAAAGCGGCAGTTGATAATGAGGGCGAAATTTGCGCAGTAAATCATGCAACCGAGCTGCAGCTTGATGTATATAAAAACATTGTAAATTCCAAAAAAAGGGATTAAGGGTTTGAGTATTTTAAAAAGACAGACTTGAGAGTCTGTCTTTTTCACATGGCCTGACGGCCTTCTATTGCTTTTATAAGCGTTATTTTGTCGGCATATTCAAGGTCGCTGCCTATTGGTATGCCGTGGGCTATTCTTGTTACTTTAACACCGAGCGGCTGCAACAGCTTTGAGATATATACTGCTGTTGCTGTTCCGTTTACTGTCGGGTTCGTTGCCATGATTATTTCTTGTATCGGCTCGTTCGACACACGAAGTATAAGCTCTTTTATTTTTAAATCATCCGGTGAGATGCCGTCCATCGGAGACAGTGCTCCATGGAGTACATGGTATACGCCGGTGTATTCGTTTGTACTTTCTATTGCTGAAACGTCCTCGGGGCGCTCCACTACGCATACAAGAGTTTTGTCGCGTTTTGCGGAGGCACATATTTTGCAAGGCGTTTGCGTTGTCAGGTTCTGACAGACAGGACAAAGCGATACTGAGTTTTTTGATTTTAAAATATCATGAGTGAAGCTTTCAACTTCGTCTTTGCTCATGTGTTCAAGAATATGAAATGCAATCCGCTCCGCTCCTTTGCGGCCTATGCCGGGGAGTGAACGAAATCTTTCTATAAGTATCTCGATATTTGATTCATGCATGACTGTTTATCAGAAAAGTCCGGGGATATTGAGTCCGCCGGTGATTTCGCTCATGCCCTCAGTCATCATTTCGTCAGCTTTTTTAATTCCTTCGTTTACGGCTGCCAAAACGAGATCCTGTAATGTTTCAACATCGTCCGGATCAACTGCTTCCGGCTTGATTTCAATTGATACAAGCTCTTTCTTTCCGTTTACAACAACTGATACGACACCGCCGCCGACTGATGCGTCTACTGTTTTTTCTTCGAGCTCTGATTGAACTTTTTCCATTTCTTCCTGCATTTTTTGTGCCTGGCGGATGACATTGTTCATGTTTCTGTTTGAATTCATGCCTGCGCCGGCAAATCCTTTGTATTTACCCATAGTAAACCTCCAAAATTTGTATTTTCATATATTTTTTACCGCATTATGCGGATTTTAACGTTAGTCATTATCAACGGGAGCGTTGAGTTCGTTTTCTTCTAAAAATTCTTCCCGGTCGTCGTCATCGTCGGGGCTTTCGTTTGTTATTTCTGATTGAGTGAATTTTGAATCGGCTGAGTCGTATCCGAGAAATTCACTTTCGTCGGTAGCTTCTACTACATCTTCAAAATCATGCAGTACAGAGCTTAACGGATCTGAGTCTTTTGGCTCTGCCTCATCCGTTGTACTGCCGGATGGCGGGGCAGGGAGTGACCATATATCTATGATATAGTCTTCTATCTCGTCCCGATATGCTGTTTTTAAAGCACAGTCCACGCCGGAAAGCTTACGGAGATGCGACTGTATTGCGTCCCTTGATTCGTCGATTGTCTGTTTGAAAAATTCTTCCTTTCCTTTATCAAAAAGGATAATTATACCATCTGCATCTATGGTTATGTTTCTGTTTAATAAAGCCGGAGCCTTGTGAGGCAGGGGCTTTGCTATTGATTTTGCAAACACATCCCACTTCTTTGCAACGCCTACTATCGGATTGCCCGAATGCTTCATAGACTGTGGCAACGGGTTATAGAGCTTTAACGGTACTTTTTTTTTGTCCTGTTTAGGTTTGGTTTCGGGATCAGGTTTTTTCTCTTCCTGTTTTTCACGAATTACACCGTTTTTTATTTTATCTTCAACTGCCGCAAGCCTGTCCGAAATAGCCGCCTGGGTTGAGTCGAGCTCCGGTACGCAAAGCCTTAAGAGTGCCAGCTCATACATAACGCGCGGGCTTTTCAGCCATTTATGCTCTGCACGGGCTGTTGATAAGGCTTCTATTACAAAGGAAATACGTTCGTTTGTAATTCTTTCAGCCTGGGACTTGAAAAGGACTATTTCCTCCGAGCTGTAATCTAACAGCTTTTCAGGCTCTTTAGTGAGCTTGCAGACAAGAAGATTTCGAAAATGCACGATAAGATCATTTATAAAAACGTGCAAATCCTTTCCCGATGAAACGATATTTTCCATTATCTCAAAAACAGCTTCTGAATTGCCTGACGTAATTGCATCTGCCATTTTAAACTCTGTATCGATATCTGCAATGGACAGTATTTCCATTATGGAGCTTGCTGTAATATCATTTACTCCCGATACTGCCACGCGCTCTAATACACTGAGTCCATCACGCATTGGGCCGTCGGCAAGTCTTGCTAAAAGGGTGTATGCATCGTCGCTTATGTTAAGACCGTCGCCGTAGGCGATTTCTTTAAAGCGAAGGATAATATCCGCAGGTCGTATTCTTTTAAAATCAAACCGCTGACAGCGGGAAAGAATGGTTTGCGGAATTTTTTGCGCTTCTGTTGTTGCCAATATGAATATAACATGCTCCGGAGGCTCTTCGAGCGTTTTTAAAAGCGCATTGAATGCGCCCGAGGACAGCATATGCACCTCGTCTATTATATAGACACGGTATTTTGTTACGGCTGATGCGTATTTTGTATCGTCTCTGAGCTCCCTGATATTATCTACACCGTTGTTTGAAGCGGCGTCTATTTCAGATATATCCATTACAGACCCGTCTAAGATGCCTTTGCATACATCGCATTCGTTGCAGGGACTGCCGTCTTTGGGGTTTTCGCAGTTTACTGCACGCGCAAATACCTTTGCCGCTGTTGTTTTACCGGTGCCGCGTGTACCGCAAAATAGATATGCATGACCTATTTTGTTGTTAATAATCTGGTTTTTCAGGGTTTTGGTAATATGCCCCTGGCCTACTATGTCTTCAAAAATTAAAGGCCGCCATTTTCTGTATATAGCCTGATAAGCCATTAAAGTACACACCTCCCGGATTTATAATTTACGGCAAAAATTCGCGTTTTATCTAAAAAAGCCCCTAAGGGCGGATTTTTAAAAGCAGGCTCCGACCGAGTTTACTGTAACACATCAAAGGGTCTGCTTATTGCTGCTTGGTTCCCCATCTGACAAGGTTCACAGTCTCCGATCGCACAGGCTCGGTCATCATCGCCATATATTTTTGTTAACTATTATAGTATACTACATTTTTTAATAAAATTCAAGTCTTTTTCAAAAAAAAATAAATCTTTTTTTAAAATTTAACACATTGCGGGCTGTTTTCTATAATTTGTATGTGGTTTTATATAAAAATTAACGGCGTATATTGAACAAAATATATGAATTTATAATAATATCAGATTAACTTATTGACATAAAAGGTTCGTTGTGATAAAATAATAAAAGGATGTTAATGTTTTGATACGAGGTGAATGAGGATGGGGTTTCGGGAGAAGTCTACGTGCAGAAGATGTATTAATGAAAAATATGATATAGATCTTGGACGTGAGGATTGTGTTTACCATACGTTTGTTCAGCCATGTGCGGTATGTAAACAAATGGCACATATAGTTGTTGGTTTGAGATTTGGCGGAAAAGTGAAATACTTTTTCAGAAAACGAAGAAAAAAAGAAGATGATGATATTTAAAAAAGGACTGAAAACAGTCCTTTTTTAAATATCATCTGTAATATCAACCATTATTATTTCAGAGTATACCGTCAGACTTGCCAGGGACGGCAGAGACAGTGTGACGGTTTCGTTAAAGCTTATGTCGGCAAAGATGCTGCTGTCTAAAAACTCTGTTTTGTCGTCATATATGAGTACATAATAGTTTTCATGAGTTTTTGAATCCTGTATCCGATATAACTCTGCGTCGGAGGGTTTGTCGGTTATAATGGGATTGTATGAGGCAGTGTATTTTTCAACCATCATTTTTTTCGGCAGTGTTATCTGTGCTGCGAGACTTTCAAATATGCGGCGGTATATAGTATCTTTTATTTCAGCCGGTGTTTCAAAAATAACAGATGTGCTTTCAAAATTTGCTTCCCAGACATCAGAAGATACTGCATAGATTTTATCGGCACTTTCTGCATCGTTAAGCTTTGTCCAGGAGGAGTTTTCATCAGGTTTGAAGTATACTATATCTGAATATGAAGCCGGGATTACCATATTGAATTTACGGATATCTGTATCGGCCGTACCTATTGTCCATCCTGAGTTGCTGCGACATACTGATCCGGTAAGATCTGAGAGACCGTTGTTTTCTAAAAATTTATCAAGTCCGGCTGATGAGGCGGTTTTTGATATTGATATATCCGGATACATATTGTATATTGACACTGTAACTGCGAGGTCTTCCTTTGTGCGCGGAACAAGCTTTTCCGGAGAGTCGGCTATTATCAGCTGGTTGTTGTTAAAATCAATTGAATATCCGAAGCTTTCCGTTACAACGCGGATTGGCACGTATGTAGTGTCTTCTATTATCCGGACGGGGCACAGCGTACCTGCTGCGGTTGCAAAATCAGATGTGCCTTTAATGTTAAAGGCGGCATCAAAATATTCTATTACTGAATTGTCGTTATAAAAACGCATTACGGTGTCTTTGTTTTTTAGCTCAACTGCTTTTGAAGCGTCGTTATAGCTTAAATCAAGTCCTAATGCTTCGGCAATCGTTCTTACCGGAATATAGTTGACTAAACCTTCGGGCAGATTCTCTGTGTAGCATAAAAACGGAATGCCGTTTGAATTGAAGTCTATGAATTTATCATTTACCGTACACCACACATCGGGATTGAAATCAAGCGTGCGCCCGTCTGTGAAGCTTACATACGGGGAATAGGCATATGCACTAAGTGGCAGTAAAAATAGTATAAACGAAATTAATGTAAGTTTTGTTTTCATGTCATCCTCCGTTTTAATGTTGTGTTTTCAAGAAAATGTGCCGTCGCAAACTCATACGGCTGCGACGGCATTTTTTAGTAGCGTTTAACAATTTATTATAATAGTTTATCAGTTTTCGTTTGTATAGTTAATTGTTTCTTTAATTTCGGCAATTTTTTCATGCGCAGGTCTTGTATCTGCCGGCTCTGTGCCGTATTTAATTAAAGTCTGACGCTCTTCTTCGTTTTTCATGCGCTCTTTTTCACGCTTTATGACGCCTTTTGTAACTTGCTTTCCGGGGTCGTCTAGTGATTGATATTCATTAAGTACGTCATAAGCTCTTTTGTCCAAATAGCGGGGTCCGTTGTCATATATAAGTCTTATACCGAGTGCCATGCAAATATCCATTACTGTGCTGTATGCAGTACCCTTAACACCGTTTTTAAGAATACTTGACAATGTTGTCGGCGGAATGTTCATAGCTTGTGCGAATTGGCGGTCGCTTTTGTATTGCTTTTTGATTTCAGCGCTGATCAAATCTGTTAGTTGATTGACATGATCATTCATTCTCTTACTTTCCTTTCTATATTTTCTCTATGCGGACTTTATGATATTTATAATAAATATCCGTTAACGAATATTATAACATATTGTCAGAAAAAAGTCAATAGATTTGAAAAAAAATTGCGGTTTTTGCGGTGATTTTGCGATATTCTGCGTTTTGAATAAAAAAAACTTTCCAAATTCGACATATTTGCCATCTGATGCCGGGTGTGAAAAGCATTGTTTTGATAAAAAGTCAATATTGTACAATTTTATGTCAATATTCCGCTTTATTAAATATTTGAATATGGTATAATAAAAATAATGGCAGTTGCCATATGTTTATTCTATCACAAAATCACAAAATATTAAATTTAAGAAAAGGAGAGCTGAAAAATGGCTGAAAAATTAGGTAATTTAGATGCTTTTAAAGACTTAGCATCAAACGAAACTGAAATTGACGTATCAAAAAGGCTTAAAGTAGGTATTATTGGTACAGGCTGGATTGCTGAAGCTCATGCAAAAGAGCTTAAGCTTATGCCGGATGTTGATGTTGTCGCAGGGGCAGACCTTGTTCCGGGTAAGGCTGAAGAGTTCTTTAAAAAGATGGAGATCGAGGGAGTAAGATGTTATCCTGATCATAAGTCGATGATTGATGCTGAAGAGCTTGACGCTGTAACTATTTGTACATATAACAGAACTCATGCTGAGTGTGCTATTTATGCTTTGGAGCATGGAATTCATGTATTGCTTGAAAAGCCGATGTGCGTTACAATCGAAGAAGCTGCTGAGATTTGCAAGGCTGAAAAGAAGAGCGGCAAAATCTTATCAATTGGTTTCCAACCGCGTTTTGATCCGAACATGAAGAAGATAAAAGAAATTGTTGAATCAGGCGAGCTCGGACAAATTTATTACATTCAGACAGGTGGCGGACGTCGTCATGGTATTCCGACACCTTTTGGAACAAGCTTCATTCAGGAGGATACAGCAGGTCTTGGTGCTCTTGGTGATATAGGCTGCTACTCACTTGATATGGTGCTTAATGCAATCGGCTATCCGAAGCCTCTTACTGTAACAGGCTTTAAGTCTGATTTCTTTGGTAAGATGCCTTCTACATATACAAGAACAGGCCGTCCGGCTGAATATGCTGACATTTTCGGAGTTGACGATTTTGCTGCAGCATTCATTCGTTTGGAGGGCGGAATATTCTTAGACTTCAGAATTGCATGGGATATGCATATCGACACACCGGGAGACACCATTATCATGGGTACAAAGGGAGCGTTGAGAATCCCGTCAACAGACTGCTGGAACGGTTCAGTCGGCGGTGCTATGAAGGTTTATCATGACATAGCAGGAAGTCCTTGCGAGACTGAAATTCCGATTATACCGTCACCGGAAAAAGGCTTGTTCTATCTTAAGATGCGTTCTTTCCTTGACGCTATCAAGAACAACGGTACAGCACCGGTACCTTCAAGCCAGATTATTTACAATCAGGCTATTATCGACGGTATTGCCAAGTCGCATGAAGCAGGAAAAGAAATCGAAATCGAAATTCCTGAATATTAATTTTCAAAAAAAATTGTACTGCTGTTTTTTGGCAGTACAATTTTTTTAGTCTTCAACTATTATGTGTCTTTTTTGTTCGCCTGTTTTGATTTTCCGGAATTCTTTCGGAGAACAGCCTGATATATTCTTGAATACACGGTTAAAATAGCTTACGGCAGAAAAACCGCATTCGAGTGAAATATCCGTAATGCTGTCATTTGTTGAGACCAGAAGTCTTTGGGCTTCTAAGATTCTTACAAAGTTAAGATATTCTATAAATGTTTTGTTGGTTGCTCTTTTAAACTGTCGGCAAAAATATGATTTGTTTATTCCGAATTTTTTGCAAAGATTATCAAGCGAAATATCTTTTTTATAATTTATATCGGTATATGAAACTATGTCTGATACTATTCTGAATGCGTCAGTGCTGTATTCATACGGCTTTAATATGTCGTACCTGTACATGGTGCCTATCATAATGCTTTGGTACCCTTTTATGATAAGTTCAAAGGACTGATTTCTGTTGTCGTTTTCGATGACTATAAAATTTATAAGCTCTTTTAGTTTTTCACAGATTTCTGTGCCGTTTTTTAAGATTAAGCAATCTGTTTGTGCGTTGCTTAAAAAAAGCGCCATATTATAGTTTCCGCCTAAAGTGGATTGTGCGAAAAAGGTGTCGTTGCGAAATTGCATGAGTCGGTTTTTTAATCCGGAATAACCTTTTGTGCCGTGCGGAACACGTTCGTTTATAAAAATTATATCGCCTTCTTCTCCTGTTACGGTTCTGTTCTGAAGCATGCAATCCATTTTTCCGCTTATTATATATAAAAGCTCTATTTCGTTATGATAATGCATAGGACATAAAAATTCAGTGTCAACCGTTGAAAATTGGGGTGACATATGTATTTCAGTATATGGTATCGAAGGGAGTACTATTTCATTACGCATAATTTCCACCTCTGAAAGTCAATATTGTGTAATTTTATATCAATATTTTGCTATTATTTAATTTAGTATATGATATAATTACCATAATAGCAACAGCTATGTTCATTTTATCATAAATAAATAAAAAAATCAATACTTTTTGAAAAAAAGGAGAGAGAAAAATGGCTGGAAAGTTAGGCGATTTAGATGCTTTTAAGAATTTCGCGTCAAATGATACTGAAATTGATGTATCAAAGAAGCTTAAAATAGGCATTATCGGTACAGGCGGAATAGCAAATGCGCATATACAGAATTATATTAAGATGCCGGATGTTGAAATCGTGGCGGGGGCAGATCTTGTTCCGGGAAAAGCTGAGGAGTTCTTTAAGAAATACGGGGTAGAGGGTGTGAGATGTTATCCCGATCATAAGTCAATGATTGATGCGGAGGAGCTTGATGCGGTAAGTATTTGTACATATAACAGAACTCATGCCGAGTGTACGATATACGCTCTCGAACATGGTATTCATGTAATGCTTGAAAAGCCGATGAGCGTAACGATTGAAGAGGCTGCTTTGATGTGTAAGGCTGAAAAGGCAAGCGGAAAGATTTTGTCAATCGGATTTCAGCCGAGACTTGATCCGAATATGCAGATGATAAAGAAAATTGTAGAATCCGGTGAGCTTGGACAAATCTACTATATTCAGACGGGCGGCGGACGTCGTCATGGCATACCGGTGAATCCGGAGAAAACGAGCTTTATTGAAGATGAGACTGCCGGTATTGGTGCTCTTGGCGATATAGGCTGTTATTCGCTTGATATGGTGCTTAATGCAATCGGTTATCCGAAGCCTCTTACGGTAACGGGCTTTAAGTCCGATTTCTTCGGTAAAAACCCCGATACATATATCAGAAAGAATTGCCCGGCTGAATTTGCGGGTAAGTTTGGCGTTGACGATTTTGCGGCGGCTTTTATTCGTTTAGACGGCGGTATATTCTTAGACTTCAGAATTGCATGGGATATGCATATTGATACACCGGGAGACACCATTATTATGGGTACAAAGGGAGCTTTGAGAATTCCGTCAACTGATTGCTGGAACGGAACGGTCGGCGGACCTATGACGGTTTATCATGATGTTGCCGGAAGTCCTTGCGAAACTGTTATTCCGATTTTACCGGCTCCTGAAAACGGTCTTTTCTATCATAAGATACGCTCATTCTTAGATGCAGTTAAAAACGGAGGAACAGCGCCGGTACCGACAAGTCAGATTATTTATAATCAGGCTATTATTGACGGTATTGCCAAGTCGCATGAGCTTGGTCGCGAAATAGAAATCGAAATTCCTGAAATTTAATTTTAAAGAGAAGGTTGCGTGAACCGACCCCCCAAAAGTCAGATCAAAATCTAACGATTGGGAGGTCGTTTTTTTATGGCAATCGGTCAGGAGTGAAGTCGTTTATTGCTTTTTATCGTGGGTATCAGAATGATGCTGTCAATAGTTTTTGCCTTGAAAGAGAAAAAATTGTATTTTTTTGAATATTTAAATAAGCTGTGTCATATATATTAATAACACAAACACAAGAAGGAGGCTTATTTATTATGGCTGAATATAATATTTACAATGACATATCGGAGCGTTCGGGAGGTGATGTATATATCGGAGTTGTTGGGCCTGTTCGTACCGGAAAGTCTACGTTTATAAAGAAGTTTATGGATTTGCTGGTTATTCCCAACATAGAGAATACATATCGTGCGGAGCGTACACGTGATGAGCTGCCACAGTCGGCGTCGGGGAAGACTATTATGACTACCGAGCCGAAGTTTATTCCTAATGAGGCTGTGGAGATTTCTTTGGGAGACAATGCTCATTTGAAGGTGCGTATGATAGACTGTGTGGGGTATATTGTTAATGGTGCAATCGGTCACATAGAGGACGAGATGCCGAGGATGGTAAATACTCCATGGTTTGACGAGCCTGTTCCGTTTTATGATGCGGCGGAGCTTGGAACGAGAAAAGTAATTTCGGAGCATTCGACAATAGGACTTGTTATAACTACGGACGGAAGTATAACCGATATTGAACGTGAAAATTACATCCCTGCCGAAAACAGAGTGATAGAAGAGCTTAAGGAGCTTAATAAGCCTTTTATTGTACTTTTAAATACGATAAATCCTAATTCTGCTGAAACGAAGCAGCTTAAAAGGGAGCTTGAATCGTATCATAATGTGCCGGTTGTTGCGGTAAACTGTGCGGAGCTTAGCGCTGAGGATATTCACAGTATTATTGAAACTGTTTTGTTTGAGTTCCCGCTCCGGGAGATAAACATAAGAGTTCCTGAGTGGCTTGACAGCTTAGCGAAGGATCATTGGCTTAAAAAGGCCATGTATAACGCAGTTTTAGAAAAGACAGGCGATATAACAAAAATACGCCATGCAAGGGCTTTGGCGGAGAACCTCGGCGAATTTGATTTTATAAAGCGTTCGTTTATAGAGGGGATTGATTTAGGGTGCGGAAATGTGGTGCTTGATGCTGTAATTCCCGATAAGCTGTTCTTTAAAATACTCGGGGAGGCATCCGGTTTTGAGATTGAAAACGAGAGTCGCTTGATTTCGCTCATGAAAGAGCTTGCCGGAGTGAAAAAAGAGTATGACAAGATTTCTTTTGCACTTCATGAGGTTCGTGAAAAAGGTTACGGCATAGTATCGCCGGGAACAGATGAGCTCACGCTTGATGAGCCGAAGATCGTAAAGCAGGGAGGAAGATTCGGAGTAAAGCTGAAAGCATCTGCTCCGTCTATACATATAATGTGTAACAAACTGAGGTCTTTGGAAGTCGCATAAAATGGGGGGGTTAAAAAATCACAGAGTCGTTGGCTCTGTGATTTTTGCTGTGTTATAGGCAATATACAACTTAAAAAAGTTTTGCTCATTAGAGAAAAATGCCTACACATCTGATGACCCCCAATATTGATTGATAGATAGTTTTTGGATGCTACACCAATTTCTGTTTCTGTCGGCGTAGTTTTGAAGAGAATACCGAAGTTGTTGTGCTTCATCCATAGTCATAGGCTTATATATTTCAACTTTTGTATCACCACGATCAAATTTACCTAATCTCCAAGACCATGTAGCTGCTTTATTAAGACCTATATGTTTATACCATTGTATAACAGGGATTCCAAATTGTGATTGAAAAAATCCTAATTCCAATTTTATGCCTGTGGCGAATGGGGATACATTATTAGATTTATGTGTTTGAATCTCTTGACACTTCATTCCATGTTTTCGTGCAAAAAGCAATGCTTTTGTTCCAGCACCGCAGTATATCACTGGCCATGCCTTTCCAAATGCATCTTTATTAATAATTTCAACATTTGCGTGAATTATAATCTCCTGTAATGTTGATGTATCAAATGCACGAGAATCAATAGAATATAGATTTTCAGGCAATTCTAGTTTTCTTATATTAGTATAAGCAAATGCAGTTGATCCAATATGCCTAACACTATCTGGAATATTGATTTCAGTTAATGCAGTATCAGATAACATTCCATAACTTATACAACATAAGTTGGGTGGCAATAAAATATTCGTAAGTTTTCTGCAACCAGAAAAAGCACTGTTTCCTATGGTTTTTACGGAAGGTGGAATGGCTATTTCTTCTATTCCTGTATTTGCAAAAGCCAGATTTCCAATTTCCAATAAACTTTTTGGCAACTTTACCTTTTTTAGTTTTGAACAACCTGTAAAAACGTTGTTTGCTATGTACTTGCAACCTTCTTCAAAAATAACTTCTTGAAGATTAGAACAATTTTCAAAAACTTTGTCCCATATACCTATAACAGTCTTTCCGTTTATAGATGATGGGATTACTATTGTTGCATCATCAAACCCATTGTATTGTGTTATTAAGGTATACCCACCATCATCTTCTGTTTGGAATATATTAGGGTTTCCTTGTCTTGGGGCTGTTTGGGTGTTAATTTCTATTTTTCTGCCACATTTGGGACAATATGAGAAGTCTTTTTGTATAGTTGTATAGCAGAATTCGCACTCTATATTTGTATTTATGTATTTCTTCTCATATTCAGCGTTCTTTTGAGAAAGAGTAGAAATCTTCTTGTTTAACTCTGTAATCTGTTCCGATTTATTGGATGTTTCAAATTTTAATTTTTCAACTTCTGATTCAAGTGACTTGATTGTATTATTTAGCTCAATTTTACTACTAAAAAATCCCATAGTCATTCCTCCATCGTTATTTTCAAAGTATACAATTACGGATCTTCATGATATCGGTTGTAATAATCTTCCGCTTCTTCATATTCCCAAAAATCATCGTAGTTACGATGATGGCGATTTATCATATTTAACATCATAATAAAAATCTTCTTTATATAATATTTAATACCATGCTGCCATGCCATCTAATGGAAATTTACCAGTTTGCTCATACATTTCATCTATTTTTTCTATTGCATGCTGTGCATATTTATAATACTCAATATCTTCCTTTGCTGAAGGCCATTCTTCTTCGGTTATCTCGGATCGCCCCTCCTCTATGCGCATACGATTAGCATCGTTTCTTAGTTCATTAATCTCTGCCGCCGTATGTTTTACATAAAAATCTTGTTTGGAAGGGATGATTTCTTTAATCTTCAATTGGATAATATCTATAATAATAATTCCAGGTTTATATTCTTTCTTCCCTTCGGGATAATACTCATATCTAATTTCTGTTTCATTTTCTGAATACAAATTAAATAGAACCACAATTTCACCACTTTCTTATTATGTTTCGTCTGCTATTGTGCATTAATCAATAACACACACTGAACGCAGGACGCATATATTCAATAGCACCACGACTGAGACCGTACTTTGTTGCAAGCTTTTCCCAATTGTCTCTGACTGTTGTTGTAATGTTGTTTGCAATCTCATTTGCTTCTTCGGTCGACAGTCCAAAATGATGCGCTGATTCTATTGCAAGGTCGATTGAAATAGAATTATCCTCGGTATTCACATTCAATGCCAATTCATCACCATAGGGTGTAGGATTAACATCATATAAAGGTGAAAGCTCCCAACCATTTTTAGTTAAAATAAATCCATGGTTTCTCAGATGGTCGTCTGTGTTTGAAATTGCCATGCTGAACACGATACGCATCCAAAGTTCTTTTAAACTTTTTTTAGGAGATACACAGCTTGCTTTGATAAATCCGGCAATGTCAAGATAACTTGAACCGTCTGATGATGAAGCACCATCTGTTTTGCCAAGCATCGTCATTGCAGATGCAAAATGTATTCGCTTATCTCCATCACGGTCAAATCGTTTTACTATAAATGTGCTTCCCAACTTTGAAAAGGTTTCAAGTTTAGATTCGGGAACATTGAGAGAACACAATCTTGCTAAATCGTGAGCAACCTTTTCCCAAGCACCTGTGTTGAACTCGTCATTCTTTGATGGGAACTTTGCAATCCAAAGTTCTCCATTAGTGTCCTGAATTGTTGCCTTTGGTCTTGCTCCACCAAGAGAAGAACCTGGTTTTAATAATTGATTCAACCATTTTTCATTAAGCAGATTTTCTTCACTTTCAAAATTTCTTGATGCTTCTTCAAGTGTTCTGAGTGTTGCCCAAGGGGGAGCAGCGGTTTCTTTGTCGTCAGACAAAAACGGTCCGTTCTCGTCTTCCTTAAAGCGGATTGCACCCATTCGGGTTTCATCATATACGCCAAGCAGATAATCTCCGTCGGTCAATTTTCTTGGTTTGCGACCTTCTTTATCTGCATAAATTCTCTCACGGCGTTGCATCAGAACACGTCCCCAACGGTCAGGGGATGAATCTGCAAAGATTCCAAAAACACTTTTATTCACAGGGTATTGTCTGCCTGAATATAGCTGTAATTCAGGGTCTATTATGTGACTTCTGTCGTGTTGAACAAGCCAAGCTGAATCAAATTCAAAAGAAAAGTTATCAGAACCTTTTCCTTCGCCCACATATAATCTGCCCATCAAATTTGATTCATCCGAATTAAAGCTTTCATAAACATAAATTGTTTTTTGATTGAGTGCCATATTATTCCTCCTTTCGAGGCGCACGTTTGCGTACTTTCAAATTCAAGTCCTGAATGGTTCTTCCTAATACATCATCTTTTGCAACAAGAAGTAAATCTTTATCCATACCATTTAATGCATGGAGCACAGCGGCATATATTCCGATAGCAACAGTCTTGTCACCTTTTTCTACTTTCCATAATGTAGCACGACTTATATCTGCTCTTTCAGCCACAAGTTCAACAGAAAGATTTCTTCGGAGTCTTGCAAGTTTAATCTGCTCACCCATAGTATTTAGTATGTCCTGCGTAGCAGGTAATATTTGAGCGGTCTTTTTAGCCATTAAAACACCTCCTAATGTTTATTATTATATACTATAATTTCAATTTTGTCAATTATAATAAACATTATTCATAAAAATTTCATTATATTTTTGATAGAATCGTTGAAATATCAAAAGAAATGCGATATAATAAATCAAAACCCATAGACAAGGCGGTGAAAAACTATGAATTTTTATATAATGTCTAAAGACACTATACTCGCAAAATGGCATGAGAATAATTTCATACTTGCGTTTGAACCTATCTTTAAATGGCGTTTTTATCTATCCTGACTTAATCAATACTAATATTTAACTTATTAAATTGCATCACGGATCTTCATGATATCGGTTGTAATAATCTTCCGCTTCTTCATATTCCCAAAAATCATCGTAGTTATCATAATAGAAATCTTCTGGGTCGCTGTAATCATTTACATTATACGGATCATCGTCATTAGATTTACTCTTGTATGAAGATGAACTACTGCTTGGTATTACCCAAGGATCATCACGGAAATCATTAACAGAATCAACGCGTCCGTTAAGGCATCTTGCGGTAAAAATTATTGCATTTCCCTTTTTAAAGCGATAGACATTAGCTCGTATTCTTTTGCCTTTTATGTATTCACTGTTATGAACTATTTCATAGTTAGTACCAAGTATTGTGTCATTGATTCTGCTTTCGCTCATACCAACAAACGGAACTGAGCTTCGTATTTTTTTATCTTCTTCAATTTGTCGTTTTCTTTCTTGTTCAAGCAAATATTCATCATATTCTTTGCTGAACTTTTCTTTAAAAGCATTTATTTCATCGCTTAATGTTTTGTTGTAATTATCGGGTATAAGTTCCAAATATCTGTCTATGTAATTCATAGATTTACTTGTATTGTATTCACTCATAGCAAAACTGTAAGCATATAGGTATGCCGAATCTTTATAATACGATGATGGCGATTTATCATATTTAACATCATAATAAAAATCTTCTTTATCGCATTCTTCTTTATTTGCAATATCAAGCTGTTTAATCGCCGAATCATATTCGCCGTTTTTTATATATTCAATTGATTGTACATAAGCCTCTTCCGTTGTCTTGTAATCTATGTACCAAAATGTAGAAGCTGCACCTATCAACAGTATTAAAACAGTTATTACTAATATTTTTGTTTTCACGATTCTCACCTCAACATCTTAAAAACCAATTTCATCAAAGAACCAGGCAATGCATCCTCCGATAAAACGGACTTCATTGTTGCCGAGTTATAAAATCTTACAGATTTTTCTATCCGTTATATATCTATATTATACTCTAAAACCGCTAAATAGTCAATGATTTTGCTATAAAAAGTGGAATAATTTCACTTTTTATAGCAAAACTGTTGATTTGTTTTAATTTGTGTGATATAATAAAAATGTATCTTTATAAAAGGGGATTTGTCTTATGAATAGGGAGGTGCGTTTGTTTGAATTTTTATATAATGTCAAAAGATGTTGAAGTTGCAAAATGGCAGGACAATAATCTTGAGGTTATAAATGGGAGCTTATTGCCTTTATACTTGAAAAACATAGGCAATGTAGAAAAATGGCTTGAAACAAGAGCAATTGATTGCCACCGAGCTAATTCCAGATTATTGAAGAAAGCACTCCGTTTATCTGAAAAGGATGATGTTTCAACTGTTTTGTCGGTTAATGCCGCAACAATTACGGACAATTATTGGATAAAACCCATAGATTCAGATTTAACTTATGAAGATGTCAGATTTGACAATGACTATTTTGCAAATCTCGCACTGACAGGAAATTATGACAGTTTCAACAGAGTTGCCAATAGTAAAACATCAAAAACTCCTGAGCTTACTAACATCGGTAGTTTTGAAAAGTGTTGGAAGTTGAAAAATGGTCAATGGTGGATGTACAAAAAAGCTAATCATGATGAAATGTTTTCTGAATTGTTTATATACACACTCGGTGTTGAACTTGGTTTTAAAATGGCAGAATATGAACGGGGAAACGGTATCATTAAAACAAAAGATTTTACAGACAATGCACTTGTTAATTTCGAACCCGCCTTTAACATTTTAGGAGATGATGAAGACTACATCAAATCTGTCGAAATGCTTAAATCTATTTGTCCGGATGCAGTCGGCGATTATGTCAAGATGTTGTTTTTAGACACAATTTGCGCAAATCCTGATAGGCACACATTCAACTTCGGTGTTTTAAGAGATGCAGATACCGGTGAGATTTTAGGGTTAGCACCGAATTTTGATAACAATATGGCACTTATATCAAGAGGTTATCCGAAAAATATCACACGCAAAAACGACTTGCTTATCAAACTCTTTAATGAGCTGATGCGACATGATGAAAATCTGAAAAAGTACATTCCTATTCTTTCAGAAGATTTGATTGAGAAAGTAATTAAATCTGTTGGAATGCGTGTAAAATCAAAAGAAATCACTCAGTTCATTATGAACGGGTATGATTTAATAGAAAAATAGCACTCTCAAACTCAAAGGACCATGGAACGATTTAATCCATGATCCTTTTTGATTTTGTATGTTTAATTAGCGTAATTTCAGTATGACGAAGCATTTCCCATTTTTAAAGCACAGACTGTTTTGGTCTGTGCTTTTGGTTTGCATAGATTTTACTCGCAATATTCATTCATAAAGTTATATGCTATTTGAGTGTAATTACCTCTTGTTATTTCTAATTCCTCGGTATTAACATTTGTCAAAAGATTATGTTGATTTGCTAACATCATAATTTTATCAGTTGTTATATTTTTTTCACCCAATATTCTCAAAAAAGCTGTTAATACTTCATTCAAGGTGATTTCGTTATTTGGATAGAAATATTCATTCTCCGCATCCATTATATTATTTGACACCAAAAAACCAATAGCAGTTTTACACCAGTGAGAACTTGAAACATCCTTTAAAGTATAATCTACATTTATTTTTTCTAATTGAATTCCTATCATTTTAACTATCGAATGAGCAAACTCTGATTTTAACATATAATCATCAGGTCTATATGTTCCATCTTCATAGCCATTAAACATTCCTGCTTTTAAATCTTGATTGTGCATTATATAAATTGCTTCATAATATTTATGGTTAGCAGGAATATCATTAAAAATTATTTCTTTATTTTCCGGAACTGTTATATTTTTATCATATACAAAATCTTTTATAGTTACACCTTCTCCAATAGGCTGCATTTTATCATTCCAAAGCATAATTTTACACGTTGCAGACGAATTAAAAAAATCGCTAATCGGCATAAAAGTTACCAATTCATCTTTTGCTTTTAGATTGTATACCTTACCGACTTTTAAATCCAGCAATGTGCCATCCTTTGAATAATACGCATTATATATATTTACAATATTTGCTTCACTATAAGAAATATTTTTTAATTGAATAGTATAAACATTATAATCAAAATTGAATACTGTTGATTGAACAGATATTGATGGTGGTTTGTTATAACCCGAAGCCAACCCCACAGACAGATAAATTCGCCAAACATCATCGACTCTACTACCGCTATATCCATCAGAAAAACATTTTCCTATAATGTCCAATAGTAAAAAATGTTCTTTAGATGTACTTAAAATAGGAGTTTCAAATGAATACGCATCTAAATTCAAAACCTCTGCATCAAACATTACTTTAGCTTTCTTTATATTGTTTGAAATTATAATGCCACCCTCAATCTCCTCTACATTCAATCCGAGTTTTGAAATATCCTTGATATTAATGTAGAGAGTAGGATTTAAATTACTGCCATAAGATTTCAACAAAGAAACCTCTGCATATTCACCATTGTTCCATAGTTCATATTTTTGAGGCAAACTAACATTTTCACACACAGTAATAGTAATTCTATCTGTTGCATCAGACCATTCATCTATATCAACATCAGGTGGATATGCTTCCAAATTAGCACAAACAATAACTTGTACAACTCCTGCGGTTAATGCCGTAATATCAACTGTTCCTATAGCCGGTGATAATTTTTTATCATATTCTCCATTTATTTCAACTATTCCATCTACATCTGTAATCCATGTCATATAAGCGTAATCTACGCCATTTGGGATTGCAGTTGCTTCTAATGTAATTGTATCACCAATATTCATTTTTATTGTGTTTTCGCTTGAAATTTTTACACTATCGACATTTGGAGGCGTAAGCGCATATGAAATATTGCCAAATAAATTTAGCACTATTGTAATCATAATAATAAAAACTGTTCTTTTCATTTTCAGTCCCTCTTTCTTATATATTACTTATTATTTCAACTTCATCCCATCACTAAACGCCTTACCAACAACTTCGCCGATCTTACGATATACATGATGAACCGGATCATAAGTGATAGGACTGAATTTATTCAAGTCAATTTTGCCATTGTCATCGAGTATTCTTTCATCGGCACTGACATTTACGATTTCGCCTACAAGTCTGCAAGTTTCTTCATTGTAGCTGATTAGTTTACATTCAAGTGCCATGGGCAGTTCTTCAAAAAGCGGAGCATTTACAAACTCACTCTTTGTAGCGTGCCAACCTGCTTTTTCTATTTTGTTTGGTTCTTTATTGCCTGAAACGATGCCTACATAATCACAGGCAACAACATTTTCTGCATCTGCAATACTCACTGTGAATGCACCTGTTTTAACAACATTCTTTGCCGTCTTGTGTCCGTCATCCACACAAATAGAAATCTGTGTTTCTTCGCTTATGCCGCCCCATGCAGCATTCATTGCATTAGGCTTTCCGCTCTCGTCATATGTACCGATAATCAATACCGGCATTGGATATAATATGGCTTTTGCTCCAAAATTCTTTCTCATAGCTTTCCGCTCCATTCGCTTTTAGAATTATTGTCTATAAACTTCATCAATAGTTTTTCCATCCTTATCTTTCCATTCGACCCAGCCGTTAATGCTACCTCCCAAAACGAATTGCCCTGCAGAGCTTGGCGATGTAAACGATATTGAAACAGTTAATTTATATTTACCGTCAACACAAACTATATCGCCATTAGAAATGGCAGTTTGGCGTTGCTTTTCCATTTTAGCAGAATGACATTTTCGATTCATGTCAACTTCCGAACCTTCGAGAACTTCAAAATGCTCTCCATCATAAACACCAAAAGCAAGAATCCCGTTGCGTGTAGTATGTAGTGTATCTGCCTCATTTAAAGTTGTCTTAGAATTATCCATTTTATAACCCTGCGTTGCCATAATAAATTGAATTTCTTCATAAACTTCTTCAATTAAAGGAAGGTCATATTCATCAATCTCATATTTAGGATTTACGGAGTTTTCAACTTTGTATCGCTTTGATTCGTGAGCTTTATTTATGGCAAAAGCTTCAAGACCACTTATCATGTCTAAAGAGAATGTTTTATTGTCCGCCAAAAACATAATTGCTTTATTCCAAAAATCCTTGTAACGATTATGATCATCAAGGCGTGCAACACCGTTTCTTGTCTGACCGATATATATTTGTGCAATTTTATTATCATCGTTC
>JAZTZP010000107.1:0-9339 GCA_045637525.1 Clostridia bacterium | reverse complement strand
GAGTGATTTTTTATTATACTTCCCTACTTACACTTATCAAAGCTCGGGTTGAATGCATAGAAGTTCTTTTCATTCAGCTTATCTGTTGTCAGTCTCAAAGCCTCACCGAAACGCTGATAGTGAACAATTTCTCTTTCACGCTGGAACTTGATTACATCGCATACATCAGGGTAATCCACAAGACGCAGAATGTTGTCATAGGTGGTTCTTGCTTTTTGTTCCGCAGCCATATCCTCGTGCAGGTCTGTGATGATGTCGCCCTTACTCTGCAGATAAGCCGCCGTAAAGGGTACGCCCGACGCCGAGGATGGATAAACGCCCGTTGTGTGGTCAACGAAATAAGCATCAAAGCCGCACTTTCTGATTTCATCACAGGAAAGGTTGCGCGTCAGCTGATAAACCAGAGTGCCGATCATTTCAAGGTGACCGAGCTCTTCGGTACCTATTGAGGAATAAATTTGTTTATTAATTATTAAAAAATATTAAACTTTCAAAAAAATCATTTTTTTACTATATAAGAAATTTTTTTATTTCAGATCTTTCATACTTATATTAGAACAAAAGAAAAATATTTTTTACTATAGAGGATGTTTTTCATTTTGATTCTTACATACTTAAATTATAAAAATTAAAATTAGAAAGGAAGTAGTTTTTTATGAAAAAACTCAATTCAGAACAAATCAAAAATTTAAAGGCATTCTGGGATAATGAATACATCCCAAACTTAAAAGACAAGGAAACACCGGAACGTGTATTCTTTAACGGACAAACACTGGAATGGTTAACTTGGGAAGATATCGATTCGCACAAAAGCCAAAAGTTAGAATCTTACCATTCGTATTTTTACTATGATACAGGTGATAATGATCTGACATTCGAGGAATTATGTAGTTATGCAGAAGATTATATCAACACCGGAAAGGTTGCAAAATTTTATTAATCCTATTAATATGCAAAACGGGCTTTCCGCTTGGAAAACCCGCAACCTGCTCCAATTGAGCAGGTTTGTGTAATATCACCTTTACACTTTTTCGTATCTCCAACCGAGAAATTCATACTCATCATCGCTGATTTTCCTTTCTGCACAATGGTATGTTTTCCCGTCACTTCCTTCAGCGTATCCGTCATACACACATAAAAGCACTCCGTTTTCAAGCATTGTCACATAAAGCGGGTGTCTGATGTCAGTTTCTTTGAAAATCATATTCTTTTACCTCATAAAAATTTCTTTTATAGGTAAGGTCCCTGAAAATGCAAAAAGTAACAAAAAAATCACCCTCTTTTTTCAAGAAGGTGATAAATTCAGCTACAAAACTATTAGAAAACAGTTATGATACTGTTACTATATTGCTTACATTACTTATTGTCTGTGTAGAAAGCAAGCTCTTCTTTGCATAATGCTTGCAGGTCACTCTGTACTGATAACCCGAAGCAACTGAAAGGGTGGTTGAAATAGTTGACGCCACTGATTCACTGTAAACATCACCATAGTCATAATAATCCGACCATGAGCTGCTACTATTCTTTCTTCTTTCAACAGTCAGGTTCTTAAAACCGCATTTAACCACATCGGCAGCACAGGCAGTTTTTCCTTTTATAGATAATGTTGTTCCGCTTTTTTCAACAGCCAATGCATAAGAAAGTATCAATCCGCTCACACGGGTCTGGTTAACATCTCCTGAAAATTCATCAGCTGATGTGAGGGTAAAATCAATTACACTTGGAGTTGTTTCTTCTTCTGATACAGCCGATATATCGAAGGCAAAAAATGAAAACACTAACACAACAGAAAGCAAACCGCAAATTATTTTTTTCAAAGTTAAAATCCCCTTATTTTATACTTTCAGCAATTTTAACCATATCAGGAAGAGATATTTCAGAACTAACATAATAATAATTGTTGTCAGAAATAAATTCTACTACAGATGTACCGTCAAATTCAAAAACATAAGCATAATTATCACCTATTGCTATTGTTTTTGCATTTATAGGTTTTTCGTATGAAACTGCAGTGTTCGAAAAATCCGTTTTACTTATATAAAACGCATATTCATTTCCCGCACTGCCTATGTCAAACGTAACCTGATCACGCAATTCATCCTTCACATACTCCGGTACGCTTACCTTATACTCATCCGACTTAGTTACAAACTCCTGCGGGAACAGTATATCATCATAACCGTGAGCCTTCAGGTCATCCATAAGCATATCAATTGTTATGAAGTCTTCCTTTTCCTCACCGAAAAATACAATTTTTACAGTGTCTTTGGCGAAGGTCATAAAGCCGTTTTCAATGCTTACATTACGGCTGTTGCCCACAGCAAAAAGACAGGTTACAGATAAAACCAAAAGTATCGCCGCAACGAAGAGCACCCTTAATGATACTTTCTTTATTCTGCCTGTTTTTTCAGGTGAAGACGGTGCTTGAGCAGGATGAGTTTTTTCAAGCAATCTTTTAATTGCGTCGTTGATTTCATCATCCGAAAGTTGAATTTCACTCTGTGGCTCTGAATCAAGCCAATCAGTCAACTCTTTGACAGCGTCATCTATGTTCTTATTTAAAAGTTCCTTATCCGTATGGTTAAAATCAAAATTATCTTCTGACTCAAGATATTTTTGTTTTTCAGTGTTTTCACCGAAAAACCAGTTCTCCTCTTCCAAGGCTGACCACCCTTCCTTTTGGTAAGTTTTTGCTCTTCATAGGTGTATCCCTAAAGAACAAAAAAGTAACAAAAAAATTTTTAATAAAATAAAATTTCCAGCATTATCTCCTTGCATTTATCCTTCAAACGCTTTTTTCTCATGGAACAAGCGTGAGGCTCCAAGCCCATAATCTGTGAAATCTGACCTGTTTTGATATTACCGTCACTGTATAAATCATACAAGAGTTTTTCCTTGTCTGTTAAGCGTGAATATATTTCATCCTCGAACCTTTCAAAATAGTAATCAACAAGACTTTCTTCTATGGTGATTATCCTTTTTGAATGTTCGGTCATTGCTTCATCAACAATTATCTTTTTATCCTTTGCAACAAGACGCCTTTTGTATTCCTTCATAATCATATTATGTGCCACCGCAAACAGCCACGCCTTTATATGCTGTTCCTCCAGCATATGACCTTTTTGACTGAAGATCATAAAGGTTTCCTGGGTTGCATCTTCCGCATCCTGATGGTTGGAGAGCTTGCTCATACAATACTTATAAATCGGAAAATAGTATTCTTTGCTATAAATTTCCACATCTTCTTTTGTAAGCATCATTTCGCCCTCCTTATTATTATTGTTCAAAAAATTAACAGATTCTTTATAACACAAAAGGCGAGCATTGTCAACAAAAGTGTAAATAAATCGAAAAAATTATTTTAATTTCAGGTTTTGTCAATGTGTTTTCATTATAAATACTTTTTTAGTTGCTATATCCCAAAATCAACCAAAAGTAACAAAATTCGACAAAAATTTTTTTATTATTCCACGGACAGCAAAAAATCACCCTCTTTTCAGAGAGTGATTTTTTATTTGGTGTTTAATTTTTGTGAGTGGAGTGTTCTCCTTTTGTCAGCCTGCGGCTGCCACTGACTCTTGCGGGGCCCAAAATTTATTTGTGCCTTGGAGCGGCACACAAACTTTGACCGCTACGCCATCCTCACCTCGCTTCATCGTCCACAAGACGCACTTCGGTGACGATACTTCGAAAAGAAAGGCTTTTTTGGCTTCCGCTTTGAGGAAGCTGGATTTTTGCACAGCAAAAAGACTGAAGGAGTACATGGGCGGTGGAGAGACCGCCGCCCAGTTAATCAACTTTCGTCAATTAGAGAACCGTCCCCTGATTGACCCTATCTAGACAAGTCTTAATTCATAAAGAAACGAATATAATTCCTCATTACGCTCTTCAAGTTCTTCTTTATTTGTTTCATAGCTTTTAAAGATTTCTTCGAAATCTAATGTCTTTTTATAAAAAAGTTCATAGAAGGTCAAACTTGGTATAAAAAGACCTCTTGCATGATACCAATATGAAATATACACTATATTTTTGTCGTCCCAAAGCAACATTTTACTTTTGACATCGTCACGAAAACCTAATGTCCAATCACTTCTTGTCGCAACCACCGGTGCACTCAACCAGTTGATACCGTTTTCTTCTTTACTGAATACCTTTTCACTCTTTATGAACTCTACTTCATTTTTTGCAAATTCTTTTATGTATCCTTTGTATTCAGCCAGTTCTTCTATGTCTCCAACATAAAACTCTCCACCATAATTTTTCGTATCAAAATGGTAATAGTTTTCTTTCCTCTTTTCATGAAAGTCAATTATGCTATCGAAGGAAGATAAATCTATTTTATTGGGAACAATCAGATAATAAGGGAACAAAGTTAAAAAAAGAATAAAAACAACGAAAAATATAATCACACACCTATGCAGAAGCTTGTTTTTTAACTTCCCTGCCTTTTTAAACTTTATCATCAAATAAATAACAAAAGCTGCCACTGATACTAAAGCAAAGATTCTTATAAATGTTATAATAAAATCGCCTGTATCCATGGAATCACCCCTTTATCAAAACCTTACGATAATCTTTAAATAAATCCACAAGTAACAATATTGTTAATACAGCTGTATATTCAAGTTCATCTATCCTTTTGCTAGCTTTATCTACGCCTAATCCAGGAAGATGCATCTGAAATGATATACTTTTCCCATTATTTAACCCCGTTGAACCAAACGTTGTAGGTAACATAATATAATGACATTTATCCGCACTATGTGCATAGTAATCTTGCAAAGCATGTAATGCATAGCCAAAATAGGTGCAACCTTGCTTGACATTTTTCTTAAAAGATTTTTTATTCTTGTAAGCCTTCATTGCTTTATCAAAATATTTCTTTGCTTTTTCCATGTATTCTGAAGCGTTTTCAAATCTGCTATCTTGTTTGCTCTTTCCATTAGTATTAAAATGCCAAGATTGATTTGAAACAGATGTTGAGAAGGGAGAAAAAATTGTATCAACATCATTACAAGCTTCGGCAATTATTAAAGCATATCTTCGAGAAGTCTTTGTTTCTTCAAAACCTGAGATTAAAGCCCAATAATAAGTGCCATAATAATACCTTTCTTTCTTATAAATAAAATATGGTATTTTACGAGGATATGCACAATCTTCTGGCATTCCATAAGTTATCTTTTTATACGTTTCTTTTTTATTATATCCGGCATGAACATCATATCCCCAATAACCATACATATCTATACCATTAACTACATTATTCTCACAATACGCAAACATATTATAAGACAACTGCTCACCTGAATAACCGATAAAATCAACATCATCCGCATTCAAAAACCTGCCAACTTCCGGGTCATAATACCTTGACTGCAGATAATAAAGCCCTGTTTCATAATCATAAACATAGCCACGGTAGCGAATGGAGCTTTGCACTGCAACTGTGTTCACGCTGCAAGCAGCACCGCTTGAGTTTTTAACGGAAACACATCTGCCCCAGGAATCATAGGTGTAGGTTGCATAAACTGCACCGCTGTTTTCACGCAGTTCAATAACATCACCACGGCTGTTTGTTATTGCATAGAAAACGTGCTTTGCACCGTCAGAATAGCGATATCTTGTAATACTGAAAAGGTTTCCGTCAGCATCATATTTGTAATAAAGCTCGTAAACGCCCTGCTTGATTTCATAAAGAAGCTGACCGTTTTCGTCATAGTAATATTCCTGACGGACACCGTTAACGGTTTTGCTTGTTCTTAAGCCGTTGCTGTTGGAATATAGGGGCGGCGGTGACCGCCCCTATTGTTCATTTTTCATCAAGACAGAGAACCGTCCCCTGTGTTAGATTTTGAAATGCTATATAATCCTGTTTGTCTAACCCAAACAACACATTTCTTTTTTCTAAAACAAGTTCTAAAACAATTGCGTTTGAATCAAATTGTCTTCTTTTTTTGCTTGTAGTAACATATAACACTTCACTAATTAATATTTTTTGTTTTACTTTAATATTATTAATTGAATATACAATCAAACAATCATCTTCCAATACTACGATAGGCTTTATACATAAGCAAATATTATATATTATAAATATAGTCAAAATCATATGTATTATAAAATAAAATCCTGAAGACATATCAACAAACATTTGAGGATCAATAAAAAACATAAAAAAATCGATATCAATAATAACTAAAAAAAATATTTTGATGATTATCTCAAAAAAACAATACACTTTATTATATCTGTTTTTAAATATCATTAAATCACCCCACTTTCAGCTCTTCTATAACACCATCCCCACTATATGGGTTGTAAACAACAGTTGAATTAGGAACTCCTGACATAGATAATATTGTTTTGATTTTAGCTAAAAATATGAATTCAGCATATGTATTTTTATTTGCTTTATATGAATCTAATCTAATTCGACTTTTTTCTATGAATGACACAAATTTATTAATTGGAATATCACCTGCAATATCAATAATAGAAAAAACTTTACCTAAAAACTTATTTTTAATACCCAAAATAAAAAGCACAATATTCTTTATCACTGAAACAGTATTATTGGATGCAAGTTTATAAAGGGCTTCATTTTCATATGAAGAAATATATGCATTCCAACCAAACCAATCACCTATATAGAAAATATATTCATCAATATAGCTATATCCCCCCTTATTCTCAACAACTATATTATAACGAGTTACACCATCGACTCTTGCTTTTTTTTGATTAAAATTGATTTTAGTTGAATTATTAATTCTCTTTATTAGCTTTTCTTTATTTGTTATTTTTTTGTTTTCGATACTATTCATACGTTCAATTAAATAGTTAATAATAATCGTTTTATATGACATATCAAAGATATCAAAAAAAGTAGTTCCTAACGTATCTACCCTATCAACCGCATTATTCTCACAATACGCAAAGGCATTATAAGACAGCACCTCACCGGAATAACCGATGAAATCCACATCATCCGCATTCAAGAATCTGCCAACTTCCGGGTCATAATACCTTGACTGCAGATAATAAAGCCCTGTTTCATAATCATAAACATAGCCACGGTAACGAATGGAGCTTTGAACTGCAACTGTGTTAACACTGCAGGCAGCACCGCTTGAGTTTTTAACTGAAACACATCTGCCCCAGGAGTCATAGGTGTAGGTTGCGTAAATTGCACCGCTGTTTTCACGCAATTCGATAACATCACCACGGGTGTTTGTTATTGCATAGAAAACATGCTTTGCACCGTCGGAGTAGCGGTAACGTGTTATGCTGAATAAATTGCCGTCAGCATCATATTTGTAATAAAGCTCATAAACGCCCTGCTTGATTTCATAAAGAAGCTGACCGTTTTCGTCATAATAATATTCCTGACGGACACCGTTGACGGTTTTGCTTGTTCTTGATTACTCCTTCCGTCACCCTTTGGGTGCCACCTTCCTCAGTGAGGAAGGCTTTTTTGGCTCCTTCTTTGAGGGAGCTGTCAGCAAAGCTGACTGAGGGAGCGGGGCGGCGGTGACCGCCCCTATAGTTCACTTTTCAGGAGTTAACGGTGGGTTTTCACGCTAACCGTCCCCTGTGTTATCAGTTAAAAACTCCCTCATAATAGTCATTCAATTCTTCCTCAATGTGCAAATCAATAAAATTGCCTTTAGTGATTCTTTTAGATGATATTTTCTTATCAAATTCAATTAAACACTCATAAGATGTATAATACGATTCAAACAAACACACTGATAACTCTTTGCCGTTTTTCATGATTATATCATAGGATGGTGAAACACCACGCATTTTTACACCCACAGATTCATCATAAAACAGAATGGCTTTTTCTATATCATCATATTCATAACAAATATTATTAGATGGAAATAAAGTTTGATACATTATTCTGTCTTCTGTAAAAACCCATATCCGTGCACTTAATAGAAGTGTTAAAGCAAACACAAAAGAACCTACTAGAAAAGAAACAATCAAATACTTTTTCATATTCATTTTTCTTGTATCTAAATGATAATAAATTACTTCTAAAATTACAACTGCTAAAAAAATAATAATAGAATAATAATGTCCGTTGTACGCTAAATACAACCCATCATAATACTTATCAAAGCAGAAAATTAACAGATGTTTATATATAAAAAAGAAAATAACAGATGAGATAATGGTACAAATTAAAGCTATCTCATATTTAGATAGAAAATATTTTTTTCGATATTTGCTCATGATTTTGTTCTCCTTTTTACTAACTTGTAAACCGTTTGATAACTTGTATCGAACAAAGAACTAATCAAAGAAGAAGATAAATATTTATTGTATGTTTTTCTCATCTTAGAAAAATATTTATGAACGGCCTCTTTAATTATTTCGAAATTTCTTTTTTTAATAGTTTTTTTCCAAGCAGCCGAAACTTTAGAATCATAAGAAGCAATTTTCTTTAGACTTACACTTCCTTTTGTTATTTTTGTTGAAATCAAAGTAGACACAGTAGAAACTATCAAGCTTATTATCAAAACCTCATAAACTGTATAATCATCTGATATTGTATTTACAACATTTTCTATATATGTAACTGCAAAACTGATAATTTTTTTAATCTTTTTTAAAGATATCCAAGCATCAATAACACTTATGGCTACATTTATTAATAATTGTTTCCAACTGAAACCATTAGATGTTTTTAAAATATACTTTTCTGCAAACCATTGAATCAAATAACTTGCCGCACCCATTAATGCAGCGAAAGCTGTTTTAACAACTATTGTTATACCAAGACTTCCAGTGTGATCCTCACCATTCACCGGATTATTCTCACAATACGCAAACGCATTATATGACAACTGCTCACCGGAATAACCAATAAAGTTAACCGCATCCGCATTCAAGAACCTGCCAACTTCCGGGTCATAATAACGGCTTTGGAGATAATAAAGGCCTGTTTCATAATCATAAACATAGCCACGGTAGCGAATGGAGCTTTGCACTGCAACTGTGTTCACACTGCAGGCAGCACCGCTTGAGTTTTTAACAGAAATACATCTGCCCCAGGAGTCATAGGTGTAGGTTGCATAAATTGCACCGCTGTTTTCACGAAGCTCAATAACATCGCCACGGGTGTTTGTTATTGCATAGAAAACATGCTTTGCATCGTCAGAATAGCGATAACGTGTTATACTGAACAAATTGCCGTCAGCATCATATTTGTAATAAAGCTCATAAACGCCCTGCTTGATTTCATAAAGAAGCTGACCGTTTTCGTCATAGTAATATTCCTGACGGACACCGTTGACGGTTTTGCTTGTTCTCAAGCCGTTGCTGTCATAT
>JAZTZP010000106.1:0-25628 GCA_045637525.1 Clostridia bacterium | reverse complement strand
TTTGGGCAACAATGTGATATAATAGTATTCATGAGATCTTGATTCCTTTCTCAAATTTTGGGAGGTAATAGTTTTGTCGTTATTACTATTATACCACAAGGAGTTCAAGATCTCAACTTTCATTTAACTTAACAAAACGTTAAAATGAGACGGGAGAATGTTTATGAAAAGAGTAATATGCGCATTATTGATTATTTCAATTGTTATGGGAAACATAAGCATTCTCCCGGCTTTTGCCGCAGATGAATGTGTTTCGCTGAATAAAACGGTTACAGCGCGTGGAAATGCTGCATTTGAGGTGGGAGTCCCTGGCGGACTTACAGATGGAAAAACTAATACAGTGGATTCGAGTATGTATTATCAGTGGAGCTATGCACCGTGGTTTTGCATCGATCTCGGCGGATTTTACGAAATAAGCGGCATCAGATGGCTTACAAGGTATTCGTCAACAACAGATGAGCTTGAGGCAGATATATACGGAGCAAAAATGGCAGACTGGTCAGATAAGGAGATTATCTGCTCAACTCAGGCGGCAAATGTTGTTGAATATACCGTTTCTGAGGGAGAAAGAAATGTATACAGATATATAATAGTTCAGAAACCCGGAAAGGGATGTGGAATAGGCGGAAAGGAATTTTACGTTTACGGAAGGGACGTAAGTGCAGATTATGCGGAGGATAAAGCATACGACGGAGATTTTAATACATATTGGATGAGTAGCGGAGAGGAAAATAATCTCCAGCTTGATCTTGGTGAAGAGAAGGTAATAAATGCAGTTGAGCTTTCTGCACGGCATGATACAGATAATCCTGCAGAAAGAACAAATTTTGAACTTTGGTTCAGTAATGACAGTGAATTCAACAATTATGTGGTTGTGCCCTGTGTATCATCAGTTACAAATACTGAGCGCAAGAGAGTGGGTAAGCCTTATGATTTTAAAGCTACATATAAGAAAGAAACGGATTTGCCAGATAAATACAGGTATGTAAGATACGTGAAATTTTCAGGCATATCATCTGTTTCGGAAATAAATGTTATAACCTCCGATGAGGACGAAGAAATTGCAGATACCGGAATTTTGCAGAATTTTGAAATAAAAACCGAATTTGTGGATGCCGCAGGTGATGTGTCGGAGATTTTTGTTCCACGGTCTCCTGTTGAATTCCGGGGAGAGATTAAAAACAATACGCAGATTGAAAAGAAGCTTTATGCTGTTGTCGCATCTTATTCTGATGAGGGAGTACTCAGGAGTATTGATATAGATGAGGTACGACTGTCGGGCGGTGAATTCGGTCAGTTTTCCTGCAGAATAAATGCAGACGTGGGCTCGCTACGCGGTTTTTTATTTGAGAATAATATGAGACCGGTTTGCAAAGCGAGGACAGCAAAAAAATATACAGGTTCAGAAAATGCTGTATATGTTTCTGAAGAAAACGGTGATGATAATAACGATGGTTCGGTTCTGTTACCGTTTAAAACCGTTGAAAGAGCTATAGAGGCGGCCGATGAAATAAAAGGGAATGGCGATGTATATATCCGTATAAAAAACGGTTATTATAGCGTCAATAAGCCTGTAGTGCTGAAATCCGGTAACAGTGGCAATGCGAACGGATACATAGTCTATGAAGGGTTCGGCAATGACGAAACGGTAATTAGTGCTGGTAAAAAAATATCTGGCTTCAGCAAGGGTGCAGACGGCATATACTTTGCCGGTGTGAGCGGCATTGAAAGTATAAAGGATTTATATATAAACGGAGAAAGACGAAACATTGCTTCTAGTGAGATTATTACAGCAACAGATGAGGTTTACGATACGGAAAAAAAGCTTTACGGACCGGTGGTTTTAAAAAATCAGCTTCCGGAGAATATAAAATTTGTACCGGGTATGGAAATATATTATCCTTCGGTAAGTTGGAGGTCTTATTCTTTAAAGCTTGATAATATAACCGACAACGAAGGCAGTTGTATATTTAATGTTACAGAGTCTGTACCGGTTAAAGACAGAAACACATACAATTTGCTTGCAAAATTTGATTCGAGAGCATTCCGTCTCAGAAATTCATTGCAGTTGCTCAATGAACCGGGGGAATGGTATCACGATAAGGAAAACACGCTTTTGTATTATATGCCTTTTGAAGGCGAGGATATGTCGGCAACTGAGGCAGTTGTATCAGGTATTGATAACATATTTAATATATCGGATGCAGAATATATAAAATTCAAAGGTCTGACCTTTGCCCATACCGGGTGGGCTGATGCTCTTGAAAAAGGCGAACTGCGCTGGCAGGGACATCAACTGGTTCTGCCGGTTGAATATGCATCCCCACCGGCGGCGGTTTTTGTAAAATATTCTCATAATATTGATATAGACAGCTGTGTGTTTAAAAATACAGGTGCTGTTGGTGTTGCGTTGGAATGGGGAGTAAAGAATTGTAATATAACAGGTAATGTTTTTTATGATATTGCCGACAGCGCAATGTATCTGGGCAATTACAGGGATATTGAAAAAACCGACAAAACTGAATATGACCTGGTGGAAAACATAAATGTCAGAAATAATGTTATCACAAACACCAATGTGGAATACCATACATCTCCGGCTTTACAGTATTATTCGGTAAAAAATGTAAATATAGAAAATAATGATATTTCAGATTGTCCGTATTCTGCAATTTCAGCAGGTCCTCTTGTATGGACAAATAAACTTGCAGACAGTGACGAAACGCATACTCCGGGAATGTATGGCTATAACAGGATTTGTAATAACACAATCCATGAGGTTAACAAGCTCAATACCGATGGAGGTGCAATTTACACACTCGGTCATAATCATGGAACAGTAATCAGCGGAAATTATATAAAAAATCAGTACATGGATTATGGAGCAATATATAACGATGAGGGCTCGGCATGCTTTGAAATTCACAGCAACGTAGCGGAGAATGTCCCCGGATGGCTTTATGAATGGACAGAACAGATATATTTTATAAAAGCGTATAATAACTATGCAACAACAGATGAAAATTACGGCGGTTTTTTCTGTGAAAAGTCAGAAATTGAGGATGTTAATATATTCTCAGAGCATGATGATTATGAAGCAATAAAACAGATAATTTCAAATGCGGGACTTGAAAGTGAATATATGCAGAAGCTTGGGAAATATATTACGCAAGCCCCCGATAAAGCATCGCCTGTGTTTGGTGATAACGTGGAGATTACAGCCCAGGCTGGGGAAAGAATTCTGCTGACAGCAAATTTTGTTGCTAATGATTCGGGCAGATACAGATGGAAGGCTGTCGGTTCAAATAAATCAAATGTAACGTTTAAAGATGGTTTGCACGGTTGGCTGAAAACAGGCAGACAGTTTGAAAAAATATATGCAGATTTTTCAAAACCGGGTGTATATGAAATAATCTGTGAGTCAGATGACGGAAGAGGATATATTTATGCAGACAGACAATACGTTAATGTATATTAAGGGAGGATTTACATGAGCATTATAAAGAGGATTATATCGGCACTGACAGTTTTTACAATGGTTCAGGGTGCGGTATCAGTTCTGACTGCTGTTCAGGCGGATGCACTGTTTGAGAATGCTGAAATAATTTATGTTGCACCTGGGGGAAATGATAAAAACAGCGGAACCGAAAAAAAACCACTTGCAACATTTGAGGGAGCAAGAAACATGGTACGCCAGATAGATACAGATAAGGATATATATGTTGTTTTCAGAGGCGGAACATATAATGTGCGTGAAACCGTTGAATTGAATAATCAGGATTCCGGTAGAAATGGTAAAAGAGTTATTTATACATCGTATCCTGAAGAAAATGCAGTTTTCAGCGGCGGTGAAAAAATCAGTGGCTGGAAACCATATAAGGACGGTATTTTTGTTGCAGATGTTCCAGGGTTGGAAAATTTCAGAGAACTATATGCAGACGGTAAGCGTCAGACAAGAGCCGCAACAAAGTTCATCAGTGGACTGGGTTTTGATGAGAACCAGACTGCCCTTATCGTGCTTACATCCGATTTACCCTCATATATTAAAAATCAGGATTGCCTTGAAACTATGAATACATATAACTGGCGTCAGTACTGGTTGCCTGTGGAGCGTGTGTTCAGAGAAGGAAACTACACGAAAATTTATTATGATAAAGATGAGATACAGACATATACTTCACGGTTTAACTTTGAATGGAGCGGAAAATCGTATATAAAGCTTGAAAATGCTCTGGAATTTCTCGATGAAGACGGAGAGTGGTATTTCGATAAATATGAGAAAAAGCTTTACTATAAGCCGGAGCAGGGCATGAACATAAACAGTGCAGAGATTTATGTGCCGGTTATTGAAAAATTTATAGATATAAGAGGCAAAAGTGTTGATGATCCGGTAAAAAACCTGGAAATACAAAATCTTACATTTTTATATGCCGGTTGGACATACCCTTCAGAGGGTGGCTACTGTAGTGTTCAGGCAACATCTGTTGTTAGGGAAAATGGTGGGGCTTATGCAGAAATGACTCCCGGGCATATTGAAGTAAATTATGCCCGTGATATAAAATTCAGCGGTAACACAATGGCTCATCTGGCGGCAGTGGCTCTTAATGCTGAAAATGCAGTTTTTGATTCATTTGTGAGTGCAAATGTTTTTTATGATATAGGCGCATCGGCTGTTACCCTCGGTTCAACAAAGCATGATAATTCCGTGCGCTGTGTTGAAATTCCTGATAATGTGGTTGTTGACAGTAATGTAATACGTTATGCAGGAATGGGATATTACGGTGCTCCCGGTATTGCATATTATTTCACCACAAATTCGAAAATTCTTCATAATGATATTCAGAATGTTCCTTATTCGGGAATAAGCTTAGGCTGGGGGTGGCGTGAAACGCCGTATCAGCATGATAATCTTGTTGGCTATAACAAAATAGGAAATGTAAATACAAAGGTTGTGGATGGAAGTCCAATTTATTCTCTGGGCAGTAACGAAAATTCCGGATATGTGGGCAACCATGTTTTTGGAATAAATGCTCCTTTTAACAGCGGAGCACTCTATCATGACCAGAACAGCCGCGGTTTTGATGATTACGATAATGTAATAGATTCCGAAAATCCGTCGTTTTTGTTCTATAATCTCAATGATAACGATGAGATTACCATTCGTGATACATATACAAATACCCTCAATATCATCAATTACAAGCATGAGGGCAAGGATATAAAGGTATACAATATTCATTATGTTAAAAATGATGAATGGCCGGAGCGTGCAAGAGAGATTATGGATTTTGCCGGTCCGGAGGAGAAGTACCGTGCTGAGATATATAAAAAGCTCGAAGCGGTTGAAAGGAGTATTTCTGTAAAAAAACCAATAATAAGAGCACTGGGCGTCGGCTATGTGGAAGCGAACCTGTTCTATCCGGTTAGTCAGGATGTGGCTGATAAGGCTGATTTGAAAACACCATATGCAGAAGAGAATGGGAATGTGGTATTTGATGCTATTGACATCAACGGCGGATATACCGGCTATGATGAAAGTAAAAAAGCTTTTGTGGCGGTGCTTGGTAACAAAAGCTGGGTCGGAGATTATGTATCACGTGGTGCACTGACCATTCAGAGCTGTCAGTATAACATAGAAAATTCCGATAAGCTTACCGGTAAGCCGAGGGTGGGATATAAAGTGCATTTCAATACTCCGGGCAGATATAATGTGTTTGTAAGGGCTAAGGCATCGGGTGAGCTTGCTGATGCAATGTCAGTTTATCTGAACTCAACTGAGGTTGGTAAGCTGAGTATACATAAAGGGTTTTCGTGGTGCGGAAAAAGCAGCGCCGGAGATATGACTGTAGATATTCCCTCGGCAGGGGAATACGAGATAGCTTTTGAAACTATGTCGGATATATATCTGGACAGAATATGGCTCAGCATAAAACCGCCTGAAGAGCTGTTTGACGGAAGCACAGCACAGGGTGAAATTTCATCGAAGCGTTATTCTGACACCATTTCATATGTAGACGTTCCGCTGAAGCTCAGCGGTGATAAACTTCCGCCTGTGCTTGGCAAAAGGGAAAATATTGCTCTTAAAAAGCCGGCAACTGCTTCGTCATATATGGGACAGTCGACGGGATATCTGCCGGCAAATGCGGTCAATGGCAGGATTAATGATGACTGGCTTACAGAAGAAACAAAGGAAAATCCATGGTGGCAGGTTGATCTGGAAAAGGAATATAAAATTACGGAAATAGGGCTTGTGTTCAGAACAAGTGCAGACCAGCCGGTAACAAGAAGAAATTTCGAGGTGCTTGCATCAAATGATGAAAGCTTCAATGTATATACAAAATTTTATTCATCGGGAGATAAAGTTGTTGGTTTCAAGGAGGAACTGAGCATTCCTGTTGAATCAGAGGAAAGCTATAGGTATATAAGGGTCAGGAAAACCTTGCCTGAAGCTATGGGTATTGCAGAATGCAGAGTATATTCTGAGGAAACGGTAAAGTTAAAACCTGCCGGAGTTTGGTTCAGTTCTGAAAAAGACGGAAAGTACGGTACACAAATGGCAGTTGACAATGATACATCTACCTATTGGAGTGACGGATTTAAAAAGGATTACCGTGTTATATTCAGAAACGATTCCGGCTCTGCAATAAGCATGGTAAAGCTTCACATGAGAAGTGATGTTAATATTCCGGCCTTGTATGAAGACTTTGAGATAAGAGCTTCGGATGATTATAATTTTGAAAATTATGTTGTGCTTTGCGACAACTTCTTGAGAAGAGGTAATGCCATCTCAGCAACGGCAAGTGATCCGAACAGCTATAAGTACATTATGATAATAAAGAAAAAGGGATTTATAGGTGTTTCAGAAATAGAGCTTTTTACAAGAGGCACAGCATTGGACGAATAATGTTTTATGAAAGGATTTCTTAAAATATGACTAAAATAAAAAACATAATTTTATTTCTTGCCCTGAGCTTGGGGATTTTATCAACTGCAGTTTTTGCGCAGGAGGAGCCTGAGCTTGAGGTTTCTTTCGAAAAAAGTGCAGTGATTGTCAATACGGAAAATCACGTTGAAATTGATGCATCGGCATACTTTACTTCTGCCGGCTATCATACTCCCGGAAATAGTACTGCTATTAATGCAGGACTTGCAATAGGGTGGACAGGCAGAGGTTATATTGATGTGGATCTTGAATGTGAAGCCAATATAAGCCGTATTGTGTGGACTAAGAATCATGTGTATGGATCATTGGGCTTGCTTAAGGCATACGGTGCAAACAGCCCTGATTTTTCGGATAAGGTTTTTCTCGGTGATGTAAATAGCGGAACCGGAGCTTTTACTGATGAAGGTTATTACAGATATATCCGACTTGAAAAGACAACAAATTTTGATTTTTATCCCGGAAAAATTAGTGTGTATGGGTATAAAATACCCTTTGTATTCAATGGCATGAACAATGTGGCTGTAAATCCCGATTCGGTAGTTGAGCTTGAGTTCAGCGAAAATCTCAGTGATGAAATTAATACAGAAAGCATACAGCTTAAAAAGAACGGAGCGGTGGCAGAAGCAGAGATAACAGTTTCACAAAATAAAATTTTAATATCTGTTCCCAGTGGTTTTGTTCCCGGCGGAATTTATGAAATAACAATTCCGGGAGAAACAATAGTCGCAGAGGATACAAGAACGTTTAATGAAGAAATAAAAAAGTATTTTGCGGTAAATACGGATAAAACAGAGATACTCCAATATAGTCTTGAAAATGGTAGTCTTAGTTTTAATATAAGAAATAAAACCGAATCGGCTTTAGATATTACTGTATGGTCGGTAGGCTTTGAAAATTTTGTATCGGGTGCCGTTACGGAAAGCACTTATACCGTTGCAGCAGGTGAAACAACAGGTGAACAGTCAATACCGGTAGCTGAAAATTTTGCAGTTTATATGTTTGAAGATTCATTAAACTTAAAGCAGCTTTTAACGTGCTTCAGTAATCTGCCGGAGGTTACGCACGGAGAGGAGATACCGGCTGAAACAGCAGCACGGTATGTTGACGGTTCGGTTCTTGTGAGCGGTAGCTGTCAGTCAGATGAAATTACGGCGGTTATTATTGCGGAAAACACGGCGGTTTCGGCATCAGGGATAAAAGCAGTTTCAACTGCAGCTGTAAAAAACGGAAAGTTTTTCATTGAAATGAAGCTTCCAAATAACATGCAAAGCGGAAACTATGTCGTATGGTTGTCGGACGGTAAAGCCGATACGCCCGAAAAATTAAATGTTTATGTATTGGGAGAAGAGGATAAGCAGAAATATGCCGGAAAAATAGCCGATATGAGTGCGGAGGAGTTAAAGGTATTTTTTGAAACGGATGCTAACGAAAAAATTCTCAGTGGTATTGGCGTTATTGCTGACAGACCACAGAATTTGACGGCACTATATACAGCTATAGAAAATGTAGAGCTTAAAGGAACATATTCTGAAATAGCAAACGGTATAAATACTCAGATAATACTTGCTCTTACTAAAGAGAAGGGTGCTGTGTACGGAATTTCAAATTTTAATGACTGTTTGGGCGTTGATGAGACAGAAGAGCTGTATGTTTATGTTTCCGAGAACAGTCTTTTTTCAAAAGCTCAGGAATTTATGAAAAATGAATTTACAGATGTTTCAGGCTTTAAAACGGAATTATACAACAGCTTTAAGCTTGCGGTATTCACAAATGCACCGTCAGCGGAGTATGCCAGTGAATTTGCAAAAACAAATAATGATTTTTTTGCTTTTAATTTCGACGGAAATTACGCTTCACTGAGTGCAGTAAATAAAAGAAACGTGATTTCAAGAGCCATGAAAGGTACAAGCCTTGAGGACATAAGAGTCAAATTCGATCAGGCAGTAGCAGAATATAAGAAAAAAGAAACGACACCGTCAAGACCGACCACGGGCGGAGGCGGAGGTGGCGGAGGCGGAGGAGCTTCGGCTCCGAAGCTGAATGTTGATTTGCCGGAGATTAAGGTAGATGAATTAAAAGAGACAGAAGAAGAGATACCTGAAAAGACACCTGAAAGTATAGCATTTTCAGATATGCCCGAGAGTCATTGGGCATACAAATCTGTTTCGGAGCTTGCACAAAAGGGTATAGTAAGCGGATTTGAAAATAAGTTTAATCCCGATAATAATGTGACAAGAGAAGAATTTGTTAAAATGCTTACAGAAGCGGCAGAAATAGAAAATACGGGTATGAGCGATTTTAGTGATGTACCGGCTGAGGCGTGGTATTATCCTTATGTTTCACGTGCTTTAAACAGCGGAATTGTAAGAGGTATAACAGATACGCATTTCGGCACGGGGCATAATATAACCCGTCAGGATATGGCTGTTATGATATATAATACTCTTGTGCTTTGCAAGGCTGAGACTGAAAACGTAAATACACAGACTGTATTTGCCGATTATGAATATATTTCAGATTATGCAAAAGAGGCGGTTGAAGCGTTGAGCGGAATGAATCTGATTAACGGAAGAGAAAATAATAATTTTGCTCCCCAGGATAATGCAACGCGTGCGGAGGCGGCAGAGCTGATTTGCAGAATGCTTGAATGTATCGGTTAAGGAGGTAAAACTTGTGAAGAAAAGAATTTTAAGTATTATAGTCGTGATATCTATGCTGTTTTCGTCGGCGGTATATGCAAATACGCCTGAGAAGAGCATTCACGAGCTTGATTTGTCGGGATATGATAAATTTATAGGGATGCTTAAAGATATTGATATAGATGTTACTGTCATGGCGCTTGATAAAGAGCTGACAAAAGGAGAATATCTGAAAAATCTTAATATCCTTTTCGGATATTCGCAGACGGTAACCGCTAACGATATATCACAAAGCGCATATGATAATGAAATAAATGTTGCATATGCTTTGGGCTGGATTTCGATTGCTGACAAAGAGAGCATGAAAGCAGATGAAGCGGTAACTCTTGAGGAGGCGTCGATATGGATGCTCAATGCGCTTGGCTACGGTATAAAGCTGAGCAGGACGGGAGATAAAGCTAAGAACTATCATAACGAGGCTTCTTTGCTTGGACTTACCTCCGGAATTACAAGCGGATGGGAGAATACGGTTTCGTATGCGCAGATGCTTAAAATGTTTTATAATGCTCTCGAAATAAATATGATGGTTTCGGATACGACAAACGAATTTTATGAAGGCAGAACTTTGCTTTATGAAATGCATAATATAGAAGTATATAAAGGTATTGTAACAGCGAATAGTCGCAGCTCGATTGCAGGGGAAGCGTGCAGCAAAGGCAGTATAGAAATAGACAGTATCGCTTATGAATGCAGGGATGAGAATGCAGATTTATATTTAGGTATGTATGTTCATTGTCTGGCGCGTGAGTCTGTTGTATTACATGTGTTTTTGCCGTCACGGCACAATACTGTGGTAGTTGTTGATAATGAGGATGTAGAAGAAATAAATAATCTCAGACGGATTACATATACAGATGAAAAGGATAAGGTTAGAAGTCTTGATTTCGAATATCCGCCGTGCGTGCTTTATAACGGTTCGTTAAAAACTGTGTCCGGCATAAAGGATTTGAAAAATCTTATAGGCGGAAACGGTGAAATTACCGCCATAGATAACGATAATGACAATTTGTATGAAGTACTGAAGGTTACGAATTATATTACCTATATTGCAGATATGGTAAATTACGGGAGGGGTATTATTATAGATCAGCACATAAATGAAGTTGTGGATTTAGGTGATGATAAATATAAAATTGATATTATAAAGGACGGAGAAGCAGCGGAGTTTGAAGATATTGCAACAGGCGATGTTATTGAAATAGCGGCTGACAGAGAGCTTATAGCTGACGATGGCACACGCAGTATTGATTACAAAAATTGTGAATACATAACAATTGTGGTTTCAAGCGGAAGCATGGGCGGCGTTGTAAACAGCTGCAGTGAAGAGAAAGTATATATAGATGAAACGGAATTTGAGCTTTCAGATTATTTTTACAATGCATTTAAAACAGGCAGAGTGGAAGAAATCAGACCGGGAATGTCGGGAGCGGTCTTTGTAAATCATGCCGGTAAAATTGTGTATTTTGATACAGGTGCAAATGTTCTTGATAAATACGGGTTTCTTGTCTGGGGCGGATGTATGGAGGATACCGAAAAGGTTAATATGAAGATATATACCTCTGAGGGCGAGGTTAAAATGTTTGAATTGGCGGATCTGATACAGATTGACGGAGCAACCTTGCGTAATGATAAAAAGCTTACGGAGCTGAGTCAGCTGTTTACAGATGAAGGCGGTAGCAGGAAAATTAAAAATCAGCTGATTATATATCGTCTGAACAAAGAAGGGCTTGTTTCATACATTGATACGGCACTTGTTACGGGGGAAAACGAAAACAGGGATACGGCTCTCAGAATGGATATTGAGTTTTACGGAGCCGGAACAGCTACGTCAAATTTGTTTACCGGAGGAACATATAATTCTTATGGATCGGTATTTACAAGCGGCGGATATGCTAATGTGAGCATAAAGGCGTCAAATGAAAAAATATTTGTTGTGTCGGGATTTGATAATAAAGAAGCGCATGATAATATGCGTATATCAGATGCTGGTGGAGCGGGTGAGTTATTTGAAATTACTACAAGCTCATACTTTGGCACAGGTGACCATTCATTTAACGGAAACAATTGTATTATGTTCTATAATATAGGTGATGATAATACGGCACAATACATGGTATATTATAATCCTTTGCTTTCTGACGATGTTGTTCGCGAGCCAACGGGTTCGGACAATGTTGCATTTTATGCCGGTTGCGGTAAGACACTTAACAGCTCGGAGGAAGTAACGGACTATATTAAGGTGTATCTGCCCGGTGAATCGGAAGAAAGACTTTTAACTTGTAAGAATGAAAAGGTAATGGAAAATATAAAGCTTACAACCAATGACCTTGGCGGTAAACTGAAAAAAGGTGATATTATAAGATACAGTCTTACTGCAAGCGGTGAAGTGGCAGTAATAAAGCGTGACCTTGATTTTGAGAATATGTACAGTTCAATCAAAAACGGAACAGAACCGGGTTGCTTTTCCGGTGCGGGTATTTTAAGTCCTACTAATTACGGAACTGTTATCAGGTGGCTGGGTACAAGGAGCAGCTCATACTTTACCCTGATGTCACGTGAAACAAACTGGAAAGGCTTGTCAATATCAGATGCTGCAAACAGTCCGGTTTGCCGTGCTGCTTTTAAGGGTACAAAAAGTGTGCTTATATATGACGTAAAAAATGATGAATTCAGTGTTGGTACGTTGGAAAATCTGTTTACATCTAATGAATGTGGCGAAAATGCTTCTGTGATGTATGTAAGACATACCGTAAGCAATGCAAGCATAGTGTTGGCATACAATTTTGTGTAAGGATAAGTTAGAGTTAATCAAAGTATGATGCAAAAAAACAAATTGATGTTGTTACACGCTTTAGTGGAAATCAGACCGACTATCATCTTTATGAAACGGCAATAAGGCATTGGGACGGCTTTTGAACCTATTGAAATTACATATGTTTCGTGTATGTTAGGTACAGTTGTATTTAATGTGGTCAATGTTATACGTCATATTTATATGGGAGATTTGACTAACTATTTTATCCCATATTTTAATATTGACAATATGGTAGGCTTTGTTTTTCTTGCAGTATTATCCACGATTGTAGCTACTCTTATGGGTAATTATACACTGAAGAAAATCACTGTATCTTCGTATGTAGCATTTGGTGGTATTTCTACATTAGTTACTGTGATTTTAGGTGTGATTTTCAATAATGAAACTGTTTTTATGTATCACATAATTGGATTTGCACTTATATTCATTTGATTATTGGGGTGTTCTTATTGACAAAAAATCAGAACTTTAAGGAGAAAAGAGAAATGAACATAGCTGAAAAGTATGACATGATAATGCAGGAATATTTCCCAGATGGAACACCTATAGACAGGTGGTTTTATGAAATTAACACACTGGAAATAGATAAAATGGGAAAACTGTATATTCTGACTGATTATGTTGAAGCAAATAAAAACGCTGTTTACACAAAAGAAATACAGTCGCTGATAGATACTGTTGCTCATAATGGTGGCGGCACTATCGTTGTGCCTGAAGGTGTATTTTATACGGGAGCTATCTTTTTTAAGCAAGGTGTAAATCTTTATATAAAAAAGGGCGGAATGCTAAAAGGTAGTGATGATATTTCTGACTATCCTGTATGTGATACCAGAATAGAGGGAGAAAGCTGTAAATATTATCCTGCACTAATAAATGCTGATGGTATTGATGGTTTTACAATGTTTGGAGAAGGCATAATTGATGGTAACGGCGAAAAAGCATGGAAGGCTTTTTGGCAGAGAATACAATGGAACCCCAAATGTACAAATAAGGATGAACAGAGACCAAGGCTGGTTTACATTTCTAATTGTAAAAATGTTACTGTATCAGGGTTAACCTTGCAGAATTCACATTTTTGGACTAACCATCTGTACAAGTGTAAATTTGTAAAATATATAGGCTGTCGTATTACATCACCGTCAGAACCCGTTCCGGCACCAAGTGCAGACGGAATAGATATTGATGTGTGCGAAGATGTACTTATTAAAAATTGTTATTTTGAAGTAAATGATGACTCTGTGGTCTTAAAAGGCGGAAAAGGTCCATATGCAGATGTTATGCCTGAAAACGGTGCAAATGAAAGAATTATTGTTGAAGATTGTGAATACGGATTTTGTCATGGTTGTTTGACTTGTGGTTCAGAGTCGATACATAATAAGAATATTATTGTCAGAAGATTGAAACTCAATAATATAGCAAGATTTTTATGGCTTAAAATGCGTCCCGATACACCGCAGAATTATGAATATATTGCAATGGCAGAAATAGAGGGTACTGTATTAGGGGATTTTATATATATAAATACGTGGACTCAGTTTTACGATTTAAAAGATCGCAAAGACATTCCTCTGTCATATGCGAGTAATATTACTATAATGAATTGTAAAATTGAGTGTGGAACGTATTTTAATGTTCAGAAATCGCCAGAACGGTATAGGTTATCAAATTTTAGATTTGAGAATTTGGATATAACAGCTAAGAATTATGGTATGCCAGAGGATATGGTGGAAAATTTTGAGGCAAAGAGGATTTCTGTGAAGATACCAGGAGAGATTACGAGGAAAAGTTTGAAAAAAGACTAAAGGTTTACAGCGGAGACATAACTTGCTTTGACGACATCAGAAGAATAGCTGTAGAACTTAATGAGCAAATCAATGCTGAAAAATGTCAGGCAACAGATAAACCGCTGTTTGATTTTGAAAAGGAATAACGGGAGGAATTTGCAATGATTTATACGGTAACAGGAGAGGTGCAAAAAGCAGATTTTGGCAGGGCTTGTATCCACGAGCATATATGTGTTGTATCAAATGATATGAAACACACCTTTGGCACAAGTTGGTTTGATAGGGATAAGGTTATAACTCTTGCATCTGAGGTTTTAAAAAAATTGGGCTTTGGGCTTTTTGTTGACGGCACTCCTTGCGATTTAGGCAGAGAAGCGGAGATTTTAAAAGCCGTATCAGAAAATTCAGGAGTTAAAATTGTGGCATCAACGGGATTTTATTACTATCCTGACTTGTTTACCGAAAGCAGAACACCAAGTGAACTTGCAGCATGGATTTTAAAAGAATGTGTCGAGGGGATGGAAGGAACAGATATAAAACCCGGCATTTTAAAATGTGCATCAAACGGGGCTGAAATTTCAAATGATTTAAAAAAGCGACTTTCTGCTATGGCTATGGTTCAGAAAGAAACCGGACTTGCTATGTATGTGCATTGTTCACATAGTGGTGAGGCTCTTGATACAATTAAAATTCTTGCCGATTCGGGAGCTATCATAGAAAAGCTCATAATCGGTCATTGTGGACTAAAGCCTGATAGTGATTACCTTGAGGAGATATTGTCCAAAGGCTGTTATATCGCTATGGACCAAAACCATTCTTCAGGAAGAAAAGAGGAGATCCCAAAGACTCTGAAAGAGCTGTGTGATAGAGGATATGCAAATCGTATTTGCTTATCAAGTGACCATTGTATTTATAGTGATTTTACGGATGGTAAAAATACCGGAATAGAAAAAACACATGAAGAACACATACATATTTTGAATTATCAGCAGGAAAACATTTATCCTGTTTTTGAGGGTTCAAAATATGATTGGAGAAAAATGACAAGTAAGAATATAGTTGATATTCTTGATGTGTAAATTCAAATAAGAACGGAGTATTTAAAATGAAAGCAAATTTTAGTTTGAAATATAATGGGGAAGTGATAAATTCTTCAGGAGTAATAACCGAGCTTGCAGATGGAGTTACGGTTACTCAAATAACAAAAGAATATAAGGAATATGATGCAGTGGAGTGGGTTTTATTTTTTAAAAACTCATCTGAAAATAACAGCGGAATAATTTCGGATATTCTTGATTGCGATAAAATGTTGCCACTTGAATTTCCTGATGATAAAAGACCGGGATATAAGTCTGAGATTGGTGATGCTTGTATCATTACAATGAATGGTATGGTTGACGGCAGCTATTATTTGGAAAATGACAAGGTTAGTGCTACTGAATACGGTTTTAATTATGAATATCTTGATAAAGCACCCGGAAAATCAAAAAGTTTTTCTAATGTGGGCGGACGCTCAAGTGAGGGTTTGATGCCATTTTTTGATGTTACCGCATCTGAAAACGGATATATTGCCGCCATTGGATGGACAGGTAGTTGGAAGGCAGAATTTGCAAAATGCGAAAAAGGAATTCAAATCAGAACGGGACTTGCAAAAACAGAGTTTTACTTAAAGCCCGGTGAAGAAATCAGAACCTCATCAATTCTTATTATGAAATATAATTCGGAAGAGGACAAGCACAATAAATTCCGTAATTTAATAAAAAATCATTTCTCTCACAAAAGTTGTACTTCTTCAAATCGTGATGGACTTATGGCATATGAAGTCTGGGGCGGACTTACAAGTCAAGAAATGAAGAAAAGAATAAATGAACTTAAAAAACATGATATTCATTTTGAAGATGTATGGATAGATGCGGGATGGTACGGAAACTGTGAAAAATGCGATGAGCCTTTTAACGGAGATTGGTGGTCGCATACCGGAGAATGGAATGTAAATAAGCGTGTTCATCCAAATGAGTTAAAAGATGTTTCGGACTGTGCCAAGGATGCAGGAATGAAACTTATGCTTTGGTTTGAACCGGAAAGAGCAGTCAGAGGAACTGAGATTATAAAAAAACATCCCGAATGGTTTTTATCAGTGCCTGATAGCATTGGTCAGATTTTGAATTACGGAAATGATGAAGCACTCGAGTATGTCTGCAAAATAATAGAAGGCTATGCAAGAACTCTTGATTTGTCATGCTATCGTCAGGATTTCAATACATGGCTTGATGGGTATTTTAGTGCCAATGATGAAGAAGATAGATGGGGAATTACAGAAATTAAGCATATTATGGGAATGTATAAGGTTTGGGATTATATTCTTGAAAAATTTCCTGAAATTATTATAGACAACTGTGCAAGTGGCGGCAGAAGAATTGACATTGAAACCTTGAAGCGCTCAATTCCGTTTTTCAGAAGCGACTATCAATGCAACTTCAATGAAACTTCTGAAGTTCTGCAGGCGCACAACTCTAATATATCATGTTACCTGCCGTATAATGGTTGCACAAGCAAAAGAAAAAATGATACTTATGCCATAAGAAGTTCATATTCATCAAGCTGGGGTGGTGCATTTTATAATGCGGTATTCCAAAGTATGGATGAAAAAGATTTTGTGTGGGCAAAAAAGATAACCGATGAATACAGAAAAATCCGGAAGTATATGTCTATGGATTTTTATAATCACGGCTCGGTAGCCTTTGATAATACATCGTGGACTATATGGCAGTATAATGATTCTGAAAACCAAAGTGGTATTGTCATGGCATTTCGCCGTAGTGAATCACCATTTGATGCGGTAAATGTTAATCTGATGGGTGTTTCCGATGATGAATACATTTATGAAAATATTGATACAGACGAGAAGTACATAAGTGGCAGCAAATTAAGAATCACATTGCCCAAAAAGAGAACAAGTACGATAATTTGCTATAAAAGGAAGGGTGAAACAGATTGATTTACTTAATACTTTTAATACCTATGATTGCAACGGTGGTACAAAATGTACTTTATAACACAGTTTCAAAAGCATCCCTGAAAGAAAGAGGCGATTCGTATTATTTTAATATATTCGGATACCTTGTGTGTGTTGCTTTGTTTGGAATTATGTCGTTTTCTACAGGTATTTCGCTATACACATTTTTAATGGGAATACTTTTTGGCGTATGTATATTACTTAGTAGTGTATTTAAAATGCAGGCTCTTAAAGAAGGTCCTATGCACATAACAATTCTTATAACTACGGCATCTATGATAATTCCTACTTTGTCAGGTGCTATTATGTTCGGAGAACCACTTAGTATTCCGAAGCTAATTGCGGTTGCAATCCTTATTTTCTTTATATATCTGTCAATTAGCACACCTAAAGGTGATGTTGCGGAATATTCGATAAAATGGGCAATTCTTTGTCTTATAACATTTGTGTTCTTGGGTGCTATAGGTGTAATTCAAAAACTGCACCAAAGCTCACAATACAAGGGAGAGGCGGCATCGTTTCTTGCGGTTGCATTTATCTGTTCAATCATTTTTGCTGTTGTGATGTCAAAAAAACAAAAAACAACAAAAAAGCAGGGGAAACGGTTTTATATAATTTCACTTGCGTGTGGAGTGTGTTATTTTACAATGCACTATCTTAATTTAAAGCTTTCAGGAATAGTATCAAGTCAGATTTTATTTCCGGTTGTAAATGGTTCGGCGGTTATATTAAGCTCTGTTGCATCTGTAGTATTTTTTAAAGAACAGATAACCAAAAGACAACTTATAGGGCTTGTTGGCGGACTATTATCGCTCATCTGCATTTGTTTTGTGTAATCAGGCAAATTATATAAGTTAATGAGATTTTAATGATATTGCTAAATTTTTACACAAAAATACTTAAATTTATCGAGAAATCAACGTTTTAATGATAATTAAAATATAAAAACGAGATGTCAACTTGACACTACCGATAATTGTTAAAAGAGGTGCAAAAATGAAAAGTATATTTAAAACAATTGAACACGAATGTGATTTTTGTATAGTGGGCGGCGGTCTTGCCGGCACAATTGCGGCTCTTAGTGCCGCACGTCACGGAGCAAAGGTAGTTCTTATTCAGGACAGACCTATGCTCGGCGGAAACTGCTCCTCCGAAATCCGTATGTGGGTTAGAGGTGCAAAGGGTAAGTATAACCGTGAAACGGGTATACTTGCAGAATTTGAAGAGGAAAACATTTACCGCAATCCGACACTCGCACCAACACTCTGGGACAGTGTGCTTTTCGGAAAGGTTAAGGAAAACGAAAATATTACTCTGCTCCTTAACGCATCCTGCCTTGATGCGGAATGTGACGGAAATAAAATAAAAAGTGTTACCGCATGGCAGCTCACAACCTATTCTTATCATGAGGTAAAAGCTACTTATTTTGCCGACTGCTCAGGCGACAGTATCCTTGCACCGCTTACCGGTGCCGAGCACAGAATAGGCAGAGAAGCAAAATCGGAATACAATGAACAGATAGGTCCCGATGTTGCAGATAACAAAACAATGGGAATGAGTATTCTGCTCCAGGCAAGAGAAACCGACCACCCGGTAAAATTCACTCCGCCTGAATGGGCAAACGTATACGAAACAGATGAGGATTTTGCAATAATTCCATACCTTGAAGGACAGCATTCAACCTTCCGAGACCATAAGATAGGCACAAGCGGTTGTAATCTGTGGTGGATGGAGCTTGGCGGCGATGGTGAACCCATTGCAAACACCGAAGAAACCCGTGATGACCTTATGAAGGTGGTTTTCGGCATATGGGATCATATAAAAAACAGAGGCGACCACGGATGTGAAAACTGGGAGCTTGAATGGGTAGGTTTTCTGCCGGGGAAACGTGAGTCTGTGCGTTATGTAGGTGAACACATTCTTAATCAGAACGATATTGAATCCGGAGGGAATTTCCCCGATATTGTAGCCTATGGCGGATGGCCTATGGACGATCATAATCCAAAGGGCATGAAAGTAAATAAAATGGGCGATTCGCCGTCAAAAATGTTCCCGGCACCATCACCCTACGGAATACCATACAGATGCCTTTATTCAAAAAATATAAAAAATCTGTTCTTTGCAGGCAGAAACCTGAGTGCAACTCACGGTGCAATGAGTTCAACACGTGTTATGGCAACCTGCTCACTTCTTGGCCAGGCTGTAGGTACTGCTGCTTCAATATGTGTGGAAAAAAGCATTATGCCATGCGAAATAAAAGATGATACCGTAAAGGCTCTGCAACAAAGGCTCATGAATGACGGAGTTTTTCTCCCCGGGCAACTGCGTGAAATTCCGACCATCACAAAATCGGCAACGGTTAATCTTTCTGATGAAGACAAGTCGATTTTACACAGCGGTCTTGAACGTCCGAGAGAAGAAGATGATAAAAACCATTTAGAGCTTGAAAAAGGTTCTGTTATCTGCTATACCCTTGACAAATCAGAGTATGTAGCCGAGCTTCGTATCCAGCTCGATCCCGATTTTGAAAGAACCTCTGTTTCACCGAACAAAAAAATGCAATGGTTTGCACAGAAGCTCAATTGCGGACTTGATTTTGAACCGATGAAAACTGCGGCAACTATTGCAAAATGCATCACAGTTACTGCAGATGAAGAGGTTATTTTTGAAACGGATAATAATTATCATTCACTCGTTAAAATTTCGGTTGAACGGGAGCTTAAAAAGCTTGAAATAAAATTCGGTGAAACGCACGGTGCGGAAAAGGTAAATGTTTTTGCGTGTGATTTCTACTAAACATATGTAAATACATATAATTTTATCTGAGAAGGAGCCTTTGAGTAAATAAAAGATTATGCGCTAATGCATTAGCAAAAATAATTTAAAACGTGCCGTATTTGTTAAAAAACGAATTAACAAATACGGTTTTTCGTTGTTTTAAAATAAATTACTGTAATTTCCCGTTCGGGTTAAACTTAATATTAGTATATTGCGGAGCTTTTTTTGTATAAATATACCATTGATTTTTTTGGCTGAAAGTAATATAATAAAGGTATATACAAATTTTGCATTGCATCCCAAAATCAGTGGGAGCAGTAGCGGGAGGTTTTTTTAAAATGAAAAAAGTATCAGAAAAAACAGTATCACTTGTGTATCTTGCGGTGTTTTCGGCGATTATCGTACTTCTTACGGTAACACCGGGGATTGGGTATATCCCTGTCGGTGCTATTCGTGCCACTACGGTGCATATTCCTGTAATTGTCGGTTCAATACTGCTCGGACCTGTCAAAGGCGGGATTTTAGGCTTTGTTTTCGGGCTTACAAGCCTTGCAACAAACACTCTTAACCCAACGCCTACGTCGTTTGTTTTCACACCGTTTTATTCAATAGGCGAATTCGGCGGAAGTCCTCTTAGCCTTGTTGTTTGCTTTGTTCCGCGTATTCTGGTCGGAGTTGTTCCTTATTTTGTTTGTAAAGCATTAAGAAAGACAGGCAACACCATGTCTCTTATAGCGGCAGGTGCGGCAGGGTCCATGACAAATACTTTGCTTGTTATGAACATGATATATTTTTTCTTTGCCGATACATACGCTTCAGCTAAGGAAATTGCTGTTGAGACAATGTATAAGGCTGTAATACTTCCGACGATCGGAATAAACGGAGTTGTTGAGGCGATAGTCGCCGCGATAATTGCAGTGGCGGTTGTTAAGGCTATGCGTAAGGTTATGAGGATGACGTTTGTGGTTTAAGGAGGTACTGAAAAATGCTGTTTGTACTTGATGTCGGAAACACAAATATTGTTTTAGGCTGTATAGAAAACGGTAATGTTTTATGTAAAAGCAGAATAAAGACCGATAAAAATAAGACGGAAATTGAATATGCTGTTGTGTTTAAAGGTTTTCTGGATATATATAATATAAAGGCGGATGACGTTTTGGGAAGTATAATTTCCTCGGTCGTGCCGCCGATAAATACAGTTTTGTCGGAAGCTGTAAGAATAATTACCGGAAAAGCACCGGAGTTTGTTGACGTTAAGGGCTGTACGTCTTTAAAAATTGACATGGATAACCCGTCCGCTATGGGAAGCGATTTGATAGTAGACGCTGTTGCGGCACTTGCCTCCTATCCGCCACCGCTTATAATAATAGACATGGGTACGGCAACAACCATTTCAGCGATTAACAAGGACGGTGTATATGTGGGAACTTCGATTATCCCCGGAATGAGACTGTCGCTTGAAGCATTGTCTGGAAGCACGTCACAGCTTCCGCATATTGATATAAGCAGTCCCGGAAGAGTTGCCGGAAAAAACACGGTTGAGTGTATGAAAAGCGGTGCGGTATACGGTACGGCCGCTATGCTTGACGGCATGATAGACCGGCTCTGTGATGAACTGGGAACAGATGCAACCGTAATAGCAACGGGAGGGCTTGCCGGGCTTGTAGTGAAGCATTGTTCACATGATATTATCTATGATGATGAGTTGCTTTTAAAAGGACTTGAAAAAATATATTACGAAAGATAAATTATAGTTTAGCGGCATATCCGCTAAACTATAATAGTGAAATATTTTGCTTTCAGCAAAATGTGAAATTCACACTTCGTGTGAGTGAAATCCATGCAAAGCATGGGTGAAATCTGTCGCCATGCGACAGGTTTCGGTAGAAATTGCAAGCAATTTCTGAATTTAAAATCAGAAAATCGCTTGTCGATTTTCTTTCCATAACTTGCGGCGAAATGGCCGCAAATTTCACTCGCATTTATGCGAATTTCACCCAACCATATGGTTGGATTTCACTTTTTGCTTGTAGCAAAAAATTTCACTGTAAATTATAGTTTATCGCAGATAAACTATAATTTACCGAAGGGAGCGATAGAATTTGGAGCCACGTATGGCTACGGTGACACAGATAAACAATTATCTGAAAAAAATGATAGACAGCAATGTGTTGCTGAATAATATCTGGATAAAGGGCGAAATATCAAACTTTAAGAGGCACTATTCGGGTCATATATATGTAACGTTAAAAGACGAAGGCGGAGTTTTAAAAGCCGTAATGTTTAAAAGCTCGGCAAATACTCTTGATTTTGAGCCGACAGACGGAATGAAGGTTATGGCAAGAGGCAGAATCAGCGTGTATGAGGCAGGCGGTTCGTATCAGCTGTATATAGAAGAAATGAAAAGAGACGGAATGGGCGACCTTTATGCGGCATATGAAAAGCTGAAGAAAAAGCTTTCCGAGGAGGGGCTTTTTGAACAGGGCTACAAAAAGCCGATACCCCGTTATCCTGAGAGAGTGGGCGTTGTTACTGCTACTACCGGTGCGGCGGTAAGGGATATAATAAACGTAATAACACGTCGTTTTCCGCTTACGAAGATTATTATATATCCGTCGCTTGTTCAGGGGGCGGGAGCGGCTCCCGATATAATCCGTGCGATTAAATATTTTAATGATACTAAGGGTGCTGATGTTTTAATAGTAGGCAGAGGCGGTGGTTCTATTGAGGATTTGTGGGCGTTTAACGAAGAAGAGGTTGCAAGGGCAATTTTTGCATCCGAAATCCCCATTATTTCAGCAGTAGGTCATGAAACGGATTTCACGATAGCGGATTTTGTGGCAGATTTGCGCGCACCTACACCATCGGCGGCGGCAGAGCTTGCTGTTCCGTCGGCAACAGAGCTTGTCGGGAATATAAGCATTATAAAAAGCCGTATAGTGAATGCCGTTGTGAAAAGAAACGAAAATTTAAGACTCAGGCTTAAAGCGCTTACGCCACCCGATCCGATGGATAAAATTCGTCAGAACAGTCTTAAAACAGACAGCTTGATGAGACGGATAGAGCAGAGAATGAATATTATCGTTTTAGGCGGCAGAAAAAATCTCGGAGAGCTTGCGGCCAAGCTTGATACGCTGAGTCCGCTTGCGGTTATGGCAAGAGGCTATGCGGCGGCGCTTAAGGACGATGGTACTTTAATACGCAAAGGCGACGATATAGAGGTTGATGAGGAATTTGATTTAAGATTAAATAAAGACAGTATTCGGTGTAAAAGAACGAGATAAATTATAGTTTATAGGCTGTTCGCCTCTAAACTATAATAGTGAAATATTTTGCTTTTAGCAAAATGTGAAATTCACACTTCGTGTGAGTGAAATCCATGCAAAGCATGGGTGAAATCTGTCGCTATGCGACAGGTTTCGGTAGAAATCGCAAGCGATTTCAAATTTAAATCAGAAAATCGCTTGTCGATTTTCTTTCCATAACTTGCGGCAATTTGGACGCAAATTTCACTCGCATTTATGCGAATTTCACCCAACCATATGGTTGGATTTCACTTTTTGCCTGTGGCAAAAAATTTAACTGTAAATTATAGTTTATCGCAGATAAACTATAATTTACCACAGAAAGGATGATATATAATGTTGAATTTTGAGAAAACTATGGCTGAGCTTGAAGAAACGGTTGAGAAGCTTGAACGCGGTGATGTTTCTTTGGATGAGTCTCTTGAATTATTTGAAAAGGGTATAAAGCTTTCAAAAAGCTGTCAGAAGATTTTGGAAACTGCTGAGAAGAAGGTAACTGTACTTTTAGCATCTGAGGACGGGACAATGAAGGAAGAAGAATTTAAGGATTTACAGCAGTAAGGACGGGTAAAATCATGGATTTTAATAAATATTTAAAGGAGCAGGCAGAATTTTTTCATAATGCATTGTCGGAGCTTGTACCGGAAAAGGACAATCCTCAGGCGTTAATTTACGACGCTATGCGTTACAGCCTGCTTGCCGGCGGAAAAAGACTGCGTCCTGTGCTTATGAGTGAATGCTGTATTATGTGCGGAGGAGACAGAGAAAGGGTAGTTCCTTTTGCAGCAGCTATGGAGATGATACACACTTATTCATTAATTCATGACGACCTGCCGGCTATGGATAATGACGATTTAAGGCGTGGTATGCCTACAAACCACATAAAGTTCGGTGAGGCGAACGCCATACTTGCCGGGGATGCGTTGCTTAATAAGGCTTTTGAAACTATGTCGGCGGTGAAATATCTTCCTGCTGAAACTGTGCTTCGTGTAATAAACATAATCGGCGAGTCATCGGGAACAGAGGGCATGATAGGCGGTCAGATTGTGGATATTGAGAGCGAAAAGAAGGATATTACACTTGATGAGCTTAGGTATATTCATTCTCTTAAAACGGGTGCTATAATCCGTTCTTCATGCAAGGCCGGAGCTGTTCTTGCCGGTGCTGATGAAGAGAGGATTGCCGCATGTGATGAGTTTGCGGTAAACCTCGGAATTGCATTTCAGATACAGGACGACATTTTAGATGTTGAGGGCGATGAGGCAAAGCTTGGAAAGAATATTGGCAGTGATGCGGATAATGGTAAGAATACATATGTAAGCATATGCGGAATTTCACAGGCTCGTGAACTCATGAAGGAATATTCGGCAAAGGCAGTCCGGGCTCTTGACATATTCGGGGAAAAGGCGGACGTTTTAAAAATGCTTGTGGAATACCTGGTTTACAGAAGCAGTTAATTATTTAAGGGAGTTTAAGTTATATAATGAAAGCAGTTTTTGATGAATTCTGGAGCAATGATATTTTAATGGCTACAATAACGGCATGGTTTATTGCACAGGTTTTAAAGGTTATTCTTGTTTGTATAATAAACAAAAAGCTGGACTTCGGGAGAATGATAGGCTCGGGCGGTATGCCGAGCTCTCATTCATCGTTTGTTGTTTCGCTTGCGGTTTCGGTCGGGCTTAAGATGGGATTCGGCAGTCCTATATTTGCCGTTTGTGCGTGCTTTGCACTTGTCGTGATGTATGATGCTGCCGGTGTAAGACGAAGTGCCGGACAACAGGCGAAGATTCTTAATCAACTTGTAGATAACTGGGGCAGAGGGGATTTTGACGATACGGAAAAGAGGCTTAAGGAGCTTCTGGGACATACGCCGATGGAAGTGCTTGCGGGAGCTGTTCTCGGAATTATGGTTGCTCTTATCCGATTCAGATAGGTAATACTTTCAAATTAGCTTTTGCGGTATTGCGGTAAAATGTGAAATTATAATTAAAAGGAATAAGGTTATATTTTAAAGAAGGCGGCTGATTAAACGGACTCAGCTGCCTTTTATGTTAAAATCGTTTAGCAATAGTGAGAGATTGCTTTGTTTGTGTCAATACTTTTTGGAAAATTTACGGGATTTGGATAAGAACTTTTTTCAATTAGTAAGATAAATTATAGTTTATCTGCGATAAACTATAATTTACAGTGAAATTTTTTGCTACAAGCAAAAAGTGAAATCCAACCATATGGTTGGGTGAAATTCGCATAAATGCGAGTGAAATTTGCGGCCATTTTGCCGCAAG
>JAZTZP010000105.1:0-5329 GCA_045637525.1 Clostridia bacterium | reverse complement strand
ACGGAAAATGGTCTTAAAAAGCACATGGAAACGCACGCAGGGGCAATACTGTAAACTTAACGTTTACTGTATTGCAGTGAAATATTTTACCTGCGGTAAAATGTGAAATTCACACATTTTGTGTGAGTGAAATCCACGCTTCGCATGGGTGAAATCTGTCGCATAGCGATAGGTTTTGGTAGAAATCGCAAGCGATTTCAAATTTAAATTTCTTAAGTTGACAGTATTGCTTGCCTAAAGGGAGGTGGCACAGCGTAAGCTGTGACGGAGGGATATCATTTATTATGCATTGACAATATATAGTAAAAACATAGATAATTTGATATCCCACCACCGCAAGCGTTCCCCCTCCCTGAAGGTGAATTGACTTCGTCAAGAGAAGCCACCCTGGGGTGTTAGACAAGGGAGGCTTGCAAAGCGGCATCGAAATCCTACTACTTTATGGCAGATAAACTATAATTTACATATGTCCTCCATCAATCTCCGCCGCATTTTTTCCATGTAATATAACCGTTCTGTCTTCAGGAACGTATTCATCAGGGAAATGTATCATCACATTTTCATTTTCAAGATTATTCTGAAGCGTCTTTATATCAATATCTGCTACATGTTTATTTGTCTTAAGTGCAAGATATGCCGCTTCACCAGCCGCCTGTCCTGTTATAATTGCCGGTGGAATTACTCTTAACAAATCCCAGCCATAGCCCGTACCGTCTGCACTTCTTCCGGCTGTAAGAATATTGGGGAAATCATTTCTTACAAGGCATCTGTACGGAACTTCAAGTAAATGATCTCTATGCTCAAAATCATTTATCGCACCTATGGAATCTTCAAAATGACGGTATATATCTGAAACCTTTAAGGAATATTCAGCTCTTATGTGTGCCGTAGTACGAAATTGAGGCATACCCGGATTTGTTACAATTTCACGTGTTTTTCTGTCTGTCTTTTTGAGATTTTCAAGCAGAACAAGATGATTTCTTACGATATAATCAGTTACTTCTTCTACCGTAAGTCCCGACCATCGTGGAACATCCTCCGGCTGATTATCTCCCCAGAGGTTAATATTTCCTCCTGCCATATTTTTATAAATATATCGGATATCGTTCTTTTCAACAGCTTCTTTACACGTATCAAGACTCACCATCTTTGTAAAGAAAGAGAAAAAGTTTTCGCCGGCTACACATGGAATACCGCCACGTCTTAAAACATCACAGTCACCTGTTGTATCAATAAGCATACGGCAACCGTAAAATTCAGTTCCGCCTTTACTCTCTGTAATAACGCCACGACAAACATTTCCTTCCATAACCGGATCAATTGCCATACAGTCAAAAAGTAAATCCGCACCACTTTTCACAATCTCATCTGTAAGCTGATATGCAAAAATAGATGGAGAATAACGTTGCAAGTATCTGCTTTCGGTATATTGTTTCGGTTCTCCGTCTTTCCATTCGGGAGAAATTGTATCAAATCCCAGTTCAGCACTAAGACGAAGCCACTTTTCGGCAAGTCCGAAAATAATCTGTTTTCCGCGCCCGTTACACATAGGTACAAACAAATTAATAAGTCCCAAAGTTCCCAGTCCGCCGAGAATATTGCTTTTTTCCAAAAGCAATGTCGAACATCCGTTTTTTGCGGCACTTACAGCAGCTGCTACACCGGCAACACCGCCTCCGCAAACAATTACATCATATTCTTTTTTCACAGAAAGCTTTTTTGAATACGTAATAAATCTGTCACTCATAATAAACTCCTCCTTTGACCACTATATCATTTTTTTAATTAATTAAAATATTCCTTAAGATATTTTTTCGTATTATCTACCATTTCATCAAACAAAGCTCTTGCATCCTCTTTATTTATTGTAACAAGAGGATCATTTATAAATGCCTTGAATGCCGCATCAATATCTCTTGCGAGTGCCGCCTCAACTACTATTTCCTGTTCTGCAACTATTCTTGCAATAAGTCCGTATATTGATATCGGAATTTCTCCCGCTAACACCGGTGTAACGCTATCCTCAGTAAATACCGCATTTGTTTCAACCACCGCCCCAAGCGGAAGATTAGGTATCTGTCCACGGTTTGGAATATTTACGTTTGTTACCATTGTATGAAGCCCCAAAAGTGCTCTTATCTGATTAACTCCATCTTCACCTGTCTCATTTATTTTCAATTCAAGTTCGCCGGATCTGTATTTTTCGCTCTTTTCAAGTCTGTTTTCCAGATCTTTTTTACGCCAGTCAACAGTTGTAAGCCCAAAGCCCCATTCTCTTACCTTTTCGGGGTTTTCTAAATACCATTTACCTTCGCAAAATTCCGCCAGATGCCTGTCGCCTGCCGCAGCAATAAGACCATATCGTCTGAACAAGTCAAATTTAACTTTATGCGAAGTTGCAAACGCATTATTCATCCAGTTTTCGTCTTTACCCTTCAAATATCCTGTTTCGTAATACTTTTCGGCAAACTTTTCATAAACCGGGAATAAGTCTGTATTTTTATACTTAGCACTTGTAAGCCATGTAAAATGATTTATCCCTATCGGATTTACTTTTATATCTTGTCTTTTAACATTTTTTATTCCGAAATACTCATCCAAAACCTCGCAAAGAAGCTTTTGTGTTCCGAATACTTCATGACAGCAACCAAAAGCTTTTATTTCCGGGAACACTTTGTAAAGCGTTCTCACGCATACCGTCATCGGATTTGTATAATTTATTACCCATGCCGATGGTGAATATTCTTTTATTGCCAGTGCAATTTCTTCAAACATCGGAACGGTTCTCAGCGCTCTTATTATGCCTCCCGGTCCCGATGTGTCCCCTACCGACTGATAAATCCCGTATTTTTCAGGAATATGTACATCACTTTGCATTTCATCAAATGTCCCCGGCAAAATAGAAATAATTACAAAATCCGCACCTGTTAAAGCTTCCTTTAATGAGCTGGCAGCCTTATAATTCCATTTTGATTTTGCACCATTAACATCATTATATTTATTTCCGATTATCTCGTTATTTTTAGCTGCTTCAAAATCAATATCATACAAACTGACTTCTCCGCTTATATCTTCCGCTGATACGAGGTCACTCATAAGCCCCCATGCCCAGCCTCGTGAGCCTCCTCCGATGTATGCAATTTTTAAATTTTCAACACCTTTTTCAGTATAATTCATTTTGCTACACTCCTAAAAATTATCGTTACTTTTATTATACATCAAAAAAATTATATTTTCCTTAAAATATTTGATAACTTTTCATTATTTTCTTTATTTTTTTGATATAAGCCAAAGAGCTGATTTTACCACTTAAAAAAAGCAATATGTGTCGTATTTAAAGCAATTTATGCATTGAAATTTTGAAGCGAATATGCTATTATGGAAGAAAAAGTGTATAAACGGAGGAAATACTATGGAATATCACGTTTCAATTAATGGTAATGATAAAAATCCCGGCACAATTGATGCACCGTTTCTGACAATATCGCGTGCAGCCAATACGGCTCAGGCAGGAGACAGCATAACAGTTCACGCCGGAACTTATCGTGAATGCATTGTGCCGGCACACAGTGGCGTAAATGACAGAAAAAGAATTGTATACAAAGCCGCAGATGGCGAGAAAGTTATAATCAAAGGTTCTGAAATTATTTCAGATTGGTATCGCGACGGAAATCTCTGGCGTGCAGAGGTTCCGAACGAATTGTTCGGCAATGAAAACCCGTTTGCCACGGAGCTAAACGGCGACTGGTTTTTAAAGCCTAAAAACCCCTTACTGCATACAGGTGCCGTTTATCTTAATGGTACCGCACTTACAGAACAACGTGAAAAGGAAAAAATCTCCGTAATGGAATGGTTTTCTGAAGTTGATGACAGCAAAACAATTATTTCAGCAAATTTTGGTGATATAAATCCTGATGAAGCAACTATTGAAATTAATGTTCGCCCATGCTGCTTTGCGCCGTCAAAAAGCGGTATCAATTATATAACAATATCAGGCTTTGAAATGGCTCATGCGGCTTGTCAATGGGCTCCGCCTACCGCTGAGCAACAAGGCATGATATGGGCACGTTGGTGTAAAGGCTGGATTATTGAAAATAATATTCTTCATGATGCAAGATGTTCCGCAATAAGCCTTGGACGTGAGGGTGACACCGGACATAACCTGACAACCCTAAATTATAAAAAACCGGGATTTCGCAGTCAGCTTGAAGTCGTTTTCCGCTCGAAGCTCGCCGGATGGACTAAAGAAAATATCGGTTCACATATTGTTCGCAATAATGAAATTTATAACTGTGGCCAGACAGGTATTGTAGGACACATGGGCGGTGCTTTCTCCGAAATTTACGGAAATCACATTCATCATATATCTCATAACTTGGAATTCCACGGTTGGGAACTCGGTGGAATCAAGCTTCATGCAGCAATTGATACATACATTCATCATAACTGCATTCACGACTGCCACCGTGGAATATGGCTCGACTGGCAAGCTCAGGGCGTAAGAGTAAGCAGTAATTTATTTTTTGATAATGGTGATGCAGAAGATTTATTCATCGAAGTATCTCATGGTCCGTATTTAGTTGACAATAATATATTAAATTCTGAAAAAAGTCTCCGTTGCGTTGCACAAGGCGGAGCATATATACATAACTGGTTCGGCGGTATCATTAACAGGGAGGAAGAAAGACACCGCTACACCCCATATCATTTGCCGCATTCTACGGATATTCTGGGAACAGCGGTTATATGCTGTGCCGATGAGCGTTTTTATCAGAATGTATTCGCCAAAAACGGTACCGAATGGTTTAACGGTTGCCCGGCATCCTTTGAAGAATATATTGACGGTATAAAAGAGCATACATTAAAAACAAATGAAATGGATGTTTCGATATATTGGGATCGCCGTCAGCCTATATACAGCGACCGCAATGTATATGCAGACAAATCCGCAGTATTTGGTAAAGAAAATAACGCTATTGTGGTAAATGATGAACTGACAATGAAAATCAGAAAAGAAGATAATTCATTCGTTGCAGAAAGTAATTTACCTGAGAATTTAAAATTCTTTAATTCAATTATAAATACTCACGATTTAGAGCCGGCAAGAATGCCCGAACAGCTCTTTGAAGATGCGAACGGAAATACCATCTTACTTGATACCGACATCGCAGGAACAAAACGCTCCGAAAATCCGCTACCCGGTCCTATTGAAGGCAATACTGTCAACTTAACGTTTACAGTATTGCAGTGAAATATTTTACCTGCGGTAAAATGTGAAATTCACACATTTTGTGTGAGTGAAATCCACGCTTCGCATGGGTGAAATCTG
>JAZTZP010000104.1:0-9406 GCA_045637525.1 Clostridia bacterium | reverse complement strand
AGGCATATCGCGTGCGTTAGCACATATCGAAAATTCCGTTAGGAATTTATATCGCGTTTAGCGACTTATTTAAGTCGCTAAACTATAATTTTGCAATTATTTAAACAGTATAATTATTATATCAAAAAAACATTTCATTGTCAATGTTTTTTTGAATTTAGTATATAAATTTACTATTGTGCAAAAATCATTTAATATTCTCTAAATACAAAGACAAACTTATGCTGTATAATTAAAGTAAATTTATAATGTCTGGAGGATTTTAAAAATGATAAAAAGAGTTTGTATTCCTGATAGTGAATATAGGGAAAGAATTGCAAAGGCGGCAAAGATGATTGCAGAGAGAGGACTGGACGTTATGCTTGTTGCAAGCACAGAGTCTGACTATGCAAATGCAAGATACTTCAGCGGTTTCTGGCCTTTGTTTGAAAGAGCGGGAGTGGCGATTTCGGCAAATGGTGATGCGGCACTTTTAGTTGGTCCGGAATCGGCAGTGTTTGGAAAGGATTTCGGAAAGCTTGACAAGGTTTTTGTTTTAAAGGAATTCAGAGAATCGGCAGACCCGGCGTATCCGGAGCTTCATGCTGATACTTTTAAGGATGTATTTAAGAGCATAGGCGTATCGGGCGATAAAATTAAAATCGGACTCGGAAGCTATGTTGAATGTACATTACCTATATACGAAGGCTTAAAGGATACTTATCCCGAAGCTGAGATTGTAATGTGCAATGACATAATGGTAAATTTAAGAAAGATTAAGAGTGAAAACGAGCTTGCTTGCATAAAGGAAGGCTTTCGTATAATAGAGATTGCAACAGAAGAAGTTATAAGAAACTTAAAGCCGGGTGTTACAGAGCTTCAGATGGTTGGAGTTGCCCAGAGAGTTATTTATGAAGAGGGCGCAGAATACGAGGGATTGCCGATGTATGTATTCAGCGAGGAGTCTACACGTCACGCTATTAGCCGTTCAAGATACAGAACAATAGGCAAGGGCGATATTGTTCAGCTGAACTTATCAGCAAAGATTGACGGTTATTCACCATCAATCGGACTTCCGGTTGTAATGGGTAAGCTTGAGGGCGAGAGAAGAGAAATCGTTGAGTTCTGCTTAAAAGCTCATAACTGGACAGAGGAGCAGATTAAAGCAGGTGTAATGGCGAGTGATATTGCAAAGGGCTTCTATAAGCTTTATGAAGATAACGGCATGAAGGACAGATTTGTATACGGCCCTTGTCACGGAACAGGAATGATAGAGGTTGAAGCTCCGTGGATGGAGACAACAAGCGATTATCCGCTTGAAGAAAATATGACATTCCAGGTAGATACGTTTATATCAGGACCGACTTTTGGTACCAGATGGGAAAAAGGTATAGTTGTTACAAAAGACGGATGCAGATCAATGACTGATTATCTCAAGAAAGGAATTATAGAAATCGATGTGTAATGGAACAGGAAAAAAGATATGGATTATCCCGGACTGCGAGCTTCCTGAAGCGGGAGAAGGCGTTTTAAAAGGTCATGAATCCGTTATAGTTGTAAATGATAATGACAGCGACGTAAGTATTAAAGTAACATTATATTTTGCAGACAGGGACTGTTATGAGGAAATTAACTGGACAGTCGGTGCAAAAAGAGTACGTTGTTTCAGAATGAACAATACAGATGATATGTGCGGTTTTTCAGTTCCGTATGATACGCAATATGCTATGAAGCTTGAGTCTGACGGAAATATTGTCGTACAATACGGCAGACTTGATAACCGTCAGGTAAATCTTGCGTATTATACTACGCTCGGTTATTCGGAATGAAAAGAAAGCAGGGATGAATATGTATCTTGATAAATGCTTCCCGAGGGAGACAACAAACGCAAAAGAAAACAGAACTCCGGTTGTAATAGTTGGCGGAACTGTTGAATATCACGGACCGCATTGTTCATACGGGTGCGATACATTGGTAGCTCAGGGGCTTGTTGAAAAGCTTTCGGAGAAAAAAGATATGATAATCGCGCCGTCTATAAGCTATTCTCCGGCAAGCTATGCTGTGGGGGACTCGACAAGCGGAACTGTTCATGTCGAAGAAAATGCGTTTGAAGAATATGTTTATTATGTGTTTATGAGTATGCTGAGTGCCGGCTTCAGAAACATATATGTTGTTATCCATCATCAGTTTGAGCAGGAATCTCTTATGCCGATGACGCTGTCGTATATGAAAGCGGCGAAGCGTGCTACAATGACATATCTTGAAAAGACAAAAGGACAAGGCTGGTGGGGTAGCGAAAGCTATAAGGATTATTATGAAACGCTTGAGGGAGATGATAATCCTTTTGGCTGGATAAAGGTTATTCCGACAATGAGTACGGCGGTACAGAATGCAACAGGATATGACCATGCCGGAAAATATGAGTGTTCAATTTTAATGTCGCTTTATCCCGATGCGGTTAAGCTTGAAAGATTAGGCGATATTGAGCATTGGTTTACAAAGAGTGCGGCAGAGGCAAATAAAGAGTTAGGTGACGAAATGGTAAGGCTGTCTCTTGAATATTTAGATAAAGCAATACAATAATAGTGAGGGCTGTGACATCATTGATGCACAGTCCTTAGAAATATACGGAGTGTGATAAATATGGATTATGTTATTATAGAAAATAATAAATTTTGCTTGAAACTCAGTGAAGACTGCATTGTGAAAAGCTTAATATATAAGCCCACAGGTGAAGAATGTATTGCAGAGAATGAAAATTTTGCGTTTTTCTCGCTTACACAGGAGAGAACTTTTAATAACGAAATAAAGTTGGCATATCCTAATAAAAGAATGACTTTTAATGCTAATCAGGTAACACGAAAAGGAAATAAGCTTATTGTTGGATTTGAACTCATTACATTTAAAGCCGAGATTGAAATTAAAGAGGCGGAGGGCTATATTGCATTTGAGCTTACAGGCTTTATAGCACAGCCCGGCGATTTTGCAGATTTAAAAGAAACACCGCCGCCGGTTGCGGAGTTCAGATTAATTCAGCTTCCTGTTTCGGACAGGGCTAATTTCGGTGACTGGCTTAATGTAACATGGGACGATAAACTGGCAGTAAACGTACTTGCGACGTCGCCTCATGCACGTATTGATTCGGAGAACAGAAAGGGCTGTCGTATTATGACTGCCGATGCGGTAAACGAAGTTAAATTAAAAGGCTGCAGTGCTGCATTGATAGTCTCGCCGCCCGGAAATCTTTTTGATGCAATTGAAGAGTTAGAAAACGATTACAAGCTTCCGGGCGGTGTAAAAAGCAGACGTTCGGAGTATATGAATATATCAACATACTGGTCGGAGTTTGTTACTCCCGAAAATGTTGACGAGCATATAGCATATGCAAAGAAAACCGGATTTAAGATGTTTGGTATGTATTATCAGTCGTTTTACGAGCATGAGGAATATTTATACTGCCGATGCGGAGACTACAAGTTTAACGAGCATTATCCGAACGGTATAGAGGATTTGAAAAAGATGCTTAAAAAAATTAAGGACGCCGGACTTATTCCGGGATTTCATATTCTTCATCCGCATATCGGATTTAAAAGCAGCTATGTAACGCCTGTTGCAGACCATCGGTTAAGCTTAACGAGGCACTTCACCCTTGCAAAGCCACTCGGTACGGATGAGGATGTAATATATGTAGAGGAAAATCCGGAAGGCTGTGTAACCGAGCATCATTGGTGTTTGCTTAAGTTCGGCGGTGAGATTATCCAGTATGAGGGTTATTCTACAGAGCATCCGTATTGCTTTACGGGCTGTAAACGAGGTCATTACGATACAAACATAGTGTCTCATGAACTCGGTCAGATAGGCGGTATTGTTGAACTGAGTGAATTCAGCGGATTCAGCTTCTATATAGACCAGAACACAAGTCTTCAGGATGAGGTTGCACAAAAGCTTGCCGATACATATAATGCAGGATTTGAGTTTATTTATTTTGATGGCTCGGAGGGAGCTAATCCTCCGTATGAATACCATATTCCTAATGCACAATACAAGGTTTATAAAAAGCTTAATAAAGAACCCGTTTATTGTGAAGGTGCCGCAAAATCACATTTCAGCTGGCATATGATAACGGGCGGAAATGCTTTTGATGTATTCCCGACAGCTGTTTTTAAAGAAAAAATAGTTGAGTTCCCGTTTGATGAAGCAGCTAAGGTGAAGAATGATTTTACAAGAGTTAATTTTGGCTGGTGGGGATATTATGAAGATACCCAACCCGATATATATGAGTTCGGAACAAGCCGTGCTGCTGCATGGGATTGTCCTGTTACGATGCAGTGTAATTTAAAGAATTTTAAAGCTAATGCGAGAACAGAGGATAATTTTGAGGTGTTAAGACGCTGGGAGGACGTAAGAGCGAAGAAGTGGCTGACAGAAGAGCAGAAGGAAGAGCTTAAAAATCCGAAACAGGAGCACATTCTGATTATTAATGAAAATGGTGAATATGAGCTTCTGAAATATGATAAAATTGCCGGTACAGCAGAAAACATAAGTGCATTTGTCTTTGAAAGAAAGGGAAAGAACTGTGCCGTTTGCTGGCATAAGACAGGAAAAGGCGAGCTTACTTTGCCGGTCAGTGATAACGGCATAACATATCTTGATGAAATCGGTGGTGAAAAGGTAGAGTTTAAATCAGGCGGAATAAATATTACTGTTCCGGTTGAAGGCAGAAGATATTTAGTGACAGACCTTACAAAAGAAGAGTTAATAAATGCATTTAAAAACGCTTCGTTAAAGAGTTTATAAGGAGAGTGTATCATGAGAATTAATTTAAAAAAGAGTTTTTTTGAAGAAAAAGAATTTTTGCTTTTTGAAGACGGAAAAATGAGAGCGACGGCGTTTCGGTATTCAACGGGTGTTGAAGCATTAAGAGTTGAAAATTCAAAGGGGTATTTTATTATACTGCCGTTTCAGGGGCAGCAGATTTGGAGAGCAGTATTTGACGGGCATGAGCTTGTTATGAAAACGAAATGTGATGAGCCTGTTCCGACAAAGGAATACTTAAAGACATACGGCGGATTTTTCCTGCATTGCGGAGTGTGTGCTTTCGGTGTGCCGCAAAGTGATGATAATCATCCTCAGCATGGCGAGCTTCCGAACTGCGATTATGACAGTGCATATATAGAATATAACGGCGAATACATTGCTGTCGGCGGAAGCTATGAATATAAAGTTTCTTTTGTGAAGAACTATGTATTTTCTCCTGAATGCCGTCTTTATAAAGATGATACTGTTTTAAAAATAAATGTATCTCTTGAAAACAAACGTCATGAGCCTATGGAATATATGTATCTTGCGCATATAAATTTCAGACCGGTTGACGGAGCGGAGCTTATTTACAGCGGAGACTACACAAAGGTAAAAGCATATAAGAGCATAGGAGCAAATCTTCCGGCTGATAAGGCGGATAAGCTGATTAAATATATGGAAGCAGTCGAAGAAAATCCCGCAATTCACAGAACAGTGGGAGCTCCGGGACAAGTGTATTATCCTGAAATATGCTTTAATGTAAATTACTCGGGAGATGAAGATAACAGGGCATATTCACTTCAATATACCGGGGACGGGGCGTGTTATGTAAGCCATCCGACTGATGTTCTTCCTGTTGGCATACGCTGGATTTCAAGAACCGGAGACGAGGACTCAATGGGAATGGTACTTCCGGCAACAGCAGAGCATTTAGGCTACAGCCATGCAAAACGCATGGGACAGATAAAGGTTTTAGAGCCTCTTGAAAAGCTTGAGTTTTACGTAGAAGCCGGATATCTTGATAAAAACAGGGCCGATGATATAAAGAAAAAAATAGAAAATATCAATAAAAATATTTAGTATAGATGAAGAGGCTAAATATCTTCTTGATTTTGAGAAAGCAATGCTTAAAAAATGGAATATGGCATAATTGTACAAAATATCGAAATTCCGGCTTTTAAGAGATGTTGCCATTTGGGGAACGTAATGCCATTGAACCCCATCCTATAGAATAATTTGAAATATTTTTGTTATTTCAAGTGTCTACTCTATGGGAGGGGGTTCAAATCACCGTTTTTATTTTATTATATCATAAAATCATTGATAATGATATTAAACTTTGTTCACAATTTGTTTGCTCATTCAAAAACTATGGAAAACTTGTAAAATTCCATTGACATCAAACAGGAAATATGGTATAATTAAGCAAAAAAACAGAAAGGTAGAGTGTTATGGATTTTTTAAAACCGTATGGCGTTGTTCCGTCAAAAAGACAGATGGAACATTATAAAATAGAGAAGAAAGCATTTTTCCATTTCGGAGTTAATACATTTACCAATCTTGAATGGGGCGAGGGAACTGAGAGTGAATCGGCATTTAACCCGGTGGGGTGTGATTGCCGTCAGTGGATAAGAGCGATAAAGGAAGCCGGATTTGAGCTTGCTATCATAACGGCAAAGCATCATGACGGATTTTGTCTCTGGCCGAGTGAATATACAGAGCATAGTGTGAAAAACAGTCCGTATAAAGACGGCAAAGGCGATATTATAAAAGAATTTACAGACGCTTGTCATGAATACGGCGTGAAGGTCGGAATTTATATTTCACCATGGGACAGAAATTCCGAATACTGGGGAAGTACCGAATATAGCAAATTTTTCCAGAAACAGCTTACCGAGCTTTTAACTGATTACGGACATATTGATGAAGTATGGTGGGATGGTGCAGGTAGCCAGGAAACACCGTATGACTGGGGACTCTGGGCTTATACAATAAGAAATTTACAGCCGGATGCCGCTATTTTCGGTTCTCTTGGGGCTACGCCTTATGTAGAGCTCAGATGGGTTGGAAATGAAGGCGGATTTGCCGGAAATCCTTGTTTTGGAACTGTTGACGCAGAAGTTCTTGAGGTTGAAAATACAGCGCTTTTAAACAGCGGTGTTGCTGATGGTAATAAGTTTGCAATCGCTGAGGTTGATACATCAATCCGTCCGGGATGGTTTTTCCATGAGGAACAGGAGGATGAAGTGAAGTCTGTTTCACAGCTTGTTCATCTGTGGTTTGATTCTGTTGGAAGTAATGCAAATATGCTTCTTAATTTCCCGCCTGACAGAACAGGTAAGATCAGAGAAAAGGACATAAGCCGGGCGATTGAGGCTCATAAAATAATTTCAAAAGCACGGAGCTGTAATTTATGTCTCGGAGCAAAGGTTACATCAGATACAGAGTATTTTGAAGGATATAATCCGGAAAATATACTTAATTCGTATGATGAGTCATTCTTTGCGCCTGAGGAGCGAAATGCTGTTTTAACCGTTACACTTCCCAAGACTCAAAAATTCAATATGTTTGAAATTGCTGAGGTTATAGAAAAAGGTCACCGTATAAGAGGTTTCCGCGTTGAAGCAAAACAGGAGGATGACTGGAAAGTATTGTTTGACGGTAAATGTATCGGATACAAGTGGGCGGAATATTTCGACGAGGTTGAAACCGATACGGTAAGGATTGTTATTTATGATGCAAAAGACATTCCGCTTATCAGAAGCTTTGCGCTTTACAGCCTCGATACATCTGTATTTGAAGAGGAAAACAAATTAAAGAGCGGAGTGGATATTGCAAAACGTCCCGGTGCGAGAGTTATATATTCAGAGCATGATGCTGAGGTTGAGTTCGGCGGAATATATCCGTTTAACACAATAACCTTTAACGGTACGGGAATGTGGGGTTATTCGATAGATGCGTTTGACGGTGCTAAATACTATACCGTATTTAAAAATTCAAAGCCGCACCGTAATCAGATAGTAACTCTTCCTGAAACAATTAAAAATTCATATAAAATCAGAATACATTCCGACAGACCGCTTACATCGAAAGATCTGGATATCGGAGTTTTTGAGCTTTAAAATTTTAAAAGCCGTTTTTGCTGTTTTGCAAAAACGGCTTTTCTATGCTTTTTTTATGAGTTCTTTTGCACGTGACAGAAGATAGGTGCGTTCATTTAGACCGGGGTTTATCATAACCTCTTCAAGAAGAGTTTTTAAAACACTGTTTATCTGATGTCCGGCTTTGCATTTCATGTTCATAAGGTCACGGGCGTTTATTAAAAGGTCATTTATTTTGTATGGATGACCATTGTTTATAATTGTTTTGCATATATCACGTATCTGATTAAGCTTTTCTGTTTTGTCTTTAAGATAGACAGGGTTTTTTGCCGCATTATCGGCATATTGAAGGTCTAAAAGCTTACAGAACAATTCTTCGCCCATGTATGAAAGCATCCGCTTTACTGCGGGTGGGGTGTTTTCTATTCTTACATCGTGATATTCTATGAGAATGAGTACATCTGAAGTGAATTCAGGATTTATTTTATACTTATGGAAAAATTCTGAGGCAAGTCTCACGCTTTCTTTGTGGTGTCCGTAAAAATGAATTGTACCGTTTGCGCTTGTGCTTGAACAGCACGGCTTACCTATATCGTGAAGAAGAGCCGACCAACGGAGTGTGCGGTCCGGCGGTGTATTTGTCAGCGTATGCATTATATGCTTTCCGACGTCGTATATGTGGTATTTATTTTTTTGCGGCTCGCCGAAACAGCGGTCGAGTGCCGGGAATATGTATGTTAAAATACCGGTGTCATGTGCTTTTTCGATATATTCAGGGTGTGTTGACATGAGTATGCGGTTTAAATCGTCGGCTATGCGCTCACGAGGGGCATTTTTTACGACAGCCGCATTTTTTTCGATGAAGTTTTCAGCTTCAAAGGAGAGGTCAAATCCAAGGGCGGCACTATACCGTATTGCACGCAGTAATTTTAACGGGTCGCTTTCGACGCTGTATTCTGACGTGAAGCGGATAAGTTTGTTTTCTATATCTGAAATTCCGCCGAAGAAGTCTGTTATGCCGGTTTTTATGCTGTAAGCTAAAGAGTTTATTGTGAAATCGGAACGCGAGAGATAAATATGCAAGTCCTGATTGTTTTCGCATTCGGGGCTTAATACTGACGCTATTTCGTAGGTGGTTTTATTATATGTTATGCGTATATGCTTATAAGAAAATCCGGAATTCATATGTCGTTGAAACAGTTTTTTTGTTTGCTGCGGTGTGGCTGAAACTGCAATACGGATATTTTCCGGCTTGCGGTTCAGTAAAACGTCACGAACTGCTCCGCCGACTACAAAAGCACGAAATCCGGCAAATTCAAATTTTTTCAGTATGTCGGAAAATATTTCAAACGTCATATGAGTTACTCCTTTCGATAAATTATAGTTTATCTGCGATAAAGTAGTAGGATTCCGATGCCGCTTTGCAAGCCTCCCTTGCCTAAAGCAATGCTGTCAACTTAAGAAATTTAAATTTGAAATCGCTTGCGATTTCTACCAAAACCTGTCGCTATGCGACAGATTTCACC
>JAZTZP010000103.1:0-10493 GCA_045637525.1 Clostridia bacterium | reverse complement strand
TCACCGTTTGAATAATTGATTTTCACCATATCCGGCTGTTTATATGAATAACTCTGAACAGTCTCGGTAACAGTTAAATCATTACCGACAGGATTTTCATATATGCTTATTTTCTCTTTTTCAAGCACTGCTCCGTCATGTAAATAGTAATCACGCACATGAGTTGCATTTTCTTTAATCTCACGTGTTCTTGCTATATATTGGTCTACCTGCATACTTGACACAGAGTAATATTCCGGATAACCTGTATAGTCACGTGAATACGTATATTCCGTAACGTTTTTGCTGTCTCTTTCTACTATTGTATCTGTATCATCTATAATTAAATCATATTCACCGCATTCCGTTATCCTGTATGCTTCACTTACTCCGCTTTGTCCTAAATTTCTTTCGCATATTTCATAATTAAAATATTTATGAGAATACGGACTTATGATATTTCCGAGCAGATACACAGCATTGGTTCGTCTGTCATCTATTTCATTTACAAAATCCGAATAAAGTGCCTTATCCGAGAATGTGAACTGTACCGGATGACCATAATATGCCGTTGTGCCTACTTTCGCCGGAAAATACTGAGTTATATATCCGTTTGCATCGGTAAAGCTCTCAAGCACCGGCTCTTCCGCCAGCCCTGTATCAATCATTTTCTTTGTATATGAAAGATTGATTGCTCTTTCGCTTTCATAAGGTGACGCTATCGTAAGATTTATATATTCTTCACCTTCGCTTTCATCTTCTGAATAACTGAAATTCACCGTTCTTCCTGTTGTATCGGTTATTTTTTTCAAAATATAGCAGTCCGGGTCTCCGTAAAAATCAAAATCATTTACGTATTCAAATGAAATTACATTTCCGTATCTGTCTGTAATAGTTAAAAGCTCTCCATGTATTCCGAACTTATATTCTTTTCCGTCCCGATCTTCTACTATATATCCGCCTATTTCGCCATTTACTACAAAGTCATCAAGTGTTATATCTTTTCCTACATAGTTTACAAATGAATATCCGTTTAAATTATCATACTCCGCCTGCATGGTAGTGCCTTTGCCGTCATGATAATATATCGCTCTCGGCGGTTCATCAACAGCCGTAGGATTATCCTTTATAATCTGCAAAGACGGAAAAGCCCACGACCATCCGGCACCTAAATTATTTCGCTGACGTTGATAGCTTGATGTGCTTAGTTTAGAATAGTAGTGATAATCAAGCGTGACTTTTGTTCCGGGCTGAACTTCATAATATTCCGCAGAATATATATATTGTCCTTCACACGTGTCTCTTGATTCTATTTCGGTTTTTCGCATTATAGCCTGATCTATTGAAGTATATGGATACTGATATGTAGATGTTACATCATTTACAGTATCACGAACTGTTTCGGTAACAACATATCCGCCCTCCGTCAAAGTATTTGTCTGCGGTGCATAACTGATACCGGCATCTTTTGTATAAAATTCCGCTTCTGCAAGGCTGTAATACCGTTCAATTCTGAGGTCAAGACCGTCAACACCCGGCAAAACTAAATCCGTTTGGGTGACGATAAGATTTCCTGTCAGGGGGTCTATATATTCCATTCCCGGATTATCGCCTGTGAAGTTCATCTTTCCGTTCTGATTCTGCAAAGCCACTCCGTCGTTTGCCATAACTCCCAATCGATTGGAATAGTCAGCCGGAGCTGAAGCTGATAACGGCATAATATTATTTTCTTCTTCCCAATCAGCATTTAATAAAGCAGCCGTACCGGATTCTTCCAAATTATATTTTATTTCTCCTACCGGTATATCATTTACCTGCGGAGCATTGGTTGTATTTATATCAGATATTGAAACATAGTCATTTTCATCTATTGAAATTGCCGGAATATCAAAATCCGAGTATGTTGATACCGGCGCACCCATAAAATTAATCTCCGGCTTGTCCGATACTCCGTAAGCTGTAAGACTTCCGAAAAATACCGATATTACAAGACTTAATGAAATTATTCTTTTCTTCATTTATTTATCCTCACTCTCTTACTGTTTTTGTAATCAGATTCCCGGTATTGTCATAAGTAAAAACAAGGGAAACACCGCTTAGTTTATCTATTTGTAAAAGACGGTTATCAGCGTCATAGTAATACGCTGTTACACCGCTGTCTCCGTCAAATTCAATTGCTGTTTTAAGCGGCACCATACCCGAAATGCTGTCCCAGAGCATAAGCTTTGCGCTGTCTTCATGCTCTGCATTAAAAGTATATATCAGCTCTGCATTGCCTGTTTCTCCGTCTTCAATTTCAATTTCGGAAAACTTCATATTATACAGCTTTTTATCTTCTGTATATGTTGCAAGTATTACAGAAACAGTATGAGTTTCAGAAGTATTGTTTCCTATGCTCAGATTACAGCTTAAGTTTGCATTATCAATAATGCGAAGTCCGTCTTCACCTACATTTACACCGTTTATCTTTATGTGTGACGAAAGAGCTAAGCTCTCACTTGACGGTAACAGATTATATGTAAATGCAGTATTTACATTATTTACCGATACGCTTTCATTAATGGGATATATGTATGTTACATCATCCGTTTCCCAGTCAAAGATTACGGTCATACCGGCATCGGAAAAATCCGCATCCGCCCATACCCCGTTATCATATCCGCCAAGCAGGCCGGTATATACGGTAGTTCTTGTCCCGTTAATCATTTTTTCAACTCTTACCGAAATATCAGTATTCGTTGTTTCAATCAAAGAAATATTTCCGGTTTCAGCAGTAAGCGATTCGGCAAACACACCGGTTGAAATCAACGAAAACATAATAACAGGTAGAATAAATCTTGTTTTGTTTCTCATTTGCATTCTCCTTTTTTTAGTTTTATATACATATTTTACCATATGTAGAATTATTTTACAATACATAATTTTATTTTTCAACGATTATTTGTCGCAAATTTCGTGTTTTTTCTACATATACAGACAAAACTTTATGTCTAAAAAAAAGGGACTGTTGCAAATGAGCATCTTAAAAATGCTCATTTGTAACAGTCCCTTGTAAGCTTTATAATGCTTTTTCGTCATCAGAACTCAGCGGAACAATAGATAAGGTATACCCAAGAGGATTTAATATCTTAAATAACGTATCAATCTGCGGTGTTGATTTCATACTTTCAAGCCTTGATATTGCCGGCTGCTTCAAACCGCTGATTTGCGCTAACTCTCTTTGTAACAACCCCGTTATGTATTATTCCTATTCATAATATGTAATTTATCCTTATTTTTGGTTTTTTTCAATGTATTTTTATTATTTTTTGAATTTTTCACGCATATTTTACCTATCTTCATAACTTTTTGCCAAAATTTACAAATCATTAATTGAATTATACATTTAGGCCCATTGAAATAAATCATATTATCTGATATACTATTTTAAAAAGTGATAGAAACATGAATTTTTTATTTGTATTATATAACAACTATACTTCCGAAGGCAGCAAAAAATGCACGTCAGACTATCGAATAATTAAGCCAATTCGGCAATTTGAAATCCCCAACCATCCCTCACGTGTTTGATTTGCAAAAATAACTTCTTTGCTACAATTTTTACATTTTATAGTATAAAAATTCTCTGAATATAATTTTAGATTTTGAAACTATTATCAAAATTACTATTGATGATAAACTTGATTAACCCACTTCCAATAAGTTTCACTAGCAATAGTTTTTGAACTGCAATTTATCATCGTGCTTTCTTCTATAATTAAATCTTTTTGTGGGAGATAGCCAACAAACGACTTTCCATTCATAACATAAGCAGGAGCGAAGGAAATATCATTTTTAAAGTAAGGATCTATCGTTTTTCCTAATATTTCGGGAGTGATAATTTCTGCAGGAGCTGAAATTGCAAATACTCTTTTTTCAGTTAATAAACCTTCCATAGCAAATGGTGATTCATATTTTGACAAAAACAGTTTAATATCAGTATTTGCTATCCTATATTCTGCAACTGAAGGATCGCCAGAATCTAATATTGAGCATTCAAATTTAATTTCATATCCTTGCGAAATTATATCTTCATCCGTTAAATCAGAAGTATTCAACCATTCATAAATCATTTCAGATGTTATTTCAGTAAACTGTGGCTTGTCAGTTTTATTTGAAACTTCAAATTTAATTGTATCACCAAAAATATTATTGTCATCATTTACTATTAATTCAATTTTATTGTTCAAAAAATTTATTATTATTGAGCCCTTGTTATTTCTGTTATCCACATAATGAATAGTAGCAAATGATCCACCAATTAATGCATTTTCACTTATTTTCAAAGTATCATTTTGTAATTTTTTCGTTATTTCTATCGTTATTTTCAGATTATCAGTAATAAATATATATAACCCAACACCTGATTTATCGTCATAGTAATAGCCATTATATTTGTTATAAATCTTTTTAAGTTGTTCAGAACTATCCTCGTAATCAGATATACTCACAAGTTTTTCAATTGCCTCTGTATATTTTCCATTATCAATGCAGTTCATAGCAGCTTCGTACTTTTTACTTGGCAACACATTTTCTGTGCCAAAAACATAGCAACCGACTCCTGCGATAATCAATAAAATAGCAAAAATTACTGATACTAACACTATATTCTTTCTCTTGCTCCTCTGCTGTTCTAACAAATCAAGAACATCATATTCATTATCTCTGTTTAATTCATGGAGAATGATTTTTGTCAAGTCATTAACTGAACCTACTAAGTTATAATTCAAAGCTTGAAGGCTTTTCAATTCATTTGGTAAATCATACACTTCCATATCAATATATACAGGAAGTATTTTTTTACCGTCAAAACAATTTTTATATCGTTCTATAACCCATGCAAAAGAATCTTTACTTGCTCCTATAATAACTATAATCTTTGCATCAGATGCTACAAAATCACAAATTGCTTCTAAACTCTCTCCTGCAATACCTTCCGCAGATATTCTTTGATAGAATGTCGTAATTTTTGCATTCTTTAATTTATAATAAATATCTTGTGACACTATGCTTTCTTTTGTTCTCCTACCTTGAAAATCATTCTCTAAAGATGCAATAAAAACATCATTACTTTCGTAACCAGACGGTATTGAAAATTTTTCATGGCATGATTGGCACATATACATCATATCCTGCAATAATAACTCTGCTCCACATACTTTGCATTTCACTTTTAGTTCATCCTTTCAAGCCACTCGTTTAAAATCCTTGTTTTTCCTTCTGTCAGTTCTAATCCTTCATCAGTAATACGATATATGCTCCCGCTTCGTGTTGCAATAATACCATTGTCCATATACACAACATCTGTTATAAGATAGTTGTTTTTTCCATACTTATAAACCTTTCCATCAGCATATAATACATATACTTCATAACAATCTTCACCAGTAGCAGAGGTATAACAATTTATCAATTCTACATCGATCGCATCTTTTACCTCATAAGAATTAAATATACCATTTATTTCTGTTAATAACTTACCGTCATTTGTTAATGCAACTAAGTTTATCTGATCTAATCCACAAAATGCATCAACCTTTTTAATATTCTTAAATCGATCATAAACACCTTCATCATATGGTTTCTCATATGGAGAGCGGTTAAAAACCTGTGCAGCGATTTTTAAATTTCTTTCTTTTGTAATACCTAAAACATAAGCTTCGTGAATTACTCCTGAAGCAGCGCTACTCGATCTATCAAAATCAACTTCAACAATATCTTTCCATTCAGAAACCGGCTGTAACCAATTTATATCATAACTATCATCCAAATTCACATACATAGTTCCGTCATCTTTCAATGCAGCAAATCCCACATGAAAATGTGGTGAAATTTTAATAATATCAGTTAATTCAATAGGTTCTTGTTCTTCTGAATAATCTGGATATACTTTTACATAACCATCTTCATATAAAGCAACAATACTTCTGTGCATTGCTATCGTTGTAATTTTTCCATGTTCGTTTATGTCGATATTCTGTTCTCCTGTTCCAGGAGCATAGTCAAAAGTATCTATTGTACCATTTGCATTAACATAGCACGCTGTTGAGCCATTACCCAATGTGTTAGTTTTAATATTGGCTTGACTGTTTCTCCAACTATGTTCGCATTTATCTTTCATATCTTCTGAATTTCTATATCCACCAAGTTCGTCAAATGCCCAAGTTGCTTCGGCGTAGTTTTTATCATAATACAACTGCATAGCAGCATTATACTTCGGCATTTTCATAAACCAAGGTATTGATATAATAATTCCTATGATAGCACAAGCTAATGATACAAAACCTACTTTTTTAAATATTTTATTCCGCTTTTTTCTCTGTTCCAAAAGCATAACAGGAAGAGGTATAAGTTTCTTTATGCCTCTGATTAGCTCTTGTCCAAAACCATTTGTTTGCATATCATAACAACTGAGATGTGTAAATTCCTCCGGCAAATCATTTTTATCCATATTGTAATAAAGTGGTATCAAAATTTTATCGCTGTCTTTTCCTGCAAATGATAAGAATCTTGACCATTCATTTTTTACCCATACCGATTCAATATTTTCATTTGACGAACATATTGTTATCATTACTTTACTCGAAGCAAGCGCAGCATAAATATATGGCTCATATTCTGTTCCGACTTTATCCTCTAAAGTAATACGGGAAAAGAATACTTTATAACCTTCGGCGATAAGTTTGTTATATAAATCCTGTGCAACAATACTGTCCTGTGTTCTTGTACCTCTTATGTCAGTTTCTTTATAAGAAATAAATATATCAAACGGTTTTTCTTTTCGTGAAACAGCCAAAATTCCCTTTTGAATTTCGTCTATTGTTTTTGCATCTGTCGAGTATAATTCTTTTTGTGATTCATCTGCAAACTGCACCGCTTTTTTATAATTTTCATCATTGAAAATAGGTGTATAAAGTGTTCGATTACAGGTAGGTATGTATTTCCCGCTTGACGGATCTTTAACATATGAAACACCGTAACGGCACATTAAAACATTCCAATAAGCATCCGCATCTTCTTTATTATCAAACAAAATCTGATTGTACAAATTTTCCGCCTTATCAAATTCATTATGCATTAAATATGAGTTCGCACGATTATATATTTCCTGTATTTTTGGCTCTGTAAATGCAGGTATGGTCTGCTTAACTCCGCAATATTCACATTCTGTTACTTTCTCACCTTGTTTTACATCCAAACTGCCTCCGCAGATTTTACACTTAAAAATCATTCGCTTTTCTCCTTAATAATAACTTCTAAGACTCTATTATCTATACAAATAATCTAAATTCCACTCCCAAATTATAGGCGTTTCATAAGCTTTTATTAAAAGAGCTTCCGATGTTACAGCAATCATTGTATCTTCTGTTATTTCAGACAATGTGCCACCGCTGTGTACTCCCATGCCCAAAATCCCATTCGGTATGTATAAAATATTATCTTTTAAAATAAAAGGATGTCTTTGTCCTATTCTATCAGGAAGTATAATCTTTGCCGGAACTAATAAACTTACAACCTGATTTTCATAAATCTCTAATTGAATATCGCTATTTACTATTTCACAAAGATCACCGGCATCTCCGTTGCCTAATTGATTTAAAAATTGTATTTCATATCCTTGTAATTCCAATTCACTTTTAGATACGCCGTTTTTAATCCAAAAAAGTATTTCTTCATTATCAATTTTCTTTATTAGTGGAGCATCACTTTTATTTTCGCGTGAAAAATAATACTCAATATCAAGCATTGTAGTATCGTTGTTTTTCTGTTCTGTTTTTAAAATAAATTTTAATCCGTCATCTAAAAATTCTATTTCGCAAGTGCCCTGATTTGTTAAGTTATCAATAAATTGATATTTTAAGTTATGACTCATACTGCTTTCGGAAGAAAAGCTGATTTGTTTGCTAAATGAAACATAATTTATGACTTCTATACTTGCAGTATTATTATTTATATCAAGATGTAAACTGTATGTTTCATCTTCCGTACTATAATATCCGTCATATTTATTATAAATCATTTTTATTTTATTTGCAGAATCTTTATAGCCTTCAAGAGAACTATATAAATCAATAGCTTCTATATATTTACCACTCTCATCTAATTTTACGGCATAATCATATTTCTTGCTTTTCAGTATATATGGCGTACCGAAAACAATATACAAACCTGTTAATATAATAGCTAAAGTAATTACACCTATTACTGCAGTAAAGATTTTTTTCTTCTTTGATAAAGATTTTTTTCTTAATTCATTTATTTCTACTTCTCTTCCGCGTCCTAGTGATGTCAAGATTCCTTTTATTAAATCAGAACTTGAACCTATAGCATTATAATTCACGGATTGCATTTTGGCAATTTCTTGAGGAATATCATAAGCATCCATTTCTGAATATACCGGAAAAATTCTTTTTTGTGCAAAATTATTTTCTGTTAATAACCTATTGAAATTATCGGTATTTGTACCTATTAAGACAATTATTTTCGCTTTATTAAATGCAAATTCGCAAGCTTTGTCATAATCATTATCCGTTAAATCTTCAGCAGATATTCTTTGATAAAATGTGTTTATATTGCTATTCTGAAATTTGTTATATAAATCCTGTGCAATAACACTGTCCTTAGTTCTTCTGCCATACATATCACTTTCAATGTAACAAATATAGACTTCTGTGTTTTCATAATAGTTTTCAATTTGTTGTTTTGTACCACAACTCTGACATACATATATTCCATCTATATACGTTAACGTACCTAAACAGTTTTTACATTTCATATTAATTTAACCTCTCAACCCATTCATTAAATACAATTGACCGCTCTTGTTCCTTTTCTGATAATTCATTGTACGAATAAATAATATCTCCCGTACGTGTTATATAGAACCCATCCGATTCATAAATAATATCATTTAATAAGACCGAATTGTTATCATACACCTCGCCGTTATTCATAAATTTATATATACTTAAGTTTGATATATAATCCGTAAAATCAGAATCAATATTAATTCTTATATCTATCACATTATTAGCAGGAATCTCATCCAATTTATCATTATTATATATCATCATAGTATTATGATTAGTAAGTGCTACAATAATTACTCCATTAGTTTGTTCATCTATCATAACCTCAACATCTCTAACATCCGAAAATTGCCAAAGAATATGACTCATGGAATAAGATCTTCCCTGAGAATCATAGAAAACTCCGTAGAGTGTATCATTTGATGTTATACCTACTATTGCAGCATTGAATATAGCTCCGTCAAACCCATTAACATAATAATCAAATTCAGTTATATTTTCCCAATCAGAAACGGGAGCAAGCCATGTGTCATTTAAATTTTGCTCAAATGCATAGATATTATCACCATTATATAAATCGCCATAAACCATTGTACCATCTGCCTTTAAGGCAACAGATGTAGAATTAAACATTGGAGATATCTGAACAATGTCTGTCCAATCTTCCTGCAGATTGTTATTGTCTTTCGCATTTTCAACATATCCATCTTCATGCAATCCATACATTGATTTATGGTTCCCTGCGGTTATTGATACATAACTACCGTGTTCATTTATTTTTAGTTTATTATGTTCATTTCCTCTTGTATCAAGGCTTAAATGTTCAATATTCCCATTTGGAGTTATATAATATGAACCATATTCACTATTTGACATATCGTAGCATATTACATCTGCCAAACTCTTTCTCCAGCTGAGTTCTGCAGCTTCTTTCAGTTCCTGTGAATTTCTGTAATCTCCAAGCTTATCAAAAGCCCATGTAGATTCAGGATAGTTATTTTCATTATAAAGCTTTATAGCAGCATTATATTCGGGAAGTTTCATAAACCACGGTACTGAAGCTATCCCTCCTATTACCATCAACATCAATACCGCCGCTGTAGCTATTTTAAGCTTTTTACGAAGTTTCTTTTTGCGTTCCATTTTTATGACAGGGTTTGGTATAAGCTTTTTAATACCACGTATAAATTCCTGTTCAAATCCCATCGATTTCATGTCGTAAGGTGTAAGATTTAAAAACTCTTCCGGAAAATCTATTTTTTCCATATCAAAATACAGCGGTATCAAAGTTTTTGTACTGTCTTTCTGAACAAAACCCAAAAATCTTGACCACTCATTTTTTACCCAAACAGCGTGGAAATGCTCATAACAAGTACCGAACACCAGCATAATTTTAGCGCTGTTTAAAGCTGCAAATATATAAGGCTCGTATTCCTGACCTAACTTTTCCTTAAGTGTAACACGGGAGAAGAACACACGGTAACCTTTTTCGGTAAGCCTTGTGTAAACATCCTGAGCAATAACGCTATCTAAGGTTCTTTTACCGTTTGAATCGGTTTCCTTATAGCAAATAAAAATATCATAAGGCTCTTCTGAGGAGGAAATCTGCACTATGCCTTTTCGTATCTCCTCAATTACTTTTGCCTCGGCTAAATAAAGTTCCCT
>JAZTZP010000102.1:0-3951 GCA_045637525.1 Clostridia bacterium | reverse complement strand
GTTGTTTCAAAATTTACCTCCTTTTCCGAAAACAACCACACTATATTACGCTGTTTACAGTTTTCATTATAGCATAGCGTTTTCGTTTTTTCTACATCAATTAAGAATTTTTTAATTACAATTAGCATCATATTTGATTGTGTTTTCCACCAAATCTACAACTGAATTTTTTGTATTAGCAAAGATTTCAGTAAGACACACACGGTTTTCACCGTCCATATAATAGATCTTACCGTCCTTTTCAACGGTGTAACCCAATGTGATACTTGTATCCTTTGGCGTACACTTTGAAATAATAATGCTGTCAAATACTTTATTATTCATTTATCTGTTCCTTTCATTTTTCGTTTTGTGTTTGATAACATTTTCTTCTCGGTCGGTTTTGAAGATTTCTGCAAAGAAGCCCTTTACCTTTTCGGGCATTAATTTCAAGGCTTTAAGATAGGGAGCACATATTTGTTCAATCTCATAAAGTCTTTCACTGAGTCTGTTTATTCGGCTCTGTAAATCCCAATTTACTTCTCGCAGTCTTTTGTTTTCGCGTTCAAGGTCAAATATTTTTCTCCTGTCCGCAACGGATTGCTTTGCCATTGTACTTAAATCTTCAAAATCCTTCGCAGAAACAGTAACCTTACCGGTTATGGATTTTTTACCCATACTGTCAATCTCCATAAATGTTTTGTGTACCATGTGAACATCCTCATAATGAAGAGTTTCCTTTTCAACCTGACTTTTGATTTCTTCAAGCCTCTTTTTATCTTGCTGAATCTCATATTGCAGACAAGATAGATGTTCTGCTGTACTGCCTTTCTCACCACGGATGAAATCATTAAAACCGGCCCTTTGCATGTGATTGAAGAAATCATCCTGCAGGATACTGTATGAGGGAATCAGTACAGGTTTACCTTTTTCGTTGAATATGACATTACCGTTTTCATCCACTGCCTGAGGTGACTTCCATTTCTTTGAATGGCTTATCTGGTTGACGGTTTCTTTGACTTTGCCAACTAAAGATTTATCCTTGCATCTCTTTGTCCAAAGTATTTGTTTCTCCACAGCAGGTAGAGCCACAAGGTGCATATGATAGTGATAAACGGGTTTTTCATACTGTTCTGTGAGAGCCACATTCAGTTCATCGGCGTGCATTACCGCAGATATGATGTTCTGTTCACCGTACAAGGCAACTGCGAATCTATACGCTTCTTCATAAAACTCTTTGGCATATTCATAACCGCCGTGAGTTTCAAAGTAGTCTGTGTTGACATCAAATATGACTTCATCAAACACTTTCGCATCAGCTTTCAGACCACGCATACAGACCTTCTTTTCGGCTATGAGCTTGTTCAGTTGTTCGTTGTAGGTCAGTTCACCGCAGCTTTTGAAATGAGCATTCATATTGCAACGCTCAACATCAACATTCATATTTGCGTAAGACTCATTCTTTCTCTCATTGTGCCTTTCACATTTACCGATTGTGCTTTGTGTATGAGTGACAACTCTTGCTACGCTGTAGTTTTTCTTTGACATAGGTTTTTACCTCCTTCCTTCGTTTTTTGTTCCGCACTTTTCCAAAGTACGTAACCCACTATGACACTTTCATCCCATTTGGGCTGCAAAGATATCAGTGGGCTCTGCGAGGCTTTTATCAGAATGATTTACTGTTTCAAAGGTACAGTTAATCTTTCTGATACGGATTACTCCGCAGACGAGCTTCGCTATGTAATTGTGAAATTTTGCCTTTCACTTATCTACGACATAAGCGCATACAAAATGTTCCTGATTTTTCAAAAAAGTTGAAAAATTTTTTTGTTTTTCTTGTGGCACCATAAACGGCACCGCATTTTTATTCGCAACAGTATATGGCACCATTTTTGAGCCACTATGGCTCAATATTTTTTTGATTGAGCCAAATATTGAGGTTTTGGCTCAGAGTGTTGTTATGCTAAGACGTTGGTAAAGCTCCTTTCTGATTAGTTTTTTGGATATTTATATATTCAACTACGAAAATGTGACGCAGTATTCATATACCGGAATTCAGGCTTTGGGGGCATAAAAATACACCCGTCAAAAGTTGACGAGTGCTATGTAAATTATCCCTCTATATAGTAATGGGAATTAGGGATATATAATTGTTCCTGATTTAGAAAAAATTTTCATTATATGAAAATCTAACGCAGTATTCGTGTACCAAAATCTTAACATTTATGCTCCGTAAAATTTATTTGTGGGGGCAGTTATTATATAACGGAAATGTCACTCTATTATATATAATAGGGCATTTTCGGAAAAACACCCATTATAGAGTAACTAGTTAAAATGAAAAAGCGTAACATAGCAATAACACTTCATATGTAAGCCTTTATCAGCTTTTCTTTTTGTTATTTAACATCGTTCGAAACAAAAATTGCCTGTGTATTACTGAATTATTACATCCTTGCTTGATGATAATAAATTCATTTAACCATATGAACTTAATAAATGATAACCCGTGCGTTGTTTTTATAACAACGCACGGGTTAGTTGCAACTGTTTAACAAAGTATTTTCTGCTTTAACTATTTTACCCAACAATTGATAAATAGCAATTTGCAGAAAGTATTTAAAAATTTTTGCTTGTTGTTTCATCACTTAGAAGTTTTTTTGTTTCATTGATTACTTCCGCCAAGCTCTCGTTATTGTGTTTAGGATAATTATAGTCTTTAATTTTTTTTAGAGTGCTGTTAAATTCTAATGCAGCTGCGATAAGAATTTCATCAGGCCATATTATGAACTCTTCTTCGATTGCAAATTTTTCTTTCAGATAATCTCGTATTTTTATTTGTATTTTAGGATAGGTGTCCTCGTCTATTTTGCTCCACATACCGACATTATAAATATTTTTCTCTTCACAAACAACCCTGACAAACCAATTCAAAGTAAAGGTATCAAGTGCCATATGACAATTCTTAAACTTATCTCTATTAACACCATCACAACAATATAAATATTTAAAAGCCATATTTACAACTTTTTGTGCCTGTCCGTAAGAAGCGATATATCCATTATTGCGTAATTCTACAATGAATTTTTTACAGAAACACTCCTTATGCCATATGTCAAAATCCTCAGCTGAGCCTTCTTTGAAGTAGCTTCTTATTTTATCGGCCAAATTTACCAACGGAATATCTTTTTTATTTCCTATTCCTTTAAATGTTCTTGCAGCATCTAGATATGCTATATAAACTGCATCAACAAATAAGTCATGGTTATCAATGTCAAATTTCCATTCGTGGGCAAGAAACTTCTTGTTATTTACAGATTTTTTAAACGCTTCAATATAATCATCAATAGACATTTTTAAACCTCCAATTATAATTATATTTCAACCGCTCTCACCAATTCCTCCCATACCTTAACCATAGCAAAGGTGTCGAGCTTGCAGTATTCGAGTAGGTTTTTCCTTGTTTTTTGCTGTTCTTCCGGTGGCATATCCTTGATTTTCGGGAATATGCTCATAGCTTCACTGCCGTTGTGTACGCCCTCAAGATTGTGATAATCCAATGTCGGGTCATCAGGAAATATCGCAGGTAGTACACTCTTGATTGAAAATGAACCGCCCATTGTCTTGTTATAATAATAACCCTTCTGAAACGGGTCAAGCAAATCCTTTATGTTGTCTTTTATGTTCAGCAGATGCTCCGCCAAATCGGGGAATGCGTCTGCCAACTCTTTGATTCTGCCACATTCAAAGGATTTGTTATATGCCGTTACACATACATCCACCGGTATGTCTTCGCATAATCTTTCAGCCAATGTCCGTCTCGGGTCAACTCCTGATTCAGCAAGAAACTCCTTGTGTTTAAGCTCTCCACCTTTTCGCTCGATGTAGTGCAAGGAGTACTGAAAAGGTATCTGCTGATAAGGTTTTGTGCCGTTGTACTTGGGTATGACAGGCTGTTCTGTTTCAAAATCA
>JAZTZP010000101.1:0-2038 GCA_045637525.1 Clostridia bacterium | reverse complement strand
ATAAAAAGCAATTAGCAATCGGTTTACATAAGCCTCCCTTGCCTAAAGGGAGGGGGACCGCTTGCGGTGGAGGGATTGTTCCTTAAATATGTTGATTTTCTTAGAAAACAATCCCTCAGTCGCTTTCAGCGACAGCTCCCTGGAGGTGAATTGACTTTCGTCAAGAGAAGCCACCCTGGGGTGTTACACATGGGAGCCTATTTGCAAAGCGTACCGAACGCAGACTGAAACATGCAGATAAACTATAATTCATCTCAGAAAGGAATTAAGCATGAAAACAAAAGACATAGTAAAAACAGCACTTTGCACTGCCGTTTTAATTATCTCATCATGGATTTGTATACCAACAGCCATACCCTTTACATTACAGACTATGGGCGTTTTTCTCGCGTTGTCTGTTCTCGGCGGAAAAATGGGCACTGTTTCAATTATTATATACATACTATGCGGAATTACAGGTCTCCCCGTATTCTCAGGTTTAAGAGGGGGCTTAAGCGTTATTGCCGGTCCTACCGGCGGATTTATAACCGGCTTTATAATAATGGGACTTGTTTTTTGCGTCTTTGAAAAGCTTCCGTATAAAAAATCCGATGCAGTATCTCTCATCATCGGACTTTTGTTCTGCTATCTTTTCGGCACGCTCTGGTTTACGCTTGTTTCGAAAACCGCCAACAGCTTTTTATCTGCCATTAATATATGCGTATTCCCGTTTATAATCCCCGACTTAATAAAACTTTTTGCGGCAAGACTTATCTGTAAAAGCCTCAGAAAAATAACAGCTAAAAACACTATCTGATTTTCACAATCTCCGTACCCGTATAATACGAGGTTAATATATCCTTGTATCCGTATCCGTTTGTCGCCATATAATTTGCACCGTATTGGCTCATACCAACGCCATGACCGTTGCCTTTAACCTTAAACACAACCATCTCCCCGTCAGTGTCAATTTCAGCATTAGTCGAACGCAGTTCAAACATCGCTCTTAGCTCTGTCCCCTTTATCTTTTGTCCAAGTACCGTAATAGTTTTTATTCCGCCGGCATCACTTCTCATAATATCTGAAAAAAGCTCTGCGTTTTTATCCGCATTCTCAACATTGTCTGAAACTATATTTACAAATTCCTCTTTAGTTACTGTCTTTTCTGAATTAAATCTCGGCGAAAGCTCCTCACCATCACTTTTAACACTTACAAGATACGGAATATCCTTTCCCCATACATCCGCCGCGTTCTCGGTACGTCCTGATGAAGTCGAATGAAACAAAGCATCTATCGCTTCGCCATCATATACAATCAGCTCGCCCGCAGTCTCCTCCACAGCCTCCGAGATTTTTTCCCAATACGCCTCTGCCTTATCCGCTTCCCACAAAGAACGCCTCTTTTCTTCGCTTATCCATGCCTTGCAATGCTTATAGTCAGTGCAAATATCAGCACCCATGTGTTCTTCAAACTCCTTCGTTTTCCTATGTTCTAAATATGTATAAGCCGCAACCGCCTGTGCCTTTAAAGCCTCCTCATGAAACTCCGCCGGCATCTCCGCAGCCACCACCTCTTTTATATACTGCCGAACATCCATCTCACGCACCGCATCCTCTTCCGCAACATAAACCTCAACACGCCCCTCCCCAACATCCACACCACAAATAAGCCGCACAATAAGATAAGGAACAAAAAGCACAACCAAAAATCCGGCTATTGATATTATAAACAGCCTTTTAAACATACAAAACCACCCCTTTCTTATATAAATTATAGTTTATCTGCATGAATTTAAATTTTCAATAACTATAAAAAGCAATTAGCAATCGGTTTACATAAGCCTCCCTTGCCTAAAGGGAGGGGGACCGCTTGCGGTGGAGGGATATTGATTTTTCTATGTCTTTACGTTAACAAAAATATAAATTATAGTTTAGCGACTTAAATAAGTCGCTAAACGCGATATAAATTCCTAACGGAATTTTCGATATGTGCTAACGCACGCGATATGCCTGTCGGCGCGATATGTTTGCTTCGCAAACGTTATGGAAGAAAAAATGC
>JAZTZP010000100.1:0-14728 GCA_045637525.1 Clostridia bacterium | reverse complement strand
GTGTTTACAGTCTGCGTTCGATACGCTTTGCTAAAGCCTCCCTTGCCTAAAGGGAGGTGGCACAGCGTAAGCTGTGACGGAGGGATATATAGTAAAAACATAGAAAAATTAATATCCCTCCACCGCAAGCGGTCCCCCTCCCTGAAGGTGAATTGACTTTCGTCAAGAGAAGCCACCCTGGGGTGTTAGGCAAGGGAGGCTTGCAAAGCGGCATCGGAATCCTACTACTTTATCGCAGATAAACTATAATTTATATTTTTACTCATTCAAAAACCGTATTCACATTTCTGAAACGTCTTGACAAACCTATGCTTTTGTAATATAATATAAACAGATAAACTAATGCTTTAATCTGCGACAGGAGGTTTTACCGTTGAATACATTTATCAGAACTCAGATGCTTTTAGGCGCTGATGCAATGGAGCGTCTGAAAAATTCAAATATAATCATTTTCGGAGTAGGCGGAGTGGGCTCTTTTGCCGCCGAGGCTGTTGCAAGGTGTGGCGTGGGCCGTATCACTCTTGTAGATGACGATGTTGTGAGTGAGTCAAATATCAACAGACAACTCATCGCCCTTAACTCAACAGTCGGTCAGCTTAAAACCGAGGTCATGAAAAAACGCATCGCCGACATCAATCCGTCAGCCGAAGTAACTGTCATTAATAAATTCTATCTCCCTGAAAACGGTGATGAATTTGAGCTTTTTAAGTATGATTATATAATAGACGCAATAGACACCGTATCAGCAAAGCTTGATATTGCGGAACGTGCATATAAAAACGGCATACCATGCATAAGCTCTATGGGTGCCGGAAACAAGCTTCACCCGGAGCTGTTTGAAATTGACGATATATATAACACCTCAGTGTGTCCGTTGGCAAAGGTTATGCGGCGTGAACTGAAAAAAAGAGGCGTAAAAAAACTTACTGTGGTATATTCAAAAGAAGAAGCACTCACGCCGGACACCATAGAAGAAGAACCGTCCGCCCATGAAAAACGTCGTACCCCCGGAAGCATATCCTTTGTACCGTCTGCGGCAGGGCTTATACTCGCCGGAAAAGTTATCAGAGATTTAACCGAAGAAAGGACTGGCAACCCATGAAAAAACTGATTTTCATATTCATTTTTATTATTGCGTTTGCGTGCACGACTCACGCACAAAACCTTGAATTCACCCCCGCCGGTGGCGGATATTTTATCTATTCAAACAACCCCGAAGCTATTACGGACGACATACTCGCAAACGGCACAAACCCTTCATATATCATGAACAATGAAGACCTTGATGCCGGTATGTATCATCTTTATCTGTCGCATTTTAATTATACAGGCAGCGGCAAAAAAGGATATGACGTGGAGCTTGATACAGAAATAACTGCCAAAACGGACTGTACCATAACCATACACGACTCTGAATTTGAAACAGGACGTGCCGTTTCATACAAAAAAGACAGCACCGAATACCGATACGAATCCGATTGGGGCTGTTTGAATGTATGTGCCGGAATGCTTGATGTGCCAATCATATCAGCAGATGGCGAAAATATATTTACGGGACACAATCCAAAACCCATAACCATCACCTTAAAAAAGGGCGAAACCACATGGCTTAGCCGTTATCTTGCCGACTACAAAACAACTCATTTCTGTATGCCCGTTCATATACAGGCAAAAATTGAAATTGAAACAGGAACTGCAAGCTTAAACGTTGCCGCATTCCGTCATAACGGAACACTCGGTGACAGAAGCGGCTTTTCAGCCTCTGAAACAGCATTCGGAAGCTACCGCCGTGACCGTTGCTTAAAAGGAGTTGCCCCTTCATTGCCTCAGGTTAGTGCAGAGCTTTCGTATGTAATAGACGACAGCACAGAATCCGGCACCGCCCTTCCGGTTACCATTCATAACCAATACGTCCCCGAAGGCGCAGAATTAACAAAATGGCTTACAAATCTCAATCCTCAGGATGACATATGGTCAAAACGTGCAACCGTCGAAAACGATATGCTTCCGCTTTATTATAAGGATGACAGCAAGCTGAATTTCTATGGAAAAAAAGTCACCAAACGTGACAATATCTGGGTGTTTGACACTACAAGAAGTGATACAAGACAATATGAACCGGCATTTGCGTCATCGCCGGAATACTATGAGCCAAACTTTAAACTTGATGTATCGGCAGATAATCAGGGCTATGGATGCAGTATGGGAAACTACGGAGTTATAACATCATATCATATAAATGTAACCAATACAGGCTCAAAACCCCGTTATTTTGAATACAGGGCAACAACCTCTGCAAATTTAATAGTTTATATGTCAGATGAAAACAATGATTTTGAATTTGCCGTAGCAAAAACCATGTCAACACCGGCAAAAACCGATTACCTTGCAAGCCGTGAAATATCGCCGGGTGAAACGGCAGTATTTTATATAAACACACTGCTCCCCGTAAACTATACAGGCGGCACGCAAAACGAATTTGTAATAAACGACGAGCCGTATACTCCGGACTATTCAGAAATATTTGAAACCATAAAGCCAAAAAAGTTTTATGATAATACAACATATGTAAAAGACTATGAAGACATTCTCCCCGAAAACACTTTAAATGCATTTTCCGGAAATCTTGAGAGCTATGAAATTATTGATTCCGGAAATATCAAAGCCGCACGCTGGTGTGCATGGGACGGACTTCCAAACTTTTATTATAACACATGGGGCTATTCGAGCGTTTTTATAATGGATAAAGACTTTAATATAATATCCGAAAAAGCATTCGACAGCCTTCCTGTTTCCATGACCTGTAAAGACGGTGTATTTTATGTAACCACAGCACGTAACGGTATATTTGCATCATACGGCGAGGATTGGTGGAGTGTTTCATCTATACCAAATGAAGTAAACTTCGACTTAAACGGTGCAAGCGAGTGGGCAAAGCCGGCTATTGCAAAAATGCTCTCAAAAGGCTTTATCCCCGATAATGCACCTTCGCCCGTGCTCCCTGCAACAAGGCAGGATTTCTGTCGCATTGCATACACTATGCTGAGCGGGTCAGGATATATGAACACCGTTAAGCCAAAGTCATCTTTCTCCGATACAACCGACTACGCCTGCTTAAAGCTGTGTGATGCCGGAATAGTGCTCGGTACAGGCGACGGAAAGTTTGAACCAGATAAAAGCATAACAAGAGAAGAAGCAGCTGTTATCCTCTCACGTTCAGCAGATTTTATGAACATAACAATACCAAAGTGGAATAATTCCGATATATTCAAAGATTACGACGAAATGTCCGACTGGGCAGTAAACCATATAAATGGCATGTATAATCTCGGAATAATGATAGGAACAGATAAAAATCATTTCTCACCCAAAGACATCTATACAACAGAACAAAGCATAACAACACTCATGCGTCTGCTTGAATAATCAAAAAAATACAGCAATTATGCTGTATTTTTTTGATTATTCTAATTTATTTTAAACGGAACCCAAATGCTTTGCATCTCATCGCCGTTCGGTCTTGAAACTGCAAATGCATAGTAGCTGCCTTTTGCCACATTAGTAAATGAACAGGAATCGGAATATACTGTTTTCTTATATTTAACATCATTCCAGCCGTAAGGTGAAGTTATTAAATACACATCATAAGACGTCGCATTATCCGATTTATTCCATGTAACATTTACTGTTTTTCCGCTCGTGTTCACTTTAAGTCCCGTAACAACACCGGCATTCACCGTGTTGTATGGTTTTGAGTTAAACTTACCGCCAAATGACGAAACCTGCGAGCTTCCACCGTTTATGCTGTTCCAATAATACTTTGTATCCCGTGTGTCGATGTGAACAAACGTGCTGTACACTCCAATACCTCTTACTCCTATCGTTTCGGCGTATTTGGCAATCTCCCACGGAGACACACCCGTAACCTTTATATCAGCAGCACGCCCCTGAAGATGCAGAGAATTTTTTCCGCCGCCTACCTTCTCGTTATATTCCGCAGTTCTGTATGCCGAATTTACTGTAACAGCCGCTCCGAAATGGTCACGAATATTCTGAAGTATGGTTACAAGCTCTTTATCTATCAAAACAGCGTCCGCACCGTCATTGCTTTTAAATTCGCTTACCCTGAAATTTTTTGATACATATGTAGAACTGTCTTTTTTTACAGAATACCTGACTAAATCCGATGCACCTCTTACCGAAACAGAAGCAGGCTCATAATGAGCTTCGGTCTGTGCATCCTCCGCAAACGCTGTAAATCCCGAAAATATTATACTTGTTATTAATATTGACTTTGACATAAACAAAACTTTTTTTGTCATAGCATTACCTCCTTGTATGATAAATTCAATAAATTTCCGCAAAACATGGACGAGGGTAAGAGCGTAGCTTTTGGAGTCAAATTTATAAAATTTTATACCAAAATAGCCATGCCCCCTTTCGGCGGAAATTCAAATCCAATACCATTGTAACACGAATATACGAAAAAGTCAACACTTTTCAGCAAATTACAACTTATATCCTAAAAAGCGAATATATGAGAATTAAACATAATTTTCCCTCTGTCAAAATTCAAAACAGCCGGCATATATCATATCGAAATGCCGACTGTTTTAAATTTAATTATTAATTCCGTTAAGAAGAGCTGAAGCATAATCTCCGTCTACAATCTCCCAGTTAAAGCTGTAAGGCTTCACGCCGGATGCCTTAAGCTCATATTCTATCTGATCATAGGACTTTTTAGGCACTCTTGAAGTGTATATCTGATTTTCCTTTTCGTCCTTTACCATAAACTCAATTTCGTCCTGCTCAAATTTACCGAAAACACACGAACGCTGCTCTATCTTTTCCGGCTCCTGAGAAAGTATCAGAAGCTTTAAAACCTCTATCGCCTTATCCCAGAGTCCGCTGTCTGTCACAAGAATTTTTTCGAGTAAGCTGTTATACTCAGTCACAAACCTGAGATTATACCCCTCCGGAATTTCAAAATCCTCCGAATTTTTGGCACTCTCGCACATCTGTTCAAAAAGCTTCGCCGAGGCCTGCCTGTCATCCGACGGTGAAAATGAAATCATAAGCTTTTTATCACTGTCGTTATATAAAAGAGGCACACTCATAAGCGCCCTGCATTCACAATCGGGACACTTGAAAATATTTATATTCCCGGCAAGTAAATCCTTCTTAAGATCCGGACTATCCTTAACCGTAATCGAATTCCAAACCACTATCTCATGCATCTGTCCGCAGGAAGGGCATTTTATATTCTGCTTTGCATTTAAACTCATGAAAAAACTCCTTATTGCAATTATAATGTAAAATTCACACTTCGTGTGAGTGAAATTGCTTGCAATTTCTGAATTTTAAATCAGAAAATCGTTTGGCGATTTTCTTTCCATAACTTGCGGCGAATTCGCCGCAAATTTCACTCGCATTTATGCGAATTTCACCCAACCATATGGTTGGATTTCACTTTTTGCCTGTGGCAAAAAATTTCACTGTAAATTATAGTTTAGCGAAGCTAAACTATAATTTATCTTTCTTCCCTATAATAATTCACTCCGCAAGCGGCCGGTTGAGCGCCTTCTTTTGATTTCTTTATCGAAGAAACTATTAAAACAAGTGCAGTTATCGCAAACGGCAGCATATCATAAAAAGCATTCGGAATAGGCAGGAATGATTTTTCGATATAGTATTTTAAAATACTGCACGCACCGAAAACAAACGCACCGAAAATTGCTTTTGACGGATGCCATGCGGCAAATATAACAAGTGCAACCGCAATCCATCCCATACCGTTTACGGAATTAGCCATCCACACACCGCCGCAGGTTATCATTGAGCAATACGCACCGCCTATACCACAGCACGCACCTCCGGCAAGAAGATTTATATATTTAAGCTTTGTAACATTAACACCGGCAGCATCTGCCATTGCAGGATTTTCGCCAATAGCACGAACTTCGAGACCTTTTTTAGTATGGAGTAAGTATATCGTAATTATAATCGCAAATATTATACCAAGATACACAAGCGGATTATATGAAAAAAGCATTACACCAACACCGGGCAAGTCAGAAAGTCCGGGAATATTTATATTTGCAAGTGATGCCGTTATCCCATCCGGAAGCTTAAGAGAGCCGGTGGGAGATTTTTCGAGCATACTTTCGCCGACAAAATTTGAAAGACCAAGTCCGAATATTGTAAGAGTAAGACCTGTAACATTCTGATTTGCCATAAAATTAACCGTAAGAAGTGCATATATAAGTGCACCGACCATGCCGGCAATAGCAGCAGCAACAAGTGCAAAAATCAAATTATCCGAAAAATATCCGCACATAAATCCGGCACAAGCACCAAGAGCCATCATCCCCTCAACACCGAGATTTAAATGTCCCGACTTTTCGTTTATAATTTCACCTAAAGTACCGAACAAAATCGGAGTACCGGCAAGAACTGATGCCTGAATAAAATGATAGAATTTTTCCATATTACTTTACTCCTCCTTTTTGGGACTTTCCTCTGATTATAAATTTGTATCTTATGAAAAACTCGCCGCCCAGCACAAAGAAAAGAATTATTCCCTGTAACACATCTGCCGAGTATGTAGACAGCCCATATGTTGACTGCATAACGCTTGAACCCTTTTCAAGCACGCCGAAAAGGAATGAAACAAGAAGTATTCCGAAAGCATTAAGCTGAGCAAGCCATGCAACTATAATAGCCGTAAATCCTACACCGCCGGCAACAGATGTTGCAAGCGTCATATCCGAGCCTGAAGCCTGAACCATTCCGCCTATTCCGCATATCGCACCGCTAATAAACATAGTACGAAGCGTAATTATCTTAACATTCATTCCGGCATATGAAGCAGTCGCATGGCTTTCACCTACAACGCTTATTTCATATCCGTGTTTTGTATATTTAAGATAAACAAATACCATAGCAACAAGTATAAGTCCTATAATCCAGCCGCTTTGTATTCCGAAAACCTTGTCAAGCTGAGCATTTTGTACAAACCGCGCAATTTTGGGGAATCCGCCGGAATCCGGGTCAGCCCACGGACCGTCACGCAGAAATACAATAATGTTTAATGCTATATAATTAAGCATAAGCGTAAGAAGCGTTTCATTTGTATTAAACTTAGCCTTAAAGAACGCCGGTATAAGCCCCCACAAGCCTCCGCCGACAATTCCGGCTATAAACATTAAAATAATTAAAAGCCAATGCGGCAGAGTATTATGAAAAAGTGCAAAATAAGATGCACATATCGCACCGCAGATTATCTGACCTTCCGCACCGATGTTCCAGAACTGCATCTTAAAAGCAAGTGTAATTCCGAGCGCTGAAATCAGAAGCGGTATCGTAATCCTTACAGTTCCCTGAAATGCCATTGCACTCCTGAAAGCACCGGAAACTATCGAAGCATATACGCCGAACGGGTTATGACCGATACACAAAACGAATATTCCGCCGGCAACAACAGCGAGTAAAACCGAGAACAGCCGAAGCAATAATATACGGTTGTTTGTAAGCTCCCGGCGCTTACCGATTCTTATTAAAGGCTCTTTTTTTATTTTTGACATATCAGATCTCACCTCTGTTCTTTCCTGTCATCATAAGTCCAATTTCTTCCTTTGAGGTATTCTTTGCATCAACAATACCGGAAATATTGCCATGGCATAAAACCATTATTCTGTCAGAAAGCTCCAGCAACACATCCAGATCCTCACCAATGAACAGCACAGCCACATTATTCTTTTTCTGCTCGTTTAACATATCATATATTGTATATGAAGAATTTATGTCAAGACCTCTTACCGGATATGCCGTTATAAGCAGGTTTGGTTGTGCGGCAATCTCACGGCCTAAAAGAACCTTCTGAACATTTCCGCCCGAGAGCAGTCTTACCGGCGTATCTGCCGATGGTGTTTTTATTTCAAGCTCATCAATAAGCTTTTCAGCTAATTTACGTGCCGGTTTCTTGTCTACAAATACGCCCTTTGATTTATTATAATTCTTAAGAATCATATTATCGACCATACTCATCGACGCTACAAGTCCCATACCGAGTCTGTCCTCAGGGACAAAGCTCATATGAATACCTAAATCTATTATTTCACCCGGTTTTTTACCGAGAATATTTTCCTTATTATACAAAATAGCACCGGTACGTGACGGCACAAGACCTGCTATGACCTCGCAAAGCTCTTTTTGTCCGCTTCCGGCAACCCCTGCAACGCCAAGTATTTCACCGGTATTTATGGAAAATGAAACATCCTCAAGCGCTTTAGTTCCGTCCTCTTTTATAACGGATAAATCAACAACCTTTAAAAGCTCCTTAGAATTCATAACGGGCGGTCTGTCAATTAAAAGGCTGACAGGACGTCCGACCATAAGCTCAGTAAGCTTCTTTTCATCAGTTTCTGAAGTTATTACAGTACCTATACTCTGTCCCTTTCTCATTATTGTAACCTTATCGCTTATTTCCATAACCTCGTTAAGCTTATGAGTTATAATAATAATTGCACATCCGTTTTCACGCATCTTGCGAAGAATTTCAAAAAGCACCGTTATTTCCTGAGGCGTTAAAACCGCCGTTGGCTCGTCGAGTATAAGTATGCGTGCGCCGCGGTAAAGTACCTTTAAAATCTCAACATTCTGCTTTTCGCCAACCGACATATTATATATTTTTTTATCTATATCAACACTAAGTCCGTATTCACTGCAAATACGTGTGATTTCTTCCCTTTGCTGTTTTCTGTTTCTCTTTGTCTTCACCCCGGTAATGACGTTTTCAAAAGCCGAAAACACGTCAACAAGTTTAAAATGCTGATGTATCATACCGATGCCCAGCTCAGATGAGTCTGCGGGTGAATTTATTACAGTTTCACTGCCGTTTATAAATATATCACCCTCATCAGGATGATATATTCCCGAAAGCATATTCATAAGAGTGGTTTTTCCCGAACCGTTCTCACCTAAAAGTGCAAGTATTTCACCATAGCGCACAGTTAAGTCTATCTTATCATTTGCAATAACAGTTCCGAAAACCTTTGTTATCCCCCGACACTCAATAGCAACCGATTTTTCCATATGCTTGTCCTTTCCTGATTAAAAAAGAGTCCGTATCACAACAGATATATAAATTTGTGATACGAACTCCTCGTAATTTTTATAACGTTATACGAATACCTTGAATTATTTCTCTTCTACGTTCTTGAAGTACCAATTAATTCCGCCTGTAATAACGCTGTCTTCTAAAGTCTTGCCTTCTTCGCCGACTGTTTTGCCGTCGTTTGTTTCAATAACGCCGTCAAATACGTTAAAGCCATCCTTTGTTATCTTTTCTCTTGCCTCTTCAACCTTTGCCTTCATCTCATCTGTGCAAAGATCCATATTAAGCTCTGTAATGTCCACAAGACCGTCATCCATTCCGCCGAAGTAGTTTTCGCTCTTCCATGTTCCGTCCATAACAGCCTTTACAGCCTGTGTATAATATACACCCCAATTCCAGATTGTTGATGTAAGAGTTGCTTTCGGAGCATCCTTTGACATATCTGAATTATAGCCTACGCCCCAAACGCCTGCCTTTTCAGCCTCAAGCTGTGGGTTTGGAGTATCACAGTGCTGAGCCAAAACGTCACAGCCCTCTGCGATAAGAGCCTTTGCAGCGTTTGTTTCCTGAGTAGGATCATACCAGCTGTTTGTTACCTTAACTAAAACCTTTGCATCAGGATTTACTGAATTAACACCCATTGCAAACGCATTAATTCCGCCTGTAACCTCTGAATTATCCTTACCCATAGCCGCTACATAACCAATCTTGTCTGATTCTGTCTTCATGCCGGCAACTATACCTGAAAGGTATCTTGCCTGATATATTCTTCCGAAATAGTTGTTAAAGTTCTTATCGTTGCTCTTATAACCTGTTCCGTGTGAGAAAATTACGTCAGGATATTCTTCTGCAAGAGCTTCCATCGTGTCCATATAACCCCAGCTTGTACCGAAAATAATATTACATCCTTCTTCAATACACTCTCTTATAGCCTGCTCGGTAGCAGTCGGGTCAGTATCATTAACGTTATTCTTTCTTACAACGTCTTTGTTGTCTTCAAGACCGAGCTCTTTTTGCATTGCCTGAATACCAAGGTCATGCGCATAGCTGTATCCCGAGCCGTCAGCCGGGTTTCCTATATGGATAACACCAACCTTAACGTCCTTCTTCTCAGCCTGATTTTCAGTAACAGCATTGCCTGTATCAGTCACATCTTCTGTCTTTTTCTCTCCGCATCCTGCACTCATAAGAAGCATTGCAGATGCCATCACTAACGCTAAAATTTTACTCATTTTCTTCATTTGGAATAACTCCTCCTTAATTTTTTTATCTTTATTTTATAAGGATATTCTCCTTTTAAAATACTACTTGAAAAATACTTTTCCGTCGTCTGTCATATAGTCTATTATTGCAAGTGATTCCACTCTTATTCCTTTTTCACGAACAAGCGCGCCTCCCTGCTGGAAACCTTTTTCGATAGCGATACCGGCACCGGCAATTTTCGCTCCCGAATCCTCAACAATTCCGGCAAGCCCTAAAAGCGCACAGCCGTTTGCTAAAAAATCGTCTATTATAAGTACATTATCCTCCGGCCCCAAATATTTTTTTGAAACCATTATGTCATAAACACGGCCGTGAGTAAAAGACTGCACCTGCCTTGTAAAAACGTCACCGGCTATATTTTTCGTCTTGTTCTTTTTTGCAAAAACTACCGGTACTTTAAAATACTGTGCCACAATGCAGGCAATACCTATTCCCGAAGACTCTACGGTAAGAATCTTATTAACACCGCAACCCTCAAATCTTCGCATAAACTCCCTGCCCATTTCATTAAATAAATCTATATCCATGCAATGGTTCAAAAAGCTGTCTACCTTTAGTACATTTCCGGGAAATACCAATCCCTCTTTTAAAATTCTGTCCTTTAACAGCTGCATGTCCGTAAATCCTTCCATAATAAATCTTCTTAAAATTATAATCCTTATAAGAAAATTTTATCATAGTTCGGGAATTTTTACAATGTGCATAAAATACAAAATTCACATAATTACAAACGCAAAATTTGTAGTTTTTTGCAACTTATGCCTTATTCTGAAATATACTCCGCAATCAAATCAGCAGCTACCTGATACACATACTGGAAATATGCCATTTTTTCAATGTCACTCATGTTATATGGTATATCTCCGTGCACTTCATAATTGAAAAATCCGGTATAGCCTATATTTTTAAGCGCTTTTAAAAATTCTCCCCAGTTTATGTTGCCGAGAGTCGGAATTTTATGCTGATCGGCTTTTCCATTATTGTCATGGATATGAAGTCCATACACCTTATCTTTAAATACTCTTAAAAATTCGCACGGATTAACTCCCGACACATTTGCGTGCCCCGTATCAACACATACACCTAAATTTTCTGAATTTACGCCGTCAACAATAGCCTTCAAAACCTCGGGTTTCCTGCAATAATGCGTTGCAAGCTCCGCTACATCAAACAGATTTTCCGCCGCAATCTTAACATTGTATTTTCCGGCAATTTCCGAAAGCATTTTAAAATATTCAATATTCATTCTTACATATTCTTCGATATAAGACTCATCGGTATAAACAGGAAAAGTTATAGGATGAACGGCTACCGGACAATCCCAAAGCTTTGCCATACGAAATACATCGTCATATGCACGCTTATGTATTTCTTCATGCAAGAATATTCCTTTTCCGTCAACAAGCTCAGTTGGTGAAATCAGCGGACAATGACACTGCACAATCTCTCCTCCTGCCTCTGTTACTCCAAAAAGCACCGCCTCAGCCCATTCATCACACCTCGGATTTGCAAGCGGACCATCCGCACAAATTGGCGGAACTGACTGGTCAACACCTTTTATTCCGGGCCGAAATATTTTAGCATAATCCTTTTTGAGCTCTTCTCTGTCCCAGCAGCGATTATTTGCTGCTACACCTGAATTTATAGAAATTTTCACTTTATTTTCACCTCTCGTTATTCTTCAATATGTACCATGCCGAGCGTACCGTATCCCGTTCCGCCTCTTGGTGTCGTATTCGGATAATCCTCATTAATTGTCATCTTAATTGCACGTGTTAATTTTTCGGCATCATTAACCTTTCCTCCCGCAAAGCTTATATTCTTTAAATAAATATCCTCAGCATAGCATATTGCATCAGGGTCAAAAACCTCTCCCCATCTTGCCGGGTCATCCGAGCCATTTCTCCAAACTGCCGAAAGAGGGCCAACATTTACAAATTTCACACCAAGCTCCTCGCATTGCTCAAACGTACTTTCAACCGACGCATTTTCAACATGCAGTTCGCTGCAGTCAGAACATATTTCAAACAATCCCTTTACCGGTATATCATTAAATCCGGCAGCAGCAATTTTTTTGAATTTAACATCTTTAATATAAACATTATTAATAGTTCCGACTGTTCCCGAAACATCATGCTTTCCGGGCTCTATTGCGTTTGCAATATTAGGCTGTGCATAGAGCTTAAATGTATAAATTCCCGTTAAATCTTCCAGCACGCAGTCTCTTATATCGCAGTCAGCCTTTGTTCCGTTTTTATAAAGCTTTTGTCCCGGCAAAAGTCTGAATTCGTTTCCTGTTCCCTTTATATCCTCAACAACAACCTTTTGTATCGTTCCGAACGTTATCGCAGAAGTGTCCCAGTCCCATGCATTCATGGCAACCATATCGTCTCCCATTTCATCGCCTCTGATATGTTTTACCAATCCATACTCAGCCGGTCCGTTAATATGAACTCCATCTCTGCTGTTGGTCCTGAAATCTATATTTTCTACTATAAAATTCTTGCAGTCGCAAATCTGTATTCCATAGCTTGACGGAGTTTCACCACGCCCGCAAAGTTCTTCATCATCAAAAATCACCATATTTTTTAGATGTATTCTCTCCACTCCGCAAAATATTATAGCGCCTAATGCTCCTATAACACTTTTACTGTTATCAACATGACAGCGCTGACCGGTTTTGAAATTCCATATTCCACCCTCAATGCTTATATTTTTATCACGCTTTGAGCTGTCCGTCACAGCTTCAGCTCCGTCTTGCAAGCTTTTATTTCTCATAAGGCAAGTCTCAGAAGCTTTGCCCTGCATAATAATCTGATTTTCATCAACCTTAAGATGCATATCGGAAGAAATAATAATCGGCGCATCCAGAACAATCGGCTTTCCGATATATGGAATAAATACATTATGATACTCCTCCAGCGCCGCCTGAATTGCCGCCCCGGTTACATCTCCTTTCATCTCATACCAATCACCTGAAATATCTGCTCTTTCAATTTTTTCCAAAATATCTCTCTTTAATTCTTCATGCATCATTTTACTCTCTCCTCTATTTCGGAATATAAATTCTTAAAATAATATTCAAAACCTTCATCATTCGGATGAAGTCTTAAATCCGCAAAGTATTTTTCTTCCTCCGGCACAAAATCAAAACCCCTGATAACCGTAATATTTTCAATATCCTTTACACACTCTCTTATATCTGCCTCAACCTTTTCAAAATCTCCGAAAATTCTTTCCTCACACATATCCTTTCTCAGAATCGGAGTAATTGCAAATATCGGTGTGTCGGGATAATTTTCCCGTATGTTCTTATAAAATTCCCGGCAATTATCTTTGAAAGTTTCTTCATCTGTACAATTCCAGTCATTAGTCCCATATGCGACCGTTATGTAATCCGGAACAAAACCGTCTTTTAATTCTGCAAGCGCCGGGAAAAATATTTCTCCGCCAATTCCCTTGTTAAATTCTTCTGCATCAAGCCTGTCCGCAAGCTTTGCAATATAACGATTGGAAGGGCGAAGTGCATCATAGCCCTGAGTGATCGAGTCACCGTATGCAAGCAATTTTTTTGTTGGCTTAACCGCCCGGATAAAAGCACCGTCATCAACTGTTATTTCCTTAATTTCCGCCCTCGCAGACCATGGGAAATATACGCATATGGTTTTTATACCTTCTCCGATTTGAAAGTTTTTTGAAAAATCACCCTGTGTATAATTTCCTTTTGTGTAATCAGCAGGCAAATCAAGTCCTGAAAAATTATCAAGGCAATCAACTTTCTTCCCGTCCGCAAATACATCAAAAGAAAAATACGAACGTGAGCTCCCGGACGAAACACGAACTGCAAGTCCTAAACTCTTGCTGTCAGTCTTAAATAAAAGCTTAACTCCGGATGTTGCAAAGCACTTTTTATAAAAATCCGCATTTCTCTTTTCATATAACGCCGCCTGCTCGTCGGTAAACCGATAAAAACACACAAATCCGCTTTCCTCACAAACACGCACCGCCCCCGTTGTAATTTCTCTTATCAACTCCAAATTCAGCTTCATATCATAATCTCCTCATAGTTTTGCATTTATTATATAATTTTGTCAAGAATTCATATCGACGATTTCAAGCAAAGCTTGAAATCATTATATCACATTAAGAAAAAAATGTCAACCTGTTTTCAATCTGTATTCACGATTTTTGAAATTGTTAACAAACATATAAATTATAGTTTATCTGTATGTTTACAGTCTGCATTCGGTACGCTTTGCCAAAGCCTCCCTTGCCTAAAGGGAGGTGGCACGGCGTAAGCCGTGACGGAGGGATATTACATATCTATGTATTGAAAATATGTAGTAAAGA
>JAZTZP010000099.1:0-6197 GCA_045637525.1 Clostridia bacterium | reverse complement strand
GGAGGGATTGTTCCTTAAATATGTTAATTTTCTTAGAAAACAATCCCTCAGTCGCTTTCAGCGACAGCTCCCTGGAGGTGAATTGACTTTCGTCAAGAGAAGCCACCCTGGGGTGTTACACAAGGGAGCCTATTTGCAAAGTGTACCGAACGCAGACTGAAACACGCAGATAAACTATATATTTTTGTTAACGTAAAGACATAGAAAAATCAATATCCCTCCACCGCAAGCGGTCCCCCTCCCTGAAGGTGAATTGACTTTGTCAAGAGAAGCCACCCTGGGGTGTTAGGCAAGGGAGGCTTGCAAAGCGTATCGAAAGCCAATTCTCTATACGCTGATAAACTATAATTTATTTATTACGTTCACTCCTTATTTATATGCGTATTGGAACACATATTCCTGTATTCCGTTGGTGTCATGCCGGTGTGGTAAATAAAAAACTTAATAAACAGATTTTCATCCTGATAGCCGGTTATTCCGGCTATTTGTTTTACCGAATAAAGCGTGGTGTTTAATAAATTCTTTGCGTTTTTCAGCTTTATATCTATAATATATTCCTTTATGCCAATTCCGAATGAAGCCTTAAATACACGGCTTATGTAGTTTTCGTGATAGCCAAATTCCTCCGACACGGATTTTACCGTCAGATTTTTATTTATATTAATTCTTATCCATTCCTTAATATTCACGGCAAGTGCACTGCCCTGTTCGGAAGAGTTTTTTAAACGAAATGCAATTTCTTCCGAAATAAGAGCGCAGAACATATCAAAGCAACATGATGCGTATCCCGGCGTATTTGCAATATGAAGCAGCTGAACAAAAAGAGTTTTTAATGCAAACGGTTCGCTTATATGCAAATACTTTACAAATCCGTCTGTGTTGAAATTCTCACTATTAAAATGAACCCAATAAAAGGAAACATTTTTCTTTGACGGCTCATATCCGAAGTGTTCTTTTCCCGGCTCAAGAATTAAAACATCATTTTCATTAAGTTCATATTGGACGCCGTCCTCATTTATATACGCCGTCCCTTTCTCCATAAATATTATTTCATAAGAATCAATAATTCTTCTCGGATGAATCCACACTCTATCCGATTTAAAAAGTCCCGAAGAACAGTATCTAATATCTGTCATGTTTGATTTTCTCACTTATTTATAGTTTTTTTCACTTGAAATATTTCGTTTGTTATATTATAATACAAATAAAGATATTTGTCAATAGGAGGACTTACTTTATGAAAAATATTAATTACAAACAGGTGGAAATCACCGGCGGTTATTGGAAAAAGAAGCAGGAGCTTAATAAAAACGTTACAATAGATGCAGTATATGACCGATTTTCTGAGACAGGAAGAATAAAGGCATTCAAATTTGAATGGAAAGAGGGTATGCCCGATAAGCCTCATATTTTCTGGGACTCCGACGTTGCAAAATGGATGGAGGGCGCGGCATACGTGCTTGCAAAGGAGCATAATGATGAGATTTACCAAAAGGTTAATGAGCTTATAGAGGATATAGAAAAAAATCAGTGTGAGGACGGATATTTCAATATTTATTTCACGGTGTGTGAACCTGATGCACGTTTTACAAATAGATGGGCGCACGAGCTGTACTGTGCCGGACACCTTGCCGAGGCTGCCGTGGCTCTTTATGAGGGCATAGGTGACAGCCGGCTTTTAAAATGCATGGAAAAATATATGGCATATATTAAAAAGGTATTTATGGAAGAAAAATCAGCAAGCTTTGATACTCCGGGACATGAAGAAATAGAGCTTGCACTAATCAGAATGTATAACTGTACAAAGGATAAAAAATATCTTGATCTGGCAATGTATTTTATTAATACAAGAGGCACAAGCGAAAAGGATTTAAACGACATAGTTAACTCGCCGGAAGATAAGACTGCTGACACAGGACTAAGTACTCAGACTCACTTACCTGTAAGAGAGCAGAAAACTGCAGAAGGACACAGTGTAAGGGCGTGTTACTTATACACTGCCGTGGCAGAAGCTGCAGCACTTACCGGCGATAAAGAGCTTTTTGAATCCTGCAAATCAATTTTTGATGACATAATAACAAAGAAAATGTATATAACAGGGGGTATCGGTTCAACGAACTTTTATGAAGGATTTACAACTCCTTATGATTTACCTAATAAAAGAGCGTATGCCGAAACCTGTGCTTCTATTGGTATGATATATTTTGCTCAAAAAATGATGATATCAGAAAACAAGACCATATATGCGGATATAATCGAAAAGCAGCTCTACAACGGAATGATAAGCGGTCTGTCACTGGACGGAAAATCATTTTTCTATACAAATCCGTTAGGAATAAACCTTGCGGTAAACAACAGATTTCCCGGGCATACAACAAATTCAAAGGAGTGGAACCCGATAACACAGCGCCCGCCTGTATTCGGTTGTTCATGTTGTCCGCCGAATATCAACCGACTTCTGGCAAGTATCGGCGAATACATATACGGATATGAAGATGATGAGATTTATGTAAACCAGTTTGTGATCAGTACTGCAGAAATAAACGGTATGAAAATAAGTCAGCAGACAAATTATCCGGCAGACGGCAGAATAATAATAAAATCAGAAAGCGCCAAAGCCGTTCATATAAGAATACCATCATGGTGCAATGAATTTGAAATCGACTGCGATTACAGCGTAAAAGACGGATATGCAGTTGTTGAAAATGCAGAGTGCATCAATGTTAATTTTATAATGAAGCCTGTCTTTATGGAGGCTAATACAGGCGTTCATAACAACGTGGGAAAGGTTGCTGTTATGTATGGTCCTGTCGTTTACTGCGCAGAGAGCTGTGATAATACCAAAAACCTGGAAGAACTCTTTATCTGCAATGATTTTAAGGCAGAGGCAAGTTTTGACGAATACTTTGATGCGAATATTTTAAGCGTAAAAGGTGTAAGAAAAATTTCATGCAAAGAACTTTATGCACCGGTTTCAGACAATTATGAGGACTACACAATAAAAATGATACCTTACGCCGCATTTGCAAACAGAGGTGAAAGTAATATGTGCGTGTGGATGAAAACAATTTAAAATCATATATTAATGGTGAACAAAAAACAACTTATTTTTGCACATTTCTTTCAGTAAAATTTAAAACTACATTTTAATTTTAAAAAAAATTTTTCAAAAATTAAGACATTTAAAAATATTTTTTTAAAAAAACCTATACAAACAAAAATTTTTGTGTTATAATAATACAAGATGTGTTTTATATCAAAAAATATTTAAGGAGTGTTATAAATGAAGAAAATCTACGAAGGAAAAACAAAAGACGTATATTCTCTTGACAACGGTAACGTAATGCTTAAGTTCAAGGATGACTGTACAGGCAAAGATGGTGTATTTGATCCGGGCGAGAACAGTGTTGGTCTCACAATCGAGGGCATAGGCAAGGCTAATCTTGAAACATCAATCCGTTATTTTGAGCTTCTTAAAGAAGCAGGCATCAAAACTCACTATGTAAGTGCAAATGTCGATGAGGCTACTATGGAAGTTCTTCCGGCAACTGTATTCGGTCAGGGTCTTGAAGTTATTTGCCGCCTTGTTGCAACAGGAAGCTTTATCCGCAGATACGGCGAATATATCGAAGACGGTACAGTTTTAGACGGCGGATATGTTGAATGTACTTTCAAAAACGATGCTAAGGGCGATCCTTTGGTTACAAGCGAAGGTCTTGCTGCATTGGGCGTTATGACTCCTGCAATGTTTGAAAGCATGAAAGAGCAAACCCTCAAAATCACAAAAATTGTTGCTGATGATCTTAAATCAATAGGTCTTGATTTATGGGATATTAAGTTTGAGTTCGGCTACAACAACGATGAAGTAATACTTATAGACGAAATCGCATCAGGAAATATGCGTGTTTATAAAGACGGAAAAATCGTTGATCCGGTTGAGCTTACAAAGCTTATTCTTAACAGATAAATATAAAACCGGGCAGGAGGCTAACCATTAATCGTTCAGCCGACCTCTCACACCACCGTGCATACCGTTCGGCACACGGCGGTTCAATCATATTGAGTGCAAAGACTTGTATACTCCGGATATATCATAATATCCGCGGTGTGCAGGTCTTTCGTTTTTAAAAATCATTGAAAAAAGACGATTCCGAAGAAACATCTTTTTTCTGCGAAAGAACGACAAAACGGAGCAGAATTGAGGTAAAAAAGTAAAAATGTATACCTCCGTAGCTGTTGTTCGCTAAATTGGAATTGGCTTACTTGTTTTCACAATTTGTTGCAATATAAACCCCTTCTTGAATTGCTGCGAATGTTGCTATCGAACACACTACGATGGAACTGTATTTCAATTCTGCAAAAGACAATGTTAAGGGCAAAAGAAACAATAACAATCCTGTAATCTTGTTCATTATAGTATGTAGGGATATAAACTGTTTTTTAGAAACATATCCCCATATGATATTACCAATTTTGATAATTGCGATTACAACACCCCATATCCATAACCATTGAGGGATATTAATTGTTGGCAACATTTTAATCAAAGATACTGTTACAAACACAAGGTCGGCTGCAGTATCGATTTTAGCCCCCAATTCGCTAGTGCTATTTGTCTTTCTTGCAATAGTACCATCTATCATATCACTAAAACCACAGATGATATATATAATATAAAACTCTACTGAAAACGCAGGAAAGAACAACAGCAAAACGCTACCCAAAATACGACAACCTGTGACTATATTTGCAATATGTTTTATCATCTGTTCTCCTAAAATTCTAAATTTTTCCATCTGTTCGACAAATTGGAATTTATTAATATCGGTTGCCGTATATCAGTTTTGCTTTTTCGGTGTATTTTTGCACGAATTCGGTTTTGGCAATTGTATATCCATCTCTGTTATGTTCGCATTCTTTCCACAGTCCCAATTTCAATTCCTCGTATTTCTTTGCAACATCTGGATGCTCAATGAGGTAATCTCTAAAATGCAATTCATTGTTATCGCCTGCAAATCTCAAATGTAAATGGAACACTCGCTCAGCAAACCCATTCTCGGTATACCCTTTATTAAAAGACAGTCTATTCTCGCTTTGTGACATACAAATATAGCCGTTATTTATTATCAAGGCTTTATAGTCAAGCAAATTGCTTCCCTTTGGAATTTCCACGAGAATATCTACAATGGGCTTTGCCCGGATAGAAGGAATGGCAGTACTTCCAATATGGCTTATTCTTTCAGTTGAAGAAAGAGCGTTTTTCAATAGACCTTCTTCCTCGGAATACCATTCTTGCCAACAAGGTTTATGGTCTGTTAAATATATAGGGAATAACTGCCACAGTTCTTCCATAGTCATTTCTGATAATTTCTTTCCCATTACTTACACCTACAAATTCTTATTTATCGAACTGATTATATCACAAAATCAGAATTTTCCAATGATGTATCGCCTGCGGGGATATGATGCATTTGCTTTGCAAATATGATGTTGCTCGTTTTACTCGCAATGATGCGATGTTTGCCATAATGTGGCGAAGCCACACATCATTAGGCGAAGCCGTCATCATAGTGAAACGACATCATTAGTGAAACGTAAGCGTCAAATATTACACAATATTTTCTCTGACTCAGTCCGCTTTCGCTAAAGTCTTTGATAAGTTTTTTCCATTCTTCTTTAGAATGTCTCATTTTCATCGCCTCCTGTGCCTATTGTAGCACATTGGTTCGACGTTGTAAATGTGTGTATCATTTTACGCTTACTACGCTTACATTCAAAAAACGTACTCTTGTCAGTAGACAAAAGTGCGTTTTTTATTGGCTCCTTAAGCTTCGCTCGAACCATTCGGTTTGAAATGTTGTCGCACTGCTTCGCTTCGCTCACATTGCTCTGCATTTCGGCACGAAACACTTCTCCCTTCATCTGCCACCGGCAGCGGTCGAATTGTTTCCCCTTGCGGTAACAGCCTGCCTTCGGCACGTCGTTCCCTCTACCGTCGTTGGCTCGAACCCAGCTTTCGCATCAAAAAAACCTAAACCTCTCAGGTTTAGGCTTTTTGGCTCCTCAAGTTGGGCTCGAACCAACGACCCTGCGGTTAACAGCCGCATGCTCTGCCAACTGAGCTATTGAGGAATGTTTGTTCCGGCAACTATCTATTTTCCCGGGCAGTCTCCCACCAAGTATCTTCGACGTGAAAG
>JAZTZP010000098.1:0-2326 GCA_045637525.1 Clostridia bacterium | reverse complement strand
TGAAATCTGTCCTTTCGGACAGGTGAAATCCACATAAATGTGGGTGAAATTTGTAGCTTACGCTACAAGTTAATGAAGAAATCGCAAGCGATTTCAAATTTAAATTTCTTAAGTTGACAGTATTGCTTGCCTAAAGGGAGGTGGCACGGCGTAAGCCGTGACGGAGGGATATTACATATCTATGTATTGAAAATATGTAGTAAAGATATAGAAAAATCAATATCCCTCCACCGCAAGCGGTCCCCCTCCCTTTAGGCAAGGGAGGCAAGCAAAGCGGCATCGAAATCCTACTGCAAACACGCAGATAAACTATAATTTATTTCTTATTATATCTTGAATTTGGGTTTTGTTTTCCTTCGTATTCTTTGTATGTTTTTTTCGGAGCTCCGGGGTTTGTTGCTGCTCGGTTTTTTGCCCGGGTTTTTCTTAGTCTTCTTTGCTTTTTGCGTTTGTTATAGTTTCTTGTTATAAGAAGTGCTATTATAAGAATTGCCGGAATGAAGAAGAACGGGCTTGTCAGTACTGCGAGTATTATGTGGAACAGGAAAAGTATTGTGTCAAGCTCGACATCGTTTGCCGCAATCAGTGTTGCGTAGGCTATTTCCTGATCCTGATACATATACGATACGGTACCTAAGGCATCGCCTTTTTTGATTGGTGCTTTAAACTGGTCCGGTACTTCAAAAATTACTTCAACATCATTTTTTAAGTCTATATTTTTTGGTAAAAGGGAGTTTAAGTTTGTTTCGATTGTCATTGAAACACGGGTGTCGTCAACGGCTTCATAAACCTTTGATGAGCTTATGATGTCTCCGGCTTTTGCAATTTCGGTATAGCGGTAGTTATTAAATCCGAAATTCAGAAGCCTTTTTGAATCGGTATATGAATGTGCACCCTGTGCATTGTCGGTATTATCACATTTCATAACTGTTGATATAAGCTCGTTTCCGTTATTTTGTGCGGCTGTTACGAGACAGTAGCCTGCCATTGAGGTATGTCCTGTTTTTATTCCGATTACCGGCTCCCATATATGGTGCGATGAACGGCCTCTTGACAGGAAAAGGTTTGTACTTTGTAAAACCTGTGCGGCAGGGCGTTTGTTTGTCGGTGCTAATTCAAAGTATGAATTTTTTACTATCTCACGGAATGTCTCGTTTTTCATTGCATATTGAGCCATTATCGTGATGTCATATGCCGTAGTGTAATGGTTATCGTCATGTACGCCGCTTGCGTTTGTAAAGTGTGTGTTGTATGCTCCGAGCGATTCCGCTTTTTTGTTCATGAGCTCTGCAAAGCCTTCGATACTCCCCCCGAAATGGACGGCTATTGCGTTAGCCGCATCATTGGCAGACACGATTAACATACCTCTTAGAAGTTGTTCTAAGGTTAGCGTTTCGCCGATTAAAAGTCCCATATGTGAATCTTCGGAGGTGATGGGAGCGAGCGCCTGAAGGTCGGCGGTGATCGGGATGGATAAATCTTTTGCCATTTCAAGGGCTAAGATTGCAGTCATTATTTTTGTGGTAGATGCCGGATAAACCTTTTCGTGGGCATTTTTTGTGTATATTATAGTTCCTGATTTAGCATCCATAACTACTGCTGAATACGCTGATACAGATGGCGGATTAAGCGCACTGCTGTCAAGAACTACCGGTGTTATTGCTTCGGACAGTGTAATCGCTTCGGTATCGGCGGGAGCCGGAGTTTCTGACGGTTCCGGGGATTTTGCTGTATCCTCAGGCTGGGGTATTACGGAAGCCGGCTGAGTTTGGGTGACTTCTGTTGGTGTGGGAGTTGTATCAGCCACAGGCTCTGAATACGCCGGAAATGAGCTTAGCAGGAATGCTGTAAGTAAAAGACCGGTTAAAAAATTTTTTTTCATATATGTAACCTTTCTGCCCGTATAATTTTTTTGTAAAAATTTCTTACCCGGGCGGTAAGAACTGTATTTTAATATCACTTATATATATTATACAAAAAAAAACAAAAATTTGCAATACAAAAATTAAATTTTTTTTCAAAAAAGTATGGAAATTTTTATAAAATCATGTTATAATATAGTTGTAGTATAAAAAAAACGGACAACAAAATACATATAATGAAAAAATTTCCATAAAATCCGAAAACAGGATGTTTCCGTGAGGGAGCAATGCTGTCAACTTAAGAAATTTAAATTTGAAATCGCTTGCGATTTCTTCATTAACTTGTAGCGTAAGCTACAAATTTCACCCACATTTATGTGGATTTCACCTGTCCGAAAGGACAGATTTCACCTTTTGCTGTTAGGCAAAAGATTTCACTGCAATACTGTAAACGTTAAGTTGAC
>JAZTZP010000097.1:0-65182 GCA_045637525.1 Clostridia bacterium | reverse complement strand
AAATTAACATATTTAAGGAACAATCCCTCCACCGCAAGCGGTCCCCCTCCCTTTAGGCAAGGGAGGCTTATGTAAACCGATTGCTAATTGCTTTTTATAGTTATTGAAAATTTAAATTCATGCAGATAAACTATAATTTATTAAAATAATCAAAACAGAATTTACGAAATACTTGACATTTTTTTCTGCACATGATATAATGTTTAAGAAATAAAATATTTATATGTATTGAAGAATTAAGGAGATGGAAGCGTTATGTATTTAATTTCACCTTTTAAAAAGCAATATAAAGCAAATCTGCATTGTCACAGTATATTTTCGGATGGTAAAAAAACTCCGCAGGAACTAAAAAAGATGTATAAGGAGCATGGGTATTCTGTTTTGTCTATAACAGACCATGAAGTGCCTAAAGCGCATTCTTACTTAAATGATGATGAGTTTTTAACAATAACCGGTTACGAAGCGTACATACGTCCAAACCCTGAATGTCGTTATGATGTGTATGATAAAGAAGTGCATATAAATTTGTTTGCAAGAGAACCTGAAAATGAAGCTATTGTATGCTACAACCCGAATTGTTGTAAATATGTTTCTGCTGAGTTGCATGAAACCTATAAAAAAGTCGGCTCGCAAAGGCAAAGAGAATATAGTGTTGAATATATAAATGAATTTATAAAAACTGCAACTGATAATGGTTATATTGCATCATATAATCATCCGTACTGGTCAATGGAGGATGAAAAGGATGTAATGGAATATAACGGATTTTTCAGCATGGAAATGTGTAATTACAGCTCTTATCAGTTAAGTCGTAACGAATATAACGCCGCACTTTATGATAAAATGCTCAAAAAAGGCAAGAGAATATTCTGTCACAGTACGGATGATAATCATAACAATGAACCGGAAAATTCACCGAAATACGATTCGTTTGGCGGTTTTACAATGATTATGCCGGAAAGCTTTGATTATAATTCTGTGTTTGAAGCGATGGAAAAAGGTGAAATGTATTCATCTATGGGACCACTGTTTAAAGAGATTTCAATTGAAGGGAATAAAATTCATATAGAATGTTCTGAAGTAGAAAGAATTATAATATTCACAGGAAGTAAGTTGCCGAAAAGCAGATTTGCACAGGAAGGTGAAACAATTACCGAAGCCGATTTTGAAATTGACGAACGTGCAGAATTTGTTCGTGTATCGGTAGTTGATAAATATGGAAGATTTGCAGACACGCGCGGTTATTTCAGAGATGAGCTTGGTTTTTAATTATAGAAGAAATGGAGAATAAACAAATGGAATACAGGATTGAAAAAGACTCTATGGGTGAGATGAAAGTGCCTGCTGACAGATACTGGGCGGCGCAGACTCAGAGGAGTTATCAGAATTTTAAAATTGGCGAGGAGCTTATGCCGAAAGAGATTATAAAGGCGTTTGGTATTTTAAAAAAGGCTGCCGCTATTGCAAACTATAATCTTGGCAAGTTAGACGAAAAACGCCTTAGTGCTATAAAAACGGCTTGTGATGAGGTGATTGGCGGTGAGCTTAACGACCATTTTCCGCTTGTTGTATGGCAGACGGGAAGCGGTACACAGTCGAATATGAATACCAATGAGGTTATAGCAAACAGGGGTAATGAGATAATTGGTGAAAAAATTCTTCATCCGAATGACCATGTTAATATGTCTCAGAGCTCAAACGATACATTTCCGACTGCAATGCACATAGCGGCTGTTATGGAGACAGAGGATAAGCTGATTTTGGCACTTGAAAAATTAACTGAGACTTTTATAAGACTTGAAAAGGAAAATGAAGGTATTGTAAAGAGCGGAAGGACACACCTTCAGGACGCAACTCCCATAAAGTTTTCACAGGAGATAAGCGGCTGGAGAAATATGCTTGAGGTTTCAAAGGACATGATTGTAAAATCTACCGATAATTTAAAAAGCCTTGCACTTGGCGGAACGGCGGTGGGTACCGGGCTGAACGCTCCGGAAGGTTTTGACACAGAAGTAGCAAGATGTGTGAGCGAGATTACGGGTAAGGATTTTAAGACGGCAGAAAATAAATTCCATGCACTTACTGCAAAGGACGAGCTTGTGTTTGCGCATGGGGCGTTAAAAGCACTTGCGGCTAATCTTATGAAGATTGCAAACGACATCCGCTGGCTTTCAAGCGGCCCGAGGTGTGGACTTGGCGAGATTTTTATACCGGAAAATGAGCCGGGAAGCTCGATTATGCCCGGAAAGGTAAATCCCACTCAATGCGAGGCTGTAATTATGGTTGCGGTGCAGGTTATGGCAAATGATACAGCTGTTGCACTTGCGGCTTCACAGGGGAATTTTGAGCTTAATGTGTTTATGCCGGTATGCATATATAATTTCCTGCAGTCGGTGAGATTGCTTACAGATGCGATGAATTCGTTTAACGACAACTGCGTTAAGGGGATAAAGGCGAACAGGGAGAAAATGGCATATAATCTTCATAATTCGCTGATGCTTGTAACGGCGTTAAATCCATATATAGGCTATGACAATGCGGCGAAAACTGCAAAGAAGGCTTATAAAGAGAATATATCATTAAAAGAAGCGTGCGTTGCTTTGGGATTTTTAACGGAAGAGAAGTTTGATGAGGTTTTTCGTCCTGAAGATATGGCATAAAATATGGGCTGTTGCGTTTTTTTGACAACAGCCCTTTAAATTTAGAAATTAAAATATTCTTTTGCGTTATAATAAGAAATTCCGGTAACGATTTTCTCTAAATTCTTCATGTTACGGGGGTATTCGTTTTCTTCTACCCATGTTCCGATAATATTACACATTATACGTCTGAAATATTCATGTCTCGGATAAGATACGAAGCTTCTTGAATCTGTGAGCATTCCAACGAACCGTGACAGCATTCCGAGGTTTGCCAGAGCTTTCATTTGTTCTGTCATACCGTCACGCTGGTCGTTGAACCACCAGCCGGAGCCAAACTGTATTTTTCCGGGTGTCGGAGCTTTCTGGAAGTTTCCGAGCATGGTGCCGAGTACATAATTATCTTTCGGATTTAAGGTATAAAGTATTGTTTTTGGGAGCAAGTCCTCATATTCGAGAGAATTAAGGAATTTTGATAATTTTTCTGCAACGCACAAGTCGTTTATTGAATCAAAGCCTGTGTCAGGACCGAGTTTTTCAAACATACGTGTGTTATTGTTGCGTATAGCGCCCATATGAAGCTGCATTGTCCAGCCGAGGCGTGCATATTCTCTTCCGCAGTGTTGCATTACGGCAGTTTTATAGACATCCTCTTCAAATGCGGTGATTTCTTTACCGTTCATTTTCTTTTCGAAAACTTCTGAAGCGTTTCCCTCAGTGTACGGAACATATTCGACACCATGGTCGGATAAGCGGCAGCCGAGTGAATGGAAATATTCTATTTTTTCGGTTATCCATTTAAGTATGCCGTCAAAATCTGATGCGCCTGTTGATTTTACGTAAGGGATAAAGGTTTCCTTTCCTATTTCAACAAGCTTATCGGGACGGAAGGTGGGGAGGATTTTGGTGGAAAAATCCTTAAGCTCTTTGTGATATTCAAGAGAATCCGAAGGATCGTCTGTTGTGCATATAACTTCGACATTTGAACGCTTTATAAGCTCCTGCGCACGAAAACTATCCTGCGTCAGGAGTTCGTTGCACTTATCCCATATTTCTTTGCAGGTGTCGCCGTCAAGCTCTTTTTCTATTCCGAAATATCTTTTAAGCTCAAGATGAGTCCAGTGATAAAGGGGATTTCCTATTAAAAGCGGCATTGTTTCGGCGAACGCTCTGAACTTTTCGTATCCGTCTTTGTTGCCTGTAATATATTCTTCATCAATTCCGTTTGTACGCATCTGACGCCATTTATAATGGTCTCCGCCGAGGAATAAATCAAATGCGTCTTTGAATTTGTAGTTATCTGAAATCATCTTCGGGACTAAATGACAGTGATAATCGATTATGGGGAGATTTTTAACCATATCATAAAGCTCGATTGAGGTTTTGTTTTTGAGCATGAAGGTTTCGTTTATAAACATTTATTTCATTTCCTTTCGTATTGTGATATAATCAGGGGCGAAATGTTTGTAAATTATAGTTTAGCGGTGCTAAACTATAATAGCGATATGTCAGCCTGTGGCTGACGCGATATTTGCCTGCCGGCAAGCGATATATTGACTGAAGTCAATGCGATATGTTCGCCTTTGGCGAACGTTAAGGTACAAAAGCTCTGCTTTTGTTTGATTAAATATTGAAAAAATGCTTTGCATTTTTTCTTCCATAACGTTTGCAAAGCAAACATATCGCGCCGACAGGCATATCGCGTGCGTTAGCACATATCGAAAATCCCGTTAGGGATTTATATCGCGTTTAACGACCATTCAGGTCGCTAAACTATAATTTAATTGTATTTCGCAGTTTTTCGGTTTATATGTGTTAATTATACCATAGTCGGCGGGTTTTGTCAATTGACGTTTTTTACATATATATTGTTATTTGGTGCAAAAATCTTAAATTTAAATTAAGAGAAACAATATATTATGGGGATGTTTAAAAAGTTCCTGAAATAATAAGAAGGAGTTCATTGCGAGCTCCTTTTTTTAGCACAAAAATTTGTATTTTTTGGACAAAATATTTGATTGACTTTAATTAAATTTGGTGATATAATTGCAATAGGGAAGTAGAGTTTATAAAAAATGGGATAAATTAGGAGGAAGCTTATGTACAAATTGTTGATTGTTGATGACGAGGATGATATAAGAGAAGCATTAACGGAGTTCATAGATTGGAAAAGCTGGGGTTACGTTGTTTCAAAAAGCGTTTCGGATGCGGAAACTGCAATAGAGTATATCTGCCAAAATCCTGTTGATGTAGTTCTGACCGATGTGCGGATGAGGGAAAAAAGCGGAATTGATTTGGCGAAATTTGTTTACAAAAATTGTCCAGAGATAAAGGTTATAGTGCTCAGCGGATATCAGGAGTTTGAATATGCAAAGGAATCTGTAAACAACAATGTGTATCGTTATCTTTTAAAGCCTACGGATATTGAGGAATTGAAGAATGCCTTTGCAGAGTTGAGAGATGAATTGAAACTTCGTACGATAGCGAATGAAACAAATGAGCCTGATGGAATAATTGAAGAAAAAATTGATAAAACAACTGATGTTTTTAAGAAAAACACCACAGGCTCAGTTTCGGAAACAGTGGATATAAAGAAAGTATTTGAAATAAAAAAAGAAGTAATATCATCGTTGTTTTCAAGTGATATAGACGCAAATATTGAACTTCTTTCTGTTTGCATTAATATGTTTTCATCATCAAGCTTTGAGAGTGGAAAGATACTTGTAAACGACATGCTGATTCAGATATACGAGGTGTTGCTTGGCATGGGTATAGACAGTCTTGAGTTTGATTTCAAAAAGCTTCTTTCGGCAGATAACCGTGATGAGCTGTATTGCATGAGTAAAACATACATAGAGGATTTTTGGTATATAATCAACAAGAGAAAGGATTTTGATACTAAAACAAGGCTTGTGGAGATGGCGAAAAATTACATATACGGAAATTATACAAAGGATATATCATTAAACGATGTATCAGATGAGATATTTGTGAGTGCGACATATTTAAGCAGGATTTTTAAAAAGGTTACGGGGCAAAAGTTTATAGATTTTCTCACAGATGTTAGAATAAATAAGGCAAAGGAGCTACTTGCCGGTTCGGATTATAAAATAGCGGAAATATGCCTAATGGTAGGCTATAAGAATACAAATTATTTTGTGGCATTGTTTAAGCAAAAGACAGGTATGACACCTGTGGAATACAGGAGGCTGAAATGGAATATGTAAAAAAGATGGTTGCCGACACCCTGCAGTACGGGATTCACAGTCTTTTAGTGAAGTATTTGATTGTAATTGCAGTAACAGTGATAATACCTGCGATAGTTATTTCATTATCTGTAAGTATGTTTTATGAGGATTATATGTATCGGGAGAGTACGGAAGAAAAACATGAAACTCTTCAGATGAATAAGAAGGTGACGGAGCTGGTTTTTGAAAATGCAATGATGACGGCACGTGAGATTTCCGCAAGTTCGGCAGTTGATGAATTTTTGGAAAAAACAAGCTCTGAAACTGTACATGACATGTATAAAAGGTATGAAACGATGGACACTTTGTCTGAGACTATAGCAGAGTGTATTGCTTCAAACTCGGTTATTACCGATGTATGTATTTATTCCGTATACGGGAATGATATGTTTTTTTTATCCAAGGGTATTGTGGATAAAAAAATGCAGGAAAAAATAATTATTCCGGAGGATGCAGATGATTTAAGCGTGAAGCACCATAACAACGGCAACGAGTATATTTTGGTGAGCAACAGGGTAAGAAATAAGGAAAATGAAGTTATAGGCGGTGTGATTTTATACATTTCAAATGCAAATATTAAAAAATACACGGATGATTCAAGAAATGAGAACAATCTGATTGTAGCAGATAAAAAGGGAAATATTATCTATACAAAGAACTCCAATATGCTTGGGAAAAGCTTAAAGGAACAGAGCTTTTATGATAAACGGCTTGAAGAATCAAGCGATGTTTTTTATGAACGTGAAATAGATAAAGAACCATACAGAATTATAAAAACCTCAACTACTCACAGCGTTAGAAACTATATATTTCTTGTATCAAACAAGGTGTATCTTGAGAAGCTTACGGATATAAAAAGCTTTATGTGCATAGCGCTGATGATAACATTATTGATAAGCCTTGTTGTGGCTGTATTTTTGTCGATAAAATTATATATGCCGATTTATGAAATTGTTAATAAAATAAGAAAAACAGATGGATTGTCGGGTGGTATAATAGATAAAATATCAAAAAATGAAATTTTGCACATCATATCGCATTTTGATTTCAGTATTAAAGAAACCGAGAGACTTAAAACTCAGCTTGACGAGAAGATTTCGCTGTTAAACAATGCAAATCTAAAGGTTTTGCAAATGCAGATAAATCCGCATTTCATGCATAATGCACTTGATTCAATTAATTGGAAGGCGATAAGGAGTATGGGTTTTGACAATGATGTTTCAAAAATGGTATTGCTTTTGGCAAAGCTTATGCGATACACATTTGAAAATACAGATATGATGGTAAGCATTGGCAAAGAGGTAGAGAATATAGAGGCATATCTTGAATTTCAGAAGATAAGATTAAAGGATAAAATGGAGATAAGCATCAATATTCCGGAGAATATCAAAAAATTCAGCATCATTAAGCTTTCATTACAGCCGATAGTGGAAAATATTTTTTCGCATGGTATAAAGGGAATAGACTATGTAGGAAAAATCACAGTATCAGCAATCGAAAAAGAAGAGCAAATAGAGCTTGAAATAAGGGACAACGGACTGGGAATGAAGGACAAGGAAGCCGAAAGGGTGAAGGAACGTCTTAAAAATGATTATACAATGAGGAGTGAGCAAATAGGTATTGCAAATGTAAATCAAAGAATAAAGCTTATATTCGGCGATGAGTACGGAATAGGATTGCGTTCATACAGCGGGGGTAACACTGTTTTTGTTATAACAATACCTAAAATTGGGCAAGAATAATAGCGAAAAGGCAAAAATCTTCTATTTAAAAAATGCGTATTTTATGATAGAATAATATTATAGATATGTATTTTTTATCTTTTCGGAAATTGTATATTTTTGCAATTTCCGAAATTACAAAAAAGCTTCCTCTGCCCCCATGATTGGGGGCGCAGGGGGTTGAAGTTTTTAATCAAAAACTTTTTTATTTAGAATTTTAAGCCGGGATAGTGAGGATGAGAATATGAATTATAAGGAAAAGGATTTTGTGGTGTGCGGCGGAGGCTATGCCGGAATATGTGCGGCAATTGCGGCGGCAAGGCATGGGTTGAGTGTGGCCCTTATAAATGACAGACCGGTATTGGGCGGAAATGCGAGCAGTGAGATAGGAGTAGCACCCGGAGGCGCATGTGCAAACGGCAATTCAACCACGATATATGCATCAGAAGGCGGAATAGCTGATGAAATAAAGCTTGAGTTTGCGAAAAACAGGGCAGATACGCATGCGATGAGAGATATGGTGTTGCTCGATATGGTCTATCGTGAGAAAAATATAGAGCTGTTTTTAAACACACTGCTTACCTGTGTAAAAAAAGACGGAGATAAAATATCAGAAATCGAATGTATTCAGCTTTTATCCGAAAAAAGAATACAATTTTCCGCTCAGATATTTGCCGATTGTACGGGAGACGGAGTGATGGCGGCTTTGTCGGGAGCGGAGTTTATGTACGGCAGAGAGGCAAAAACGGATTTTGATGAAGAGCTGGCTCCGGAAAAAGCAGATGATAAGGTTATGGGAGGCACAATACTGTTTGATGTGGAAAACACGGGTAAGCCACAGGAATTTATAAAGCCGGATTTTGCCTGCGACTTTGAAAAAGAGCCATTTATGAAAAATATTAATGCTTCGGGAAAATTTCGTGATATAGTTGGCACAGGTGCTCAATGGTGGCTTGAATGCGGAGGCGAGCGGAACACGATTTCGGATAATGAGGATATAACCTTAAACCTAAGAAAAATAGTGCTTGGTTATTGGGATTACATGAAAAACAGCGGAAAGTATCCCGAAACGGAAAATCTCAGAATAAAAAGGATTTCGCAGCTTATAGGCAAGCGGGAATCAAGGCGTATTCTGGGTGATTATGTGCTTAGCCAAAATGACGTGGAGAAAAAAACAGTTCCGCAGTCGGACGGTGTGGTAACGGGAGGCTGGAAGCTTGATCTTCATGCACCTGAGGGCATTTATTCCGATGAGCCGGCAACGAGCTGGAAATTTATTGACGGGGTTTATATGATACCATACAGATGCTTATATTCAAAAAACATACATAATATGCTTATGGCAGGGCGAAATATAAGTGTTACGCATGTTGCGCTAGGCTCTACACGTCTTATAAATACGTGTGCGGCAATGGGACAAGCGATAGGCACAGCGGCATATTTATGCAAAAAGCATAACGAAAATCCGAGAGGAATATATAAAAATCACATAGAGGAGCTGAAGCGAAGGCTAAAGGCAGATAACCAGTCGATGATGGATTATGTTGCGGATAATGCGGATATATTAAACAGCGTGGAGGCATCTTCGGTAGCTGAATATGAAAATAAGTGTAATATAAAAACAACGGCGCTTACGGATAATATTTGTGTTGCAATTCCCGTTATAACGGATAAGCTTGATGCGTTATCGGTAGGTGTGAAAAACAACGGAAGCACAGCCGAGATGCTGAACGTGTGCGTTTTAAATGGGAAAAAAATCGAAACATATCGACCCGATAATTTTATCAGGGAAATCACGGTTGACTTAAAGCCGGGCTTTGACGGATGGGTAAGGCTTGATACTGATGCATCACCCGGAGATGGCAGAAAGCTTTATGTTGTATTTGAAAAAAATGAAAATCTTGAGATATACACGTCCGATAAAACGATAACGGGTGCGGAAGCATTTATATATTACAAGTATGGAGAGCGTGAGCATCATGATTTGATACCGCTTGAAGAAAATACGGGCTTTTACAGATATGAAAGGGCAGAATTTTCGGTATGCTTTTGTGATATGAGCCCTGTGCAGGAGTTGTTTTCGGAAAAGCATATATTAAACGGCTTTGACAGACCATATGGTGTTCCCAATTGCTGGCGAAGTGAGGGAACGGAAGATGAGTATGTGAGAATAAAATTAAAGCATCCGATACCTATTCATGAAATATCGGCAGTTTTTTCTTCACCGCTCGATGCAGAAGCAATAAAGGAGCTTCCGAAAACGCTGATAAAGGATTATGATATTTGCCTGTTAAACGGCGGAGAGAATGTGAAGTTTATAGAGGTGAGAAATAATTACAGGCGTTTTATGAAGCATGAAATAACCGAAACACTTGCAGATGAAATAATATTCACACCAATTTGCACATACGGAGCGGATTATTTCGAGATATATCAGATATTAATTAACGGAGGAATGAAAGGTGAAACGAAATAAAGTTGTAAAAATCAAGGAAAAAACAGACATAAAACGAGCCATATGGAAAAACAAGTGGCTTTATGTGATGCTTATTCCGATGGTGGTACAATTGGCAATATTTAATTATACCCCTATGTATGGACTTATAATGTCTTTTCAAGACTATAATCCGGTAAAAGGATATTTCGGAAGTGAATTTGTGGGGCTTAATCATTTCATAACGCTGTTTAATTCGGAGGATTTCTGGATTGCCTTAAAAAACACATTGCTTTTGAGTACATATTCAATTATATGGGGATTTCCGGTACCGATTATAGTTGCAATTATGCTTCATGAGGTGCAGAGCTCAAAATTCAGAAAATCTGTTCAGACGATAGTATATTTCCCGCATTTCATATCCTGGGTGGTAATACTCGGAATGATAACGAATTTTCTGTCTCCGACAACAGGGCTTGTAAATCATATCATAACATCAATGGGAGGTGAGCCTGTAGCGTTCCTTACAAAAAGCTCATGTTTCAGGACGATTATAGTTGCATCGGGAATATGGAAGGAAACAGGCTGGGGTACAGTAATATACATGGCGGCGCTTGCCGGCATAGACACACAGGTTTATGAGGCGGCATATATAGACGGAGCAACAAGAATACAAAGGATAAAATACGTTACAATTCCGGGAATAATGGGCGTTATATCACTTCAATTTATAATGCGTTTATCGGGAATACTCAATAATTCCTTTGAACAGGTATATATGCTGTATAATCCGATGATTTATGATGTGGCAGATGTGCTTGAAACCTATTCCTACAGATCGGGCTTGCTCGGCGGAAGATATTCCTATGCGGCGGCGCTTGGATTTATGAAATCAATAGTAGGTCTTGTATTTATGCTTACGGCAAACAAGATTTCTTCAAAGGTAAACAATCTTGGTATGTGGTAAGAAAGGAATAGGTGATTAGAACATGAAAAGAAATTTATTAAAAAAGCTTACATTATTTGATACCGTAAACGGATTAATTTTGTGCCTTATATCTGTGATAATGCTTTATCCGCTTTTAAATGTAATAGCGGTTACGTTCAGCAGCTATGAGGGCTATGTGAATAATCCGATGATGATTGTTCCGCATGGATTTACTCTTGAAAGCCTGAAGACTGTATTAAAGGATAAAAGTATAATGGCAGGCTATAAAAACACACTTTTTATAACAACGCTCGGTGTGTCGTTTCACGTGCTTATGACGATTATAACGGCGTATCCGCTTTCAAAAAAGGATTTATGGGGAAAGCCCGTTATAATGATGTATATCATAATAACTATGATGTTTTCGGGAGGTATGATTCCGACATATTTCCTTATAAGAGATTTGGATTTGCTTGATTCACTGTGGTCTTTGATTTTACCGGGAATGGCAGGAGCTGCGAATATAATTCTTATGAAAAATTCCTTTGAACAGCTGCCTGAGGCGCTTATCGAAGCGGCAAAAATAGACGGAGCCGGAGAGGTAAGAGTGCTGTTTCAAATTGTGATTCCCATATCAAAAGCAATAATTGCTACAATAGTCTTATTCTCGGCTGTTGCATATTGGAACACATATTTCAATGCACTTTTATATATAAGCACAAAAAGCAAATGGCCGCTTCAGCTTGTGCTTAATGAAATAATAAAAAATGCAGAGACTTCAGCGGCGGATTTAAGAGGAAACCTTGCAGAGGCAACGCTTGAGAGTGTGCCGACACAGGGAATTAAATATGCTACATTGTTGGTTGTAATTATTCCGATACTGTGCGTGTATCCGTTTTTGCAGAAGCATTTTGCAACGGGTATAACGGTCGGATCGGTGAAGGGATAAGAAAAAAATTTAAAAGGAGATGTTTTATTATGAAAGGAAAAAAATTATTGGCATTGGTTTTAACGGTGGCTTTGACGGCAGGGCTTGTTGCGTGTTCCGATAAGGAGGAAACGCAAAACGAAGGAGCAAACACCATCACGGTTTTCGGAGGAGTTGTGGATAGAGTGAGCGAGCCTTCAACAGAGGAGGAAAAAGCGGATGAAGCTTGGTATAAGCTTGTTGAGGAGAAAAATAATATTAAAATAGTAACGGATGTGCCTGCATCTGCAAACCTGAGCGAGAGACTTCAGATAATGCTCAGCAGTGGCGAATATCCCGATGCAATTCTTTTCCAGGACCATACGGATGTTATGTTTAAAACGGCAGTTGAAAACGGAATAGTAATTCCGATAACGGAGTATGTAAAGAATGCACCGCTTCTTCAGGAGAATATTCATGAAAATGCATGGAAGTGTATGGAAGTAATGAATGATGGTGAAATATACGGAATTCCTCGTTCAACGTGCGTAAGAGCAGACGGATATGTGGTGAGAAAAGACTGGCTTGAAAAGGTAGGACTCAGCATTCCGGAGGATGGTGCCGTAACTATCGATGAATTTACGGAGATTTTAAAAAGATTTACGGAGAATGATCCGGACGGAAACGGCAGAGCGGATACATACGGCCTGGCACACAGCTTAAATGCGGCAAGTGAATATATGCCGGCGGTAATGTGGCCGTTTGATATATTGGGTTGGCAGGAGCATGAGGGCAAGTATGAATACATGGATGCACAGTATTGTCTTGAGCATGATAAATATCTTAAGTGCCTTGAATATAATAAAATGCTTTATCAAAATAAATACATAGACCCGGATGCACCTGTGCTTAAGAGCTATGCGGAACGTTTTAATCAGGGAATAACGGGTGTGATGCCGGCGTTTGCGGCAAATGTTAACTCACTTCGTACAAATCTTAGAAGAACACAGCCCGATGCAGAGCTTGCGTTTATTACGGGAATAAAGAATGAAAACGGAGAGGTTAAGGGCACACTTTATTCAACGGGATATTTTTGGTTCTTTGCAGTAACAAGTGCCGCTAAGGATCCGGAAAAGGTGGTGCAGATGTTTAATTCAATGTTTGAAGACGATGTATATGACGGAGCAATCTATGGCTTTGAGGGCATAAACTTTAAAACAAACGAGAATGGCGAAAAAGAACGTATTTTTGATAAAGACGGAAAGGCAATAACAACAACAGCCGGACGTCAGTTTATGCGAAAGGCATTTGATACGGAGTTTTTCCTCGGAAAGAAAATAGATGATAATGATACGCCTGATATGGAAACAAGAGACAATTGGCTTAAGCAGACTATGGAAAATCATGTAACATCTCATGACCTCGGACATAAGCCGGAGGTGGCAATAAACCAGGAATACATAGATTATCAAAAGAAGATGACTCAGGTTACGGCAAAGATTTTGGTAGGAGAAATGGAAACTTCAGAATACACGGCTGCGCTTGAAAAGTGGTATGAAACACATGGTACGGAATATGTGGAAGAGATGAATAAATATATTAAGTCAATGAAGTGAAAAAGGAGGACAATATGAAAAAAAGATTGGTTAGTATTATCCTGTTGATGACGTTTGTATCAGGATTTTCTTTCAGGGTGTCGGCAGAGGGATTTAATATCAGCCTTCTCACAAATTTAAACGATTTATCCGAGGATGCTGTGATTGAATTTTCGGCAAGCGGCGAAATAGATGCAGAGAATATAGAAAATCTTGTTTTCTTAAAGGACGGTAACGGAAATGAGGTGGATGCAGAGATTTCCGTAAGCGGAAATATGCTCAGCATCACGCCTGAAGACGGATTTGATTTGGGTACTGTATATAACATAACATTTCATGATGCCTTTTCTGATTGCAGTGGCAATGTAATAAGCGGACAAAAATCCTTTAATGTACAAACGGCGTATCCGACAGAAGAAATAATAGATATCGAAAGTCCGTTTTATGCGGATAATGGCGGAAATGTGAGTGTGTCTGTAAAGGGCTATGCAGGCAAAAAATCGAAATACTCGGTTACTTGGGCAACGTTTACTCCGGACATTCCTGCAGGAGAATACAAGGTGTATTATTGGGCTGTTGATTATGCAACATCCGGAGTTTCAGAGGTTCAAACGGAGATGTATGTAAACGGCGAGACAGTAGCGGGAAATGTGCTTGATCTTGCGGCGGGAAGAGGAAGCTGGTGTGAGGTAGGAAGCTTCCGCTTTGCCGGAACGGGTGACGAATATTTTAAGATTTATGCACCGGAGCGTGTTTGTTGTGCTAAATTTGAATATGTGAAGTCGGAAGAGGAATTTTCGTTTGAAGAAGTGATATATCCCGAAAATCTTAGTTCGGTAAGCACAGAGCTCGATATAACACTTAGATTTTCAGACGGCGTTGATTTATCGGGCTTTAACGGTGTATCAATAGGGGAGGAAAATGCAACTCTTACAGCATATGCAAAAAATAAAACGGATGTTTTAATAAAAACAAACACACCGTTAAAAACAGATACGGAGTATGAAATAGAGATTTCGGGTATAGCTGATTTGTTGGGTAATCAAATACCGGAGCCTGTTGAACTCACGGTTAAAACAAGAGACTATTCGGCAACCACTCCGAAATATATGAGTGCAGATGGTTTATATAACATAACTGCCGAAGTAACGGGCATGGAAGATGCTGTATTGCTTTCGTGCATAACGGATGAAAACGGATACGTATTATCCCGGGGGTTTGATGAGCTTGATGAAGCGGAGCCGGGAATTTTATCGGCAGAGCTTACAAAGGAATCAGGTATAATTAATTCTGTGGTTTTAAAGAGTATGGAGTCGCTTTGCCCTGTAAATGACAGCGGAAAAATACGCACAATAGAGCTTAGCGAGAAATCGGCGGATTTGGAAAACGGAATTGTAAAAATAGGCGGAAACGTGAGTGAGGCAATTGAGGATTCCTTTGTTATAATTGTGATGCTTGAGCGTGGGGGTAAGGATATTACTGCGGAAAATATAAAATACATATCCTGTATAAACTTAAGTGATACGGAGTTTGAAACCGAAATAATATTACCCGATAATATGCAGGGGGGTGCTTATGATATATATGCAGGCGGAACGGGAATAGAAAATCCCGAGTATTATGATTTTTATTATATAACAGACGAAACAATATTAAAAGCAAAGGAAGATTTAAATGCCGCAACAGACACAGCGGCAGTAGCAGACATTTTAGAAAATTGCAGCAGAGAGCTTTTGCTTGATGATGAATTTTACGGAATTTTCATGGAATTTTCCGAAGCAGAGAATGATGAGGCATATGTGTCTGTTTTAAATACAATGCTCGAAGCGGATTTTGAGAATACGGATGAAGCAAAAAGGGCATTTTCAAGAAGTGTGATGTTAAATGCTCTGAAGCTTTCCGATTCTGCGAAATTTAAGGATTTTATCGAGAGAAGAGGCGATGTTTTGGATATCTATCTTGATGATAAGGAATATCCGGAAACGGCACTTGTTCTTTCAAAATATAAGACCATTGATGACGCGAGTCCGATATACATAAATCTGCCCGAATTTGAAACGGAAGAGGAGCTTAAATTTGCCTTGGAGCAGTCATATGCAATATGCCTGCTTGATGCGGCGACATGGGGCGAAATTCCGGGTATTTTGAGTGAATATAACAAATACTTTAAGCTTGACCTGACAAAGCTTACTTCTTCAATGGAACAGACTGTGGCAAGAGCCATGTCTTTGATGGATTTGTCGGATTTGAATAAGATAATCTCGGGATATGACGAAGCGTTAAAGAGCGCATCATCATCCTCATCAAGACCTACCGGCGGCGGAGGCGGCGGTGGAAAAGGCAGCTCCGTAACCACATCGACAGCCGTAAGCAATGTAATGGTGCCCGATACAACGGGAGAAAAGGCAGATGCAATATTTGAGAGTGATGTTTCGGAAAAGACAGTAAGCTTTTCGGATATAGAGGATATCGACTGGGCAAAAACAGCTATAGAAGAGCTTGCCGCTATGGGAATAATTTCGGGCTACAACGAAACAACCTTTGGACCGAACGACCCGGTAACAAGAGAACAATTTGTAAAAATACTTGTGAATGCATTTGATGTGCTTAATCTTGAATCAAGCTCGGATTTTGCAGATGTTTCAAAGGAAGAATGGAGCTATTACTACATATCCTCGGCTGTGGAGCTTGGAATTATTAAAGGAGTAAGCGACACGGAATTCGGCTACGGAAAAAATATTACACGTCAGGAAATGGCTGTTATGCTTGTCAGAGCTATGGATGTATTGGATAAGAGCCTTACCCAAAGCAGGGAGCTGATAAACTTTAAGGATGCGCCTGAAATTTCAAAGTATGCCGTTGATGCAATAGAGGCGATATATAAATCCGGGCTGATGAGCGGAGTCGGAGATGAATGCTTTGATCCTCAGGGAATTGCAACCCGTGCAATGGCGGCAAAGGTAATAAGAACGGCAATGGATATGTGATATGCGAAAGGAGGCATACAATGAAGAAAAGAATAAAACAGCTTTTGGCAATTATATTATTAATTTCGTTCAGCGTAAGCACTTCGGCATTAGATGTATACGCCGAGGCGGGGCCGGGAAGTGAGGATGCAAAGGATGATTTTATATTCGAAGAGCCGGTGGAAATTGAACAGACAGAGCCTCAGGCGGAGCAACCCGTGATTCCGGAGAGCTTCGACTATGATGCTGAAGTTGTTAGTGCAGACAGCCTTGTTATGGATAATGCCGATGACATGGCATTTGAAGATTTGGGAAATGGAGAGATAATATCCGGCGGACACGACGGAAGCTTTGTAAAAACAACAAAAGCCAAATTTTCGGGCATTGTTGCGGCAAATGGCGTTTATAAGCTGCATATTTATAATCCAAAGGCAGAATTTGAAGCTGACGGAGTTATAATAAATGTAAAGGATGCAAAGGGAAGCACAACATACACTGCGGATTTTAAAAATGAAAATTCAGATAAGTGGACAGAGCTTGGGATTTTTGAATTTTCGCCTGAGCAAAAGGCTGAAATAATACTCAGAAGTGCAAACAGCACCGATATAAAGGCAGACAGCGTATATCTTGAATTTATATCGGGAGATTATACGTTTGATCCGAATAATCTTATGCAGGGAGATTTTGTGTCCGGCAAGGCGGAGTATGCAAATTATTATAATTCTGTTTTGAGTGTTGGAATTTATGACGGAGTAACGGATAATTATAAGGTTGGATATGAAATCACAAGAGCGGAAGCGGCAAAGGCAATTGCAGGTATGATGAACATCGTATCGGGAGCTCAAAGCAGTGCATATTTTAAGGATGTTCCAACAGACCATGAATATGCATCATATATAAATCCGCTTGTGGAGGCAGGTGTGGTTTTAGGTAGCGGAAATGATATTTTCAAGCCTGATTATGCGGCAAGTGTCGAAGAATTCGTGGTAATGCTTATTCGCTTGCTTGGCTACAGCTATGGCGGACATTACGAGGAAAGTGCCCTGTATTGCTATCAAAAGGCTGCAGAGCTTGATATGCTTGACGGCATTTCGGCAAAGGCAAATGACAAGCTTTTGGCAGAGGATATGACAAGAATTATATATAATACCCTTGATGTGCCTATTGTAGAGCTTACATACTCGGAAGAAAATTGGGAATATGCGGAGTCTGAAGAATGTATTCTTACCCATTATCTTGATGCGGTTAAAGGAAAAGGCGTGATAGAGGACAACGGCATCACATCACTTTCCGATACAGCGTCGCAAAAGGGAAGAATAACAATAGGAGGCTCGGATTTTTCCGCTTCATACACCATGGCAGGTGAAAAGCTCGGAAGATATGTGGAATATTATGCAACCGAGAGTGATGATGGCGACAGCAGGATTTTATATTTGTTTGAAACAGATAAAAACGAAATTATAAGAATTGCCGCGAGAGATTTGGAAAAGAATAATTCGTCATACACAAAGAATAATATAGTGTATTATAACGAGAACGGAAGAGTAAAGAATGTAAAAATTCCATCCGATGCGTATGTAATATATAACGGAAAAGCACTTTTGTCTTACTCAACAGAGGATTTTAAAATAAATGAGGGTGATATAACCCTTATAAGCAATGATGCGGATTCTGATGTTGAGGTTGTCATAATCAGAGATGTTACATATTATGCCGTTGAAAAGGTATATGTTGAACTCGGAAGGATATCGGGTTATAATGATACACGCATTCTGGATTTTTATGATGAAGACACAGACTTTGATTATATATTCATAAATTCAAGGGGCGAGGAAATAAGCATCTCAAAAATTGCGGAAAACAGCGTGGTAGCATATATGCAAAGCAAAGGAACAAAGGATTATATAAAAACAGCGTATTTGCTTGATAATGCCGTTGTATCGGGAGATATTACATCTTCGGGAGACGAGTATGTAGGCATAGGTGGTACGGAATATGAATATTCAGATTTCTACACACCCGATTCTGTGGTTATAAAATCAAATGTGAAGGCGTATCTTACATGGGCAGGTAATGTGTTTTATATCACAAGCTCGAAATCCACCGATGAGCAATACGGATATATCATAAAGGTATATTACGACACAGATGAGGAGGTAGGAATTGTAAAGTTTTGCAACCATACGGGGGTAATTGAAACAAAACAGCTTGCAGAAAACATATACTTAAACGGCGTTAAGCAAACTCATAAGGGATTTACAGATGCGCTGTCAGGTAAGCCGCAGCTTGTGAGATATGTAAAAAATTCTGCAGAAGAAATTACAAGAGTAAAGACGGCAACGGATAAAACGGGAGAAATAATAACCGGTGAAAACTACGACCCGGACGAATTTACATTGAATTTTGAGGGAACAGAGGTGTTGTATAATAAAACATACTACAGCTTTAACGGAGTTAATTCAATCACTTCATCTACATTAATACTGCAGGTTCCGCCCGCAACAAGCTCAAATATGGAGGATCCGGCATTTTACGGAGTGAAGAAATATTCAGAGCTTATCCATTATGATGAATACACAACTAAGCAATATGATTTCAATTCATCTTACGGAATAGGAGCAATGCTTATAATTTCCGATAAAACAGCTCTTTCATCAAGTCTTGATATAGCAGAAAATCCTATTATAATAACGGAACAATGCGATATATATGATGAGGATGAGGGCATGATAATGGGCGGAATAAGAGGATATCAAAACGGAACAGCCGTTACGATAAAATACGAAAAGGATAAGCTTGTTAAAAACACAGAAGAGGTATGGGGTAATTTCAATCTTATCGCTTCTCCGGAGGGTAATAGCATAACATATTCCGGTTTGACGATTGATAAGCTCGGATTTGGAGATATAGTGCAGTTTTCAAAGAATTCAAAGGGCGTTGTGGAAGGAATGAGAGTATTATACCATTCGGGAATTCATAAGCCGGATTCGGGAATGGATGAGAACGGATACAGAGACGAAACTCATCCTGTGAACGAAAATAGCTGTTATATGGCGGCATATGCAGGCTTTGGAACTGTTGTGGATATTGTGGGAAGCTGGATTTATTACACGGTTGACGCAAGAGACGGAAGCGGAGACAAGTGGCTGAGAAAATGTTCAACATCGGGAAGCTACTATTTCATAGATTATGAAAAGAAAACACTTGAAGCAACGAGTGTTTCAAGCCTTTGCGTCGGTGATGAAATTCTTGTCAGAGCACATTACGGTATGCCGAAGGAGGTAATGATAATTGAAGATTAAGAATTTATTCAGGAGAATTTTTGCTATCATGATTTCGTCAATATTTGCGTGTGGTGCTGTTCCCGGTATGGCAATGGCTGAGGAGACTGATGATATATGTATATATGTATCACCAAGCGGAGATGATTCCGGAGACGGCACAATATCAAAGCCCTTTAAAACGCCTGAAAGAGCAAGAGATTATGTAAGAAGCATCAGAAGTGCGGCGGATGGCGATATAAATGTATTTTTCAGAGGCGGAACGTATAATATCGAAAAACCTGTGGAATTTAACGGTAGTGATAAAGGGGCAAATTCGGTGTATTACAGAGCATACAGCGGAGAAACTCCGGTGTTTACGGCAGGAAAGGAGATAAGCGGCTGGGAGCATCACACGGGTAATGTATTTAAGGTGTTTGTCGGAAATGATTTGGATATGCTTCAGCTTTTTATTGACGATGAGAGACAAACTCTTGCACGATGGCCGAATGAGGATGCCGGTGATGGCGGAAAGATCAGATTGCCAAATCCCGGAGAGGGAAGAATACCTGTTGAAAAAGGCACTTTCGATTATATTTCAAATGTGCAGGGGATGCGTGTAGTATCGGGGCAAACGTGGAGACAATATATCTATACGGCTGTATCCTTGAAAAAGGGTAATGATTATGATTTTGTGGAGATTTCTCAGGACCAGGTGGATAATACATGGGTGTTCGGTAGTGAAATAAGAGGCTGTGAAGCATATTTTGAAAATAAATACGAGTTTATGGACAGCCCCGGAGAATGGTTTAAGGATAAGGACGGATATTTGTATTATTATGCCGATGATGATACAACGGCAGAAAAATTAAATGCGAAAAAGACAATAATTCCGATTGGAGAAAATATAATAAAATTCACGGGCAATATTGAAAATCCTGCTGAAAATATTGTATTTGACGGAATAAGCTTCAAGCACACGGCATGGACATGGACGTTGTACAATTCGCTTATTACAAACCAGGCAAACTTGTTCTTCGATATAAAACAGCCGGCATCATCAACGTATCGTTTGGGTAGACAGAAAAAAAGAGTGCCGGCAGCAATAGAAGGGCAGGGAATAAAAAACCTCACAATAAGGAACTGTAAATTTTCTCAGCTCGGAACAACAGCAATATATTTTTCAAGATATGTAGACACGCTGAATATTATCGGGAATAAATTTAAGGATTGTTCGGGTGCCGGAATTGAAATCGGAGACGATTATTATAAGGCAGAAACGAATTGGTTCCCGAAAAATATAAACATAAATAACAACTTCATTACAAAATGTAATGTGCAATGGAATTCCGGTTGCGGAATAACGGTGCTTTACGCATCCGACACACGCATAGAGCACAATTATCTCTACGATCTTGCATACACGGGTATCAACGTAGGTTGGGGCTGGGACACATTTGTTCCCGAGATGAATAAAAACTGGACTGTGAGATACAACAGAATAGAAAATTGTATGAACACATTGCATGACGGCGGATATTTCTATTCGCCAAATCCGGCATTCGGCTATAATGTGTTTGAGGGAAATTACATAAAAGCGGATAAAACTCAAATAGACCCGGGACTTAACATAGCAGGAATATATCACGATGCAAATCCCGAAAACTGGAACGACATAAATAACGTGGTAGAGGGATTGCAGCTCGTGTTGTTCACGGGAGCGAAGCAGCATAACGTAAAAGGACTGTGGAGTAATTTTGATGCAAGTTCAAGATACAAGAGCTTCCCGTCCACATTTGTGATGGAGTCGATGATTCAAACAGATGAGCCGTTTTGGGAGGATGATGCACAAAGGATTATAGATAATGCAGGACTTCAAAAACCATATTTGCATCTATTAGACGAGGCATCACCAATAGAGGTAGACACGGAAGCCTTGTTCTATAATGCGAACATAGGGCAGGTAAAGCAATTTAATGTTTGTGTAACGAATAATACAAACGAGGAAAAGGAAGCTGAAATAGTATTTTCCGATGGTAAGGAGAAGCACTTTGATATGCCGAATTATTCGCAAAAGGTGATGGTGCCTGCAAAATCAAAGGTTATGGTACCATTTCAGATAAGATTTGATACGCTCGCCTTTGCTGCACCAAACTTTGTGGATGCATATGCCGTTATAGATGGTGAAAAACATGATTTTCAGCTTGCGATAATAGTAAATAAGGTTGGTAATGAGGTTATCAGCGTAACGGATAAAGGCTATGTGGAAACAAAGGGAACATGGCATAACAGCGGAATAGGAGGTCATAACGGTATTTCGAGGTATGCAGGAAATGGGATGGCTGAATTTCGGTTGAATGTATCTGCCGGAAAATACAAGGTTGCGTTTTATAATGCTGTTCATGAGGTTAATGAAAAGAATTTGCTTATAAAGGTTTTCGCAAGAGATGAAACACATGAAATCCATTTAGACCAAACCGCAGGCGAATCGGGCTGGGTAGAGCTCGGAGAATTTAACTTTGCCGCGGGGGAAGCTGTTGTAGAATGCTCAGGGCCCGGGTGTGTAAGAACGAGTGCTGTTTCATTTGAGGCTTTGGAAGCGGCAGAGCTTGAGAGCTTTGGTGGTGCAAGTATCGGCATGGAGCTTGATATCGGCGAATATGTTGCCGTTTCAATAGACGGAGATGTGCTAAAGGACGGAAAAGATTATTTCAAGCTTGATGTTGCTGATATAGACGGAAATATGTATGTGTCGGCAAGAGACTTTGCAAATTATTTCGATTCGAGGATAGAACGTCTTGATGGCGAAAATAAGCTTGGAATTATAAAAGGAGCAACATATATTGAAGCCGATGCACACAGCAATACCGTAATGATAAGCGGAGAAAACTATGAGCTGAGCCATTGTGTAAGGATTAAGGACAACAGAATGTTTTTGGAGATAGGTGATGCTGCAGGAATGTTTGGCATGAGAGCGGCAAAAAGCAACGATGGAAGGCTCTGCATACTAACAAAAACAGAACTTACGGGAGATAATGAAAGTTTGTTTGATGTTTTAAGGAGTATGCTTGAAAAAAGAGAGGTGAAGTGATGAAAAAAATATCACTTATACTTTCGATAGTAATGCTTATAAACATGGCGTGTATGTTGTCGGTAAAGGCAGCTGCAAGCATAACTCCCGGAACAGTTATGGTGGATGTAAATGATGAAGGCTTTGAATACAGCGATGGTGCATTGCAAAGTGTTTCATTAAAAGGACCGTTTGGTGAAGAAACCTACTACGGAGGTGAATATTACAAATGGAATCCAACACTTTCTTGCAATATTTCGTATAAGACATACTTTTATAATTATAAATACAGCTCAAATACAGCTTCGGCTTGTATAAGTGTTCAAAATGTGTATGGAACGGATTATATACATATAGACCAGCAAAATACAAACAGCGGTTGGGTTTATCTTGGAGAATATGTATTCGGCAGTGATGATTTCGTTATGCTCTCGATGGATGAAAATTTTTCAGGTGGGTTAAGAGCGTCGGCTGTGAAGTTTATTCCTGTAAATGATGAAATAAGCGAAGATGGTACGGCTAAAAAGAATGAAGTAATAACAATCACCCCGCAAGACAGCGATTGTCTTGAATATGTGGACTATTCATCAAGCTCGGTAAAGACCGCATCGGGGAAAACAACATATTTCGGAAAAGATGAATGCTTGTGGAGACCGGTTCTTCAGGGTGGAAAATACAAGGTGTCGTATTATTCCTGCGGAAATTCATCAGATTCCGCATCGGCAAATTTTGAGGTTGTATCGGCAGAGGGCGTTATTTCGGCAACGGTTAATATGCAGGTAAAAGGCTGGGTTGCGCTCGGAGAATGTTATTTTTCGGGCGGAGATAACGGATATGTTCGTATGGTCGGGAACGGTGATTCGAAGCAATTACGTATTTCGGATGTAAAATTTGAAAGAGTTTGCACAAATTCACTTATTGCGTTCGGAGAAAAAACGCTCAACTCGGCAGGCAACGTAATAGATACCGTGATAACGGACGATATAGGATATGTTGATTTCAACAGCTATATATTAAACGACACACAAGAGAAAAGGTATGTAAATATTTTTGCAGCTCGTTATGATAACAGAGAGCATCTTAGTAGTGTGCATACGGAAATGTTTGAATTAGAGCCATATTCTGTGAAAAAGATAAAAACGGCAATAAGCCCGGATGCTTTAGGGCTTGAAAGCGTTGGCGGAGGAGTGAGGCTGTTTCTTTGGGAAACTGCGAAGATGATGCCTCTTTCGGATTTTGAAAAGCTTGCCGTGGAGGAGCCGATTTCGAGAGAAATATATGTTTCACCGTTCAGTGCGGAGGATGCAGACGGAAGTGAGGAAAAGCCTTTTTCTTCAATAGAGGATGCGTTTGAAGCGTTGACGGACGATGCATATAAAACAGACGGAAATATACAAATACTTTTAAAAGGCGGCACATATGTAATATCCGAGCCGATTGTAATTGATGAAAACAGCTTTGATATAGGGAATAATACTCTTGTGATAAAGGGCTGTGACGATGAGAAAACCGTTATATCGGGAGGTGCGAGCATTAGTGGTTGGGAAAATGTGGGTGGTAACCTCTACAGAGCGGCGGTTCGTGAGGGTGCAGATTTCAGACAGCTCTATAAAAACAATCAAAAGCAAACGCTTGCACGAAAACCAAACAGCGAGTTGTGCAGTGCTTCGGGCGGTGGCGAGTATATTGCCGATGGCATATCCTTAAAAAAAGGATACATTTCCGAGGTTGAAAGCTTCTCAAATCAATCGGTGCATTGGGTAACGGTTTCATCATGGACAAACAGGCATTATAAAATATCATCTTTAAACACCACAACGAGTGAGGTGTGTGATTATATAATGCTTGATGAGGATATTTGCGATGCATATTATTCGGCAATGGGAAATTCCACAGTTTCGCTAACAGCCTCAAAAGGATTTTTCGAGGGTGCAAAGGAATTTATAGACACACCCGGAGAATGGGCATTGTGTGACGGATATGTGTATTATATGGCTGAGGAAGGCGAAAGCATAAACGATTGTGAATTTATCTGTCCGATAGCGGAGGATAATTTGATAAGCATTTGCGGAAGCATGTATGACAAAGTGAAAAACATCACAATAAGTAACATAGAATTTATGCATTCAAATTGGTCATATCCGAATGAGTCGGGCTTATATGATATTCAGGCAAATATGTTTTATCCGCCATCAGATGAGAAAATTGAAAATGAACAGTATCGAAAGGGCTTTAAAAAGCTTCGTACTCCGGCGGCAATTCATGCTGAATATACAGAGAATATTTGTATAGAAAACTGTGTGTTTAAAAATCTTGGCGGCAGCGGAGTTGCGTTTGAAACAGGAACCCACGGAATTATAATAAAAGGAAATGAGTTTTCGGATATATCGGGAAGTGCGATAGAAATAGGAAACGACTTTTATAAGGCATATGATTTCAGAATGTATCCGAGAAGCGTTTTGATAGAGAATAATTATATTCATGATATTGCAACGGATTATATGGGCGGTTGCGGAATAGCTGTTTTTTACGCCGATGGAGTGGATGTTTTAAACAACCATATAAAGAATACTCCGTATACGGGAATATCCGTAGGCTGGGGCTGGGAAAATTCACCGCCCGAGTATCACAGAAACTTTAATGTGAGCCGAAACATAATAGAAAATGCCATGCAAAAGCTCTATGACGGTGGTTATTTCTATTCACCCGACCCGATAAACGGAGAAAATATTGCATCGGGAAATGTGATTATCGGAAATGAAAGGACGATGAATCCGTCAACACAGCAAAACGGTTTTTACTTTGATGCAAGCTCATCGGGATGGACTCTTAAGGATAATGTGATAATGAATGTGCCGTCCAATTATGCTGTGCGAAAGGCAGCAAACACAACTATAGACGGAGTATACACAAATAACGTAAGCACAGTAATATGGGAAGACAGTACAGACGAGGAAAGGCTTACACAAACGAATTTCTGTTACGGCAAGGATGCAGATTGGAGTGAGGCGTATTCGGGAGCGGCATTTGAGATTATGAAAAATGCAGGGCTAACGGCGGAATATGCACATCTTAATAACACAGCCGAGATTAAATTGTATGCACCAACGCCAACCTATCATATACATAACGGAGAATGGACGATGTCTGCTGTTGCGGAAAATAAAACAAGCGAGAGCAAGAATGTTAAGATAAGTCTGATTGCTCCGGAAGAGACGGGAATTGAAACACAGGTAAAGGATGTTGTGCTTAAGCCGGGCGAAACAAGAATAGACTTTAATATCAGTATCGGAGGAATGCCCGATTATGGTATATATCCTTGCAGATTTGTGATTGATGAAACGGAAATTCCTGTGTATGTTGAATCAGAGCCCGATGAAGCTCTTACAATAACCATTTATGATGACGGATATGAGGAGATAAGAGGGAATTGGGGTGTATCGGGATTGGCAGACACAAGATGCGGAAGCGGAAACAGCCATGGCTATGCAATAGCGAGATACACACCGAAAAATCTGAAACCGGGTAAATATAAGGTATGGTTTTATGGTGTGCCGAATGAAGCAAACGGATTAAATCCGCATGACTTTGTGGTAGTAGATAAAAATGATAAAAAAAATACCACAAAGATTTATCAAAGGTCAATTCCGGCAGGCTGGAATGATATGGGCGTGTACGAGCTTGATGAAACAAGCTATGTAGAGCTTCGCCAGACAGGCGGAGGGGTATTAAGAACAAGCCCTGTAGCATTCAGCATTGTCGAGTTGGATAAATAAAAATAAAATTTTAGGAGGAAAAGTAAAATGAAAAAAATCGGGAAAATTAGTTTGGTAATAGGAATGATAGCATCTTTAATGCTCTCATTTGCGAATGTGTCATATGCGGCGTTCAGTAGCGCTTCATCATTTGCTGTTTTAGACGGTGGAAGTGTGACTGTGGCATTAGATGCACAATATGATACAGAAGGATGGACAGTAACAGCAACAAACTTAGACACAAACACTGAGGTGCCTGTCACACCGAATTACGGTATATCGGGTCAAGGAAAAACAAAGGTGGACATTAAGATACCTACGAATGCAGCGTGGCATGGCATTGAAATAAGAGACGCTGCAGGCGAGCTTATGCAGTATGCAAAGGTATGTTATGCTCAATCATATGCACAAATAGACATGATGGAATCATATCTTCAGGATATTAATGTGTATGAGGGTACGGTGAAGGTTACACCTGTTGAAGGTGAGAATTTTACATTTACAAATGCAAGTGGTACTGTTAAAGGCACCACAGGCTCTTACAAGTGCATGGACGGAACGACGGCAATGGCAAATTACGGGACTACATCGGATTATGTAACTGCAAATTATACGGTTGATGTGCCGTCGGCCGGTGAGTATAAGGTATGCTTTTATCATTACTATTCTTCGGGTATAAATGAGAATTCGCCGGCTTCCATAAAAGTTAATGATGGAGATGCTGTTGAATTCGGGGCAAAAACGTCAACGGGATTATTCGATTTGGGGACCTATAGTTTTAATGAGGGAGAAAATATTATAGAGTTAACCAAGAATACGGTAACGAGTAAGGACCGCTTTTATGCCGGTGATATATGGCTCGTTCCGGTTACACCGGTTGAGGAGGCATACGCGGGTCTTGATATTTGCGGAATAGAATTTGTCAGCACGGTTGACGGTGTTGAACATAGAATACACAATATCACGGGCGATGAAACAAGATTTAAAGCTATAGTTATATACAATGCCGTAGCAAATGGGGTTACTCACACAAATGAGGCAATAAATGTGATTACGGCTCTTTACGACAGTGACGGAAAGCTGATAGATGTTAAGCTTGATGAAAGGTCAGTAGCACCTCAGAATAAACAATATACCGCTAAAAAAAGAATAGGATATACAGGGATTGGTAGAGCAACAACGCCTATGGATTTAACTCAATATGAGGATGTGGCAAAAGCGAAGGTGTTTGTTTGGGATAATGCCGGAAAGCTTCAGCCTGTTTGCACAAATTTTGATATTGAAAAAGCAGTAACGGCAGAATAATTAGTAAAAACCGTAAGGATGGATGATTTGGGTGATTCGTTTTGAGTCACCCAAAAAAATACAGAAAACAAAGGAAGAGAAGACCATCATGAGTAATATAAATTTAATTGGAGTTGAATTTTCAAAGGAGCATTTTTATCCGGGAGAAACCATATATATTAAATGCACATTTCAAGCACTTTGCGATAATCCCATAAATGAGTATGCAAGGCTTTGTGCAGATTTTAATTTCGGGCATATGAATATAGACGCTGCCGATACATCGCATTACAGCAGAACGATAACGGCGATGTATCCTCAGCCCATGTTTTATAAGAAGGGCGAGGAATGGAGCAGCTCGATAAGGTGGAATATTCCGAGAGACCAATATCCCGGCATACTTGAAATCAGAGTAAGATTAGTGGATGACGATATGGAATACATTCCGTTTAATGTGGATGGGAAAGAGGTAAGAAGTTTATATGCGGGAGATATAAACGTTGCATTTGAGGGAGCCGGCAGGAAATGGATTTTGGCACATTCCGAGCCGAAATGTTACGAATATAAGAGAGCCGAGCTTGAAGCGGATGAACGTGAAAAAAATACATTTGATGCCGTAATATGCGTACGTGATCTAAAAAATGACACGGAAATAAAAAGCTATGCCAAGCTTGTGCCGAACAATAGATTTGAAAATGATGCGGTAGGCTTTGATTTTAAAAACCAAGGTGAACGCTTTTATATAGATGAAATACAAGAGAAAGAAGGCTTTGAGCTTTTAAATGTTAAAATTCCGAATATGTTTTTTATGGGTAAAAGCAAGATGATTTCCATATTCGGAGAAGGTAGGCTGATAGATGCCGAAGCCTCGTATCCTTGGGGCTATGAACAGAAATATTATGTGAGAAATGTTGGTATTATAACAAACAATACAAAAAGTATGCTTGTGGAAACGCCGTTTATAGATGATATAATTCACTACAGTATCTGCGAAAGAAACGGTGAAAAGCTGTGCTATTTGGGTGCCACTCTTACCTACAGGCTCCGTTGCTACGGAGATATGGAGTCGGTTAAGGTAATAAATGCGCCTACAGTGGAAATGACAGAATTTGACGGAGATTACACAAAATGTTTGCCTCATCTTCGAAAGGAGCTTAAAAAGAAAACCGATAAATATGATCGTTGCTTGTTCTATTACTACGACATATGCCCATACCCGGGAGCGCCTGTAAGAAAATTTAAGGATGCACTTGAATATATCAAGAAAATGTATTATGTAACAGGTGGAGTAAAGCAATATATGCTAATGTGTGGTTGGCAGCATGAGGGACATGACACGGGATATCCCGATGTTTTTACGCTTAATGAGGCCGCCGGCACTCTTGAGGAGCTGAAGAGGTGTATAAAAGAGGCGAAAAAATATAATGCCTGTATGACATTCCATGATAATTACGATGATATGTATGAGGATAACGGATATTTCGAGGCTGATTGTGCGGCAATTAATCCGAGAGGGAAATATCTTAATTCATGGATATGGTGCGGTGGCGTAAGCACGATAATGAGCTTTCCGAAATATTACAAAACGGGGAAAATGCAGGAGCGTGTAAGAAAAACCGTGGAAATGCTGGAGCTTGATGATTCGTATCATATAGATGTTTTGAGCTGTGAGGCACGCCGTTATGATTTTGACCCAAAGGTTAAAATGGCAGGGCAGGAAGTGGTGGAATATAAGAAGGCAGTTGTAGAAGAATTTGAAAAATACGGAGTTACGATAACAAGCGAGGGGCTTTCTCATGCATTTGCAAATGTTATGGGGTGTTCGTGGAGAATGACGCCAAGTAAATTCAAGCTCTTTTCAAATGAAACATATTTTCCGCTTACAGCAATGATTTATCATGGCTATGTACCATATGCAGGAGAGGAAGTGTTTGGTATTATAAACGGTGCAATACAAGTGCCGTCAAGAAATGAAAATCCCGAATTATTTAAAGAGGCGTTTTATTTAAAGGCTCTGCCGCTGGGAGCTTTGTGTAATCAGACAATAGAGAGATATAATGCCGAAAACGGATTGCACGAGATAATTTATATCAGCGGTAAGGTTATATATAATGAAAAAACAGATAAAATCACAGTTGTGGTGGATGGCGAGACAATAACGGAAAACGGAAATACATTTGTTTCGGGATATTTTGAAAATCAATATATAGGCTACACAAAAAGCGGCGATTATTGCATAAAAAATGATGTCTGCCTGAATATAGAAAATGTGTACACAATCGGAAATGATAATGAAAAAATTGCCGTAGAGTATGAAAATGACGAGCAAACGCTCAGAATTAAAACAGAGCCGGGAACGAGAATATTAATAGAAACAAAATAGAAATTTCGCAATTGCCTAAAATATTAAGATTGTTGAAAGGAAGTAAAAAATGAACAAAAACGAAGTAAACGGCAAAAAGAGTGGGATAAAAGATGAGGGTGTGTGCAAGAGACTGACGAAAAAACTAACAATCAGCTTTCCGTTGTGGCTCATATATTCGGATGGATATGAACTGTACGATGATTTGGAAAAAGTAATTATCGAGCATGTTGAAAGGGGCTTTAATTGTCTCAGGATAGATGATGGAGCGGGTTTAATTCATGATTTGGAAGGCAGAAGACTTGGGGAAATAGAAATAACAGATATATTCGGCGAATTTGAGAAAATTCCCAGACAACAAGGGATTGTGGGTGAGCCGGGAAAGAGAGATTTGCTTGCAAGGCTTATAGAGTTATGCGAAGCTTCAAAGAAACACGGAGTGTATATCATATTATCTTCATGGTATTTTTTGCATACATATTGGTTTCATCCGAAGGGTGATGAAATAGAAAAAACTATATATGCAATACCGCCGCATGAACGATTTATGGCTTTTGCGAAATTTCAGCATTATATTCTCGATGAGCTTGAAAAAAGAGGGCTTGACGATTGTATCGCATTTGTAGAGATTTTTAATGAAGCAAACGGACTCCCGTTTGTGAACGGATACGGACAGGCGAATAATTTGTCGGACGAGGAGCTGTATCGTTTCAGAAATGAGCATGAAGAAGCTATAGAGTTTTTAAAGAAAGAGCATCCGCAGATTCCGGTTGCCTATGATTCCTACACACCATGGGATGATTTAAGGCAAATTCCGAGAAATATGGATATATATAATTTTCATCCGTATTTCATGTGGGGGATTTATGACGATGTTATTAACGAACACAGGGATGAATTGATATTAAATAATATTACTGAGGAGGATGTGAGACGTTCAAGAGAGGGCAGACGTCCGGCACAGGATGATTGGTATGAACGAATTGCGCTTTATAATAATCTTGATAAGGATAAGATTTTGCTGATGGAAAATTATCTTGAAGATAAGCTTGCGGAAAATATGATGAATATCAAAAAAAATGTGGACGAGCTGCTTGAAAATGTTAAGAATAATTTAAAAAATTTCAAGGATGTTGATGTGATTGTAGGAGAAGGAGTTAGTTATATAGGCAGTAAGGATTTACTGTGGGAGGAAAAATCCGAAGCTTATTGGAAATTAATAGAGGAAGTAATAAAAAAATACAAGGATTTCGAAATTAAAGGAACAGTGATAAGAACGTGTTGCGGACCGGAGGACCCTTCGTGGACGATGTGTAAGGATACTTTAAGAAAAATTAACTGTCTTTTTTTACAGGATGAATGACATAACCCAAGTTTGCCACTTTAAAAGCCGAAAAATCCACCAATGCTTGACAAAAAGTCAAGCATTGGTTTAGAAATTAAAATATTCTTTTGACGTTTTTTACATATATATTGTTATTTGGTGCAAAAAATCCTGATTTTAAATTAAAGGAAATAATTTTTAAAAACTATTGATTTTTGAAAAATAGTGTGGTATAATGTAGTTGTGATAGAGTAACAACACAGTAATAGGAGGAATATACAATGAAAAAGTTTAAAGTTGGATTACAGCTGTTTTCGGTTCGTGATGCAATGGCTCAGGATTTTGAAGGTACACTTCAAAAGGTTAAGGATATGGGATATGACTATGTAGAGTTTGCAGGTTACTTTGATCATACTGCAGAAGAGGTTAAGGCTATTCTTGATAAAACAGGTCTTACCGCTATTTCTGTTCATCAGACATATGATTTGTTTTTAAAAGATGAAAATGCAGTTAAGTTCCTTGAAACAATCGGAGCAAAGTATTCGGCAATGCCATGGATGGGAATAGAGAAACAAAAGGGTACTGAGCTTTATGAAAAAACTATTGAAGAGCTTACAGAGGTTTCAAAGATGCTTAAGGAGAGCGGAATAGATCTTCTTTATCATAACCATGAGTTTGAGTTTGGAACATTTGAAGGCAGATATCTTCTCGACTGGCTTTGCGAGGATATGGAAGGATATATGATGCCGGAGCTTGATACCTGCTGGGTTCATTATGCAGGCTTAAAGCCGGATGATTATATGAGAAAATACAAAGACAAATTGCCTGTTCTTCATTTGAAGGATTTTGTATGCAAGAAGTTAGGCTCAGGCCCTGTTTATACTCTTATTGATGAAAACGGTAATGAAGGTAAGAAGGCTTCGAGAGAGGATAACGGTTTTGAATTCAGACCGCTCGGACAGGGAATACAGAATTTTGCCGAAATACTTGCAGCAGCAGAAGAATGCGGTACAGAATATGTTATAGTTGAGCAGGATGGATTTACAGATATAGAACCGCTTGAAGCTGTAAAGCAGAGCAGAGAATATCTTAAGGAGACATTTGATATCTGATAAAAATAAATATTACATAATTATATAGCCGCCGTAATGGCGGCTATTGTTTTTGATTGAGATGAATATTACAGGGTGGCTTTATGCTACTCTGTTTTTTTATGCCCGCATGGTAAAAAAAGGAAAAAATGTTATTAATTTTTGTAACATTCAAGAAAAGATGTATAAAAATGTCGCTAATGTACAAAAATGTCGCTTGTTTTTATGAAAAACCTATGTTATAATATTAGTATAAAATAGCAGCGGAGCAGAAGACCGGGGAGCGGTACGTCCGCTTGTGCAAAATATGGAGGATTATAATGAAAACACAAACACAAGTCAGAGCATCAAAAAAGAAAAAGTTTAACAGGCAGACTTTTCGGGAGAATGCGGAGCTGTGGCTTCTTGCTCTGCCCGGATTTATACATACGCTTATATTCTGCTATCTGCCGATGCTCGGAATAATAATTGCATTTAAAAAGTTTAATCCTAATATCGGAATATTTGGCAGTAAATGGGTAGGGTTTGACAATTTTAAATTTTTCTTTGAGTCGAATGATTTTGTAAGAATAATGCGTAATACGGTAGCTTACGGAGTAGGGTTCCTGTTTTTAGATAATTTCTTTCCGATATTTTTATCGATTATGCTATACAACGTATTTAACAGGGCGGCGCTTAAGTATTATCAGACAACTATGATTTTGCCGAACTTCCTTTCAATGGTGCTTGTGGCATTCATAGTATATGCGCTTTTAAATCCTGTATCGGGAGTAGTAAACAGACTGCTCGGAACTGATACAGACTGGTATGCAAAAGCCGGGTACTGGCCTTTTATACTATCCGTAGTGCATGTATGGAAAGGCATAGGAATGAAATCCATCATATATTATGCGGCGCTTATGGGAATAGATGAATCGCTTTTTGAAGCAGCAAGAATAGACGGTGCAACAAAATGGCATGAAATAAGATACATAATAATACCTGAGCTTATGAGTCTGGTATGTATATACTTAATACTCGGAGTAGGAAGCTTAGTCGGCGGCGACTTCGGACTGTTTTATCAGGTGCCGATGAATGTAGGAAATCTTTACGAAACAACAGATATTATAAATACATACGTGTTCAGAGCGCTGCAGCAAGGCTCTAACATGGGACGTACGGCGGCTGTAGGCTTGTTCCAGTCGGTAACCGGAATGATACTTGTTGTGACAAGTAATTTAATAGTAAAAAGAATTGACCCTGAAAAGAATAACTAAATCAAAGACACAAATGACTCCGAATACTGCAGGAGAATATATATTTGACATAACAGATTACGCCGTTGAGGAAATTAAAAGGGGAAGAAAAGAGTTTGTTTTAGGACTTTCCGATGAAACATGGTCAGGGGAAGTTAATATGAATACATCGGTAGCTCCAAAGCTCTTGATTGAGCTTGAGACCGAGTCGTTTGAGGAAGAAATAAGAAGTCTTCAGACTGCAGATGAAATAGATGCTTTCCTTAAAAATACCGTAAATGCAGACGGGGTGGGTATTGATATAAACGAATATACTAAGTTTGTTTATCCTTTGGCTGTTGCGGAAGAGATTAAAAATATTGGTTTTAATTCAGCCGAGACTTTTAAAAATGCATTTGATGCGGCGGTTGAAAAGTATACAGAAAAGAATACTTTTGTTATGAAGCATAAGGTTTCATACAGTGAGGAAAGTAATTTTATCACATCCAAAAAAATACTTAATATAAATCCCGAAACTGTTAACTCGTCTTCATCAAAGTATGTGACGTTCCATTTTGAAGTGCCGGAATTTTCAGGTAAAATTATGAAAACAAAAATGACAGCAACTCAACAAAGTACGTCGAATACCGTAAAAAGTTCTGCGATAAATTCATATTCAATTACAAGACCGGATTCAATTCCGGCGGATGGTAAATATGAGGAGAAGAAAAGTTTCGGGTCAACAAGCGGCGATAGTCAGATAGTTTCGGCATGGCTTAAATATGTGGAAGGTAATACATTTATTTCAGACACAGGCGTGACATTTAAATTCAATCAGCTGCTTGAAGACGGGAAAACATATTCTAAAATATCATCAGCGGTAGAGATACCGGCTGCAATGTTTGAATCAATAAAAACTGCAGCTGCGGCAAATGGTTCCGGATACTTCGTTCTTAAGTTTGTAAAAGGCGGTGATAATCTGAATTTTACAAATATTGATATAGTGATTGAAACAGATTTAACAGAGACGATTTATAATGAAATCAACCGTAAAAATAAACTTGTTGAAATCATAAATACTGCAGTTGAAGCTGAAAGTCTTGATGCTGAGAGTTTGCTCGGAGTGTTTGAAGAATACGAGGATGTATTGAAGCTTTCAGAAAATGCCGATTATCAGAAATCGGATAAATTATGCATTTCACAGGCTGTTATAGACAATAAGCCGTTATACGGCTATGAAAGTTTTGATGCGGTAAAGGCGGCAATTAATGCAGAGCTTGCGCTTATGTACGGTTCAGACATGTATATAAAGAGAGTAACAAATTCAAACGGAAATGTTTGTGTAAGTGTACTTAAAAACAAAGAAGCGGACGGGGCAACTGTAATTGTGGCAGAATACGATTCAAAAGGTAATTTCTTAAGTGTAAAAATGCAAAAGAGTACAGAGCTTGATAATGCAGAAATTGGTTCTTCGGTTGATGTAACAATTCCGTCAGGGTTTTCAGCATCATCAACGGTAAAAGGGTATATATGGGATATTGATACATTAAAACCGCTTGCGGTTAACAGATAACAAGCAGCGACACAAAAAAACAAGGCATCAAGCCTTGTTTTTTGTGTGCAAACTATAATTTATCGTCTTGACAAAACAAAATTTTTGTTGTATAATAAACATAGTTAGTATTAATTAACCGCAGAAAAAAGGAACGAATACAATGGAACAATACAAAATAACAGGAATGAGCTGTGCGGCTTGTAGTGCGCGTGTTGAAAAAGCAGTTTCGGCAGTTAGCGGTGTAACGTCATGCTCTGTCAGTCTTTTAACGAACTCTATGGGAATAGAGGGAACAGCAAGTTCTGATGATATTATAAGGGCGGTAGAAAATGCCGGCTATGGTGCAAGCAAAAAGGGAACGGAAGTGAGAGCCGGGAATGAGGATGATTTATCGGAAGATAAAGAAACGTCTATTCTAAAAACACGGCTTTTTGCATCTGTGGGCTTTTTAATAGTGCTTATGTATGTTTCAATGGGGCATGTAATGTGGAATTGGCCTTTGCCCGGATTTTTCGCAGGTAATTATATTGCCATAGGAATTTTACAGCTTTTGCTTACGGCTGTTATAATGGTAATTAACCAGAAGTTTTTTATAAGCGGTTTTAAAAGTCTGTGGCGAAAAAGTCCTAATATGGACAGCCTTGTTGCATTGGGTTCGGGAGCAGCGTTTATATACAGCACCTATGCGCTTTTTGCAATGACGGCAAATCCGGCGGAGGCAATGCATTATATGCATGAATTTTACTTTGAATCTGCCGCAATGATTTTAGCACTTATAACAGTCGGGAAAATGCTTGAAGCACGCTCAAAGGGGAAAACAACCGATGCACTAAGAGGGCTTATGAACCTTGCTCCTAAGACGGCTGTCATATTATCGGGCGATCAAGAAATAACTGTGCCGATAGAGCAGGTGAAAAAAGGCGATATATTTGTTGTTCGCCCCGGAGAGAGCGTTCCGGTGGACGGAGTAATTATAGAGGGAAACAGCGCTGTAAATGAATCTGCAATAACGGGTGAAAGTATTCCGGTGGATAAAAAAGCCGGAGATATTGTTACAGCCGCAACAATAAATCAATCGGGATTTATAAAATGCGAGGCTGTAAAGGTTGGCGAAGATACAACACTTTCGCAGATAATTAAAATGGTAAGCGAAGCTGCTGCAACAAAAGCCCCGATTGCAAAAATAGCCGATAAGGTTTCGGGAATTTTCGTGCCTGTCGTAATAGTAATTGCGGTTATTACAACAATTATCTGGTTGATTTTTGGCGAAAGCTTTGGTTTTTCTCTTGCGCGTGGTATATCGGTGCTTGTTATAAGCTGTCCTTGTGCGTTAGGTCTTGCGACTCCTGTTGCAATAATGGTAGGAAACGGAATAGGTGCAAGAAACGGTGTTTTATTTAAAACAGCCGCCTCTTTAGAAGAAACCGGGAAAATACAGATTGTCGCGATGGATAAAACAGGAACGATTACAAAAGGCGAGCCGAACGTTACGGATATAATTCCGGCAAACAGCGAAAAAGAATTGATGGAAGCGGCATATTCAATTGAAGTAAAGAGCGAGCATCCATTGGCAAAAGCAATTATAAAAAAAGCAAAAGAATTAAAAATCAGCTCACATGAAGTAACAGATTTTGAAGCTTTGCCGGGAAACGGACTAACTGCCGTTTTTGACGAAAAAGAAATTTGCGGAGGAAATCTCAGCTTTATTGAAACAAAGACAGAGGTTTCGGATGATGTAAAAAGTCTTGCAAATAAATTAGCGGATGAAGGCAAGACACCGCTGTTTTTCAGCATCGGCGGAGAATTTGCCGGAATTATTGCTGTTGCAGATGTTATAAAAGATGACAGCGCAGAGGCTGTTGCTCAGCTTCAAAATATGGGAATACGGGTTGTTATGCTTACCGGCGACAACGAAAAGACCGCTAAGAATATAGGCATTCAGTCGGGAGTGGATGAAGTTGTTGCAGGCGTTTTGCCCGACGGAAAAGAAAGTGTAATACGTGACCTTAAAAAGCAGGGTAAGGTAGCAATGGTAGGCGACGGAATAAACGACGCACCGGCACTGACAAGTGCTGATATAGGAATTGCCATAGGCGCAGGGACTGATATTGCAATAGATTCGGCAGATGTAGTTTTGATGAACAGCAGTCTTTCAGACGTTGCGGCGGCTGTAAGGCTCAGCCGGGCAACTCTTAGGAATATCCGTGAAAACCTGTTTTGGGCATTTATCTATAATGTAATCGGAATACCGCTTGCGGCAGGTGTATTTATCACCGCTTTCGGCTGGGAATTAAATCCGATGTTCGGTGCGGCGGCAATGAGCTTATCAAGTATTTGTGTAGTATCAAATGCACTGCGTCTTAATTTAATAAATATTCACAGTGTAAAAAATGACAGAAAGATAAAAACGGAAAGGAAGAAAAAAACAATGGAAAAAATAATGAAAATTGATGGAATGATGTGCGGACATTGTTCGGGAAGAGTTAAGAAGTGTCTGGAGGAATTACCACAGGTTGATGAAGCAGTAGTCAGCCACGAGGACGGAACGGCAGTTTTAAAACTAAACGCAGATATATCAGATGAGATTTTGAAAAAGACAGTTGAAGATCAGGGATATACTGTGCTTTAAGAAAAAAATAACGGTTAGCGAAAGAAACGCTAACCGTTAAATTTTTTTTAAACTCCGCTGTAAGCTGAAAATCCGCCGTCGACCGGGACAACTATACCTGTTACAAAGCTTGATGCTTCGTTATTTACAAGCCAGAGTAGTGTTCCGATAAGCTCTTCGGCTTCGCCGAAACGTCCCATAGGTGTTGCGGCAAGTATTTTTTCTGTTCTTGGTGTTGGATTTCCGTTATCATCAAAGAGCAACGCTCTGTTTTGATTTGTTACGAAAAATCCGGGTGCAATTGCATTTACACGTATATTGCTTCCGGCAAAGTGTACTGCAAGCCATTCTGTGAAATTAGAAACTGCAGCTTTTGCGCCGCTGTATGCCGGAATCTTTGTAAGCGGACGGAATGCGTTCATTGATGAAACGTTAATTATAGTACCGCCATTTTTTTCAACCATATCTTTTGCAAAAATCTGAGTAGGAATAAGTGTTCCCAAAAAGTTCAGATTAAACACAAATTCAATACCTTCGGGGTCGAGATCGAAAAATGTTGTGAGTTCTTCTTTTTCAAGGTCGCCTGCTTCAAAATATTCCTTTGTTGTTGTGCCTTTCGGATTGTTTCCACCGGCTCCGTTTATTAAAATGTCGCACGTACCGAAATCAGCCAGAATCTTTTCATGTACTGCTTTTAAATCATCGGGCTTTAAAACATTAGCCGCATATCCGATTGCCTTTCCACCGCCTGCGTTAATTTCATCCGCAACGGCTTTTGCGGCATCTGCGTTTAAATCAAGGACTGCGATATTAGCACCGGTTTTTCCGAGTGCTTTTGCAAACATTCCGCAAAGAACACCGCCACCGCCTGTTATAACAACAGTTTTTCCCGATAAATCAATATCAAATGGTAATTTCATAAAATAAACCTCTTTCCATAATATTTTCATTAACTTGCGGCAAAGCCGCAAATTTCACCCGCATTTATGCGGATTTCACCTGCCCGACAGGGCAGATTTCACATTTGCGAAGCAAATATTTCACTGCAATATCGACAACTTTTAGTTGCCGATATTGCTATAGTGCTTCCCAAAGTCCGTTAAGATATGCGGCACCAAGTGCTCTGTCGTAAAGTCCGTATCCCGGACGGCCTTTTTCGCCCCATATCATTCTTCCGTGGTCAGGTCTTATGTAACCGTCAAAGCCTGTTTCCTTGTATGCTTTCATGATTTCTTTCATATCAAGCGAACCGCATGAAGAAAGATGTGCAGATTCTTCAAAAGAATGTTCACCGGTGATTTTGATGTTTCTCATGTGTGCAAAATGTATTCTGCCGGCATAACGGCGAACCATAGCCGGTATGTCATTATCAGGTGTTACACCGAGAGAGCCGCTGCAGAGTGTAAGACCGTTATACGGGCTGTCGTAAAGCTTTAAGAAACGGTCTATATTTTCTGTGTTGGTTATAATTCTCGGCAGTCCGAATATTCCCCATGGCGGATCATCCGGATGTATTGCCATTTTGATTTTTACCTCTTCAGCTGTTTTTATTACTCTGTCAAGGAAATATTTGAGGTTGTTCCATAAATCTTCTTCGGTTACAGTCTGATATTTTTCAAGAAGTGCTTTCATACCTTCTTTTGTGTAGCTTGAGTCCCAGCCGGGGAGTGAAAGATCACCCGTTAAAGGGTTCATGTTCTGAACTGTTTCATCAACATATATAAGAGCGTTTGAACCATCGGGAAGCGGATGTGCAAGCTCGGAACGTGTCCAGTCGAAGACCGGCATGAAGTTGTAGCAAACACAGTCAATTCCCGCTTTTGCAAGGTTTCTCAGGGTTATACAGTAGTTTTCAATATATCTGTCACGGTCGCCGCCACCGAATTTTATATCCTCGTGAACGGGAACGCTTTCTATAACCGATAATTCAAGCCCTGCCGCTTCAACATCGTTTTTGAGCTTTAAGATACGCTCAAGCGGCCATGCTTCTCCTACCGGTATGTCGTAAATTGCGGAGACTATGCCGGTAACTCCCGGTATTTGTCTTATTTTTTCTAAGGTAACGGGATCGTCTGCACCGTACCAACGAAATGTCATTTTCATTTTTTTATCAATCCTTTCATTTTTTTAAATCAAGAAAATCAAGATACATTTTCCAGTCGAAGTGAGTAATTGAGTGTTTACCTGTTTTTACATGGTAGCCGATATTGCCGCCATGATAAGCTTTGTCTTTCTCAATATCATCTTCAGCCGGAAGTACTGCTCCTGTCATATTATAAAGCTCATATGCCTCTGACGCCATTTTACAGGAAAGACGTTCCGCGGCAGGATCTGCCCAATTATCTTCCGATGAGCTTGCAACATATGCAAGTCTCGGTGCCATTGCGGCGATTAGCATATGCTGATCGACAGGGAGCATATCTTCATTATCATTGAATTTGTGATAGTTTTTGCAGAACCAGTCTGTGATATTTATATCTTTTATGTGTTCTCCGTTTTTTGTTCTGTGCATTGCCGCACCCGTACAGCCGGAATTGTTTGAGAATGCACATTTAATTCTTGTGTCTGTTGCACCGCACCAAAGCGCTGTTTTACCGCCTCTTGAATGTCCGGCAACAGATACATTTTCAGGATCTATGTTTTCATTTGTTTCTATGTAGTCCATAACCCGTGATGCACCCCATGCCCATGCTGAAATTGTCGCCCATGCGTTATCGGATATCGGCTGACGGTCGAAAACGGTATAAACTCCTTTTGTTCGTCCGAGTTGATGATCCCAGTCGGGAGCAATGCCGGATGTATGCATAACGAATATCGCATAACCACGGTTGAAAAGCTCTTTGAAGTTAATATACTCACAATCAAAGCTGTTTTCTATGTCGCTCTTATTTTCCTCAAATTCATGCATTACATAGATAAATGCAGGAAGTTTTTTGTTATCGCCTGTTTCGGGAATAAATCCGAATACATCAAATGAATAATCAGAAAAAGATATTGTAATCTTTTCGCAATTGATTTTTTTATCATTATAATCTTTTATGGTTGATTTTACCGAAAAGCTGATGTCATCCGGTTTTTCTACCGGTCTTACGCCGTAAACATATTCGGAAAACAGGGTTATAATCTCGGGTCGTCTGAAAGTTTCCCAGTCACTTATTGACTTTACTTTGGCACCGCTTATCGTTTTTAAAAGTTCAGGTATTGCCATGTTGTTCATCCTTTCAGATTTCAATCTTTTTATTGTTTTTTGCACTTTCATAAATTGCGAAAAGTGCGTTCATTGAATTTTCACAGTCTTTAAGCGGTGTATATTCACCGGAGCCGGTTTCAAGGCTTTTGTAAAACGAGTTTATTATTTCAAAATGCCCTTTGCCCCAGTAGGACTTGCCGATTTCGGCTTTTGAATCGGAACAGATTGTTTCACAGATTCCGTTATGTATTTTATACAGATTATAATCGCTGTATCTGAAGGTAACGTCACCAAAATCAAGTTCAAGCCGCATTGGTGAGCCGGTCTGATGACAGTTTGTGGCGTAAAAGCATACACGTATGCCGGAGCCGGTTTCAAAAAGTGCATCGGCTGTGTCTTCGACTTCGATTACATCGTCAAGATGCTTTGTGGAAATACTTCCGCGGACGCTCTTTATGCCACCGCAGAGCCAGCCGCACAGGTCTATTAAGTGCACCGACTGATTAATAAGAAGTCCTCCGCCTTCTGTACTCCATTTGCCGCGCCATTCGTCGCTTTTGTAGTAATCGGCATTTCGCATCCATGTAAGAAATGCGCTTGCACCGGTAATATTGCCGTAAGTCTTGCTGTCACATATTTCCTTAAGCTTTAAGATGCACGGGTTTATCCGGTTCTGAAGCATAACGCATACTTTGTTCGGATATTTTTCAGCCTCGGTAAGAAGCTTATTGAATTCTTCGGCATTTAAGGCTGTCGGTTTTTCAAGAACAACATCTTTTTTATGTTTGAGTGCTGATAAGACCATTTCAGCATGAAGATAATGGGGAGTGCAGATATGTACAACATCAACATTCGAATCGGTAAGCACGTCGTTATAATCCGTATAGAATTTAACTCCGTCGTATTCGCACTTTGAAAGTCTTTTTTGGTCTGTGTCGCATATTCCGTATAAGCTTTTAATTTTATACAGAGCAGCTGCGTGGATGGGGCCGATAGCCCCATAGCCTATAATACAGCCGTTTTTCATGATACCATTTCCTTTCAATTAATAACTGCCGTCTGTATTTATAGTACGTTGAATTTCAGCTTTTACAACAGTTGATGCGGCAATTTTTTCCTGAAGAATTCTGTAAAAATCATCGTGCGGGAAGTTTTTAAGGTCTGCCCAGTCGTTGATCCATGCAGAGTAATGTATAGCATTTGAAATTGTGAGTCCTTTAACGCCCTCACAGCCCGGAGCAAGAAGCTCTTTTCCGTTTAAAATAGCATTTGCATAATTCTTTAAAATTCCTACATGCTGAGGACCGCCGTCTTTGCTTGCAGGGACAATACAATACCAACACTCCGGCTTTGCGAAGATTTCAGTGTTTGTCTTGTTATGTTCACGCTCGGAAACTACGTTTCTGTCAAATTTAATTTCGTTGTTTTCTACTACAACACGTCCCATATCGCATGAAATTTCAAGGCGGTTAGTGCCCGGAGATTCTCCTGTTGAGGTGATATAAACACCGGTCATTCCGTTGTCGTATTCCATGAATGCCGTAACGTCGTCTTCAACTTCTATGTCGTAATATCTTCCGAATGATACGTGTGACATAATTCTTGACGGCATTCCGAACAGCCATTGCCAGAGGTCAAGCTGATGCGGATTTTGATTTATAAGTGCACCGCCACCCTCTGTTTTCCATGTTGAACGCCATGTACAGCTGTCGTGATATGCCTGGGGGCGATACCAGTCGGTTATAATCCAGTTAACACGCTTAATGTTTCCAAGTTCACCTTTTTCAATCATGTCTTTAAGCTTTATGTAAACGGGATTGGTACGCTGATTATACATTATACCAAAGACCTTCCCGGATTTTTCGGCAGCCGCGTTCATTTCAAGAACTTGCTTTGTATAAACACCGGCAGGCTTTTCTGTTAAGACATTAAGACCGTAACCGAAAGCCTCTATTGCAAGCGTCGGATGATCGTAGTGCGGAGTTGCTATTATAACTGCGTCGATTAAACCGCTTTTGAAAAGGTCGGTCGCGTTATCAAAAAGCTTTACTCCGGGGAAGGCTTTTTCTGCATATTCACGACGAGCCGGGGCAATATCGCATATAGCTTTAAGCTCCATAGCGGGAACTCTGCCTTCAAAAATATTCTTTGCATGGGTTGTACCCATGTTGCCTATTCCTATAATACCGATTTTAACTTTTTCCATGATAATTATCCTCCATGTTTTTATGTATAATTTAATTATAATACAAATATAAGAAAAAAAAAGTATTTATATTGATAAATATATTGCATTTTTTGATTATTTGTGTTATAATAGAAAAAAATGATGGAGGATGAGCGTTAAATGAGCTATTTTAACAATGATTTCAGCATAGATTACAAGAGGGAAGAAAAGATGTATTCGGGCAATTTTTTTCTGCATAATCATGATGATACTTTTGAAATTTTGTTGTTTATAAAGGGGAAAGCTGTGTTTAGCGTGGAAGGGACTCTTTATACAATGAATGAATACGACATAATAATAGCTCAGAGCTGTGAGATGCACAGGATGCACGTAGACCCGGATTTTCAGTACGAAAGATATGTTATAAATATAAAAAACGATTTCTTTTTGAGAAACGATTGCAACGGATATAAAGACCTGTTTGTGAAAAGAAAATTGGGCGAAAATAATCAGATTCCCGGCGACAAAGTAAGAGAGCTGGGTTTGGAGAATCTGATAAAGAGAATATACGAATACGCCGGCGATAAGAAGGATGAAATGAAAGCCGCAAACGCCGCACTTATTGAGCTTTTATATAATCTTAACAAGCTCACGATTAAAAATACCGACGGGGATTTGCATGAACAGCGTATAAAGGACATAATCCTTTTTATAAACCATCATATTTCAGAGAATATAACTCTTGAGGAAATAGCGACACAATTTTTTATAACTAAATGTCATCTTTGCCGGATGTTTAAGAAATACACCGGTTATACGGTAAATAATTACATAACATTTAAAAGAATTTTACTTGCAAAGGAATATCACAGAGAAGGAAAGACATGGTCGGCAGCCAGCGAAGATGCCGGTTTTGGGGACTATGCAAATTTTTATAAGCATTTTAAGAAAATATATGGGTATTCTCCGAGAGAGGTTGAATAGAATTCAGCATCAAAAGGGGAAAGGGCTATTCCGGGATAAAATTTATCTTTGCCGGATTTATATAGTTTTTGAGAGGTAATAGTTTTGTCGTTATTACTATTATACCACAAGGAGTTCAAGCTCTCAACTTTCATTTAACTTAACAAAACGTACAACGGATTTTGGAGGGAGACACATGAATTTTAATGAGTTCAGGAAGACAGGGATATTAGAGATAGATTTAGCTGAGGCGATAGAATATTGTCGGGAAAATAATGTAAGTTCATTGGAGTTTGATAAGGATACATATGTATTTAATGAAGAATATGTGAAGGAAACGGTATGCTGTATATCAAATCATGGCAGTAACGGATTTAAGAAGGCTGCATTTTTGTTAACCGATATGAAAGATTTTACTATTGACGGCAATGGAAGTACGTTTTTTATGAACGGCATTATATGCGGTTTTATTATTGAGAAATGCGAAAATATTACACTGAAGAATTTTTCGGTTGATTCCGGGGTTAAGTTTACGGCGTCGGGCGTTGTAACTGAATCGGAGAAGGACTATTTTATTGCTGAGCTTAATATAAATGAGCCGTATTTTATAGGTGACGGCAGGCTTTTTTTCGGTTTGCCGAACGGAAAACACTCACGTGTGAAGGGGCTTATTGAGTGTAATGCTGAGAGGAAAAGGTTTCGTGAGGATGCCGCGGATTGTTGGTTTCAGAACGGGTATACCGCACGGTTTGAAGAGACAGAGAAGGGCAGGTTTAAAATTACGGAGTTTCCGAGAAAACCGTATGTCGGAAACACAGTTATTGTAAAATCGGGGTTTGGTGCAAGGCTTGCGCCCGGAGTGTTTATTAAGGATACAAAAAACATAAAGATAGAAAACTATACGGTTTACGGTTGTATGGGGATGGGCGTGATTGCACAAAAATGTGAGAATATTACGGTTGACGGCATGACGACAACATATAAGGATGATTTATGCTTTTCAGCTTCTGCTGATGCTACTCATTTTGTGGCGTGCAGAGGGCTTATAGAGGTGAAGAATTCCTGCTTTGAGGCTCAGCTTGACGACTGCTTAAATGTTCACGGTATATATAATGAGATAATAGACAAGGGCGATAATTATATAGTAGTCAGATACGTTCATCACGAAGCGAAGGGCATAGATATTTATGAGAGGGGAACGATTATTGAGGTAGCTGACAAGGAGTCACTTATACCTTATGCAACGTTTGAAGTAACAGAGGTGGCGACACCAAATCAGGACTGCACAATTTTATACCTTGATAAAAGTACGGATATAATTAAAATCGGGGATGTGACAGAGGATATAACACGCTGTCCTGATGTGATTTTTGAAAATAACAAGGCAAGCTTTAACCGGGCAAGAGGTATGCTTTTAGCAAGCAGAGGAAAAACAGTTATCAGAAATAATTGGTTTAACACGCCCGGTACTGCAATTTTATTTGAGAGCAACGGAACTTTCTGGTATGAAAGCGGTTCAACAAAAGATGTATTAATAGAAAATAACGTATTTGAGGATTGTTGTCATACCGAGTGGGGAAACAGCGTTATAAAAGTGTGTAAAAGACAAAAGCAGGAGGCAGGAAAGTTTTATCATAAAAATATTATTGTGAAGAATAATGTGTTTAAAGCCTGCGATTGTGAGCTGTATGAAATTTACGATACTGAGAATTTCGTATTTGAAGGAAATATTGTGGAATAAACGAATGTGGTGTTGCGAATGCAACACCACATTTATATTTAACCTAAAGTAACTCTGTGGAATACTTTTTTACCTTTTTTGATTATCATACCTTCATCTGTAAACATTTCAGCTGTTACGGTGAGGTTTGCATCGGAAACTTTTTCGTCGTTTATTGAAAGTCCGTTTTGCTGGATAAGACGTCTTGCTTCGCCCTTTGACGGAACGAGCTTTGTTTCAACGAGAATGTCGAGGACGCCTTTTCCTACTGCATCTGCAATTACCGTAGATGGCATATCGGCACTGACACCGCCGTTTGCAAACACTGCTTCGGCTGCGGCTTTTACCTTTTCGGCTGTTTCTTCACCGTGAACAAGCTTTGTAACCTCATATGCAAGAATTTTCTTTGCTTTATTAAGGTCGGCACCTTCCCATTTTTCCATTTCACGGATTTCATCCATAGGAACGAATGTGAGAAGCTTTAAGCAGTTTATTACATCGGCATCCTGAACGTTTACCCAATACTGATAGAAATCATACGGAGTTGTTTTTTCAGGATCAAGCCAAACTGCACCGGAGGCAGTTTTGCCCATCTTTTTGCCCTCACTGTTTGTAAGGAGAGTGAATGTCATGCCGTATACCTGTTTCTGGTCTTTTCTGCGACAGAGATCTATACCGCCTAAGATATTACTCCACTGGTCGTCACCACCAAGCTCCATTTTACAGCCGTATTCTCTTGAAAGCATTAAAAAGTCGTAGCTTTGCATAAGCATATAGTTAAACTCAAGGAAAGAAAGACCTTTTTCCAAACGCTGTTTGAAGCATTCTGCAGTGAGCATCTTATTTACTGAGAAGCAAGTTCCTATATCACGAAGGAAGTCTACGTAATTGAGCTTTAATAACCAGTCGGCATTATTAACCATGATTGCCTTGTCATCAGAAAAGTCAACAACGCTTGAAAGCTGCTTTTTGAAGCACTCGCAGTTGTGGTTGATTATTTCAGGCGTCATCATTTGTCTCATATCGGTTCTTCCGCTCGGATCGCCTACCATGCCTGTACCGCCGCCTACAAGCGCTATCGGTCTGTGGCCGTAGTTCTGCATGTGGCGCATAACAACCATCTGGAGAAAATGACCAACGTGCAGGCTGTCTGCTGTTGGGTCAAAACCGATATAGAAGGTAACTTTTTCTTTGCCTAAGAGTTCTCTTATTTCTTCTTCGTGTGTAGTCTGGGCTATTAAGCCTCTTTCTTTTAATACGTCAAAAACGTTTTCCATTTTTATCTTTCCTTTCAGTTATTTAATTGATTTTATGTCATATGGCGTAATTTGATATACAAAATAATTAAGCCAGTTTGAAAAGAGCAGTGATGCGTGGCTTCTCCAACGCACTACCGGCTTCTTTTTAGGATCATTGTCTGTAAAGTAATGTGCAGGTATTTCCGGGTTTAAGCCCTTATCAAGATCACGGAAATATTCATCTGCAAGAGTGTTTGCATCGTATTCGGAATGACCTGTAACGAAAATTTGTCTGCCTTTTTTGGTAACTACTATATATACTCCTGCTTCATCACTTTGTGCAAGGATTTCGAGCTCTTTCACTTTTTTGATGTCCTCGGCTTTTACTTCGGTGTGGCGTGAATGGGGAGCGTAGAAAACACTGTCGAAACCGCGTACAAGCTTGGCTGTTCGTCTGTTTACTTTGTGTTCAAAGACTCCGGAGCATTTCTTTTTTAGCGGATATTTCGGTATGCCATAGTGATAATACAGCCCTGCCTGCGCCGCCCAGCAAATATGGAGAGTTGATGTTACGTTCGTTTTAGACCACTCCATAATAGATTTAAGCTCTTCCCAATAGTCTACCTCTTCAAATTCAAGGTTTTCAACCGGTGCACCGGTAATAATCATACCGTCGTATTTTTCGGATTTTATGCTTTCAAATGTTTTATAAAACGTTGAAAGATGTTCGGCTGATGTGTTTTTAGACTGATGAGAATCCATCTGCACGAGATCAATTTCTACCTGGAGCGGTGAATTGCTGAGAAGTCTTAAAATTTGAGTTTCGGTAGCAATTTTTGTCGGCATCAGGTTGACTATTGCAATTTTTAGCGGTCGTATATCCTGATGCATGGCTTTTGTTTCAGTCATAACAAAAACGTTTTCAGCACGAAGCTGACGTGTTGCCGGCAGTTTATCCGGAATTTTTATCGGCATATTAAAATCACCTCACAATTAATTCATAAGTAAATTAACATTCCAATTATAACACATATTTCGTCGTTTGTAAATATGTTTTTGATAAAAATATTAATAATGGTACATAATATGAGAAAAAATATTGTTAAACTTATGAAAAATACAGATGATTTTATCATGAGAACTTATTCAGGAGGATATTATGAGTAATTCAGAGAACAAAGAAAAACAACAACAGGAGAAACGTGAGAATATAATAGAGATGGGAATAGTGCGTACTTTCGGGAGCCGGGGCAGGATATGCACGATAACAATTATAGGGCAGATTGAAGGACACACGCTTTCATCAGATCAGAACAAAACAACGAAATATGAGCATATAATACCACAGCTTGTATCAATTGAAGAGGAGAATGATATAGAGGGACTTCTTATTCTGTTAAATACCGTAGGCGGTGATGTGGAAGCCGGGTTAGCTATTTCTGAGCTCATTTCCGGGATGTCTAAACCGTCTGTGTCGGTTGTAATAGGCGGCGGACACAGTATAGGCGTACCGCTTGCTGTTTCAACCGATTATTCGTTTATTGCGCCGTCTGCAACCATGACTATTCATCCGATAAGAATGGGTGGGACGGTTATTGGCGTTGAACAGACGTTTAATCATTTCAGACAAACAGAAAAAAGGGTAGTGGATTTTGTGGTATCAAATTCGGGAATAACAGAAGAAAAGTTCAGGGAGTTGATGCTTAAAAAAGAGGATATGGCAAATGATGTGGGTAGTATTCTTTCAGCGGACCAGGCTGTTCGGTATGGTTTGATAAACGAAAAGGGCAGCTTGTCGCAGGCTCTTGATAAATTGAGGGAATTGATAAAAAAGGATTGACAAAAGCACAATGATATAGTATAATTAAGGTAATTTACAAAAGAGCGAGGGCATTTATAATGTATGATGTTACGAAAATTACAGAGGCGGCTTATGAGGTTATTAATAAACATTATCTCGGAGATGGGGCGTATTCAAGATGGATTTGGCAGGATGAGAAGGGACAGCGGAATTTAGGGATAAATGAATACGGTTGTGCTGATGCTGTAAATTGTTTATATACAATAAATAAGTTACCGAAGGAATATGAGAAAAGAGCTGAAATGGCAAAAGCAATTCAGTCTTTACAAAATCCGGAAACGGGAATGTTTGTTGAGGGAACTCATGATGTGTTTCATACTACCGCACATTGTGTTGCGGCACTAAAACTTGTTGACTCATATCCGAAATATCCGATTTACAAAATGCATGATTTGCTTGAAAAAGAAAATCTTGAAAGATATTTAGATACAAGAAAATGGTCGGAAAATCCGGTTATAGCATCACATCAGGCGGCTGCGCTTTATGCGGCACTTGTGATAACGGGCGAGGCTGATTATAAATGGGAAAAGATGTATTTTGACTGGTTCTGGGAGAACACCGATCCTGAGACGGGCTTCTGGAAAGCCGGGTGTGTTACCGATGGAAACAAGCACGTGTTCAGGCACATGGTGGCGGCGTTTCATTATATGTTTAATCATGAATACCGTCATATGCCGATGCGGTATCCTGATAAAATGATAGATACTCAGATTTATTTGCTTGATAATCACGGGAGTGATACTTTCGGGAAAAAGATAGCGTATGAGGAAATGGACTGGATATATATTTTAAACCGTGCAACGAGACAGACAAGTCACAGATATGATGAGGCAAAAGCTGCTTTGAAAACTTTTGCAGACAGATACGTCCCGTATCTGCTGAGCGTTGACCACATAAATGATGACGCTTTTAATGATCTTCATTGGCTTTTTGGAATGCTGTGTTCTTTAGCAGAACTGCAGTCGGCTTTGCCCGGATATATATTTACTGAAGAACCTATGTTTTTAGCTCTCGACAGAAGGCCGTTTATATGATGAAAAAACAGTGATTAAGGTAAAGTCCCTAATCACTGTTTTTTATCTCACGTTCCCATTTGATCAGCATTATGATACCGCTCAGAAGATAAACTACCCACATAAGAAGTGTTGCGATATTATCGCTTCCTGAGGAAAAGTCGCACCACCACATATATACGCTGAAGCTGTTGACGGCAAGCCATATCCACCATTGCTCGGAATACATTCCGATAGATACGATCATAGCAACAACCGAAGCGACTGTTGTGAAACTGTCGATATATGGTCTTAAATCACCGAGATGTTCTAAAAGCAGTCCGTATGCGTAAGTGGCAAGCATAATTAAAATGAATACACCGATTCTGAAGATATGAGACATGTGTCGTTTTTTTACTTCATGTGTATCGGGATTTATATTTTTACTCCAGACGAAAAAGCCTATAAATTGCATAGGAATGTAATATAAGGCGTTTAGCATGGTTTCGCCGTAAAGCTTTGCATTGTATGAGATTATTGCATACAGCACACTGTTTATAAGACCGAAGAAATATGCTGAAAGCTTTCCTTTTCCGGCAAATATGACATAGGCAATGCCGCAAACTGCTGAGATAATTCCCATCCATGTATCATCCCAGTAAATTGACAGCAAGGTGATAACCGTACAGGTAAACAAAAGCCATATAATTTCGCCGGGATTCCATCCGTATAGTTCGTTTTTTAAGAATTTTTTCATGGTTTTTATTCCTTAAATAAGACCGCGTATCAGTATTGCGAGTATAAGAACCGGTAATATGAATTGGAAGTAAGGCTTTAGTTTTGGAGACATCTTAATTCCTTTGCCTGTATTACATTCAGTGATATATTTATCAAAGCCCCAGCCCCATTTGCTTACGCAGAAAAGGAGATATATAAGTGCTCCGGACGGGAGCAGGAGATTGCTTACTATAAAGTCTTCACTGTCTAAAATATCACGTCCGCCTATTAAATGCACATCGCTTAAAATGTTATAACCGAGTAAGCAGGGAAGGCTGGCAATGAGCATGAATATACAGTTTATAACAACAGCTTTTTTTCTTGACCAATTGAAGTTTTCGATTGAGTTTGCCAATATATTTTCAAATACTGCAATGACTGTTGAAAGACTTGCAAAGGACATGAACAGGAAGAACAAAGATCCCCATATTCTTCCGCCTGCCATATTTGTAAAAATGTTTGGCAGAGTGATGAAAATAAGCGGTGGACCTGAATCCGGGTTTACACCGAATGATGCACAGGCGGGGAAGATTATGAGCCCTGCCATAAGAGCAACAAATGTATCAAGTCCGCAAATCTGAAAAGATTCACTTGTTATTGTACGTTCTTTAGTCATGTAGCTTCCGAAGATGTGCATTGACGATATACCGATACTTAATGTGAAAAATGCCTGATTCATAGCTGCGACTATTACATTCCATATGCCCACTTCCAGAGCTTTGTTAACATCAGGCAAAAGATAGAACTTAACTCCGGATATGGAATTATCGAGCAGGATGCTGTTTACCGCAAGAATGACAATAAGCCCCAAAAGCCCGAGCATCATAACTTTTGTGATGCGTTCGATGCCTTTTTGAAGTCCGAAGCTGCAGACACCAAAGCCAATGAGAACTGTAACAGTCATAAGAATTGCCATTTCGGTTGGGTTGGCAAGCATAGATGAAAATACACCATCGACAGCCTCTTTTGATATACCGGTAAATGTTCCGGATACAAATTTAAAGAAATATCCGAGCATCCAGCCGGAAACGGTTGTATAATACATCATAAGAAGATAGTTTCCTATATTGCACACCCAGCCGTGGATATGCCACTTCTGACCGGGTTTTTCGAGCGAATGATAAGCCTTTACTGCACTTTTACGGCTTGCTCGGCCTACCGCAAGCTCCATTGTGAGAATCGGTACGCCCATAATAAGCAGGAAGAACAGATAGAACAGCACGAACACACCGCCGCCGTTCTGACCGGCAACGTAGGGGAATTTCCATACATTACCGATACCGATAGCACATCCTGCGCTGACTAATATAAATCCAAGATTAGATTTGAAATTTTCTCGTTTGTTACTCATGTTTTTTCTCCTTTGAAGTAAATTTGTTATGTATATATTTTGTCAATTATACAGATATATTCATTTTTGAGTATTTATCCGACAAGATCGAATACGGCACCGTCATAAACAGCAACCTTACATCCGCATTCGTCTGTAAAATCGCCATAGTCAACTTCAGCATTGACGATATAATACTCTCCATGCTGAGTTGCTGTTATTTTTGCATGAGAAGGCAAATCGAGTGCTTTTCTGGCAATTTCGCATGCCTGCTTCGGTGTTATGTTTGCCGGAGGTTCGCCGGCTGGCGGTGTTGGTTCAGGAGTTGACGGTGGAGTAGTTGAATATGTTGATTTTTCTTCTTTTTTCTTTTCCCACTCCTGCAATAGTTTTTTTACTTTGAGATCCTGTTCAGTGGGCAAAACTAATTTTTCAAGAGCCAATTTCGCTGATGCAACATGAGCCGGCATATCATCTTTGACTCCTTTTTCAAGGTCTTTGATGTGGTTATCTATAATTCTCAGTTCAAGATTGAGATCTTCTTCCAATTCCTCAATATGATCTGTCATGCCGCTTCCTTCAAAGTTGTCAATCCTGTCATATTCTTTTTTTGCTTCGGCAATATCGTCTTTTTCCAGCGCTTCTGTTGCATTGATATAATGCTCCAATAGCTCTGCAAGATCCGAAATTTTTTTGTCTTCGTTTCCTTCAAGTATTAACGTTTTACCATAATGCAATGCATCTTCAAATTCTTCATTTTCGATTGCTGCATACATGCTGTTAACCATTTTCCTTCCGCTGTCAGCACATCCTGTTGCCAGAAGTGGTAACATAGCAGCTAATAAAATACATATTTTTTTCATTTCATCACCTACTAAAAATATTTTTTTCTTTGATTTTAATTTGTTTTTTACATCAATACTATGCACTCGATGTGGGTTGTGTGGTGTCTGCGACAGTATCACAAACAGATATCGTTCTTCTCTTTGTATTTGTTAAACCATTCGGCATTTTCCGTATGAACAGGGATAATTCTTTTTGGTTTTACATCTTCTATAAGTTTATCTATTGTGTTGCTATCAGCATGACCACTTGTATGTAGAATATGAACTTTGACGCCTTTGCTTTCCATAAATTCAACAAACTCTTTTGTTTGCGGTCTTTCTAAATAACCTTTCCACATACCGTAAAACAAAACACCATTTTCAAACGATACCAATTCATTCAATTTTGATAAATAGTTCTTCATTGAACTTCTGACACACATAATAAATGGTGTTCTTGAAATTTCATTTTTACCAATTTTAATATCAGAATACTTTTTCAGCTTTTCGTATTGTTTATCTCCGCCTGTCATAAATACCCTCGTATTATCTGTTGTCATATCTATTGATGTTGTAATGTCAGCAGTATAAATATCCTGTAAAAATACTCTATTCGTCCTTTTGGCTATATTCTTTGCAGTTATAACCCTGTCAATATTCATTGCAGACATCATTATAAACGCTGGGCCTTTATGCTTATTCAAATATTCAACCGCAATTTCTTCTAATGTTTCTTCTTCTATATTTTCAATACAAACCTCACGAGAAAGTGTTGTTCCCTCAATGATTAAATTATCTACACAAGGAATTTTCTCTAATAATTTGTCAAAGTCCATTCTGCCATTTGCTCTAAAATCACCCGTGTATAAAGTTGTTTCTCCATTTACTTCTATTAAAAACATATACGAGTCAAAAGCAGAATGGTCGCATAAAATAGGAGTTATCTTGATGTCTTTGACCTCAATTATTTTCTCGTTTTCTGTAAGAACAGGTGCAAACTTGACTTCAATATCTCTATAATCTGATGCTGCTTTCATTACCTTATAGGCTTTCTCGCCAATATAAACGGGTATGTCAGGAAGTAAATAATCTACCAGTCCTATGTGGTCTGAATGATAATGAGAAATAAAAACTGCATCACAATCTTTTTTGCCGCAAAACAGACCATCAATTTGTGGTATTTCAATTTCGCTGTTCTCATCTAATTCAATGCCAATATCTAAAAAAATTCTTGCCTCTTTGCTCGATATTTCAATTATGGAGCCGCCGATTTGATTTTTTCCTCTGTGTATATGTATCTTCATGATTTGTTCCTTGCAACAAATAATAAAATAGTATAGTCAATCAGATCTATAAGCATATCAATATCATCTTTGCTTTCTATTGGGTGATCAAACTTAATATGTAATTCATAATTGGATTTATTAGGTTTTGAAGTATATTTTAAATTATTAAAAACGGAAAGCAAACGCCTTTCAATATCGTTTGTTATTGAAACTGCATCAAAATCTTCCTCGCCATTTTGACTAAAGAAACTTTTGTTTATATAAAAACAAATCTCTTCGGGCTTATTTTCTGCGAGTTCAAAAACTCTTTCGGGATTTTTTCCGAAATTGTTGAATAATGCATCTGCATTACTTGCAATCTTATACCTGATAACACCTTCTTTTTTATCTTCGATAAGAAGTGGGTTGTATTTATCTTTAATTCTATTCATTGCTGTGCTGAATTTTTCTTTGAAATTAAGGGGTTTGCGGATAAATACACTTGCGGCAACAATCAATACCAAAACATCTACAAGAATACCTGTTATGTCTTTAATGCCTCCAACAACACTTTCCTTTGTGAATCCGCTGAAAGCAGCCTCGCATATAATGGCAATCACTGCGATGACAGCGAATATGCCTGCTAAAAAATCAGTTTTTTCTAATAGTTTTTTCATTCTTTATTCCTCCACGACATACAGATTATTCTGTTTTATAATGTAATATGGTTTGATTTCAAGCATTTCCATAAGTTTAAATAAATACGGTCTTTTTTCTAACATTTCTTGATATTGCTTACCATATTTGAAAACAAAAGGACAAGCAATTACTTTTGTATTAGTAGGCAATTCAAAGTTATCAAGCAATTTAGCAGTATCTACTGTTTTTAGATATGTATATCCTTCAAGAACACACCTCAACATAGTTTCATCACTAAAAGGCTTTTTAAGCTCCAAAACCCTTAAACTATTACCGTCATAAGAGAGTAAATCTATCTTGCCTGCAATATCAGTTCGTTTATTCTTTAATGGTGTTTGGTAATCAATAATATTTCCTATCAAATTATAAGGAGTACCATCTTTTGATTGATTAAACATTTCCATTGCAATTTTTTCTTCCTCACGAGGAGTTGTTTCATCAAACTCGCCTGTATGTGTAGGAGTTTTGTATGAAGTTTCTCTTGTGATTTTTGGAATACCGTTTATATACTCATCCAAATTATCAATTAAAAACTCCGCAATAACTTCTGTATAATATTCGTTTGTATCTGTTGTTTTTCCACCATAATTGATAAATGGTTGCTGATAAAATGTCTTGACATCTTTTAATGCTTGTGTACATTTGTTAATAATATCCTGTCTTGTATATTGCATTTTAAACACCTTCCTTTATCATTTCCGACACAACTGTGCACAGCACTCGACATGGCTTGTGTGCGGAAACATATCAACTCCGGTTACTTTTTCAAGCTTATACCCGTTTTCTGAAAGATACTTCACGTCTCTTGCAAGCGTTGCAGGGTTGCATGATACGTATGATATTCTTTTTGGCATAGCTTGTACTATTGCAGACAGTGTTTCTTCGTCGCTTCCTTTTCTTGGTGGGTCTAATATTACTATATCGGGGCGTTCGCCGTTTTTTATGAGTTCGGGTACTATTTTATCTGCGGAGGCGGCATAGAAGGAGACGTTTTTTATATTGTTGCATAAAGCGTTTCTTTTTGCGTCCTCTATTGCCTCGGGAACTATTTCTACGCCTATAACCGATTTTGCCTTTTTTGCCGCTGCAAGAGAAATCGTTCCTATTCCGCAGTATATATCCATAACCTTGTCTGACTCTGATATACCGGCATATTCAAGACATTTTTCGTACAGCAATTCTGTTTGCACAGGATTTACCTGAAAAAAGCTGTGCGGTGAAATTGAAAATTCGTTTTGACAGAGTGTGTCAGACAGTGTATTGTCTCCGAATACGGTAATATTTTTACTGCCGAGTACAAGATTGTTTTTTTCTTTATTAATATTGATTATAACAGACGAAATCTGCGGATATTTTTCAGTCAGTATATCCGTAAGCCTTGATGCACTCGGAAGTGATGTTCCGTTTATGCTTATAACGACCATTATTTTATCATGCTTGGTTGTTCGGATAAAAATACGTCTTACAAGTCCTTTGTGCGTAAGCTCGTTATAGACAGAGAGTTTATAGTTTTTCATAAACTCAGTTATAGTGCTTGCGATTTGGGAACATACCGGTTTTCCCAAAAGACACGTTTCAAACGTTATAATGTCATGACTTCTGTTTGCGTAAAATCCGAAAACGGGGTTGTTATCCTTGTCTGAGCCGACAGGGAATACCATTTTGTTTCTGTAGCAAAACGGCTCGTTCATTCCCGAAATACCTTCAAATTCAAAGTCTGAAATACCGCCTATACGTGTTAAACTGTCGATAATGAAATTCTTTTTAAGCTCAAGCTGAAAATCATATTTTATATGCATAAAGCTACAACCGCCGCAACGGACGGATGCCGGACATCCGGGAGTTATACGGTTGGGGGATGGCGTGATTATTTGTAAAAGCTTGCCGTATCCGTATGCTGATTTAACCTTTACTATCAAAACTTGTATAACATCACCCGTAACTACTGCCGGTACGAATATTGTGTATCCGTCTATTTTGCCTACGCCGTTTCCGTCGTTTGTTACATCGGTGATTTCTAAGGTGTATTGTTTGTTTTTTTCGACCGGTATCATGGTTTGAATCCTTCCTTTGATAAATCAGTTTTAATACGCTTGCCGTCCATATACTGAAGAATGTTACCGCAGCCTTTTAAATCAAATAAAAGCTCGGTACAGTACAGTGCCTGGTATTTGAAATGCGTTGGAATAACAGAGCCGTATTTCTTATCACCGGCAAGCGGATGACCGCAGTGCGCAAGGTGTGCTCTTATCTGATGGGTACGGCCGGTGTGAAGTGTGATGCGCAAAAGTGAATGAGACCGGAATTCTTCAATTACTTCATATTCTGTTATTATTTCCTTACTTCCTTCTTTTGGCTCTGAGGTTACTTCGACGTATTTATCATGCCGCAAGAGATAGTCTTTTAATATATCATGCTTTTTATTAAACTTTCCCTCTGCAATGCAGGTGTAGTATTTTTTTATATGATGTTCTTTTAAAAGATTGTTTATTTCACGGAGTGAAGCCGCGTTTTTTGCACAGGTAATGAGACCGCCTGTGTTTTTATCAAGACGTGAACAAAAGGCGGGGGAAAAGCTATGTTCATTTTCAGGGTTGTATTCTCCTGCATCGTATAAATAGCTTTTTACCATATCGATAAGTGTGGCGGAGGTTTTTCTGTCCTCGTCATGAACGCTTACTCCGGGCTTTTTATTAATAATCAGTAGGTTTTGGTCTTCAAAGACAATATCTAAATCATATGGGACTGACGTAAAAGTCTTTTTGGGCATATTGAAAAATTCGTCCTTAAAATACAGCGTAAGTAAATCATTTTCTTTCAGAACAATGTCCGGTGACTTTGCGTGCTTACCGTTTATACGCACAAAATTTTTGCGTATTCCTTTATAAATCATTGATTTTGGCATACCGGGAAGGTATTTTATAAGGAATTTATCCAATCTCTGATTGGCATCATTTGCGTTTATTTTGATTTCTTTCATTGATTTTTTGCCTCTGTTCAAAAAAAATTAACATTTATTTTTTATTATACCCATTGTAACATATTAAATTTTATGTTACAATAGTAAGAGGAATAAATTTTTATTAATTTTTTGTGACATGAAAGGACGGATTTGAAAATGGGTATTTTCAGATACAATTACAATAAGCCCGGACCGGGAGTTGATAAGGATGCGCCAAAGAAAAAGGGTTTGTTTTTATACTTAGAGCTTTTGAAAAGGAAATTCGGAAAGCTTGCGCAAACTACTATGCTTTATTTTATATGCAGTATTCCGATGCTGATTATAATGAATATTTTGTTTTTATTTTTCCCGATTAATTTTGAAGGGCTCATTTCTGAGGCGGCTACGGCAGTCGGTGCGTCTGTTGATATGGAAGCAATTCAAACCGAAGCGGCAAGCGGAGTCTGGATGCTTGGGATGTATTTTTCCGTAACTATGCTTGTTCTTTGGGGATCCGGACCGGCATCGGCGGCGTTTTCGTATATAACAAGATGCTTTACCCGAGAAGAACATTCGTGGATTATGAGTGACTTTTTTCAGAGATTTAAAGAAAACTTCAAGCAGGCTATTATAGTAGCGGTAGTGGATGTTTTGGTGCTTTGTCTTGGAGTGAATGCAATTGTTTTCTATTTTCAACAGGCTCAGTCGGGTGCAACCATATGGGTAATACTCGGATGCATGTCCCTGATGCTTATGCTTGTGTATACGTTTATGCATTTTTATATTTATCAGATAATGGTTACTTATGAATGTAAGTTGAAGGATTTATATAAAAACTCATTGATTCTTGCGCTTGGTAAGGCACCTATGAATCTTGTACTTACAATAATCTGTGCTGCTATGGTATTTGCTATGTTTAATTACTTAAATCCGCTGTTTGCACTGATTCTTTCATTCCTGTTTTTTGTTGGATTTGCGAAATATCCGATTGAGTTTTATGCGGCAAGAACAATAAGCAGAATATTCGTACCTGAATCGAAGGGAGATACCGAATAATGGAGTATATTGGCGGAAGCTATGACGTTGCTGTAATAGGCGGCGGACATGCCGGGATAGAGGCGGCACTTGCGGCGGCGAGGCTTGGTATGAAGACTGTTATGTTTTCCATAAGTCTTGACGCTGTTGCGAATCTGCCGTGCAATCCGAGTATAGGTGGTACGGCAAAAGGGCATCTTGTACGTGAGGTTGACGCCTTGGGCGGAGAGATGGGAAAAGCGGCAGATGCCGCTTTTATACAGTCTAAAATGTTGAACAGAGGAAAAGGTCCTGCTGTTCATTCGCTCAGATGTCAGATAGACAGGAAGCGTTATCACATGGAAATGAAACGCCGTATTGAGGATTGCGAAAATCTTCAGATTAAACAGGCGGAGATAACTGATATTATAAGAAAAGACGGCACAGTTTACGGAGTTCTTACACATACGGGAATGACGTATAAGGTAAAAGCTGTTATAATTGCGACCGGAACTTACTTAAAAGGTAAAATTTTAATTGGTGATTACGAACGTGAAAGCGGCCCGGACGGAATGTTCCCGGCGAATGAATTATCTGAAAACCTCAAAAAAATGGGTATGGAAATCAGACGTTTCAAAACAGGAACTCCGGCGAGAATTCACGGTGATACCATAGACTATTCAAAGATGGAGGAGGAAACGGGCGACGATCATATTGTTCCGTTTTCTTTTGAAACCGAAAATCCGGGCGAGAATAAGGCAGCGTGTTATCTTACATATACCAATGAAGATACACACAAAATTATTATGGACAACCTGTCAAGAGCTCCGCTTTACAGTGGTCGTATAGACGGAATAGGTCCGCGGTATTGTCCGTCGATAGAAGATAAGGTTGTGAGATTTGCTGACAAGCCGAGGCATCAGTTGTTTATGGAACCGATGGGGCTTGATACGAAAGAGGTTTATGCACAGGGAATAAGCACAAGTCTTCCTGAGGATGTTCAGATTAAAATGCTTCGTTCGATTAAAGGTCTTGAAAATGTTGAGATTATGCGGCCGGCATATGCGATAGAATATGATTGCTGTGATCCTACACAGTTGGATGCAACTTTAGAGTTTAAGGATTTCCCGGGTATATACGGAGCGGGACAGTTTAACGGGACGAGTGGTTATGAGGAAGCTGCGGCTCAGGGGCTTATTGCCGGAATGAATGCGGCGCTTAAACTGAGCGGGAAAGAGCCTGTAATGCTAAAGAGGAGTGACGGGTATATAGGCACTCTTATTGACGATCTTATAACAAAAGGAACTAATGAGCCATATCGTATGATGACATCACGTTCTGAGTACAGGTTGTTGCTTCGTCAGGATAATGCTGACGAGAGGCTGACTCCGATAGGATACAGAGCGGGACTTATAAGCGAAGAAAGATATAACAGGCTTATAGAGAAGCTTGATATGATTGATAAAGAGATTAAGAGAATATCGGCGATTGTGGTGACTCCGAAGGTCGGAAATCCGCTTCTGGAAAAATACGGCTCTTCGCCTGTTAAAACAGGCATAAGGATGTCTGATATGCTCAAGCGTACAGAGATTGATTACGGGAAGCTTGCCGAGATTGATCCGGAGCGTGAAGCTTTGCCGGAGGATGTATGCGAACAGGTTGAAATTAAACTGAAGTATGAGGGGTATATTGCAAGACAGGCGGCTCAGGTCGAGCAGTTTCATAAATTAGAGAGCAAGCTTTTGCCAAAAGACGCAGACTACGGCTCAATTCACGGACTGAGGTTAGAGGCGAGACAGAAGCTTGATAAGATAAGACCGGAATCTCTGGGGCAGGCCTCGAGAATTTCAGGAGTTTCTCCGGCGGATGTTTCTGTGTTGGTGGTGTGGCTTGAAAGCAGGGGGAAGTAATTGACAGAGGAGGCGTATGTTATGGAGGAAGAAAAATGCCGGTTTTGTCTGTATAATCCGGAGGTTGTGGAGCTTTTGCAGAATGAGCTTCCCGATGAGGAAACTACAAGCAGGTTAGCTGAGGTGTTTAAGGTATTCAGTGATAATACAAGAATAAGAATCTTATGGGTATTATTTGACAGGGAGCTGTGCGTGTATGACATATGCCAAAAACTCGGTATGAGTCAGTCCGCAATCAGTCATCAGCTGAGAGTTCTCAAAAATGCAAGACTTGTTAAGGCTCGCAGAGAGGACAGACACACTTTTTACTCGCTTGATGATGACCATGTTAAGAAGATTATTGAGCAGGTTATAATTCATATAAAAGAATGAGTATTATAAATGCACAAAAAACACAAAAATATTATAAAAAAAACAAACATTCTTGCTAAAATTAAAAAAAAATAGCATTTTATAAAAAAAATATTCACTTTTCTCTTGATTTTCTTGCGGATTAGTGGTATTATAGTAGTGTATGTGTGTAATAGAATGCACACATTAAAATTAACTTTTTTACAGGAGGCGAATCCGATGGCTAGAAAAATGAAGACGATGGATGGTAACAACGCTGCCGCATATGCATCATATGCGTTTACAGATGTTGCTGCTATTTATCCGATTACACCATCATCAAACATGGCAGAAGTTACTGACAAATGGGCTGCTGCCGGTATGAAAAACATATTCGGAAGAACTGTTAAGGTTGCAGAAATGCAGTCAGAAGCCGGTGCTGCCGGAACTGTTCACGGTTCACTTACAGCAGGTGCTCTTACAACTACTTACACAGCATCACAAGGCTTGCTCCTTATGATTCCGAACATGTACAAAATCGCAGGTGAATTATTACCTTGCGTATTCAATGTATCAGCAAGAACACTTGCTTCACACGCATTATCAATATTTGGTGACCACCAGGACGTTATGGCTTGCCGTCAGACAGGTTTTGCGATGATCGCATCAACAAACCCGCAGGAAGCTATGGACTTAGGCGCTGTTGCTCATCTTACAACAATTAAAGGTCGAGTACCTTTCCTTCACTTCTTTGACGGTTTCAGAACAAGTCATGAGTATCAGAAGGTAGCTTGCTGGGATTACGAAGATTTAGCAGAATTAGTTGACTGGGATGCAATAAACGCTTTCAGAAGAAGCTCACTTAATCCTGAGCATCCGGCACAGCGCGGTACTGCTCAAAACGGTGATATATTCTTCCAGGCTAAGGAAGCTGTAAATAAATATTACGATGCTATACCTGATCTTACACAAGAGTACATGGATAAGGTAAATGCAAAGATTGGTACAGATTACAAGTTGTTCAACTACTACGGTGCTGCTGATGCTGAGCATATTATCGTAGCAATGGGTTCATCTTGTGACACAATTTCAGAAACTGTTGATTATATGAATGCAAACGGTGCTAAGGTTGGTATGATTAAGGTAAGACTTTACAGACCGTTCTCAATCAAGCACTTTGTAGATGCTATTCCTAAGACTGTTAAGTACATCACAGTTCTTGACAGAACTAAGGAGTCAGGTGCTATCGGTGAGCCTTTGTATCTTGATGTTGTAGCTGCTCTTAATGAGTCTGAGTTTGCAAATATTCCTGTACTTGCAGGTCGTTATGGTCTTGCTTCAAAGGATACAACACCGGCTCAGATTATAGCTGCATTTAAAAATACTGAGAAGAAGCATTTCACAATCGGTATTAAAGACGATGTTACAAATCTTTCACTCGAAATCACAGAGAATCCGGACACAACACCGGAAGGAATTACAAGCTGTAAGTTCTGGGGTCTTGGCGCAGACGGTACTGTTGGTGCTAACAAGAACTCTGTAAAGATTATCGGTGACCATACAGACATGAATGTTCAGGCTTACTTTGACTATGACTCAAAGAAGTCAGGCGGTCTTACTGTATCACACTTACGTTTCGGTAACGCTAAGATTACATCAACATATCTTATTAACAAGGCTGACTTTGTTGCTTGTCATAAGGCATCATACATCAGACAATATGATATGGTATCTGACGTTAAGCCGGGCGGTGTATTCCTTCTTAACTGCAGCTGGAATGCTGAAGAACTCGAAGAACATCTTCCGGGACAAGTTAAGAAGTATATTGCTGACAATAACATTCAGTTCTATACAATAGATGGTGTTAAGATCGGTAAGGAAATCGGTCTTGGTAACAGAATCAACACTGTACTTCAATCAGCATTCTTTAAGTTAGCTGACATTATTCCGGCTGAAGATGCTATTAAGTACATGAAGGAAGCTGCTACTGCTTCTTACTCAAAGAAGGGTGATGCAATCGTTAAGATGAATCACGATGCTATTGATGCAGGTGCAGAGCAGGTTGTTAAGGTTGAAGTTCCTGAGAGCTGGAAGAACGCTGAATATGAAGACATTACTGTATCATATGCAGGCGAAGGCAAGCTTATCGATTATGTAAATAACGTGCTTGTACCGGTTAACTCATTCAAGGGAATGACTCTTCCTGTATCTACTTTCTCACCATATGTAAACGGTGAAGTTCCTCTCGGTTCTTCTGCTTTCGAGAAGAGAGGTATTGCAATAGATGTTCCTACATGGAACGCAGATACATGTATACAGTGCGGACAATGTTCTTATGTATGTCCTCACGCTTGTATCAGACCTGTTGTTCTGACTAAAGAAGAGCTTGACAACGCTCCTGAAGGCATCAAGTATAAGAATATGATGCAGATGGACGGCTTGTACTTTGCTCTGGCTGTTTCAGTTCTTGACTGTACAGGTTGCGGATCTTGTGCTAATGTATGTCCGGGCAACAACAAGGCAGATACACTCGTTATGAGACCGCTTGATACTCAGCTTAATGAGCAGGCTGTATTTGATTACGGCGTGAAGATTGCTCCTAAGGCAGAAGTATTAGAGAAGTTTAAGGATACTACTGTTAAAGGTAGTCAGTTCAAGATGCCTTATCTTGAGTTCTCAGGCGCTTGCGCAGGCTGTGGTGAAACACCGTATGCTAAGCTTGTTACACAATTGTTCGGTGACAGAATGTTCCTTGCAAATGCAACAGGATGTTCTTCAATCTGGGGTGGTTCTGCTCCTTCAACACCGTATACTGTTGATGCTAACGGAAATGGTCCTGCATGGGCTAACTCATTGTTTGAGGATAACGCTGAGTTTGGTTACGGTATGTTCCTTGCTCAGAACACATTGAGAGAATCTGCAATTGAAAAGGCAGCTGCTGTTGCTGACGCTAATCCGAGTGTTAAGCCGGCATTTGATAAGTTTATGGAAACAAAGAACTGCGGTAAGTGCAACAAGGTTGCTGCTGATGAACTTCTTGCTGCTGTTGCTGCTATAAATTCACAGGAAGCTAAGGACGTTTTAGCTGATAAAGAATATCTTTCTAAGAAGTCATGCTGGATATTCGGCGGTGACGGATGGGCTTATGATATCGGTTTCGGCGGCGTTGACCACGTTCTTGCATCAGGTGAGGATGTAAACGTTCTCGTATTCGATACTGAGGTTTATTCTAATACAGGCGGTCAGTCTTCTAAGGCTACACCGACAGGTGCTATTGCACAGTTTGCAGCTGCCGGTAAGGAAGTTAAGAAGAAGGATCTTGCTGCAATTGCAATGAGCTATGGATATGTATATGTTGCTCAGGTTGCTCAGGGTGCTAACCAGGCTCAGTGCTTGAAGGCATTCCACGAAGCTGAGAGCTACAACGGACCTTCACTTATTATCGCTTACGCTCCATGTATTAACCATGGTATTAAGGGCGGTATGAGCATTGCTCAGACAGAAGAGAAGAAGGCTGTAGAAGCAGGCTACTGGCACTTGTTCAGATTTGACCCGAGACTTGCTGATGAAGGAAAGAATCCGTTCCAGCTTGATTCAAAGGCTCCGTCTGCAAGCTATGAAGACTTCCTTATGGGTGAAGTTCGTTATAACTCACTTGCTCGTTCAAATCCTGAAAGAGCAAAGGAACTCTTTGCAAATGCTGTTAAGAGCGCAGAAGAAAAGTATGCTAAGCTCGCAAAGATGGCTGAATAATATAGATTAATTATATGCACAAAAAATCATGGATTTTCGGATCCATGATTTTTTGTATTTATTCAGGAAGACAAATTATAGTTTATCTGCGTGTTTGCAGTAGGATTTCGGTACGCTTTGCAAATAGGCTCCCTTGTGTAACACCCCAGGGTGGCTTCTCTTGACGAAAGTCAATTCACCTCCAGGGAGCTGTCGCTGAAAGCGACTGAGGGATTGTTTTCTAAGAAAATTAACATATTTAAGGAAC